>NZ_JBALNQ010000025.1:12790-37911 GCF_036961885.1 Neobacillus niacini | reverse complement strand
TATAAAAATTCATTAAAAACCAACCTTTCCTTAAGCATTAAGGAAGATTCCTTGATCTACACCATCTGCATCATATGTGTTCGTATTACTTAAATTATTATTATGAACATTTAAACTTTCACCCGTATTAAAGGAACCAGCTCCGGAGAAAGTTCTTGCGGATGAAAAAGGCATGATTTTATAGACATCTCCGATATGGAAAACCGAACTGGTGCCAAGTGAAACGACTTGGGCAACTCCTACAATCGCTGGCATTAACAACACCCTTTACCTTTATTCTCCTACTATCGTATGTATGGGCGGGTGTTATGTGATTCATTCGCCCAATAAATTTGATTTTCTAAATGGTACAGATTTTTTCTTGGAGATTTGACTATCTTCGAGTGAAAAAATATTTTTTAGGAGAGTTTATAAAAATAGTTCGAATTTACTAGTATTTTTAACATAAAATGATACATTAGTAGGATATTAGATAAAGAAAAAACGACGTATTGTGTGATTAAGAGATCAGTTGGAAAATTTAAAACACTGATTCTCGATAAAGGCAAAGCTGATGAAAATCAGTGACGCAAAGCTAAAGGGGCTAAGGTGCTTTTGCACTAAGCCAGCCAGTTACCGAAAGAATAGGGTGTTTTTCATATGTATAACTATGTGATCATGGCTTGACTATGTGAGATAGTTATCAATGTTTGTACCCCCCTATCGGTAAAGGCGGGGTTATTTTTATTGCACGGAGGTGAAAGGAAATAGAGAAAATCATTCCGACTCTGGATAGTATGGCGGTAGAAATAATAAAAGAGGATGAGAACTTTCACGGTAAGATTGACCGAAAAAAGGTTGTAGATGGGCTAGTAAACGATTTAACTAGCTTTGGTCCGATTAAACCTCTGCTTTTGGATGAAGATGTTTCAGAAATTATGGTTAATGGTCCAAACCAAGTTTACTGTGAACGAAAGGGTAAATTGATACTAACATCCATTCAATTTCGTGATGATGAACATGTCATGAATGTGATTGAGAAAATCGTTGCAACCTTTGGAAGAATAATAGATGAAAGCTCACCAATAGTGGATGCCAGGCTACCAGATGGTTCACGTGTGAATGCAATTATCCCGCCTTTGGCATTGAACGGATCAACAATCACGATAAGGAAGTTTTCGAAGTACCCCCTCGGAATTCAGGATTTAATAAATTTTGGTACTGTGACAGAAGAAATGGGGATTTTCCTTGATGCCTGTGTGAAAGCACGGTTAAATATGTTCGTCTCTGGCGGAACAGGTTCCGGTAAGACAACAACGCTTAATGTCCTCTCCAATTTCATACCGGAAGATGAAAGAATTATCACGATTGAAGATGCTGCCGAAATTCACTTGGCACAGGAGCATGTGATTTCATTTGAATCACGCCCGCTAAATATTGAAGGAAAAGGTTCAATTTCCATCCGTGACAATGTCAGAAACTCTCTCCGGATGCAGCCAGACCGAGTGATTATTGGTGAGGTACGCGGCGGAGAAGCCCTAGAAATGCTTCAGGCCATGAACACAGGATATGATGGTTCCTTAGCCACTGGCCACTCGAACAGTCCATGGGATATGATTTCACGTCTGGAAACAATGGTTCTATTAGCAGGGGTAGATCTGCCTATAAAAGCGATAAGGGAACAAATTGCCGGAGCCCTGGATGTAATTATTCAGCAATCGCGTTTAAAGGATGGTTCTCGAAAAATAACTAATATAACAGAAGTGCAAGGTATGAAAGGCGATATGATTGTGCTTCAAGATATCTTTACCTTTAAACAAGAGGGGGAAAGCTCAGAAGGGAAAATCATTGGCCGGCTTGTTCCAACAGGAGTTCGCCCAAAATTTTATGAGAAACTTAAGACAACAGGTATCCATATTCCTGCCACTGTGTTTATTAAAAATAGTTGAATTACTTTATTACTATTTACAGCTTATATTTAGAACTTTTAAGATACATATGGTATGATAGTGTTCGAAAAGCAATGATACATGGGAGGAAAATTACATGATTCACGGTCACGTTACTGCTTGGGTTTTAGCCCTAATTTTATTTATTGTCTCCATATTCTTACTTAAAGCTGGAAAAGAAAAGGGCGCAAAAATCGTCCAAATGATATTACGTGTGCTCTATCTGCTCATTATTGCAACAGGTGTTGGACTTCTTTTCATGTTGTCCAATATTGATTTGTTGTATATTTTAAAAGCAGTTGTTGGGTTATGGATAATTGGTTTATTTGAAATGATCCTGAGCAAGGTTGCACAAAATAGAAAAACTTCTATTTTATGGATCCAGTTCGTCATCGCATTTTTGCTTGTTTTATATTTAGGTTTCGATAAATTGCCAATGTCAATTTTTAACGTATAAGATTGGTAAGAGCTGCCGAGAATCTCGGTGGCTCTTTTTGTTCAAAAATTGATGACAAGTAGTGCAAATAGTTTTACTATTTAAATAAGGGGAGAGGAGGGAATATTATGCTAGTGAGGGTGTTTGCTAATCTCCGGCAAATTTGTGGCGGAGTAGGGGTTGAGGTTATTCCGGAAGGACAACGGGTTATCGATGTGCTTGATAAAATGGTAGAAATGTTCCCTGATTTAAAGGATGAACTATTTACTGCTGAAAAAAAGCTGTTGCCGTTTGTTCATGTTTTTATAAACGGAAGAAATATCATTCATTTGGATGGACTTGAGACTTTTGTGAAAGAAACCGATCAATTTGCGCTTTTTCCTCCCGTTGCAGGTGGTTAACCATGTCAATGCAGGAATTGGAGTTTCGTGGAATAAATCGGAAGCATCTTGGAATGTATTTTGAAGAGTTAGGCGGAAAACAAATTACCAAAAACTTTCCCTACGTCTATAAAACGGAAAATTGGTGTGGTGAAATAATAAGTGAAGCGGAACTTTCGATAACCTCTACATTTAAGGTGAATTCTGTACAAATTCGATTTAAAGCAGTAAATGAGAATACGCTGAACAAACTCATCAAGGATTATCGTGTCAAAACAAGAAGAATTGGTGGATAGCTTGTGAATGGAAAAGAGGGTCCTGCACAATAGATGCAGGACCTTCTTCTATTTAACTAACTGATTTTCTGGGTCGATAATTTCTAGCTCGCGAAGTTTTTCTGCGGTAACTTTTCCATTTTGCCAGCCGCGAACGGTATAGTACTCATTAAGCATGATGTCCATTCTGCTTACTTCGCCAGCACTATTACCGGATGCTGGCTCTTCAGTAAAGCGTTTTGGAAGATAGTCATCTTCCTCTTTGTCGAATCCGGCCAAGTTGTTGTAATAACGCTCAAGATTATATATCCTTTCCCCAGCCTTCATCACATCATCTGCAGTCATTGGAATGCCAGTCATACCGCTGTATTGCTCAGCATAATGCTCTGCGTTCTCAGAGAAAGATGAAAACTTACAGATATTCATAGAATCAGAGAATGCTAACATATCTTGGAATACTTTTAGTAGTTCTCCTTTTCCTTCTGGTTTTAGACGATCGGTTGGCTCTGGGATACCAGCAATTTCACTTGCTACCGTATAGCCGCGTAAATGGCAGGCTCCACGGTTACTAGTTGCATAACCGAGACCAATACCTTGAATACCACGTGGATCATAGGCTGGAATGGACTGACCCTTTACAGACATGGAAAGCTCAGGTGCACCCCAGAGGGCAGTTACTTTTGCCGGGCCTTCTGCAAGGAGTCCCCCAAAACCTTCACGGTAGGCAATTTTTTTGGTTAAATCGATCATTGAATCGGCATCACCCCAAATGAGCTCTTCCGTAATTATTCCTTTTTCATATGCTTCCATTGTAACGGAGAAGCAATGGCCTAGCTCAATTGTATCTAAACCGTACTCATTACAGCGGTCAATTAGATAGGCAATTGCTTTCGAATCACTTAATAAGCAGTTAGATCCTAGTGACCAAGAGGATTCAAATTCAAAGCTTTCTACTCTAGTTTTATACTTTCCGTCTTTCACTTCAACTTCGATTTTACAACCTACTGGACAAGCATGGCAGGTATTATTCTTTACCAGCAAATGTTCGTTTACATACTCACCACTGTGTTTTTCTGCCTCATCCCAATGTGTGAACTGGGAATTCTTAGTGGGAAGAGCTCCAACTTCATTGATAATGTTTGTTAAAACATTCGTTCCGTAAACAGAAAGGCCGCCTTTATTTGGTGCCGTTAAGCCACCGTCAAGAATTGCCTTTACTGCTTTTTTGTTCGCTTCTTTATACTCAGCTTCTAACTTAGGCTGCGGCATGTTTCCTTTTTGCGGTGCTTTAATTACAACCGCTTTCAATTTTTTATAACCTGCAACTGCGGCAGTTCCACCACGTCCAGCTGCACGATCATGCTCGTTAATAAAGGATGCGAACTTAACGGTATTTTCACCTGCCTGACCAATCGTCATAACACTCAGATCTTGTTCTCCATGTGTTGCTTGCAGCGTTTTAACTGTTTCTCTTGTTCCTTTACCCCAAAGTTCTGAGGCATCCCGGAGTTCTGCCTTCCCATCTTCAATATAAAGATATACGGGCTTGTCACTTTTTCCTGCAAAGATGATATTGTCGATACCTGCCCATTTTAAACGTGCTGCAGTCCAACCACCCATATGGGAATCTGTAACGGTCCCTGTGAGTGGAGATTTAGTTACCACACAAAGACGTCCGCTCATAGAAGAACGAGAACCCGTAACAGGGCCAGTCATGATACAAAGAATGTTTTCAGGTGATAATGGCTCGACTTCGGGACCGTTATCAAGTACATATTTCACCCCGAGTCCTCTGCCGCCAATGTACTTTTTTGCATCCTCTTCGTTAATTGCTCTGTAGTTAACTGTTCCTGCTGTTAAATCTACTACTACTTCTTTGTTTAAAAAACCACCTAGATTCAAAGTTTTTCCCTCTCTTTCATTATTATAATTACTAATCTCCTAATTTATAATAAAATATATAAATTAGGAGATTTCTCACAAAAGTAATCAATAAACCCAATTACTATTATACAATTATTTATGGATTTTTAATATTATAATTTTTCTGAATTCAAATTAACTGCAGAAATGGGGATTTAGATGAGCGATTTAAGGCGATATTCAAGACAAATTCTTTTTACAGGAATAGGTAAAGAGGGACAGGCGAAATTGCTGAAAAGCAAGGTCGCTATAGTTGGTGTGGGAGCATTGGGTACCGTCTGTGCCAATCATTTGGTCCGTTCTGGTGTTGGTGTCATCAGGCTAATCGATAGGGATGTAGTGGATCTATCGAATCTGCAACGGCAATCACTTTTTAGCGAAGAAGATGTGAAACTGAATCTTCCCAAGGCAGTTGCTGCGCAAAAGAGACTGAACAGTATTAATTCGACTGTAAAGGTTGAGGCGGTCATCGAAGATTTGAATCTCGATAATGCTGAAGATTTAATAGCAGGATTTGATGTAATTATCGATGGTACGGATAACTTTATGACCCGCTATTTAATCAACGATATAGCAGTTAAGTACGGAATTCCTTGGGTCCATGGAGCAGCCGTTAGTTCAAGAGGAATGTTCGCTGTCATTAAACCTGGGGTGACTCCTTGTTATCGCTGTTTATTTCCTGAAGTGCCGGCTGGAAGAGGCGAAACCTGTGATACGATTGGTGTTCTGTCACCCATTACAGATATCATTGGTTCCTTTCAAGCGATGGAAGTGATTAAAATAGTAGTCGGGACGGCAACAAATCCTAACCTTGAACAAATTGATATTTGGGATACATCTTTTTTTTCAATGGATATATCAGAAGGGAAAAATCCATCCTGTCCGACATGTGTAAACCATCAATTTGACTTTCTCGACCGATCATCAACCCTTCAAGAATCCTATAGTTCTCTATGTGGAAGAGACACGGTTCAAATATACTTTAGAGAAAAGCGTGAACGCGATTTAGTAAAGCTTGGTGCATTGCTAAAAAGGAATGGAAAAGTTACTGGAAACCAATTTTTACTACGCTTTTCACCAAATCAAGATACCTCCATTGTAATATTCAAAGATGGTCGAGTGTTGATACATGGTACAAATGATATTGTAAAAGCAAAATCCCTTTACTCAAAATATATTGGCAACTAAAATAATGGCTGTGTTAAAGGGAAATGTTGTTTTAATAACCTTGTTGATTTGTGCGGAAGGCACGAGACTCCTGCAGGAGGACGGGGCAGGGGGAGACCCCGCAGGCGCTTTAGCGCCGAGGAGGCTTCCCGGACCGCCTGCGGAAAGCGAAGTGCCTGGAGCACAAATCAACAGCCAAGTTTAACACAGCCAAAATAAAAAAGGTGAGTTACATAAAATCTCACCTTTTTTTGTTACGATATCATTTTTTCGATGACTAATCTTTTACCAGTATTTAACGTAAATTCAAAACGATCATTTACCTTTTCAAAATAACAAAAATGATGCTGAACATTACAAATTTGTTCTTGATTATCAAAAACAATAAAGTTTACCCCATCTCTTCGATTTTCATCAGATAAAAAAGATAGGTGATTGTAACAATAAATACAATCATAAATAGAAAAATCTAACGAGTTTAATGTCGTGACAAATTGAAAAAAGGCGTCATCATTCATTCCCTCTAAAAGTCTTTCCAATGAGTATATTAAATGCTTTCGGATTCTAACCTTGTCATGGTCGCGAAGCATAATAATCTCATTTCCACCTCGTATCTTTCCAGAATCGATTAAGATTCCTTTCCTCCAACGATTGACTCGAAATATCTCAATTTCTTGCTGAAGGAAATCATCGAGCATCGCAGCTTCTTCTGTTTCCTCATCAAAAAATACCCATTGATCACTTATTTGTTCAACTGCCCCTTCAGTGTAGGCCCTTAATTGATTATCCATTAGTTTCATTCTTTGCTGTCGATTCATATTTAACCTCCGTGCCTAATGCTTTCATTTTCCTTTGTAGACATCTTTGTGAGTTTTTATAACTTGTTTATCTTTAATTTGGACAATTTACCAAATAAATTGGGCTGAATAGAATGAAAACATGCAATGAAATCCAGTGTTGGTTGCTGGCGAGAGGAGAGTAATATGTGCGGAATATCAGGATGGGTTAATTTTACAAAAAATATTAGTAAAAAAACTGATACGATCGAAAAAATGACAAAAACTCTGGCTAAAAGAGGACCTGATGAAACCAACCTCTGGTGTCAAACACATGTTGGGTTTGGTCATAAGCGCCTAATTGTTGTTGACCCTGAGGGTGGAAGGCAGCCAATGACAAAACAAAAGGAAAGTAAAGCATACACTATTTGTTACAATGGTGAGCTTTATAATACCGAAGATATCCGCAAAATTCTCCTTACTAAAGGATATTCTTTCAAAGGTCATTCTGATACAGAAGTTCTGTTAACTGCCTATATAGAATGGGCGGAAGAGTGCGTAAACTATTTAAACGGTATATACGCGTTTGCCGTTTGGGACGACCAGCGAGAACAGTTGTTTATTGGACGGGACAGATTGGGAGTTAAACCATTGTTTTTTACTGAATTAAACAAAGGGATAGTTTTTGCTTCAGAAATAAAGGCGATTCTGGCAAATCCGGAAATGAAAACGGAGTTGGAATATGAGGGGCTTGCTGAAATTTTTGGATTGGGGCCTTCGAGAACACCAGGATCAGGTATATTTAAAGGGATTAAGGAACTAAGACCGGCACATGCGTTAACTTTTTCAAAAAATGGCTTAAAGGTCTGGCGCTACTGGAATGTTAAGAGTGATGTTCACAAAGATAATATAGAAGAAACCGCTGAAAAAGTACGCTATTTGGTAACAGATGCGGTAACAAGACAGCTTGTATCCGACGTTCCTCTTTCCACATTCCTATCAGGCGGACTAGATTCGAGCATTATTACTGCAATTGCAGCACAAGGATTTAAGGACCAAGGAAAAGGTCAGCTTCATACTTACTCAATCGATTATGAAGGAAACGATCAGTTTTTCAAAGCCAATGAATTTCAACCAAATGCGGATGAGAAATGGATTAACATTGTGACAAAAGCGTTTGATACGAAGCACCATTATAAACTGATATCTCAGCAACAGTTAGTGAAGGATTTAACAGAGGCAGTTTATGTTAGAGATTGTCCAGGCATGGCTGATATCGATTCTTCCCTTCTTTGGTTTTGTAAGGAAATTAAAAAGGATTTTGTTGTTAGTTTGTCAGGGGAATGTGCGGATGAGATTTTTGGGGGATATCCATGGTTTCACCGCCAGGAAGATTTAGAGAGACCAGGATTCCCTTGGATGCGTTCCATAGATGAAAGAAACAATTTATTAAGAGCTGATTGGCAGCGAACACTAAAATTAAAAGACTATGTTATGGAAAAATATAATCAAGCCATCCTAGAAACACCTAAATTGGATGGGGAAAGTTTAGAGGAATCAAAAAGACGTGAGCTTTTTTATATTAATATGACACATTTTATGACAACGTTACTTGATCGAAAAGATAGGATGAGTATGGGGGCAAGTTTGGAGGTTAGAGTTCCATTTGCCGACCATCGTCTTGTGGAATATGTTTGGAATATTCCATGGGATATCAAAATGGTTCATGGAAGAGAAAAGGGTATCTTAAGAAAAGCATTTGAAGGGATTCTTCCAGAGGAGGTACTTTATCGAAAGAAAAGTCCTTATCCAAAAACTCATAACCCTGAATATACTCTCGCTGTTCAAAAACAGATGAGGGAGATATTATCTGATAAGTCCTCTGTGCTGCTGGAATTATTCAATCGGGATTTATTAAATGAACTCATTGAATCTGGTGGTAATTCATTCAAAGAGCCTTGGTTTGGTCAGTTAATGTCAGGCCCGCAGCTCTTAGCCTACTTTGTACAACTGGATATTTGGTTTAAAGATTACAATATTAACATAGTAAATGGGTAGAGGTTTAAAGTTGGAATCACAACCTTATTAGATTAAAATGAGTGTATGGAAGGGGATTGAAATGAAAAAAACCTTGATTACACTCATTTTAATTTGTACGTTTGTTTTTTCAGCAGCACCAGCAACCATAGCGATAGAGAGAGAAAGTCGGGAATGGCAGGATGAAACGATTTATTCGATAATGGTTGATCGTTTTTTTGATGCCAATATAAAAAATGATATGGATGTTAATACGCAGGACCCGTTAGCCTATAATGGAGGAGATTTTCAGGGAGTCATGGACAAGCTTGATTACCTAAAGGATATGGGCTTTACAGCTATCCGACTAACATCCATATTTGATAATACAGATGGTGGATATCATGGTTATTGGGTAAATGATTTTTATAAAACTGAGGAGCATTTTGGATCACTCAAAACATTTAAGAAACTTGTTCAAGAAGCACACAATCGTGATATGAAGGTAATCATTGATTTTGTAACCAATAATGTTTCTATCGAACACCCATGGGTTAACGATGCATCGAAACAAGATTGGTTCAATGAGAAAAGTGAAAGTAGTAATTCGGATGCTTTACCTGATCTTAATCAGGACAACCCAGAGGTAAAAGCTTATTTACTGGATGCTGCTAAGTGGTGGATTAATGAAACCGATATTGATGGTTATAGCCTTCCGGAGGTAAATGATGTACCGGAGTCCTTTTGGAGTGAGTTTTCAAAAGAAGTAAAAAAGGAAAAGAAGAACTTTTTCTTGTTGGGGATTACTTCTAAAGACAGCAATGCTGACATTAATAAATATAAGAAAGTGGGCATTGACGGCCTAACTGACTATCAACATAGTGAAAATTTAAGAAATTTCTTTGCAACAACCAATCAATCTTTTGGTGTAATGAACGAAAATAAGGTGCAAAAACCTGAATTGCAGCCGCAATTTTTTGATAATGAACTTACCACTAGATTTACTAGTGATATTGTGAAGAATAAACATTTCCCAGGTGCACGTTGGAAGACAGCATTAACCTATATTTATTCAACTCCTGGGATCCCTGTGGTTTTTTATGGCAGTGAAATTGCTTTAAACGGGGGAGAAATTCCCGATAATCTCCAGCCAATGAATTTTCGTACAGAAAAGGAGCTAATTGATTATATTACAAAGCTTGGTGAATTGAGAAATCAGCTTCCATCGTTGACTAGAGGAAGTATGGAATTGCTTTACGAAAAGGATGGAATGGCAGTTTACAAACGAGTATATCAAAATGAAATAGCAATAATCGCCATTAATAATACAAGTGAATCTCAAAATGTAACCTTAAACAGGGAGCAAATTGAAGGTGGAAAAGAGCTGCGAGGATTGCTAAAAGGAGACCTTGTCCGGAGTAAGGATGATCAATATGATCTCATCATTGACCGGGATGAAGCGGAAATTTATGTTTTAGCTAACAAGAGTGGTATAAATCTGCCACTGATAGGGTCATTAATTTTAGTCTATATCCTGTTCACAATTTTTATCATAAAAGTAAGGAAAAGAAGTAGAATGTAAAAAAATGCGATACGGAAGTATCGCATTTTTTTTGTGGAGTTTCTCCTAGCCATTGACAATTTTTCCACCATTGACATGGATGATTTGTCCGCTTACATAGGAAGAATCATCAGAGGCAAGGTAGACATAGCTTGGGGCAAGTTCATACGGTTGGCCAGCTCTACCCAAAGGGGTATCCGTTCCAAAGCTTATAACTTGGTCCTCCGTAAATGTTGATGGGATTAGTGGTGTCCAAATAGGTCCAGGAGCAACACCATTTACTCTAATTCCTTGGGGTGCAAGTGATAACGCCAGCGAACGTGTAAAGCTGACAATCGCTCCTTTCGTTGCTGAGTAATCCAATAATTGTTCATGCCCAGCATAGGCAGTAATAGATGCAGTATTAATAATAACTGCACCCGTTTTCAAATAGGGGAGCACCATTTTAGCCATATAAAAATAGGAGAAAATATTGGTCCGAAACGTCTTCTCAAGCTGTGCAGAGGTTATATTTAATAGACTTTGCTGCGGGTGCTGCTCTGCTGCATTGTTTACTAAAATATCGATCTTTCCGAATTGATCGATTGTTTTATTAACAGTGTCCTTACAAAAATCTTCATTGCCAATGTCGCCGGAAAAGAGCAGGCATTTGCACCCTTCTGCTTCAACAAGTGCTTTTGTTTCTTCTGCATCCTGATGCTCATCTAAATAGACAATGGCAATATCTGCGCCTTCTTTGGCAAAATAAATCGCAACTGATTTACCAATACCGCTGTCACCGCCAGTTATAATGGCTGTTTTCCCTGCTAATTTTCCTCCACTTCTATAATTTGGGTCCACTGAATCAGGACGAGGATTCATTTCACTTTCAATCCCCGGCTGACGATTTTGATGCTGTGGCGGAAATGCCTTCTTTTGCTGCGGGTTGTTAGTCGTCATTCATTCATACCTCCAAGATTATTTACCTATTTAGTTTGAGGAGAATCAAAAAAAATATTAAAAAAATGGCTGTGTTAAAGGAAATTTTATTTAATAACTATGTTGATTTTTGCGGAAGGCGCGAGACTCCTGCAGGAGTACGGGACAGGGGAGACCCCGCAGGTGCTTTAGCGCCGAGGAGGCTTCCCGAACCGCCTGCGGAAAGCGAAGCGCCTCGTGACAGGCAGAGACCGCCTGTCCCTGCGAGGACTATTCCAGGAAGCATTCCTTAGTGGAGCACAAATCAACATCCTTGTTTAACACAGCCAAAATAAAAACAGTGAAAAGGAAATTTTCCTTTTCACTGTTTTTTTACCTATAATTAATAAATTGAACATCCACAGTAAGGTCTGCTTCACGTACTAACGAAATAATCTTTTGTAAATCATCACGGTTTTTACCACTAACGCGGATTTGGTCGTCTTGAATTTGGCTTTTCACCTTAACACCGCTATTCTTAATAATCATGTTAATTTTTTTAGCATTCTCTTTGTCGATACCTTGGACTAGTTTTGCCCTTTGCCGGACGGTCCCGCCAGAGGATTTTTCCATTTTCCCATAGTCGAGATTTTTAACAGGGACACCTCTTTTGATCAGTCGGCCAAGTAAAACGTCTTTAAGTTGGTCCATTTTGTATTCATCATCCGAAACGAGAACGAGATCTTCTTTATCCAGTGTTACTTCACTTTTACTACCCTTAAAATCATAACGTGTTTTTATTTCCTTCATCGTTGCAGTAATTGCATTTGTGACCTCAGTGAATTCTACTTTGGATACAATATCAAATGATTCATCTTTTGCCATTGTGTAAAACCTCCAGTTCATATTATTGGGGTATTTTAAATTGATTTTGCTAAAGTTTCCCTTTATGGCTATATTATAGTAAAATAAATCAGTTCAAACAACCTTGGAAAAACTCCAATGAAGAGAAAAGGGGAGTTACAATGTCTTTACAAGAACTTATTGGTCAAACTGTAACCTTAACCGTAGCACGAACAACAGACTTTGGATATTTTTTATCAGATGGAAATGAAGACGTATTGTTGCATATAAATGAGGCAGACCGAGAATACGAACTAGATGAAAAAGTTGATGTATTCCTTTATGTTGATTCAGAAGGAAGAACGTCCGCCTCTACAACCATTCCTGAAATTGCTATAGGTAAGTATGCATGGCTTAAGGTAGTCGATAGCAACCCGAATGTTGGGGTGTTTTTAGATATTGGTCTTAAAAAGGATTTATTGTTAGGAATTGATGATCTCCCTGTACATAAATCTGTCTGGCCAAAGGAAGGCGATTTGGTTTATGTTACCTTAAGGGTGAATAACAATTATCTTTTATATGCAAAACTTGCAACGGACCCTATCATAGAATCGATTTCTACAAAAGCAACCCGTGCGGATTTTAACAAAAATATTCAGGGCCATATTTATCGAACAGCAAAAGTTGGGAGCTGGATTTATACAATAGAAGGCTATAAAGGGTTTATTCATGAGTCACAAAGACAAAAAGAGCCTCGCTTAGGTCAAAAGGTAGAAGGGCGAATTATCGATGTAAAAGAAGACGGGACAGTCAATGTCTCGCTGCTAGCAAGGAAACAGGAGTCACAGGATTCAGACTCAGAGCGTATTCTTGAATATTTGAACAGTAGAAATGGAGCCATGCCTTTTAATGACAAAAGCATGCCAGAGGAAATACAAGAACGCTTTCAGTTAAGTAAAGGAGCGTTTAAACGCGCACTTGGGAAACTTATGAAAGAGGGCAGAGTGTATCAAGAAGGCAGCTGGACATACTTAAAAAATGATTAAAAACTATACATACTCCCTTTCCAAATGACGGACACTAGTGATTGAAGGAATTTTGAAAGGGGTATGGATATGCCGCATACATCTGATAATGATAAAAAGGCGAAAGATAATAATGCATTAAGACACGAAAAAAATATGATGCGAGAAAAAAACCGTCAAGCTGGTAAAAATCAATATTCGAAGAAAACAGATCATAAATAAAAATAAGCGGGAACTTACCCGCTTATTTTTTTAGATAAAATTATGATGGCAGTTTGTTTAAAAAGAATATCGCGATGGTCCCCGGTCCTGTGTGAGCACCAATTACTGAGCCTATTTCTGTAATGTAAACTTCTTTTGGATGTAATTCTTCCTCAAACATCGCTTTTACTTCTAAAGCTGTTTCATAGGCATCAGCGTGGCTTATGCCAACTACTTGGTCCTTAAAGTCGGCTCCGCGTTCTTTCATGAGATCAAGTATCCGACGAAAAACTTTCTTTTTCCCCCGGATTTTTTCTATCGGAACGAGTTTTCCGTCTTCAACATTTAGGATGGGTTTAATATTTAGCAATCCACCCAAAAAGGCTGAAGCTTTTGAAACACGTCCGCCTTTTGCTAAATAATCTAAGTCCTCTACCGTAAACAAATGCTCCATATGCTCACTTCTAAAAAGGACATCCTTTAAAACTTCTTCTTTTGAAATATTTTCTTCCGCAAGCCTCGCTGCTTCTCTAACAACTAAACCGTAACCCAGTGAAGCACACTTAGTATTCACGATTGTAAAATTAAAGTTTGGATATTTTTCCTTTACTTGGTCAAGAATCATAACAGACGTTTGATATGTACCAGACAATTCTGAAGAGAAGGCAATATAGATGCCATCTTCATTATTTTCAGCCATTCTTGTAAATACTTCCTCAAATAATAAAGGAGATACTTGGGAGGTTTTCGGTACATCGCCACTGCGAATCGCATCATAAACAGTTTTAGGGTCAATCGTTTTTACATCCTCATATTCTTGCCCTTGTACTTGGACTTTTAAGGGAAAGAATGTGACGTTATGTTCAGTATAAAATTCCTTTGGTAAATCACATGCGCTGTCAGCTAGTATTTTTACCGGCACCTGAGCTCACCTACTTTCTAGCAAATATAGTCAGATTAAGTTTATCGGTTTCGAGTGAAAAAAACAATTACTAAGCTGAATTACACGAAATAAAAGATGTAGGAGATGATGCTTTTGTTATGGCTCCAATCAAAAAAAATAGTAATCGTCATTGTCGGTGCATTTCTCAATGCATTAGCAATCAATTTATTTTTAGTTCCAGCAAATGTATATTCCAGCGGATTTACAGGAGTCGCGCAATTGTTATCGAAGGTATTAAGTGAACAAACCCCGCTTAATGTCTCGATGGGTTTTTTATTACTAGTATTAAATATTCCAGTAGCCATCCTAGGCTGGTTTAAAGTTGGTAAATCCTTTACTGTGTATAGCTTTATTAGTGTTGTATTATCATCTTTGTTTTTAGAATTAATCCCGATTACTCAGGTATCGGAGGATATTCTCCTTAATTCCGTTTTTGGTGGTGTTATTTTAGCTGTAGGTGTGGGTTTAACCTTAAAATGGGGAGCATCCACGGGTGGGCTGGACATCATTGCTATGGTTTTATCCAGGATGAAAGATAGACCTATTGGTAATTATATTTTTATTCTAAATTCCTTTATTATCATTACTGCAGGATTTCTCTATGGTTGGGAAAAAGCCCTCTACACCATTGTTTCCTTGTATGCCACAACACGAGTAATTGATGCCATCCATACAAGGCATGCTAAACTAACTGCAATGATTATTACTAAAAAAGCAGAGGAATTAAAAACGGCTATTCATTCGCGAATGGTTAGAGGTATTACCATGATTCCAGCAAAAGGCGCATTTTCAAATGAAGCAAGAGACATGCTGATGATCGTTATTACTCGGTATGAACTATTTGATTTAGAACGAATTATTAGGGAGGTTGATCCTAATGCATTTACCAATATCATTCAGACAACCGGGATTTATGGCTTTTTTAGAAAGGAATAAAGGAGCAAGGGGGAAAGAAAAGCTGGCACGTTTCAGTAACGTCCAGCTTTTCTTTTGTTATATTTGTTCAAGCTCATTTTGCATTTCTTGGAGCTGACTTTGTTCTGCGATAGTTGAATTAGCGAAAGCAGAACTTAAGGCATTCTTTGCTTTCGAAACCACAGAATCGCGATCAGCAGGGTCGGCAGTTTTCGCCATCTCAACAAATCTTCTTGCTTCTTGGAACAACTGGTTTCCCATAGTTATATTCCTCCAAGCGAGGAATCACGGACATTGGCCATTTTCTGAGCTTCCGCTTCAGCGTATGTCAAGTGGTAAGGAATACGTTCAGCATGTTTACTTACGGTATCCACTCCTTGCTGGACAAAGCGTTTTGATTTGTTTCGTTTACCCATTGCAATCCCTCCAATTTGGTGAGCTTGGTGTGAACCACGGGTAGTGCCTCACAAAAATAGTATGCTCCATTGTAAGTTTTTCATTTAGGTAAACACTGGTGAACCACTGCACTTATTTTAAGTTTAACAAATCTGACAAATATACCCCAATGCCGTCTTCTTCATTTGTTAGAGTTACTTCATTTGCGATATTTTTTACCTTATCAATCGCATTTCCCATCGCAATTCCACGACCAGCATATTCAAGCATTTCTAAATCATTGTCTTCATCGCCAAAAGCAATAATTCTTTCAGGTGGAATGTTGAAGTATTCTGAGGCTCTTTTTAAGCCGACAGCCTTGCTTAAGCCCGTTTTAATAATTTCAATTACATGCCATGGTGCTGCCCAGCTACGATGATCAATTACCTCTGCGTGAACGTCAGAAAGATGTTTGCGGATTTGCTTTAGTTCATCTTCCTCGGTATGAATTAACAAACTTGTTGGAGAATCTTTTAAGAAATCACGGAGGTCACCTGTAGTGACGTTTGGATTGCCCATACCGAAAATATCTAAAAGTTTTTCGTCATGATAGTGGAAATAAACTTCATCAATAACCTCTGCAATAATATTGTGGAATTTAAAGGTTCGGCATGCTTCCACAACATCTTTGGCTACTTTTATGTCGAGAGGATCATGGAAAAATCCCCAGCTTGAATCGAGCGGATGGTGCATAAAGGCACCATTAAAATTTACAATCGGTGTATCTAGCTGAAGCTCGCGATAATAGGGTTCACTGGAACGATAGGGTCTCCCCGTTGCAATCATTACCACGTGTCCATCTTCTCTTGCTTTACTTAAAATGTTTTTTGTTTTTGTTGAAATCGTTTTATCATCTTTTAATAAAGTTCCATCTAGGTCTAATGCTATTAAATGTTTTTCTGCCATATTGACTCCTCTTTAATTGTTTTTAATTTCATAAGTCTAAGCTTTAGATAATTAGCTAACGAAATGTTACACTACAAATATGAATTTTCTTTTTTGAAAATCTAATTTGTATATAAATACTATGTTAACAATTTTATACCTTACCTGTAAAAAAATTCACTTCAAATGAATTAGATTTCCGATATAATTATTCTACCCAGGAGGTTCTTACTAAGTGATTGTCGTAGAAAAAAGTTTGCTTAAAAATAAACCTCATCTACATATAGTAAATAAGAGTGAACAAGAAAGTAAACTTCCGTTTATTATTTTTAACCATGGATTTACCAGTGCAAAGGAACACAATCTTCATTACGCCTATTTATTAGCGGAAAAGGGATTTCGTGTCATATTGCCAGAGGCGATATATCATGGTGAACGCGGGCAAGGTTTAAATGAAAACAATCTATACGGTCATTTTTGGGAAATTGTCATTAAGACAATCCATGAATTAAACGATTATAAGGAATACTATGTAAATGAGGGCTTAGCAGAACAGGAGCAAATTGGACTTGCTGGAACTTCAATGGGCGGTATGGTGACCTTGGGGGCACTAACGAAATATAAGTGGATTAAAGCAGCCGTCAGCTTAATGGGAATGCCTGCTTATGAGGAATATTTACATTGGCAATTAGAACAAATGAAAAGCCTTGGTATAAGTCTTTCTTTCACAAATGAGCAAATTGAAGAGCAATTATCGTTCCTTCGTCAATATGATTTAAGTCTTCAACCAGAAAAATTGGAAAATCGGCCGTTATTATTTTGGCATGGAAAAAAGGATCCAATCGTACCCTATCACTTAACGTACCAATTTTATCAATCAATAAAGGAGAATTATAAGAAGGAACCTGCTAATATTCAATTTATAAGTGATGCACAAGCCGATCATAAAGTGAGCAGAGAAGGCCTAAAAGCCACAGTGGAATGGTTTGAGAAACATTTATTAAAATAAAGGTTGTGTTAAAGGATATTATTGAATTTAAAACCTGTTGATTTGAACGGAAGGCGCTCGACTCCTGCGGGAGGACGGGGCTGGTGAGACCCCGCAGGCGCTTTAGCGCCGAGGAGGCTCACCGGACCGCCCGCGGAAAGCGTAGCGCCTGGAGTTCAAATCAACAGTCAAGTTTAACACAGCCAAAATAAAAGGAGTGTTTATTAAATGAATGAAGAATTAAAAGAAAATATCATGGGTGCATTAGAATTGGTCATCGATCCTGAATTAGGTGTGGATATCGTAAATTTAGGTTTAGTATATGATGCCGAAATGGATGATGAAGGAAATGCAACCATCACTATGACATTAACTTCAATGGGCTGCCCATTAGCAGGAACGATTGTTGACCAAGTAAAAAGAGCTTTAGCAGATATACCTGAAGTAAAAGAAGTAGAGGTTAATATCGTATTTAACCCGCCTTGGAACAAGGAAATGATGTCTCGTTATGCAAAAATTGCATTAGGGATTAGATAAGATAGTTCAAAAACAGCAGAAACTTCTGCTGTTTTTTTGTCTGCTCTTCACAAATCGGACAAATAAATCGAACGTAATGTGAGGTAGTTCACTTATAGATAGTGGAATCCCCTTTATAATTACAGTTAATAAGGCTGTTTGAGTTGAAATAGCTGTATTAGGAGGCGTTTCCTATGGCTTTTGGCCGAGACTTTAATAAAGATCCATTCATCGTTATTTGGGAACTGACACGTGCATGTCAACTTGCTTGTTTACACTGTCGTGCAGAAGCTCAATTAAGAAGAGATCCACGAGAACTATCATTTGAAGAAGGTAAAAACCTAATTGATCAAATATATGAAATGAATAATCCGATGCTTGTCTTTACAGGAGGAGACCCCTTAATGAGACAAGATGTTTTCGATATAGCTAAATATGCTGTAGAAAAGGGTGTAAGGGTGTCAATGACTCCTAGTGCTACACCGAATGTAACAAAAGAAGCAATTGAAAAGGCGAAGGAAGTTGGTCTTTCCCGTTGGGCATTTAGTATTGATGGTCCAACTGCTGCGGTACACGATCATTTCCGTGGAACAGCAGGTTCTTTTGACCTTACGATGGAAAGAATTAAATATTTACATGAACTTGAAATACCCATTCAAATTAATACAGTAATTTCTAGATACAATATTGAATACCTTGATGAAATGGCAAAAATGGTTGAAGAACTGGGTTGCGTTTTATGGAGTGTGTTTTTCCTTGTCCCAACAGGGAGAGGCCAAGAATCAGATATGATCTCACCAGTAGAGCATGAGCGGGTTTTTAGATGGCTTTATGATTTAAGTAAACGAGTTTCATTTGATATTAAAACAACTGCTGCCCAGCATTATCGCCGCGTAGTTATTCAGCAAAAAATGCGCGAAGCAAAAGAAAAAACAGATGAAATAAATTATTTAAGTGCATTAACCGAACAAGGGCTAACAGGTTCGATTGATGGACTTGGACGAGCACCTAAAGGTGTTAATGATGGAAATGGCTTTGTCTTCATTTCACATATTGGTGATGTATATCCAAGTGGATTATTGCCAGTTAAAGCAGGAAATGTTCGTGAAACCCCTTTAGCAGAGATTTACAGAGAGTCACCAATTTTTAAATCATTAAGAAATCCTGATCTCTATAAAGGAAAATGTGGTGTCTGTGAATTCCGTCATGTCTGTGGCGGCTCAAGATCTAGAGCCTATGCGATGACTGGGGATTACCTAGAAAGTGAACCATTCTGTGTTTATATACCAAAAGCATTAAGAGAGAAACAAGTTCAGTAAAAACTAAAAAATGGAAGCAATCACTTTGATTGCTTCCATCATTTTATTCAATACTGCAATACACAGCTGAACAATTTTCGCAGCCGATTTCATCTTTTAAATATTGAAGATTTAAAATAGAGATTTTCCCTTTTTTGACGCTGATGATTTTATCTTTCTTCAATTCACTTAAGATCCGGTTTGTACTCTCTCGTGATGTCCCGCAAAAGTTGGCAAGTTCTTGGTTGGTTAATGGCAGGTCAATTAATATTTCATTGTCTTTATGAATACCATAGCTATTAGACATCCGAATTAAGGTGGAAAATAGCGCCCCACGTTTTCCATTTAGGACAAGGTCACGAAATTTTGTCTGGGTTTTACGGAAATGGTCACTCATCCATTTCATAAATTCAAAAGCAAGCTTACTATTTTGGAAGATTTCACTTTCGATTACATCTTTTTTAATGGCAACAATTTCACCTTCCTCTAAAACTTTCGCACTCAATAAATATCTTGGATTGTCGGTGAACAGCGTTAACTCTCCACAAATATCATTTTCTCCACATATCCTTAAGGAAAGTTCACGTCCATCAGAAGTAATTTTACTTATTTGAACTTTACCAGAAACAATGATATAGAGTTCTTCCGCAACCATTCCTTCTTGAAATAAATAGGTTCCTCGTTCACTAGTAATTTTCCGGTCGGCAAATCTAAGTAATTCTTTTATTTCAATTGAGTGGGTAGGTTTTATTTTAGTCATCATTATATTTTCACCTCAAAATTGGTCACTTATTTCAGACTCTTTTATTTTATTTTACCTTAGGTTTTGACTTTGGAATGGATTAAACAATGACAATATAGTGAAAACTCACTAAGGCATTAAAAAAACTCATAATAAATGTTATGATAGTGAATAAAGTAACAGTGTTTTTAAAGAATTGTTGGTACAATGAATATACAAATTGCTTTTAAATAATGGAGTTGATATAAATGGAGAGAACCATTATTAAAGATAAAATAAATCGTCCACTGCGGGATTTAAGAATTTCTGTGATTGACCGTTGTAACTTCCGCTGTCAATATTGCATGCCAGCAGATCAATTTGGTGATGATTTTGAATTTCTGCCTAGAAGTGCGCTGCTAACCTACGAGGAAATTGAACGTATTGCTATAGCCTTTGTTAATTTAGGGGTCGAAAAAATACGTTTAACAGGTGGTGAACCACTACTTCGCAAAGATCTTTCGATTTTGGTGGAAAGGCTTTCAAAAATTGAAGGTTTAAAAGATATCGCCTTGACGACAAATGGAGTTCTTCTCCCAAAACTTGCCGATAAATTGAAAGAAGCAGGTCTAAAAAGGGTCAACATAAGTCTTGATACTTTAGACGATGAGTTATTTGGTGAAATTAATGGTCGAGGTGTCAGCACTAAACCTGTTTTAGACGGAATTGAAGCAGCTAAAAAGGCTGGTCTCATGGTGAAAATCAATATGGTTGTTAAAAAAGGCCTTAATGAGTCAGAGATTATCCCAATGGCTGACTTTTGTTTGAAGAATGGCTTGGAGCTTCGCTTTATTGAATATATGGATGTAGGTTCTTCTAATGGTTGGAAGATGGATGATGTCATTACTAAAAAACAAATTTATGATCTTCTAAAAGAACACTATCAATTAGAGTCACTGGACCCAGCTTATTTTGGCGAAGTCGCAAAGTTATATAATTATCAAAACAGTAATGTTAATGTAGGCTTTATCTCCTCTGTTTCAGAGTCATTCTGCAGCAGCTGCACGCGTTCGCGACTTTCAGCAAATGGACAAATTTTCACTTGTCTATTTAATGGAAACGGTCATGATATTCGAAACTTCATAAGAAATGGTGCAACTGAAGAGGAATTAAGAAACAGAATCATCGGCATTTGGAATGGTCGCGATGACAGGTATTCAGATGAAAGAACAGAAGAAACTACAAAGAATCGTAAAAAAATTGAAATGTCCTATATTGGCGGCTAACCTCTCTTTTTTTTTAAGAGAGGTTTTTTTTGCTCAAAAAAAGAGACTGAAACTCAGCCTCTTATAATCCTTTATTAGAAATATCTTGGAAATAAGATATTATTTTCAAGATGAACATGCATAAATGTTAGTCCTTCAAGGTCTTCTAGTCGCTTGTAAACTAAACGATAGGTTCCACAAGCGTCAAGAGGAAGTGTATAGTCAGAAGTAACAGCACGGATTTGTCTTAGGATTTCTCCAGCATGGTCATGTTCCTTTTCAAGCTCAACAATCATGTTGATTGCTTCTTCTCGATTTTCTACTGTTCCATCGGCTAGTTGTTTGATTAAAGGAAATACAATTTCTTCTTCTTTTGTCATATGTTCAATTAATTCTTTTTTGAATTCATAAAAGAGTTCGTAAACCTTTAACAGTTCTGGATGGTTGTCACCATGAACACGAGAAACCTTTGTAACATAAGGGCTAAGCAATGATAATTCCTCTTCAGAAGTACGATGGTAATGGTTAATAACGTGATCAATAATGGTAGTTGATTCTGATTTAGTCCATACTTCTAAGTCTGTTTCAGTTGAACTATTTTTATCAAAAACAACTCTTAATTCTTCTAAAAGTGTTTCTTCATTAATTCCATTTTCAGCAATTGCCTTTGATAGAGGGATATTTCCCCCACAGCAAAAGTCAATTCTGAATTTCTTGAACACATCACTCGTTTTTGGCAGCTCATTTACAATATCTTTAACCAATGTATTTGTAGATAAAGGGAAAGTAATCATATTTTCCTCCTAATATTTTTGTTTATTTTGGTTTATTACTTAACTTAAGGATAAGGGATTTCATAAATTAAATGGGTGACCTGAATCACATATTTGATATGATTTATTAATTTTTGTTTTATGCATGTGACGTTTGCTATATGACAAACTTTTCGATACCCTTATAATAAGATAAGTTTCAACTATATAATTTAAACATTATAGTTACGGCAGGAGTGTTGGTATTGCTAGAGAGAAGAAAACCAATCCCGATTGGGGAAGCAGTAAATAAAGTAATGGAATTTCAGTTAACTGGAAAAACGGAATATGTTTCAATAGATGAGAGCTATGGACGCTTTTTATCAGAAGATCTAAAAGCAACAAGTGATGTACCCCATTTTGACAGAGCCCCATATGATGGTTTTGCTGTTAGATCTATAGATACAAAGGAAGCCTCGTTAAATAATGTGGTAGAGTTTAAGGTGGTCGACCATATAGGTGCTGGTTTGACTTCATCAAAGGTAATTAAACAATTCGAAGCAGTTCGAATTATGACCGGTGCAATGATGCCTGAAGGAACTGATGCAGTAGTCATGTTTGAAGTTGCAAAGGCATATGAAAAAAATGGAACCCCATTTATGTCGATAAAACGGAGCTTTAATAAGGGTGATAATGTTTCCTATCGTGGTGAAGATGCCAAAGAGGGTGAAATCTTAGTGAAAGAGGGCACCTTCATAAACCCTGGTATACAGGCGATGCTGGCGACATTTGGCTACCATCAAGTGCCAGTTGCGAAAAAGCCAATTGTCGGGTTATTTGCCACTGGAACAGAATTGTTGGAAGTAGAAGAAGAATTGGTACCAGGCAAAATTCGTAATAGCAATTCTCATATGATATCGGCTCAAATCCAAAGAACCGGGGCTATTGTGCATTATTTTGGTAAACTGCCTGATGTTTTTGATACTTGTTTTACTGCAGTAAAAAATGCATTGGATAAAGTAGATATACTGATTACGACGGGTGGAGTTTCTGTAGGCGATTTTGATTATCTCCCTGCGATATATGAAAAGCTGGGAGCTGATGTATTATTTAATAAAGTCGGAATGAGACCTGGCAGTGTAACGACTGTAGCGCAATTAAATGGAAAGTTGCTTTTTGGCTTATCAGGTAATCCATCAGCTTGCTATGTTGGGTTTGAGTTGTTTGCCAGACCAATCATCCGTAAAATGCTCTTTTCACCAACACCTCATCTGCGGAAAGAAAAGGCAGTCCTTGAGGTTGATTTTCCAAAGGCTAATCCATTCACAAGATTTGTTCGCAGTGCATTTTCAATAAATAATGGCAGGTTAATTGCAGCACCTAGTGGATTAGACAAGTCCAATATCATTATGAGTCTTTCAGGAGCAAATTCCTTAATGATCCTTCCAGGAGGAACTAGAAGCTTTAAAGCGGGAGATGAGGTAGATATCCTGTTGCTCGAAGACCAAGTTGGCAGTGAATGGCCTTGGTAAAGCCGATTATCTATCAAGTGGTAGGATACCAAAATTCCGGCAAAACCACTTTTTTATTGAAATTAATTCAATTACTAAAAAGTAATAATATAAAGACAGTAACAATCAAGCATCATGGTCACGGAGGCTACCCTGATGTAGCTGAACAAAAGGACTCCTACAAGCATATAGATGCAGGGGCAGCTGCTTCTTTAGTTGAGGGGGAAGGCAGGATTGTGCTGCAAGCGGAAGAGTCTGATTGGGGTCTTGAACATCAAATTAGTTTAATGAGTTTTTTTTTACCAGATGTTATCCTAATTGAGGGACATAAAAAGCAACCATACCCAAAATTACTTATTCTCAGAAGTGAAGCCGATTTTCTACTAATGGAACAATTAAATAATATAACTGCAGTCATTGTTTGGAATTATACTTTAGTGGAACAGGTTCGTGAAAATCTCAATGTTCCTGTATTTCATATTTCTGAAGAGAAAGCAGTAATTGAGATTTCTAACCACATAAAAAACCTTGTTTTTAATCGTGACGAAGCTAAAAAGTGACAGATTTGTTAGAAGGCGGCCTGCCTTCTTTTTAATTTGCACTATTTGTGATTTGTTTCACTTTTTTAATCTTTTAACTCCTATATAGTGAAGGAAAGCAGCGGTATAAAGGAGTGGAAAAAATGAAGTTATTTTTACCGAAACAACATGGTGCGTGGGCAATGACAATTATCCCATTCTGGCTAGGAGTAGTCGGTGGTGGTTTTTTGTGGCAGCATATTCCATTTTTTGTTGGTTGGATATTATTATACTTAGCCACATATCCGATGCTCCTGCTATTTAAAAAGAAAAAAGTTCAATTTTATAAAAAATGGACGATCATTTATATGATACCAGCGTTATTATTTTTACTATTTCCGCTTTTAGAGAGACCCTCGATCATAATATTCGGTTTATTAATGGTTCCCTTCTTTATCATAAATGCTTACTTTACGTCGCAAAATAAAGATCGTGCCTTGATCAATGATTTTAGTGCGATCTTCGCCTTTTCTATTGCAGGATTAGCCAGCAGCTATTTGGGGATTGGCCGGATTACATTTGAATCGATTGTTGTCTTCACTGTCTCTGTATTATTTTTTGTAGGATGTACTTTTTATGTCAAAACAATGATTAGAGAGAAAAAGAATCTTCACTATAAGTGGGTTTCATGGGGATATCATTTATTACTAGTCATCATTTCGCTGGCTTTTGGCTATTGGATTGTGGCACTCGCTTTTCTTCCAAGCTTCATAAGAGCTGTCATCTTCTATGGAAAACCAATATCGCCCATGAAAATTGGCATATACGAAATCATCAACTCAGCAATCTTCTTCACGCTTATGATCTTCCAAATAATATTGCTTAAATAAAGCATGATGAATTAAAGGAAAGTGTTGATTTTTAGAACCTGTTGATTGGAGCGAAA
>NZ_JBALNQ010000025.1:0-12687 GCF_036961885.1 Neobacillus niacini | reverse complement strand
CGCCTGTAGCGCAAATCAATAGTCAAGTTTAATACAGCAAAAATAAAAAAATCGGTCTAATCGACCGATTTTTTTTAGTCTATTTTACATATTTCTGTGGAACAGTCTTCACAATCAATTTCATTCTTTAAATAATCTAAATCATGTATCGTAATACAGCCTTTATCAATTGATAAAATCCCTGCTTTTCTTAAATCACTTAGTAATCGATTAACTACTTCTCGTGATGTCCCGCAGAAATTTGCCAATTCTTGATTGGTTAACGGTAATTCAATCAGGATTCCTTGATTTGTTTTTATACCGTAACTGTTGGTGATCCGAATCAGTGTAGAATATAGAGCACCTTTCTTGCCATGTAGAACAAGGTCTCTAAATTTTGTTTGTGTTTTTTGATATTGTTGGCTCATCCATTTCATAAATTCAAGTGAGAGTTCATGATTATGTGTAAGCTTTTCTTCAAGAACGTCCTTCATAATGACAGCCACTTCGCCACTTTCAGCCACACGTGAACTTAAAAGATACTTAGAAGCAGGAGAAAATAAATCAAGTTCTCCAATAAAGTCTCCGCTTGAACACATTCTTAATGTAAGTTCCCGCCCGTCAGGAATAATTTTGCTGATTTGGATGATGCCACTTTGGACAATATATAATTCATTAGCAGGAGAACCTTCCTGAAACAGAAAGGTCCCTTTTTCGATTTTCTTCATATGGTGAACCGTATCAAACAGTTGAGTTAACTTTGTAGGTATTTCTTTTATTGACTGCATAAAATAACCACCTTTAAAGGGGCGAAATTAATCGCTGATTTGCTTTCCAAAAGAAATGTCAGTCAAGGTTTCATTTGCTAGATAATACTATAATTATATTGTTAACAAAGATTATATATCAATAATTGTGCCATAAATTCATACAATCGTCAAAATAAAATCCTTATAATTGAAAAAAGGTTTCAATTTCATAAATATTCCTTTAATGACTACTGAGTTAATGGAAATAATAAAGATGTACATGAAAAGGAGGGATAAATATGGGGCAAAATCATCAGTTTAAATCAGGTCAAAAAGCACCAAATAATGGTGTTTATATAGAAATCGGTGATACAGAGTCAAATGTCAATAACCCAAAAAAGATAAAGCTGAAAGCTGGAGATAGGTTTCCTGAAACTTCAAATGATGAACGGATATGGACGTACCAGCGCAAACCTTAAACGATTTTAAAAGTCATCCATATGCGGATGGCTTTTATTTTATTTATTTTTACATAATCGTGTATAATAAAATTAAATAGGTCAAATTTGGTCAAAGGGGTGTGGAATATGGATTTGAATCGAATGACAGAGCGGTTGCAAAAGGGCATTTTAGATGCCCAATCATTGGCAATAAAAAGTAGCCATCAAGAGGTTGACGAACCTCATTTATTCTTAACGCTTCTTCGTCAAGATGATAGTTTATTACGTGCAATTTTACAAAAGGCAGATATTCAGACAAAAGCTGTTGAAAAATCATTACAATCAACACTTGATCAAAAGCCGCAAGTTTCAGGGAGTGGTGTAGAGCAAGGAAAGTTATACATTACTTCAAAGCTGCAACGACTTTTTGTAAGTGCTGAAGAACTTGCATCAAAGTTTTCTGATGACTTTATTTCAATCGAACACATATTATTAGCTGCTTCCTATGCTAGAGATTCGGAAATGCAAAAGATTTTAAAATCCAATGGAAAAACTGCGGAGTATATTTTATCCGCCATTAAGGAAATAAGGGGGAACCAAAGAGTGACGTCCCAAAATCCCGAAACCGTATACGATGCACTTAATAAATATGGAAGGGACTTAGTTGCCGAAGTAAAAGCGGGAAAACTTGACCCTGTGATTGGCAGGGATGCAGAGATCCGCCATGTCATCAGAATCTTATCCAGAAAGACTAAAAATAATCCTGTATTAATTGGTGAGCCAGGCGTGGGGAAAACTGCCATTGTTGAGGGACTTGCTCAGCGAATCGTTAGAAAAGACGTACCAGAGGGTTTAAAAGAAAAAACCATTTTCTCATTAGATATGAGTGCTTTAATTGCCGGGGCTAAGTTTAGAGGCGAATTTGAAGAAAGGTTAAAAGCAGTATTGAATGAAGTGAAAAAAAGCGAAGGACAAATTCTATTGTTTATCGATGAACTCCACACCATTGTCGGAGCGGGAAAAACAGATGGCGCAATGGATGCAGGAAATATGTTAAAACCGATGCTCGCTCGTGGAGAGCTTCACTGTATTGGGGCAACAACGCTTGATGAACACCGGAAATATATTGAGAAAGATCCAGCACTCGAACGCAGATTTCAACAAGTTCTTGTTCAAGAGCCAAATGTCGAGGATACAATCTCGATTTTGCGTGGGTTAAAGGAAAGATTTGAGGTACATCATGGAGTAAAAATTCATGACCATGCACTTGTTGCAGCTGCAACGTTATCAGATCGGTATATAACCGAACGCTTTCTGCCAGATAAAGCGATTGATCTAGTGGATGAAGCCTGTGCCCTTATTCGAACTGAAATTGACTCGATGCCAACCGAACTTGATGAGGTAACACGAAGAGTCATGCAGTTGGAAATAGAAGAAGCAGCTTTGAGAAAAGAGCAGGATGACGCTAGTAAGAAAAGGCTGGAAGTCCTTTTAAAGGAATTAGCAGAGTTAAAAGATCAAGCCAATAGCATGAAGGCTCTATGGCTCCATGAGAAACAGGGCATACAAAAGTTGCAAGAGAAAAGGGAGCAGCTTGAGAAGCTTAGGAGAGAATTACAGCAGGCAGAAGATAAATATGACCTAAACCGGGCAGCAGAACTTCGTCATGGTCTGATTCCTTTGGCAGAAAAAGAATTGAAAGAACTCGAATCCGCAACATCCGATCATGATCGATTACTTCGCGAGGAAGTAACAGGAGAAGAAATTTCAAATATTGTCTCAAGGTGGACAGGTATCCCACTTGCTAAGCTGGTCGAGGGAGAAAGAGAGAAACTGTTAAGATTAGAATCTCTTTTGCATGAACGGGTCATCGGGCAAAATGAGGCGGTGCAATTAGTCTCTGATGCAGTATTACGGGCACGTGCCGGTATTAAGGATCCAAACAGACCAATCGGATCATTCCTCTTTTTGGGACCAACGGGTGTTGGAAAGACAGAATTAGCTAAAGCACTTGCAGTGGCATTGTTTGATAGTGAAGAGCAAATGATACGTATTGATATGTCAGAATATATGGAGAAACATGCGGTTTCAAGGTTAATCGGTGCACCTCCGGGGTATGTAGGGTATGAAGAGGGGGGCCAGCTTACCGAAGCGGTCAGAAGAAGACCCTATTCTGTTATCTTGATGGATGAAATTGAAAAAGCGCATCCGGAGGTATTTAATATTCTCCTCCAAGCACTTGATGACGGACGAATAACAGATTCTCAAGGTAGAATCGTAAATTTTAAAAATACTGTGATCATCATGACCTCTAATATTGGTTCTCATTTCTTATTGGAACGAAATGAAGATGAAGAAGATATTTCAGAGGTAACAAGGAAAAAGGTACTCGGTCAATTAAAGAATCATTTCCGACCTGAATTTTTAAATAGAATAGACGAAACTATTTTATTTAAACCTTTGTTGTTAACTGAAATTAAAAATATTGTAGTAAAAATGTTGAAGGAACTACAGAGCAGGTTAAAGGATCAGGACATTGAAGTAACAATCACTGACAGTGCTAAAGAGTTCATTGCTGTCAATGGATTTGATCCCATATATGGTGCTAGACCATTGAAAAGGTTTATTCAAAGAAATATCGAAACAAAACTTGCAAGGGCAATTATTGCTGGAAGCGTTCATGACCACTCTGTCGTAAAAATTTCAACTGAAAATGGAGAATTAACAATTTTTATAGAATAAGGAAACAATAAGGTCATCCAAATAAATGGATGACCTCTTTTAAAAAATTTAATGTTTTTCAACAGGTTCGTTTGGAATTACTGCAGTTGCAATAAAAATCAAAATGGTAACTCCAACAGATATAATTGCTCCGGCCTTGAAGTCAAAAACTCCACCTACTGTCATTGAACTAACTACATATGAGAGCATTTGCACTAAAAGAAATGCCCAAAAGAATGTCCAAAAGTATCGCATTATGTATCACCTCTACCTTATTTTTCATCTTTAATAATATTACCATACGGTTTTGAAATAATAAATGGGAATTTGAGTACAAGCCAATGCTGAAGTTTTATCAAAAACCAATATTTATGGATGAACTAGGCTATATTCCCTTTCATCTAATGTGAAATTACATACAATATTTTGAGGAAATATGTAAAAGGAGATTTAGCGATGGAGAACCGGAATTTTCAGATGGATACCCAGTGGAATATCATCCATTACCCTGAAAAGCCCACAGGTTTTGGAGTCTTAATAATTGGAGATGAAAGACATTTTGTAGACGAAAGCAAATGCTTCTGGTCTCAAAATGAGGGTAAACTGGCCATTATTAATGAATTAAAAAAATCAGGATATACTATTTTTTCCTCAAATTTGTATGGGCGAAACTGGGGAAGTGACCATGCTGTAGAGCTTGCGCAGAGGTTATACCAGCAAGTAATACGCAGTGAAATTCTGAATAATAAAATTCATCTAATAGCAGAGGGAATGGGTGCATTAGTAGCAGTCAGGTTGATGGCTAAAATGAAAGACCAGCTAAGGTCTGTAGTTTTACTTAATCCCATTCTTTCTTTAAAAAATCATATCGAATTAGAAAAGGAACATAAGTTTTTTTATAAAAAATTAATGAGAGAACTGTCAGCTGCACATATGAAGGATCAAGCCACGCTTGAAAAAGAACTTCAAAGTATGAATGCCGAACTAAATCTGGATAGGAGTATACCTTTAAAAATCATCAATGTTATGTCCAGTGGAAAATCATATAACCAATCAAAACAACTGCAACAATTACTTGCAAAAACGGATACTAATCCAACATACATCGTTGCCGAAAAGAAGCAGCAGCTTGGCTATATGATGAAGAAGTTTTTCAATCAAAATGAAAAAATGCTCTAAATACAGCTTTCCCTACTAAGATATATTTCTTTATGAAACCGCATAGGATTCAGTAAAGAAGCTTGGGGAGGCAGGAAAAGTAATGGACAAGGCAGTAATTGTAGGTGTATTTGACTTTGTGAATTTCCATGTTTGCAAAGCTCTTCTTGATAAAGGGATAGAAGTCAAGGGAGTACAGCTTGTAACAGAAGAGAATGAGGATTTACTGGTTGAAAAAAAATTAGAAATCGGGCGAAATGCTAACTTTTATGTGATTTCCATAGGGGATATACCCAATGAACTCAACCAAAAAGGGACATTGGTTCTCTCTGTTTACGACCTATATATGCAATATAGGGAAGATCTTTTACTGAGTGATGATTTTAAAGAGCAATTTGTGAATTTGGATAATTGGGAGCAAATAGTTATCCTTGCCCCAAGTCAGTTATTAACAAATGAAAATACCACAAATGCTGAAATTATAATCAAAAATTTTATTAATGAGATTAAAGCTTTAAATAATCATATCCAATTACTCTACTTACCATCGATATTTGGTCCATGGCAGCCAGAAACCTTTATGTTTCAACATTCTATTTTAAATCAAATGAATAGAGGGAAAGCATTTAGAGGTATGCGGGAGGAGATAAATGATGCCCTGTTTGTTGATGATACTGTGGAATCCATCATTGAAATTGTCGATAAAAACGTTCCTGGCAGCTACCTTCTCCAGAGTGACAGCAACAATCAATGGGAGATAGGTGCGGCATTTTTAGGAATCAGTGAACATGTTTCAAGTATTAGGAAGATAAAGCAACTGGATAATGAAATAACCAAATGCACAGTAAATGGCAATATCCCGCTGCCTATTGCATTAACCAAACAGATAGAACATGCCCACCGTATATATATTTGAATAAGGGAATGCATGGATAAAAAGCTGCCGTTTTGCCCGGCAGCTTATTTTTTCTTAAAAAATTGTTCGACAAAGGGATAAACCTTTTGAATCAAAGGTTTTAAATTTTGAGAGGATTCCTTTAATCTTCCAATATTATCAAAGATTGCTTCAAAATCAATTGAAGATGGATGTGAATCCGGAGAGTCATACGAATTCGTTTGCGTACCGTCTCTCTTATCACCAAACATCATTCTTGAAAAGCGATCATTCGGGCTCTGTTGGTGTCGATTTCTTTCTTTTTCCATGTCGTAACCTCCAAATTATTAATCATTTCTACTATTAGATTATGAAGTGTGTGAACGATTGGTATGGACATAAGTTGGGTATATAGCATTTAATGGTTGCTTAATTACATATATATTTGATAAAATTAGTACCAAGTCATAATAATTGATAATAATAAAAGTATGAACATATAAGGAGATGATTCCTTGAACGCTGGAATTGTTGGAATTGGAAGGTATTTACCAGAAAAGATCGTTACAAATGCAGATTTAGAAAAAATAATGGATACATCAGATGAATGGATTCGCTCGCGTACAGGCATTGAAGAACGCCGTATCGCAGATGATAATACAAAAACTTCTGATATGGGGCTGGCAGCTGCACAAAAGGCAATTGAAGATGCAGGAATCACTCCTGAAGATATTGATTTAATATTGGTCGCAACCGTAACGCCAGATCAGCCATTCCCTTCCGTTGCTTGTATGCTTCAAGAACGGTTAGGTGCGAAAAAAGCCGCAGCGATGGACGTAAGTGCAGCCTGTGCAGGTTTTATGTACGGTATTATTACCGGAAAGCAGTTTGTTGAATCAGGAGCTTATAAGTATGTTCTGGTAGTGGGTGTTGAAAAACTTTCAAAGATAACCGACTGGAATGACCGAAACACTGCAGTACTATTTGGAGATGGTGCTGGTGCTGTTATCGTTGGAGAGGTTTCTGAAGGTAGAGGAGTTCTTTCGTTTGAACTGGGTGCGGATGGTACTGGTTCTAAGCATTTATATCAAGATGAGTATATTATTATGAATGGACGGGAAGTCTTTAAATTTGCGGTGCGCCAGATGGGGGAAAGCTGTGTTCATGTTCTCGAAAAGGCTGGACTTACAAAAGATGATGTTGATTTCTTAATCCCTCACCAAGCCAATATCCGGATTATGGAGGCCTCTAGACAAAGGCTGGAGCTGCCGGTTGAAAAAATGTCAAAGACGGTTCATAAATATGGAAATACTTCATCCGCGTCTATTCCGATTTCTCTTGTTGAGGAAATAGAGGCTGGAAAAATCAAAGACGATGACCTAATTGTCATGGTAGGATTTGGCGGCGGCTTAACATGGGGTGCCATTGCAATTAGATGGGGGAAATAAAGAGAACTAGTTAAATATACAATGAAGTGCAATAAAGGAGATGTCTAAATGGAAAAGCGTAGAGTTGTGGTTACTGGTGTAGGGGCGGTAACTCCCCTTGGTCTTGATGTTGAAACCACATGGAAAGGGATTATTGAAGGGAAATCTGGGATTGGACCTTTAACAAGAGTGAATGCAGATGAGTATCCTGCAAAAGTTGCGGCACAGGTAAACGACTTTAATCCCGAAACAATTATGGATAGAAAAGATGCGCGTAAAATGGATCGTTTTACTCAGTTCGCGGTGGCATCAGCATTAATGGCTGTTGAAGATGCAAATCTCACTATTAATGACGACAATGCCGATCGTATAGGAGTTTGGATTGGATCAGGTATTGGCGGGATGGAAACATTTGAAGAACAATATGAAATTTTTCTAAAAAGAGGATACAAAAGGGTTAGTCCATTCTTTGTTCCAATGCTAATTCCTGACATGGCAACTGGGCAAGTTTCGATAAGATTAGGTGCAAAAGGATTTAATTCCTGTACAGTGACAGCATGCGCAACAGGAACAAATTCAATTGGAGATGCCTTTAAGGTAATTCAGCGGGGCGATGCAGATGCCATGATTACTGGAGGAGCAGAAGCACCGATTACAAAAATGGCGGTAGCTGGCTTTTGTGCGAATACGGCGCTTTCTACCAATCCAGATCCAAAAACAGCAAGTAGACCATTCGATAAAAATCGTGATGGTTTTATAATGGGTGAGGGTGCAGGTATTATTGTCCTTGAAGAGTTAGAATATGCATTAGCCCGCGGTGCGAAAATATATGCTGAGATTGTGGGCTACGGTGCAACGGGTGATGCCTATCATATAACAGCTCCAGCTCCAGGTGGTGAAGGTGGGGCGCGTGCGATGAAAATGGCGATTAAAGACAGTGGTCTTAATCCAGAGGAAATTGATTATATTAATGCTCATGGAACAAGTACTGAATATAATGATAAGTTCGAAACACTTGCCTTGAAAGAAGTATTTGGTGATCATGCTTATAAACTTGCGATTAGTTCAACCAAATCAATGACTGGTCACCTTCTTGGAGCAGCAGGAGGAATTGAAGCAATCTTTTCTGTGCTAGCGATGAGAGATAGCATTCTACCTCCGACTATTAATTATGAAAACCCGGATCCTGAATGTGATTTGGATTATGTACCAAATAAAGCCCGTCAAAAAGAAATTAAGGCAGTAATGAGTAATTCATTAGGCTTTGGTGGTCACAATGCAACAATTGTTTTCAAAAAATATGAAAAATAATTAGCTCGGTCAGGGAATTTCCTGGCCGGCTTTTTTTTATTAGGCTCTTTTCTTAACTTTGTTGCCTTTTATAACAAAATTAATGTTTATACTATGCATTCTTAGAAAACAGCAGAAACTTTAAAAAGAAAAGAGCTTGTAAACTATAATCAATGCGTAAAATAACTATTTTCACGTTAAAATCGGCTTTAAGATTTTAACAACAATCGTTACGAAAACAGCCTTTTATTATTAGTCAGGGCAGAACCTCTTTCTATATTATTCATAAAATGTAAAAAATGAAGAAGTATGGAGTGAGGAAATGGGCATCATTCAAACAGATAAATGGTTGGAGGACGAGTTTGAACATCCAACAAAAATATGCGAAAAGCTGCTCCCTGCTTTCAATGGGCTAAGTGCACCAAAAATTTACCATCAATTAGCCGAGTTTGGGATGTATAGGCCATCGGACAGGACGAAGGAAATTTTTCATTCGATGAAGGAAAACAAAACATGGGAAGTAGTGGAACGTGTTTTACTGGATTATAGAAAAAAATGGCGGGGTCCAGATATTCCAATTTATCTCTTTCCCATTGGCCAGCAAAGGAGTTTTTTTTTCAGACAAGAAGAAAAGGTTAAGGGTGGAGTCTCCTATCCAGATAAGATGTTTTTATTTCTTTCAACCAGCTTAACAACTAAAGAAATAGAGGCATTATTTGTCCATGAATACCATCATATTTGCAGGTTAACGCAACAAACGAAACGATTCGAAGATTATACCCTGTTGGATTCAATCATCATCGAAGGGCTTGCAGAATACGCCGTTTTAGTGAATTGTGGGAGAAGCTACTTAGCTGATTGGTGCAGTATGTATACAGAATCAGAATTAAAAAATTTGTGGAAAAAATACCTAGGTGGCAATTTAGAATTGAAAAAAAGTGCTCATAAACACGATGAATTATTATATGGCTTAGGTAGAGTTCCTAAACTCCTGGGATATGCAGCCGGTTTTAAAATTGTTGAAAATTATTATAAGGATCATCATTATTCTACAAGACTATCCTTTAAATTACCTGCAAAGAAATATTTACTAGCTGAAAATACCTTTACAAAAAATAGCCGAAACAAATAGGCTTTTTTTTTTACTACTAACTGGAGCAATATATATTTTAAGGAATAAATTAACTTATGTCTGCCCATACTGATTGACAAACAGTTTCTTGAAGTGAGGGGTTGTACAATGTTGTATCTTCATGATGTTTGGGTAAATTGGTTTGAAGGTGAAGAAAACGGATATAATGTGTGTCACTTTCATGAATGGCGCAAAGATGATGGTGTAGAGCTGTTAGACCAAGCGCCTTTGTTAAAAGTAGAACCGATTCTCTTTAATTATATAGAGAACGATCTCTCAGAATTACCTCAACAGCTTCTAGATGATATTTTTCAAAAAGCATATTTAAGGAAAAACCATGAAAGAATTCAACTAGATTACTGCTTTGTTGTAACGGATGGGGTTGGTATATTAGCAGTCGATACCATTGGATATTCAATACCTATTAGAAAAAGCAGACTTATTCCAAGACAAGAGCAGCTTGTCTATGAAATGATTGCAGCACAAGAAGCAAAGGAATATCATTTTCAAAAGACCACAGTGGACAAAGATTTTCATATTTTAGCACCTGAACCTGAATTAATGTCGGGTCTCACGCGAAAAGAGCGTCAATTAAAACAGCTATTATTTATGGCACTTGATCAATTACATACATCAAAGAACGAAGCAGAAGTGCGTTATTGGTTTACTGAATGGTGTCCAGAGCGTTACGCAGCTATTCAGGAATTGAACTTTGAGAGTGCATGGCAGCAATTATTTGAGGAGGCAAAATATGGATGGTCTAAACGACATGAAACATTTTGTGAAAATCTAATAAAAGGTCAGCCATTTTTCGAAAAGCTTTGGGAAATGGAGCACGGACCTAAAGTAAACTAAAAATTGCCCGGTCACGAGTAAGCTTTCGTGACCGGGCATTTTTATTATTTTCTTTTTCTTCCTAATCCCATGGCATTTTCCATTTTCTTAACTGTTTTACTGGCAACTTGATTTGCTTTTTCAGCACCTTCGTCTAATATTCTGTCAAGTTCACTTGATTCCATTAAGTTATAATATTTTTCTTGAATGGGTTTAAATACATTTACAACCACGTCTGCTAAGTCAGCCTTGAAATCCCCATATCCTTTACCATGATACATTTCCTCTAGTTCTGGGATGGTCTTTTGACCAAGTATAGAGTAGATGGAAAGTAAATTAGAAATTCCAGGTTTATTGATCGTATCAAATTTAACAATGCCTTCAGAGTCTGTTACGGCACTTTTAATTTTCTTTTCAATTTGTTTTGGTTCATCTAGTGGCGTGATAAAGGCTTTGTTATTTGGATCTGATTTGCTCATTTTCTTTGTTGGTTCCTGTAGGGACATTATTCGTGCACCCACTTCAGGGAGGCGAATATCAGGGATTGTTAAAACCTCCCCATATTTTTTATTAAATCTTTCGGCTAAATCACGCGTTAATTCCATATGCTGTTTTTGATCTTCTCCAACTGGTACTAGATTGGCATTGTATAATAAAATGTCTGCAGCCATTAATGGCGGATAGGTTAATAAACTTGCTGATACAGCATCTTTGCCGGCAGATTTATCCTTAAACTGAGTCATTCGCTCTAATTCACCTATATAGGCGATACATTGCATCATCCATCCTGCTTGAGCATGAGCCGGAACTTCCGATTGGATAAATAAGGTTGCCTTGTCTGGGTTGATGCCGACAGCTAAGTATAGTGCTGCCAAACTTCTGATATTCTTACGAAGTACTAAACGATCCTGTGGAACCGTTATCGCATGTTGGTCGACGATACAAAAGTAACAGTTATAATCGTTTTGCAATTCTACAAATTGCTGCAATGCCCCAATATAGTTTCCTAGTGTAATCGTACCACTAGGCTGAATTCCTGAAAAAATTGTTTGCATGACCGATTTCCTCCTAAATTTAAATATAAAAAAACCATTCATCCCTACAACGATAGGGACGAATGGTTCGCGGTACCACCCTAAATTACTCAAAAAGAGTCACTCATTTCCTGTACTACCATGATTGGATAGCCAGGGACCTTTTAACGCAAGGAAACGTCTATTCCTACTTTTCATAGAAGTTCGGAAAAGAAGCTCGAAAGTCCATTCAGTATTTTTCCGTGTTTGTTTTCACCAGCCACAAACTCTCTGTTATCGGTTTAAAATACATACTACTCTTTGTCATTGCCAAAATTATAATTTACTTATTCATATTATAATTAAATGTATAGTAGGAAGCAAGTTGCATTCTTATTACTTTTTCGTACCGCCAACGCTTTTCCATCGTGTTTGGAACCTTGCGCTTTGGTCAACGAATTCGGAACGTTTTTTTCCTCCGAAGACGGTCTCACCAAAGCCATTCGTTATTACGCCCAAAAAAGCAGTAATACCAATAATAAGTATCGCAACCATTGATAAATCAGCTATGTATCCACCCATGATAAAACCTCCATTTTCAATTCAAAAGTTATCGTAACATTTTGTATTGTATTTCCCCTAATCCTATTTTAAAAGAACTTTGCAATTATTAAAAGAGGAAAAACGAATAAAAACATTAATAACTGCTATTTGTGAATGCGTTTTCACTAAAAATGCTCAATTGAGAATCAGACAAGGGAGAAATTTGAAAGATAAATAACTTTTTAAAAAAACCAGATAGAAGTTCTATATTTTTTGGTGAGGACAGACACAAATATAACTACCTATTCGAATTATATATAAACTTAATCCTTTTAAGGAAGAAAAAATCAAGTTAAAACTATAAGAAAGTATGAAACTTTTTAGTAATTTGTGCGTCTAATATATAGTACATAAATAATTAACGTTAAATATTTGACATTTAATAAATTTTAAAAAAGGGATACCTTTTTTAAGGACTGTGGTGTATAATTAATGATATAAATTACTTATTTATAATTATTTTAATC
>NZ_JBALNQ010000024.1:2673-11604 GCF_036961885.1 Neobacillus niacini | reverse complement strand
GAGTCAATGACATTATGGATTAACTATAGAATTGAGTCGTAATTAAAAGAGGAGTGTGGAGACAAATGGTAACATTATACACTTCACCAAGTTGTACATCATGCAGGAAAGCAAAATCATGGTTAGAAGAACATGAGATTCCATATACTGAAAGAAATATTTTTTCCGAACCATTGTCAATTGAAGAAATTAAAGAAATCCTTCGAATGACAGAGGATGGAACAGATGAAATTATATCAACAAGATCAAAGACCTTTCAAAAATTAGACGTAAACTTAGATGCAATGCCACTTCAGGAGTTATTTGAATTAATTAAAGCTAATCCAGGATTATTGCGTCGCCCAATTATAATCGACGAAAAACGTTTACAGGTTGGTTATAATGAGGATGAAATTAGACGGTTTCTACCTAGGAGAGTTCGTACTTTCCAATTAAGAGAAGCACAACGTATGGTAAATTAAACTTAGTAAAAAGCCTTCAAACTGAAGGCTTTTTTTTGCATCACCCTTTAGTTGAGATTTCCTTGTAATTTTGTTACAATGTAAAGAATATCTAATTAATAGGCAAATGAATGGTTTTTTGCAATTAAGAGCAAATTTATTTCCCAATTCAATACTTTTGTCATAAAATGAAGGTACAAGGATTATAAAGTTTTTTAACAAAATAATTGATCCTTTCTACTTTGGCTAATTGCTAAAAAGCATTGTCTGTTTGGGGGTATATAGTCCCTTCAATAAGGAAACGGAAGGGAGAGGCTAAGATGGAAATCGAACGTATAAATGAGAATACTGTAAAATTTTACATCTCTTATGGTGATATAGAAGATCGAGGCTTTGATCGTGAGGAAATTTGGTACAATCGGGAGCGTAGTGAGGAACTTTTCTGGGAAATGATGGATGAGGTTCATCAAGAGGAAGAGTTTGTTGTGGAGGGACCACTCTGGATTCAAGTGCAGGCTTTAGAAAAGGGGTTAGAGATTCTTGTAACCAAAGCACAGGTGTCAAAGGATGGTCAAAAATTTGAGCTTCCAATTCCAAATGAGAAAATAAAGGATTTGTCAGTTGATAATAATATTGAAGATATCTTGGATCATCAATTTAATCCAGGAAATCGTGATGACGATGATGACCTTATACTTGAAGAAGATTCTTTAGAGTTTTTAATTGCCTTCAAAGATTTTGAGGATGTCATTATGCTTTCAAATCGGGGCGGTCTTGATGAATTAATTACCGTATTATACAATTTTGAAAATAAATACTATTTATATACAGAGTTTCCTGAAGATTTGTTTGAAGAGGATGAAATTGATGATATTTTAAGTATCCTGCTTGAATATGGATATGAAACACAGTTAACGATCCATCGAATTCAGGAGTATGGAAAAGAAATCATTTCTAAAGATGTTTTTGCTGAAATAAGAAAATATTTTAAATAAACGTGCCGATTTCTATTATTGAAATCGGTGTTTTTTTACATAGGCAGATTATTATTGGTGGTGATAAGGCTGAAGAACACAGTAAGGGTTGTTTTATTTGTGCTCGTTTTATCGATACTTATGATATTTTTTAAGGAGTATTTGACTGGTGGTGTTTTTGGTTTTTTAAGCCTCTTAATTACACTGTCTGTCATTTTTATTGGATTTGTTATTTTTCTAGAGAATCGACATCCAACACAAACCATTACCTGGTTAGTTGTTTTAGGAGGCTTTCCATTAGTTGGATTCTTCTTCTACTTACTTTTTGGGAGGAATTATCGAAAAGAGAAAATGTATCGAAAGAAATATTTTCTTGATAAACAGGCCTTTTTAACGGTTGAGGGTGAGAATGACCCTAGAAGTGAAGAAAAGCTTAGTTTAATGGGTGAGCATCAGGCTAGACTTTTTACACTGGCACAAAAATTAGGAAATAGTCCAATTTCCTTTGATACTTCAACAAAGGTCTTAACCAATGGGGAGGAAACCTTCCATCATATTCTAGAACAATTAAATCGAGCCAGACATCATATTCACATGGAGTATTACATTGTTCGCGATGATGCTATTGGACAGGAAATAAAGAAAATCTTAATTGAAAAGGCTGCCCAGGGGGTAATCGTTCGATTCCTATATGATGCCGTGGGGTCTTGGAAATTATCAAGAAAGTATATTAATGATTTGAGAAATGCAGGAATTGAGACGGTTTGTTTCGGCCCGGTAAAGCTGCCCTTTTTAAATAATAAATTTAACTTTAGAAATCACCGGAAAATCATTGTCGTTGATGGGATGATTGGGTTTGTTGGTGGACTAAACATTGGTGATGAATATTTAGGCAGGAACGAAAATTTTGGCTACTGGCGAGACACCCACTTAATGCTAAGAGGGGAAGCAGTTCGGTCACTGCAGCTTATTTTTTTACAAGATTGGTATTACATGACCAACCATAGCTTTTTAACAGCAGAATATTTGTCACCACAAATTGATGAAAAAAATCATGGTGGGGTCCAGTTAATAGCTGGTGGTCCTGATAATGAATGGAGTGTAATTAAAAACATTTTTTTCTCGATGATTACTTCAGCAAAAGAATCTGTTTGGATCGCCTCACCATACTTTATCCCAGACGAGGATATCTTTTCAGCGATCAAAGTGGCTGCCCTTAGTGGCGTTGATGTGAGATTGTTGGTACCAAATCGCCCAGACAAACGAATCGTCTTTCATGCCTCACGCTCCTATTTTCCCGAGCTATTAGAAGCAGGTGTTAAGATTTACCAATATGAACGAGGGTTTATGCATAGTAAAATCGTAATTGTCGACCACGAGCTTGCTTCAATTGGAACTTCAAATATGGATATGCGTAGTTTTCATTTGAATTTTGAGGTAAATGCGTTTTTATTTCGAACGAAAAGTACCCAAAAGCTTGTTGCGGAATATATCAATGACCTAGAATATGCGAAGCAGCTGGAATTAACATTGTTTCAAAAAAGGCATTTTGGCATACGGTTACTTGAGTCAACGGCAAGATTACTTTCTCCACTTCTTTAAGTTCACAAACTCGTCAAAATGACGAGTTTTCTTTTTGCCTAAAAAAAGGATTTCTAGTCTGATAACTTGAATGTAAGAACTAAAAGGAGGTTGATTTTCAATTGCTAACGGCACGAACAAAATCAGGAACAATATTCAGTTTAAGTAATGAGTGTGAAAAGGAGAATCTATTGATTCTTCGAAAGAATGAAGAGTTTTTTTGTCCAGTATGTGGGGAAGCGGTTTCCCTGAAATTAGGGAATCAACGGGTTTACCATTTTGCTCATCGGAGCGGTACGGTTTGCAGTGATTTTCATGAAAGTGAATCCCTTTATCATATAAATGGGAAACTTCAGCTCTTTCACTGGTTACATATGCAAGGTATTCCTGCAGAATTAGAGTATTATGATTCGAATTTCGGGCAGCGTCCTGATATTATGTTCCATTTTGCTGGGAACAGATACGCATTGGAATATCAGTGTTCTCCGATACCGGAAGAAATTTTTATCAAACGAACGCAAAGCTACATCCAACATCAATACATCCCCCTTTGGATCATAGGCAGCAAGCATATTAAAGGCAAAAGGAGTAATACATTCTCCTTGTCAAACTTTGATTATTTCTTTTTAAGAAAAACAACGACCGGACAATTCGTACTTCCTTCTTATTGCCCCGAAGAAAAAAGGTTTCATATCCTCAGTACGATCCATCCATTTTCTATAAAAAATGCAACCGCAAACAGCCAATTACTTTCTATTCATCAGGCAGGAATTGAAGGGATTTTAGAACCAAAAGTGACAAACCAATTTAATTTTACCAAATGGGCAAATGAAATGAAGAAATTTGCGATAAACTGGTCACTCCACCCTAGTCCTGACTTAAATCGATTTCTTCGCGAGATTTATGCTCAAAACCTTAACTTATATTTACTTCCACCAGAAATCGGATTACCTGTAACTCACTCTCTCCTCATTCAAACACCACCTATCATCTGGCAAACCTATTTGTATATAGACGTTTTCCAGAATAATTCACCTAATTCCCATATTCAATTGAAGGATGTGGAAAGTAAGTTCAATAAAAGAATAAAATTGAATGAAATTATCACCAGGAATTTACCACAATTCCCTAGTGAAGAACCTTTTTTGGCGGTAAGGGAGTATTTTCTACAGCTAGAGAGGCTCGGAATGATTATTAAAAAGGGCCAATCCATTTATCAATTGCAAAAAGGATTCATAATTCCGAGTTCTAACCGGGAAAAGGAAGAAAGAAATCAGGAATTTTATCAAAAAAATCGATCAATTCTTGGGAAAATATAAATGAAAAATTACTTTAGGGCATAATATAATAGGTAAATCTTATTAATTTTAGAGGAAATTGCAGGAAAAAAGGAGAATATTTAAAGGGTTATAATTCTTTTCGTAAAACGAAAAATATTGAATGGAGGAATATATGTGGCAAACGAAACTGCGATTAAGGCACTGCCGGTTAGAAATGAAATTCCAGTTGAAGATACATGGAGATTAGAGGATATCTTTGCTAGCGATGAAGTATGGGAAAAAGAGTATCAAGAAGTAAAAAATCAAATTTCAGGAATTAAAGAGTTTGAAGGGAAACTTGGTGAAAGCGCTGATACACTTTATAATGCTCTGCAATTTCAAGATAAGCTTCTTGAAAGAATTGGCAAGCTTTATACATACTCCCATATGCGCTATGACCAAGACACAACGAATTCCTTTTACCAGGGATTAGATGATAGAATGAAAAACCTATACTCTCAAGCTGGAAGTCAGTTAGCATTTATTGTTCCTGAAATCTTAGCTCTAGACGAAAGTAAGGTTAATGGTTTTTTAAATGAGAAATCGGAATTAAAGCTCTATGAGCATGCTATTGAAGAAATTAATCTTCAGCGACCTCACGTTTTGTCTGCAGAGCTGGAAGCAGTGCTAGCTGAGGCTAGTGAAGTCATGGATGCATCTAGCAATACTTTTGGGATGTTAAATAACGCAGATTTAAAGTTCCCTTCTGTTAAGGATGAAAATGGTGAAGAAGTTGAAATCACACATGGACGATATATTCGATTTCTAGAAAGCGGAAAGCAAGAAGTTCGCCGCGATGCTTTCAAAGCGGTTTACGACACATACGGGAATTTCCGTAATACCTTTGCTAGTACGATTAGTGGAAATGTGAAAAAAGATAATTTTAATGCAAGAATCAGAAAGTATAGTTCTGCTAGACATGCAGCCCTTTCTGCCAATAATATTCCTGAAAGCGTCTATGATAATTTGGTTAGCACGATTAACGATAATTTGCACCTATTGCACCGGTACGTTAAACTTCGGAAAAAAGTGTTAGGAGTAGACGAATTGCATATGTACGATCTATATACTCCACTTGTCAAAGATGTAAAAATGGAAATCCCTTACAAACAGGCAGAAGAGTTTGTTATTAATGGGCTTGCTCCACTAGGTGAGGAGTATTCACAAATTTTAAAAGAGGGTTTTGAGAACCGCTGGGTAGATGTTCACGAAAATAAAGGAAAGCGGAGCGGTGCTTATTCTTCAGGAGCTTACGGAACGAACCCGTACATCCTTATGAATTGGCAAGATAATGTAAATAACTTATTTACTTTGGCTCATGAATTTGGTCATTCGGTTCATAGCTATTATACAAGAAAAAATCAGCCCTATCCGTATGGAAATTATTCAATCTTTGTTGCGGAGGTTGCTTCCACATGTAACGAGGCATTATTGAATGATTATTTATTGAAAACCATTGATGATGAACAAAAACGTATCTATCTTCTGAATCATTATTTAGAAGGTTTTAGAGGCACTGTGTTCCGCCAAACGATGTTTGCTGAGTATGAACATTTAATTCATCAAAAAGCACAAAATAACGAGGCGCTGACAGCGGATTTATTAACGAGTGAATATTATGCTTTAAATAAGAAGTACTTTGGTGAAGAGGATATTGTAATTGATGAAGAAATTGGCTTAGAGTGGGCTAGAATACCTCATTTCTATTACAATTATTATGTGTATCAATATGCTACTGGCTATAGTGCTGCAACTGCATTGAGCAAACAAATTCTAGAGGAAGGGGAGCCTGCAGTTAAACGCTATATCGATTTCTTAAGCTCTGGCAGTTCGGATTACCCAATTGAAGTTCTCAAGAAAGCTGGCGTGGATATGACAAGTGCTGACCCTATCAAGGATGCATGTAAGGTGTTTGAAGAGAAGCTAAATGAATTAGAGCAGCTATTGTCATAAGATAGAAAAGGGATGGTACCGGATTGTACCATCCCTTTAAAATCCTCTGAATCTTTTACGGTCATTCAAGTAAAAAAGTAAAGTAAAGATTCCAATAAAAAAAAGTGGGATACTAATTAATAAAGGGACGACCTTCATTAGCGCCAGGATATGGAGGGAGAACCCAAAAATAATAAAAAGAATCATAAGAATAATCGGTAATTTTCTCATTAAAGAAGCCACCTTTTTTTGTAATGTCCCTTTTAAATAGTTTATTGTCCAAAATTGAAAAATATGATTTTGACAATTATGTGAAATAACACACAATCACATTGTCAATGAGTTCTATTCCATGTTATATTTTATACGTGAAGTTAATCACAACAAACATATACCCCTTTGTTTGACCGTGAAAAATTTCTCCCATCCCCTTTGTTCGTATTTAATAGAAAAAGACCTTGCAGTGTTTGCTGCAAGGTCTTTTCACGTTCAAATTAGATATTACTTAATAGTTTACTCTCCAACATATCGCCAAAAGGTCCCATATTTAGCTGGGAGCTGTTCTACTTTTTGAAGTAAAAGCAATTGTTTCATTTCCCGCTCGACCTGAGAGATTGTCATATTATAAACAACTGCTATCTCCTTAGAAGCTACTACTTTAAAATATTTTAAGAATGCCTCCATTGAGGGCGGCTGATTTTTTATTGGTTGTACAGATAGCATCTCTTCGAGAATTTGTACATAGACCTCATAGGGATAAGTTCCAGTAATTTTAATTCCTTCATCTTCTGCATTTTCATTAAAAAACACAAGAGTGGGAATTTCATGTACCTCCATTTCAGTGGTGATTTTCAAGTCACATTGGAATGCTTTAGCGGCACTATCTGAATGGAAATCAGAGATGAACTCTTCAACATCTAATCCTGCACTTTTTGCACAGATTCTTAGTACATCAATATTAGAGATATTTTGTTTATCAATAAAAAGTATTTCTTGCAGCTTACGTAAAAATCGAAAACCTGCTCGTCTTCCTTGTAGCTCCGCTGCTTTAATTGCGATAGAAGCAATATATGGGGATGCTACAGGATTTTCTAACCAAAGGTTCCCATCACAGGACATTCCTGATCTGCTAGCAGTCTTTTCCCATAAATCTGCGATGAATTCATAATTCTTCTTTTTACGGTGATTTAAATTAGCGATACGACCACTTAATACATGCTTAATAGAAAAATACTTACCATATTCGATATGCAGTTTCTTTAAGATCGGTTCAAGTGCCCAACACTCAGGGCTTAGAGGATCGATGAACAAATATAATTCAAGTGGTTTTTTTTCATTACTAAAAGATTGAGATTTAGAAGTGAATTCTTGGTTACTCACAAATTTTCACCTAATATCTCATTTTCATCTGGTGTATTGACCATGTGTTGTGCAGTTAGATAGAGCCTAGAATAAAATTCATCTCTTTCTTGACCCTCTAATCCAATCTTGTCCATCGCTTGTGTCATGCAGGAAAGCCATGCTTTTGCGCGGATAGGAGTTATGGGAAAAGGCAAATGTCGTGCACGCATCATAGGGTGACCATGCTCTTCCGTATACAATGAAGGTCCTCCCAAATATTGTGTTAGAAATTGCTTTTGTTTTCGGGCAGTTTCTGAAAAATCATTCGGAAAGATTGGTGCAAGATCAGGATGTTGTGCAACTAAACCATAAAAAGTATCCACAAGGCGATGTAAAGTATTTTCGCCTATGGCCTCATATGGAGTAGGCTTTTTCTCAAACATGTTGACAACTCCTTTAAATATGTTTGTTTTATATATTTTATCAATGGATTTTTGATATCTCAAATAAACCGCTTAGAAATTATATTTTTGCTGATAAAAACGGGCAACTTTGTTTTGGGTTCTCCGTATGGGAATACCATATTGCAGGAGTAAATCTTGAAAAGCTAGTTGACCAGCTTGAATATCATCCACTTCGTATTCTACTTCATAGTCTTCTGTATTTAAATATAAACTATGATCCAAAACAAGTAGTCCATTTTTGTATGTAAATTCAGCCCTTTTTGTTTGTAGTGATCCGAAATATTCAATATGGTTCATTGATATATTTAACTTTTCTAACCTTTGGTTAACGATTCCCGTAGGAAATATTCCATGTTCAATGGCTGTTTGATATTCAGTCTCTGATAAAAGTTGGGTTGATTCCAAAAGCCCAACAGCAGCCGGTTGTTTTAAAGTCAGTTCATAAGTATTATTCTTTATTCTGATCCTTAGTGCAGATCCCAAATTTTTTAATCCAAAATCTGGTGTGTCAAAGTAATGATTTGTTTGGTTTATGATTTCCTTTTCTTCCACTTTAAATGTCTTAAGAAGAATTTTATATTCCTCTTTTGTGAGTATATTTTTAAATTCTATTTCAATGGATTCTGACATTTGGTCCATTCCTTTCTTTTCATAATTTTATTGTATCTTAGCTTTTGGTCGAACCGCAATTCTTGGGAGAAATGGATAGATTATGCTAAAATGGTAGAGTGAATAGTGGAGGTAAAATGATGAATAAAAAAATTACAATTAAAGAAGCAATTATTTCAAAGAACAAATTACTATTACTTGCAGATGATTCGATTAGCGGTCTAATTCCGACTGAACAAATTCTTGTTGATTCTAAGCATTTTTCATTTGT
>NZ_JBALNQ010000024.1:0-2663 GCF_036961885.1 Neobacillus niacini | reverse complement strand
TGTTTATTTAATGGAGAATCTAGAGGGTTATACATATATCGATATTCCGGAACCAATTTGGCCATTATTAAAGAGGTTATTGGTAGAACAAACACCAGTTTGGATTCAATTTCGTGATGAAGAATTGGAGTTATCTAATTTCTATGAGGAATTAATTGACCTTTTAAACAACATAAAAGGAAATAGTAATTATGGCGATGAAATGGTCGCAAAAGTAGAAGGGATTTTTTAAACATATTATAGATTTCATTGAGGTGGAAGGATGAAGCACTGGGACCAATTTTTAGCTCCATATAAACAAGCTGTGTCTGAGCTGAAAATAAAATTAAAGGGGATGAGAGGTCAATTTGAGCTTGATTCTAGCCATTCGCCGATTGAATTTGTGACTGGTAGAGTAAAGCCGATTGCAAGTATCCTTGATAAAGCAAATCAAAAAGGTATTCCGCTAGATAAATTGGAAGAGGAACTGCAGGATATAGCTGGTATGCGAATCATGTGCCAATTCGTTGACGACATTCATCATGTAGTAAGATTATTAAGAAACCGGAATGATCTTGAAATTGTTGAGGAAAGAGATTATATTTCACATAAAAAAACAAGTGGATATCGCTCCTACCATGTTGTAATCCAGTATCCTGTTCAAACGATACATGGAGAAAAAAAGATCCTTGCTGAAATACAAATTAGAACATTGGCCATGAATTTTTGGGCGACAATTGAGCACAGTTTAAACTATAAATATAAAGGGATTTTCCCCACTGATATCCAAATGAGGTTACAACGAGCAGCGGAAGCAGCATTTCGGTTAGATGAGGAAATGTCATTGATTCGCGGTGAAATTCAAGAGGCGCAAGCATTTTTTACAAGAAATAAAGAGTTCAAGCAAGAGGAGAAAAGCTGATAGAAGCTGTGAACGTATTTCAGTACAAGGAGTAAAAAAATATGAAATTTGCGATTACATCCAAAGGCGACCAGAAATCGAATATCTTAATGCATAAGATGCGGACTTATTTACTCGACTTTGAACTTATTTATGATGAGGACCAACCTGATATTGTCGTTTCAATCGGTGGTGATGGGACACTGCTATATGCTTTTCATCGATATAGCAGCCGCTTAGATAAGACTGCTTTCGTTGGAATTCATACTGGGCATCTAGGCTTTTATGCTGATTGGACGCCAGATGAGATTGAGAAATTAGTCATTGCAATCGCCAAAACACCTTACCAAGTGGTTGAATATCCGTTAATTGAGGTAATCATTCGTTATCAGCATGCTGGTAAGGAATCGCGATACCTTGCACTGAATGAATCTACTGTTAAGAGTGTTGAAGGGACATTGGTTATGGATGTAGAGATACGTGGACAACACTTTGAACGATTTCGTGGCGATGGCTTATGTGTATCTACTCCTTCTGGCAGTACAGCCTATAATAAAGCTCTAGGAGGAGCCATTATCCATCCTTCTATACCTGCCTTGCAAGTTGCTGAAATGGCTTCAATTAATAACCGCGTGTTTAGGACAGTAGGATCACCGCTAATCCTGCCATCCCATCATACTTGTATGTTGAAACCGGTAAATCGCGTTGATTTCCAAGTGACTGTGGATCACCTTACTTTGCTTCATAAGGACGTTAAATCAATACAATTTAGGGTACCAGACGAAAAAATTCGCTTTGCTCGTTTTCGCCCATTTCCTTTCTGGAAGAGGGTCCATGATTCCTTCATATCAGATTCGGACTAACCCAACAGCTGGAGGTAAAACAACATGAATTTACGATTTCAACTTCAGTGGGAAGTTAATCCTTTTCAAGCTGGTCAAACAATCAAGAACTTCCTAAGAGAAGAGGAAATATCTCGGATTGCCCTAACGGATATAAAATTTAGGGGCGGAAAAATACTGGTAAATGGCATGGAAGTGAATGTTCGGTATGTATTAAAGGTAGGGGAAACCGTCACGGTTATTTTTCCACTTGAAAAACCAAGTGAAGGGATAGTAGGAGAAAGAATTCCATTAGAAATCCTTTTTGAAGACCAATATCTTTTAGTAGTTAACAAACCAGCAGGCATGACTACCATCCCTTCAAGGGAACATCCAACAGGCAGCCTGGCGAATGCCTTGGTTGGTTACTATGAAGAAATTGGTATTGAGTCAACTGCACACATTGTCACTCGATTGGATCGGGATACGTCTGGTATTGTATTGATTGCCAAACATCGGCATATACATCATTTATTTAGCAAACAGCAACAAAAAGGCAATGTTAAAAGAATGTATGAAGCATTTGCAGAAGGCAATCTCTGGCTTGACAAAGGCACGATTGAAGAACCGATTGGAAGAAAGAGTGACAGCATTATAGAAAGAGAAGTACGTAGTGATGGACAATATGCATGTACTAATTACAAAGTACTGAAAAGATATAAAGAGTTTACCCATGTAGAATTACAGTTAAAGACGGGAAGAACTCACCAAATAAGGGTTCACATGTCTTTCATTGGTCACCCATTATTAGGGGATGACCTTTATGGCGGCAGTCTATTGCACATTGTCCGTCAGGCTCTCCATTGTAAGAAGATTCAATTCCATCACCCTATTACTAATTTAGAAATGACTTTTACAGCTTCTCTTCCAAACGATCTGAATGAATTACTTAATAAAGGCTG
>NZ_JBALNQ010000023.1:84328-180990 GCF_036961885.1 Neobacillus niacini | reverse complement strand
CATCCGCAACTAATTCACGCCATCCGCAACTAATTCACACCATCCGCAACTAAAGGCTGCCGAGTCTCCCACGGCAGCCTAACAAGATATTTATCCCTGCGTAAACAACTCTTCTAACTGTTTCCGTAGGACGAATTTTTGAATTTTCCCACTTGCGTTACGCGGCAAAGCTTCACAGAATACGTATTTACGTGGACGCTTGTAATTTGCAAGACTATCACTGTTTTTACAGTATTCATCTAACTCCTGTTCAGTCACCAGAGGATTCTTTTTCACGACAAATGCTGTAACGGTTTCACCCCAACGGTCATCTGGCTGACCAACGACTGCAACATCCAGGACACCATCATGTGCATGTAAAAGATCCTCGACTTCACGTGGATAAATATTCTCTCCGCCGCTGATGATCATATCGTCGACTCGGTCATTTACATAAAGAAAGCCTTCTTCATCTAAATACCCAATATCTCCTGAATGATACCAGCCTTTATACAATGACTTTTCTGACGCTTCCTCGCGATTAAAGTAACCTATCATCATGCAGGGACCTTTGACAATAATTTCTCCTGTTTCACCAACTGGAACGATATCATCGGGATCTGATGGTCCATCTTCTCGGGTACGCACCACACGAATATCATGATTCAAAGCTGCTTGCCCGGCAGATCCTGCTTTTCTAAGCTGGTCTTTTTCCGATAGGAAGGTAATTGCTGGACCCATTTCCGTCATGCCATAGGCTTGAACCAGCCTAATTCCGAAACGGTCATGGAGGGCATGGACGAGTGAAGGCGCCATTGGTGCAGCACCATACAATCCTAAATTTAGGCTTTCAGTGTTATATTGACTTAAATCTTCTTGAAGAAGCATGTTCCACATCGTTGGAGCTGCAAAGAACTTTGTAATCTTCTCCTGCCCAATTAATTGGAGAATGACCTTTGGATTAAATTGATGCAAAATGACGTTTCTAGCACCAACATGAATCCTTGGCAAAAAGGCACAATGAAGCTCTGCACAATGGAACATTGGCGCGGTCACAAGGCCGACATCCTCCGCTTCGAGTTTTTGCGCGGCAATACAGAAAACACTTTGATCTACCATATTCCGGTGGCTATGCATAACTCCTTTTGGTCGGCCGGTTGTCCCGCTGGTATAAATAAACGCGTAAATGTCATTTTCATTTACCTCAGCCACAATATCTTCACTAGAAGCTGCTGCTAGTTTTTCTTGATAGCTATCAGCATAGGCTGGTGTTTCATCATCAATAAACCAAAAGGATGTCGTATCAAAGCGATTTTGAATAGCAGAAATAACAGGCTCTAATGCTTTTTCAAAAAGAACCACCTTAGGAGTTGCATCAGCTAAAATATATGCCACTTCTTCAGGCGTTAAGCGGAAATTAATCGGATTAAAAACGGCACCAAGCCTTGCGCAAGCAAAAAAGGCAGTCCCAAGTTCCTCCGTATTAAACATATAAGTTGAAACACGATCGCCTTTTTTTACACCTTGCTTCAACAATGCATTCGCAAGGCGGTTAACCTGTTCACTCCACTCTTTATAGGTATAGCGGACATTTTTCCTAACATCATAAATAGCTTCCTTATTCGGAAACCTTTTCACTGTTAAATCAAAAATTTGTCCAATAGTCGTTGTCACATGAATCGCCCCCCAATTATAATCCTAGATTTTTTGCAATAATCGTTTTCATGATTTCATTCGTACCAGCATAAATACTTGAAACCTGAATATCTCGAAATCTCCTGGCAATCTCGTATTCTTCCATATATCCATAGCCGCCATGTAGTTGTAGGCATTCTCCCGCGATTTTCTTTGCCGTATCTGTCAGCTTCCATTTCGCCATCGAAACCTTGGTTACTACATTTTGACCATCCATATGTTCAGCGATTAATTGGTCTAAAAATGCCCTTCCCATTTCAACTTCCGTCGCCATTTCGGCAATCTTAAATTGTGTATTTTGGAACTGGCTGATTGATTTACCAAATGCTTCACGGCTTTTCACATAGTCAATCGTCACCCGAAGCATAACCTCAGCTGCTGTTTGCGCAGCAATCGCAACAAGCAGCCGTTCCTGCTGGAGTTTATCCATCATGTAAAGAAAGCCTTTGCCTTCTTCTCCAAGTAAATTCTCCTTTGGAACTCTGCAATCTTCAAAAATTAACTCTGCGGTATCCTGACTATGCAGACCAACTTTGTTCAGCTTTCTTCCCCGTGAAAATCCAGGAGTATCGCGCTCGACTAACAGCAAGCTGACACCTTTATGTTTTGGTACAGCATTGGGGTCAGTTTTACAAGCTACCAAAATGAGATCGGATTGAATTCCATTTGTAATAAAGGTTTTTTGACCATTCAGTATATAATGGTCTCCATCAAGCCTGGCGGTAGTTTTGATATTGGCTAGGTCAGACCCTGTACCTGGTTCGGTCATCGCAATGGCCGTAATGAACTCACCAGACACACAACGAGGCAGCCAGCGCTGCTTTTGTTCCTCTGAACCAAATGAATTGATATAGGGGACTACGATATCATTATGCAGTCCCACTCCCACTAAACCGGAACCAACTCTTTCTAACTCTTCATTAATGACAACAGAAAAACCCCAATCAACACCGCTGCCGCCATATTTCTCATCTATATCGGGACAAAGGAAGCCCTGCTCCCCCATCTTTCTCCATACGGAACGGGGAATCATTCTCTCCTCTTCCCATTGAGCATAGAAAGGTACAGCTTCTTTTTCTAAAAACTTTCTTAATGACTTTCGGAAAATTTCATGATCTTCTGTTAAATATGGATGTTTCATTATCAATACCTCCTACTTAGTTGCCTCATACTTTCTAAAGCATTAACTTGGTTCATTTTTTTCGAAAGTCGGTATTTTACTATTTTCCCAGAAGCATTTCTTGGTGATGAAAATCATGATGGATGATATAGGCGCCACCAAGCAAGATAAACGATAAAGCGCTTTCATAATAACGGTAACTGGGAACTTTCACTCCAACATATATTGTACCAAAGATAAAGAATTTTTTGAATATTTAATTGTTAATTCTATCAAATTCCATTCTACTAAATTCTACTTAAGACCCGGATTCTTATAGATATTTTTGCAAAATTCTCCATATTTATAAATAATGTTTATCATTTTCAGCGTTTTCCGTTATCATGAAAATAAGAATTTTTTCAAAAGGGGTAATAGAATGGATTTTACGAATATAAGTATTTTCTCCATAATTTTGGCAGTTGTTGCAAACATGGTGATTGGAGCACTCTGGTATTCACCTTTACTGTTTTCTAACATATGGGTGAAAGCATTAGGGAAAAAAATGGAGGATATTGATCCGAAAGGCGCATACGTGGGTTATGGATTAACCACACTCGGAGGCTTTTTAACAGCCGTTGTTCTTTCCTTACTTATAAATCTTTTAGATACGGTTACGATCTTAGATGGAGCATTATTTGGGTTTATAATTGGCCTAATTGCCGCTTTTAGAGAGCTATCACCTACATTCTTTGAAAGCCGTAACTATACGTTGTTCTTCATCAGCGCAGGGTACCATATCGTAGCCTTAACAGTGATGGGAATCATTATTGCTGCTTTTGTTTAACTAGAAAGAGGTTGCCTCAAAAATATGAGGCAACCTCTTTTCTATTAATAAATCGTCGTTTGTACACCCTTGCCAGCTACTGTGGTCCATTCAAATTGACGAAGTCTGACTTCAAATAATGTCAATGGATCACGGAACATTTCTGGATTGGTATTCATTTTTTTCAATAAATCTTGTTTGGTCGTTATTTGGGATAATGATTCTTCAATGGCTTCATTAAGTATTTTCAATGGCTGTCTAAAAAACATGGTAATGTCTCGTTCCAATGATTTTTCAAAAAGCTCAAACTGTTGGAAAAAGCGTTCGATAATTTCTTCGGTTGGTTCAGAATAATTATCATTTTTTACAAATGCTTTGTATTTGTTATAAAGCATCGCTTTATTTTGAGATAAGGCTCCAAATAGTTTTCCTGCACTTTTTAATAAGAATTGTGACGGGGTATTTCGAAGTAGAATATTCACCTTCTCTAAATGAAACCTACTTGTCAGTCTATCTGTATCACGGCGCCAATCATCAAGCACTTTGAAGTCGCATTCGATCTTAATACGCTGTTCCCCGTACAAGCTATTTAAGCCTTCAGCCATTTCAGTTAAAAATTCCCGGCCTTGCTCAAATTCATCATTTCCACTGCTAATCCATTCCTGGAGTGCAGAAAAATACTTTGGCATGACTTCTTGCTCCAAGTAATCTTGCACTCTACTATTCATCACATCATTAAGCTCTACATGAATTGTACTAAAATTGCTGTCTTCCTTGATTAACTCAGAACATTCTTGAAGTATTTTTGGTACAGAGTCAGAAATTTCATTTTGTAGGGATTCCTTAATGACACGGTAAGACCTTGTAATCGCCATAGCTTTTTGCGACTCGGCATCCTTTAATTGATTAACGGCCCCATTCAACTTCATGACTACTTCTTCATTCCAACAAACAGATTCAATGAGTTGATTTTCAACTTCAATCCTCTTTTGCAACAGTCTGGAAATGGTTGTTCTTATGAAAAATAAAAGCTTCGCCAATCGTTTATCTGCTATGTTTCTTGCATCGTTTATGGATTGAATAAAACCTTTTAAATCGACTAATTGTTGTCCCCTTTCATAGTGGGAGGAAAAGGCAAATACTTGTGCCTCTGGCAAATAAGAATGAATCCTTGAGCTTGTTTCTTCGAAGATTCTTATTGCCTCCTGCTCATTCACAATCGTATCCATCTTATTCAAGAGAAAATGGACGGGAATATCGGGAGCAAGCTCATGAATTTGTGTAAGTGTTGTTTTTTCTTTATCCCCAAACGGTGCATTTGCATCTAAAACAAATAATAATGTATCTGCTATTTGCAGATACTGGAGTACTTCATAACGCTCTTGATGGCTTCCATTTAAACCTGGTGTTTCAATAAGGGCCAGTTTCTGCTCATATAAAAATGGAAAAGGCTGTTGAAATTCAATGATTGATTCAAGTGCATTGCGGCGTCGGTCCATTCGCTCTTGAAAATGGGTAAAATCGTTGAGTGAAGTCGTTTCTTCATCTGTGATTTCAATTATATTTAAATCCTCGTTGTCCTTAAACACTACGAGTGAAGAGGTAGGACTATCCTGAATCTCTTCTCCAAGAATGGTATTAACAAAAGCAGACTTCCCGCTGCCGCTAAAACCGGTAATGAACAGGTGATGGGTGTCAAAATCAGTCAATTGCTCTACCACCCAATTTAAACGGTTATTCTCACCCATATCGTGGATTTTAGCCCAACCCATAATTCCGTTGAAGAGATTTACACACTCTTCTAATTCATTGATGTGGCATTCTGTTTCGCTAATAAGATTTTCAGCTTCACTGACCACTGACATACTAATGCTTGTAGGAAAAAGCTCATTCCATGATAATACCGCAGCTGATACAAGGACTGTATGCTTTGGAGCAGTTAAATGAAGCCAATTCGTCAGTAGATCTGGTACAAGATCCTCTAGGGTTTTTATAGAATAGTTTCCATTAATCATAGCAAAATAGGTTTCATAATGGAGGCCTGAAAGTAATCGCAAATGATTGTTTCTGCTAATTTCCAGATTGAGCAGCAGATGATTAACCTCTTTTAGCCAGGTAAAATAAGAATCCTCACCTTCATAAGTGTTCCAAAGTGAAATTGTAAGCTCTTCGAACATATTCTGGTCGATACTATACAATTCAAATAAAGCTTGTAAGAAATAGTTGGGATTTAGGTCCCTAGTTATTCCTTTTTGGACATATGCGTTCACTGTATCAAACCATTCAAGTGAGCCCGTTCGTTTCGCTTCATTTACTGCCAGTTCAATGGCATTTTCCCAATCCAGCTGTTCCTCAAAATAAGCACGTGCAATCATTGTCACATTTGGATAATCCGGGTTCGAGTCAATTGTTTTTTTAATAATCTCTACTGCTGCCTCAAGCTTTCCTCTTTCTATAAAAAGAGAAAACAGCTGAAGTGCCACTTCTGTCTTTAATGTAAGATTGTTTGTATCGATGGAAAGATACAGGTCCTCTGCATTAGAAAGAAGCCCTGATTCATAGTAGGCATCGGCAATATTTTTCCGCGCCCAAAGTTCAAGCTCTCCTGCAATGCTTTCCCATTTGAATATGGCGGCTTCAAAATCTCGATTATGAAAATAAATTTCCCCCTGGGCAAAGCGGATAGAAGTTAATTTCGGCAAATCTTTCTGAAGCTCTTCCTGGTACGCATCCCCTAACACACGTATGGGCTGTAGATTTTCATGTTCATTTATATACATTTGATAATATGTTTTTTGTATTAACTGACTTTCTAACGTCATGTCTGTTACCCTCCTATCGCCATCTCTATGCATTCATATGGAAAAGAGGCAGATTTATTCCTCTATACAATTCGGACAATGTACTCATTTTTAGTCCTTATTATATCGATTCTACCAAACGGTTTTTTTATTCTCATTTCAATTGTATGTCAATTTGAATACAAAGGCTTCATTTAGCCCTTCTACATTTTTTTCAAATTAAAAGTATAATGAATTTATGCTACCTAAAGGAGAGTTCACTTTGGAAAAGGACCAAGCTGTATATTTGGCTGATTTACTAGGAATGTTAGAATCTACTATGTATGATAGTAAGAAACTAGAAACCGTTAATGGCACGTTGCCTCGGTTTCATCAATGGACAAACGGGAAGCAAACTTTAGCAGGCTATGAAGTTACTAGGGTTGACAGCGATACTAGCTATTACTTCCTATTCATTGATTGGCACCGGAATGACAACTATTATTTAGTTGTTTACCTGCACAATAAATCAAGCACGGCAGCGGAACTGAGAGTAATCGAGGAAATCGACGGAATTCCTCATATCATTTGGAAGTACACACCGTTAAAACGCGACGGGAAAAATAATCAAAGAAAAGCCTATTTTAAGCAAATGTTTGGTTCAACCACGGTACAAATCAAAATTCCTCAAACACCTTTAGAAGTGGAAGGGTTCTTGAACCAATTATTTCGACTCTGTCAAAACCGGCTTAAAGCAGATAAAATTGTTGATGTATTTGATTTTGAAAAATAAAAGCCAAATAATAGGGAGGCTGCGGGCTCCCTATTATTTTTATAAAATTTTACTCAAAAATGCTTTTGTTCGATCTTCTTTTGGATGATCAAATAATTCACTTGGAGTATTTTCTTCTACAATGAGGCCGTCATCCATGAAGATCACTCGGTCCCCTACTTCCTTGGCAAAGCCCATTTCATGGGTTACCACCACCATCGTCATGCCTTCTTTAGCGAGCTGTTTCATAACCTCTAAAACCTCTCCGACCATTTCAGGGTCGAGTGCCGAAGTGGGTTCATCAAACAGCATGATTTTTGGTTCCATTGCCAGCGCTCTTGCAATCGCAACACGCTGTTTTTGACCACCTGACAAGGAATCAGGAAACGCCTCTGCTTTCTCCTCTAACCCTACTTTCCTAAGCAATGCCAGCCCTTTTTTCCTTGCTTCTTGTGCAGGAGTATTTCTCACCTTCATGGGCGCTAGCATGATATTTTCGATAACTTTTTTATGGGGAAATAGGTTAAATTGCTGAAAAACCATCCCCACTTCGGTCCGAATTTTATTGATATCTGTCTTTTTGTCGGTAATATCAATTCCTTCTATATACACATGTCCACCAGTAATAGTTTCTAATAGATTAATACATCGGAGGAAGGTAGATTTACCAGAACCAGATGGACCAATTACCACAACCACCTCTTGCGGTTTAACCGTTACATTAATATCTTTTAGGACAACATTGGTTCCAAACGATTTTTTTAATTTTTCCACTACGATCATTCTGTTGCCAACCTCCGTTCAAGACGACTTAATAAAAAGCTTAGTGAGACCGTTAGTACTAAGTAAATAAGCGCAGCCGTAATGTATGGCTCCCATACACGGAAATATTGACCTTGCATAGCTCGTCCCCAATACATCAGTTCAGGGGCTGCAACGATTGAAGCGAGTGAAGATTCTTTAATTAACACAATAAATTCATTGCCTAATGGTGGAATCATCCGTTTAAACGCTTGTGGAAGGATAACATAACGCATCGCTTGGACATGAGACATTCCGAGAGAACGGGAAGCCTCCATTTGCCCCTTATCAATCGATTGAATACCTGCACGAAAAATTTCAGCTATGTAGGCTGCAGAGTTTAATGACAGCGTTAAAATGGTTGCCGCAATCGCATTCGTTCCCCCAGTAAACAGTGGAACTACCGCAAAATGAATTAACATAATTTGCACAAGCATCGGCGTACCACGGAAAATAGTGATATAAATGCCAAACGGCAAGGATAAGAATTTATTTTTCAGCATTTTTCCTAATCCGATAAATAATCCAAGTACTGTTCCTATTAATATACCAGCCAAAGATAGTCCAATTGTCAGCAGTGTCCCTTTTAGAAAAAAGGGCGCGTATTCCGCTAAAATATCCCAATGTATATCCATAAAAATCCCCCTATATTTACGTTGAGCCTCTGTTAAAATATGTAAGACTAGGTGAAAAATCAAAAATTGCGTAACTGCTTGTTTTATGAGTTACGCAATTTTTCTATTTATTGTTGATCTTTTAAGATTTGGATATTTGGATCAACCTTAAACCACTTTTTATAGATTTCAGCATATGTGCCATTATCCAATATCTCATTTAGTGCCTTATCAAAATCAGCTCTTATCTTGCTTCCTTTTGAAAACATCATTCCATAGAATTCCTGGTCAAATGCACCTTTATCTTCAATGATGACAAATTTATCATTCGGATTATTTTTTGCATATTCTTCGATTACTGTATTATCAGCGACAACAGCGTCTGCTCCACCAGCCTTAAGCTCAAGGATAGCTAAGTTGTTGTTTTCGAACTTTCTAATTTGGCTGCTGTTTTTACCAAGAAGACCTTCGACCGCTTCCTGTCCAGTAGTTGCATTTTGAACAGCCACTTTTTTGTCTTTTAAATCTTCAGCACTTTTTATATCGCTTCCTTCTGGAACCATGATTTTATTTGTAGATAAAAAATATGGCACAGAGAAATCATAGGTTTTCTTACGTTCGTCATTAATCGTAATCGATGAAATTCCGATATCAGCAATTTTCTTCTCTAATTCTACGAAAATTGGATCCCATCCAGTATGAGCAACATCCACTTCGTATCCTGCTTCTTTCGCTACTGCTTTTACTAAATCGATATCAAAGCCAACAATTTCTCCTTTATCCTGATACTCAAATGGTGCATATGCAGCGTCCGTTACAACGCGAAGTTTTTTCTCCTTATTAGAATTTGAGCCATTACTGCTCGTTTCACTAGAACCACAGGCTGTGAGAATTAACATGAATGCCATGACCATGAGCGTTGTTAAAAGTTTAATCTTCTTCATTTTTATCCCCCTAATATTTTTGTAGGAAAGTTAATCTTTTAAAAATTTGTAATTTTTAGAATATAAATGATTATAACTTTATTTGTCTATTTATTCAATATTTTAATGATGAAACTTTCTTTTTTACTCTATTTAAGAGAGAAAAAAACAATATGAAAATAGTTACTTATTTGAATATGAATTATTTTTTGGTCTCTTTTTTAACTGAACAAGTCGTTATTTAGGCCTTCACCCACACTCTCAGCACATACCTACATAATCTATAGGGTACTAAATTAAAAAGGGAGAGTTGCCCAATGTATCCTTATGGCTATTATCAAGCACCGCCAGCACAGTATGATTACAACACGTATGATCCTTATGCCCAGCAAGACCTTTATTCACAACAAGACCAGTTTGACTTGTATGATCCAGATAGACAACCACAACAGCTTGAGCGCAGAGTCACTCAACTTGAAAGGGAGAATCAGCGTCAAGAAAGAGAAATCGATCAGCTTCAACGCCGACTTCAACGCGTTAATCAACGCCTTCGTCAAGTCGAAAGAAGATTTAACTTCCCATTCACACCATTTGATGGTGAATATTAAAAAAGTCAAAGAACCGAGCCAGTGCTCGGTTCTTTTTTATAAGGCACAATCATTGTTAGATAATCTAACATAAAGTATTGTAATAGTTTGAAATTTTTATAAAATATACAAAAGGAGGAGTGATCGCAAAAATGACTAGTGACTTTTCCTATAAAAATAAAAAAGTGATAACAATTGGGATTGTTAGGGACCTTACTGGACTTTCGGAGAGGCAAATACGCTATTACGAAGAACGGAAGCTAATTTTCCCCGAACGATCCCCTGGAGGTAGCCGGAAGTATTCTTTTGCCGATGTTGAGTTATTAGTGGAAATCGCGAATAAAATTGAAGATGGCGTACAAACACATGAAATTAGAAAGGAAATGCTTCGAGCTCAGAAGAAGCAAAGTCAAGATGATGTGAGAAAAAAGATGATACAAGGACAATTGAATGCACAATTTGGCATACGAAAAGGTCCATCCTCTTAATCATGAGGATGGTTTTTTTTGTCAAAAAAGCTTTGCATCAAAAACCGTGTTAGGAAACCTTACGCAATTGTAGAATCCTCACAAAATCCATGTAAAAATACAAATACAACAAATGTTAAGAAAATTAACACGAACTAAAGGGGGAGAAACGATGGATACTTTATTCTTAATCAACAGTTTATGGGTAATGGTTGGCGCAGTACTTGTCATTCTAATGATTGGAGGATTTATCCTTCTTGAAACGGGATCAACTCGAATGAAAAATGCCGGACATATCGCAGGGAAAACGATCCTTACGTTTGGTATCTCTTCTATCGTATTTTGGGCAGTCGGCTATGGTTTAATCTTTGGAGAAGGAAACCCACTTATCGGTCTTTCAAACTTTTTCTACTCTGGATATGACGTAGAAGGTTTAGCACTCTCCGGTTCCGTCTTCTTCTTATTTCAATTAGCCTTTGCTGGAATTTCATTAACGATTGCATTTGGCGGCTTTGCAGAAAGAGCAAAATTAGGAGCATACCTCGTATTCGCGGTATTATTCGCATGTTTTGTATATCCTCCAATTGCCCACTGGATTTGGGGCGGCGGCTGGTTAGCAGAACACGGTAAACAAGACTTTGCCGGTTCAACCGTTGTACATTTAACAGGTGCGATGGCAGCATTGGCGGCTACCATTATTCTTAAGCCGCGGATTGGAAAATATAATAAGGATGGTTCAGCAAACAATTTAGCTGGTCACAACCAAGTATTTACAGCACTTAGCGTTTTAATTTTATGGGTGGGCTGGTTTGGATTTAATGCAGGCAGTACTGTTTCAGTTGACGGCGCATTCTTCGGTTTTGTAGCACTTAATACCAACTTAGCTGCTGGTGCCGGCGTTATCGCGGCAATGATTATTTCATGGATTGTTCTAGGAAAAGCAGATGTTCCAATGATGTTAAATGGCGCCTTAGCTGGTTTAGTGGCGATCACAGCTTCCTGTGCCTTTGTTGATACATGGGCTGCAGTCCTAATTGGTTTCATCTCAGGACTCCTTGTATTTTATAGTATTCGTTTCTTCGAAAGCAGAAAAATTGATGATCCCATCGCTGCCTTGTCTGTCCACGGTACAGCAGGTGTATGGGGAACATTAACAACAGGATTTTTCGCAACACCAGAATTGGCAACAGTTGGTCAGCCTGGATTATTCTATGGCGGCGGACTGCACCAGCTTGGAGTTCAAGCATTAGGTGTTGTAAGCAGTGGAGCATTTGCTTTTATTGTATCCTTTATCCTATTAACCATTATGAAGGCAGTGATGAATGGCTTGCGTGTTACGGAAGAAGAAGAAATTATCGGACTTGACATGAGCGAACACGGTAGTTATGGGTACCCTGAAATAATAAAAACTGAAAAAACTGTAATTATATCAGAGCCAAAGCTAAACGCTAGATTCTAATCCGCCATCCCCTTTCAAGTTGACAGGGGATGGAATTATATTTTAAAAGAGTGAAATTAATGAATGAACATTATCTCGGGATTGCTCAAGCAAGGGGATATAAAGATCTACGCGAAATATACGAATATCTAGCAAAAATAAGATAACAGCAACAGCGAAAAAACAAGTATAGTAGAAAACTAATTATCATTTCATTTTTTATGATCCTTAAATTGAACCAAGCTGTTAATTAGTACACCATAGTAGAAACCACGTTTGAAACACTTCCAATTCGCCCTTCTTTTTTGACATTAAAAAAAATTTTTTTACTATTTTTATTTCCTCACAACCTTAATTTAAAAGGAATGAAAACGCTAACAACATTTCCGATTTATTTGAATTGTCAGATTTTTGTGTTGACCAAGATTTAGATTGGGTGTAAGATTACTGAAAATATAATTTGCATTAAATATTCTTACAAATAAACATGCCTCTGGTCATCCCTTACATAGGATATACGGCATGGATATTTTTCCACAATTGTTTATAACTATCAGAGTGTTTTATGACTAAAAGGAGTGGTTAGGTTGGGAAGTCAATGGATATTCCTTGGCGGAGAATTCGTCAGGAAAGAGGATGCTGTCGTTTCAGTTTTTGACCATGGTTTTTTATATGGAGATGGAGTATTTGAAGGCATTCGTGTTTATAGCGGAAACGTCTTTCGACTCGATGCCCACCTAAAAAGACTGTTCGAGTCAGCACAATCCATTATGCTGAAGATTCCTTATACAAAGGAAGAAATGACACAATTGATTGTCGATACCATCAGAAAAAATGAACTAGACAGCGCCTATATTCGTGTTGTTGTGTCACGGGGTAAAGGAAATCTCGGACTGGACCCTTCCACCTGCTCAACACCTAGCGTTATTATTATCGCTGAGGAATTGAAAATGTTTCCTCAGGAATATTACGATCGAGGAATCAAAATTGCATCTGTACCAAGCAGAAGAAATCGTCCAGATGTTCTAAGTCCACAAATTAAATCACTAAATTACTTAAATAATATTCTAGTTAAATTAGAAGCAACACAAGCTGGTGTAGAAGAAGCTTTGATGCTCAATGATCAAGGCTATGTAACGGAAGGTTCAGCCGATAATATCTTTATCGTAAAAAATGGAGTTATCTTTACTCCTCCCGTTTACTTAGGAGCGTTAGAAGGTATCACTCGAAACGCTATCATTGATGTGGCAAGAGCAAAAGGCTACGAGGTTAGAGAATCACCTTTCACTCGTCATGATGTTTATGTGGCTGATGAAGTTTTCTTAACTGGAACAGCTGTAGAAGTCATTGCTGTTATTAATGTCGATGGTCGAATCATTAGCAGCGGAACACCTGGAGTCGTAACTAACGACCTTTTAGAGGAATTTAGAAAAATCGTAACAACAGACGGAGTGGCTTGTTATCCTGAATCTACAAACCATGCCATTGTCAGTTAGGAGATAAATAATGCGAAGCGATATGATTAAAAAGGGGATTGATCGTGCTCCCCACCGCAGTCTTTTATACGCAACTGGGGTAACAGTGAAAGACCTTGATAAACCATTTATCGGTGTCTGTAACTCATTTATTGAAATTATTCCTGGACATAAACACCTTAATCGTTTCGGTGAGATCGTAAAAGAAGCAATCCGAGAAGCTGGCGGAATCCCGTTTGAGTTTAACACAATTGGCGTTGATGACGGAATTGCCATGGGTCACATTGGAATGCGCTATTCCCTTCCAAGCCGAGAAATTATTGCTGACAGTGCAGAAACAGTCATTAATGCTCATTGGTTCGATGGTGTTTTCTACATTCCGAATTGTGACAAAATCACACCAGGAATGTTAATGGCAGCTGCCCGTACCAATGTCCCTTCCGTTTTTGTATCTGGCGGGCCGATGGAAGCAGGTGTTTCACCAACCACTGGAAAAAATCTTTCTCTGACCTCTGTATTTGAAGGTGTAGGTGCTTACCATAGTGGTACGATGACCCAACAGGAATTACTCGACATTGAAACAAATGCCTGTCCTACTTGTGGATCATGCTCAGGAATGTTCACCGCAAATTCGATGAATTGTCTGATGGAAGTTCTAGGAATGACCGTTCCAGGAAACGGAACGATTGTTGCAACTTCAGAAGAAAGACATGAGCTCATCCGCCAAGCAGCTAGACATTTGGTTGAATTAATAAAAAATGATATTCGTCCACGAGATATTATTACACGAGAAGCCATTGATAATGCTTTTGCACTCGATATGGCTATGGGCGGATCAACGAATACAGTGCTTCATACCCTGGCAATTGCCCATGAAGCTGGAATTGAATATGATTTGCGGGAGATTAATAAGATTGCTGAAAAAGTACCATATTTAGCAAAAATTATGCCTGCATCTGATTATTCCATGCAAGATATTCATTATGCTGGAGGAGTTAGTGCCATTATCAACGAGCTTTATAAAGTTGAAGGTGCACTTCATCATGATTGCTTAACGATTACTGGAAAAACGCTGCAAGAAAATGTGAAGGATGCAACAATAACAAATGAAAATGTCATCCGAACCAAAGATAATCCATATAGCCCTGTTGGTGGACTATCCATCCTATATGGAAATATTGCTCCAGATGGCAGTGTTATTAAAGTTGGTGCAGTTGATCCATCAATTAAAACTTTCCTGGGAGAAGCAATTGTTTTTGAATCTCAAGAAGAAGCACAAGAAAATATTAATAATGGTACTGTTAGGGCAGGACACGTAGTGGTTATTCGCTACGAAGGTCCAAAAGGCGGTCCAGGAATGCCAGAAATGCTTGCTCCTACTTCTGCTATTATGGGTCGTGGATTAGGAAAAGAAGTTGCACTCATTACAGATGGACGTTTCTCAGGCGCAAGTCGAGGTATTTCAATAGGTCATATCTCACCTGAAGCAGCTGAAGGCGGACCTATTGCTCTTGTTGAAAATGGCGACAAAATCTTAATTGATTTAGACGCAAGGTCGATTGAACTAATTGTCGATGACGAGGTTCTTGCTGAAAGACGCCGACTTTGGCAAAAGCCTGAACCAAAAATCAAAACAGGTTACTTAGCTAAATATGCAAAGTTAGTTACCTCCGCCAATACTGGTGGAATTATGAAAATTTAATTAATTTCTACTGCTGTCGCTTTAACCTACTCAGGGTTTAGGCTCCCTTTTAATAGCCGAGGTTAAAGACATTACAGTGAATTTGAAAACTTAATAGTAAAAATCGATGACGGGAATAAAGGAATAAGGAAATGTATTTTCAGAGAGCTGGGGTTGCTGGAAGCCCAGTAATACATCTTATTCCGACATCATCCCTGAGTATTGAGCTGAACAGTCATACTTATTAGGCTCAATCAGGTGTTCACTTTAGACACCTGTTACCAAAAGAAGCGGTTAGGTATATTTAGTCGCTTCAAGAGACAGTATTCGTGAGGATACTGTAAAAACGGGTGGTACCGAGAAATGGAAGGCCATTTCTCCCCGATATATTCTGCTTTTATTTTTTGACTGCAGTTTATTCGGAGAGGAATAGGTCTTTTTTACTATTATTAGGCAATATGTTGGTTTATTACGAATATCCACTAGGAGGGATTACAAGGTGAAAGTAGAAGCAAAGCCGAACTACCAAACCAGTACGGCGCCAAAAACAGGTGCAGACCTGCTCATTGATTTGTTAATTAATGAAGGAGTGGATACGCTGTTTGGGTATCCGGGTGGTGCGGTTCTACCAATATATGACGCGATTTATCGTGCCAGAGACACCATTAAGCACGTCCTTTTCCGTCACGAGCAAGGAAGTATTCATGCGGCTGAAGGTTATGCCCGTATCACTGGTAGACCCGGTGTCGTGATAGCAACTTCAGGTCCTGGAGCTACCAACTTGGTTACTGGAATTACAGATGCAATGATGGATTCTTTACCATTAGTGATCTTCACTGGTCAGGTTGCACGAGGTGTCATCGGAACAGATGCATTTCAGGAAGCAGATGTTATGGCCATTACAACACCTATCACGAAACATAATTACCAAGTACAAGACATTTCCGATTTACCTAGGATTGTAAAAGAAGCCTTTCATATAGCTTCTACGGGCCGACCAGGTCCGGTGTTAATCGATATTCCAAAAGATATCTCTGCTGGAGAATTATTCGCTACCCCTGAAGAAGGCACGATCAATCTTCCAGGATACCAGCCGACAACAAAACCAAATCCGCTTCAGATTAAGAAACTAGCTGACGCAATTGCAAAATCAAAAAAGCCAGTTATTCTTGCCGGTGCTGGAATTTTACACGGAAAAGCTTCTACAGAATTAACGGAATTTGCTGAGAAACACAAGATTCCAGTTGTAACCACTCTACTTGGGTTAGGGACTTTTCCAGCAAACAATCCTCTCTCTCTTGGGATGGGCGGTATGCATGGAACGTATACAGCCAACATGGCTATATATAACGCAGATTTACTTATTAATATCGGTGCCCGTTTTGATGATCGTCTCACAGGGAATTTAAAGCACTTTGCACCAACAGCTAAGGTTGCCCATATTGATATTGACCCTGCTGAAATTGGAAAAAATGTACCTACTCAAATACCAATTGTTTCAGATTCAAAAGAAGCATTGGTTGAATTAATGAATCAAAGCGTAGAATCACCTGAAACTGAAGTTTGGTTAGAAACACTAAATAAGTATAAGGATGAATTTCCATTATGGTATAAACACGATCCAAATGGAATGTCTCCACAATGGCTGATTGAAGCCATTCATAAAGTAACAAATGGAGATGCCGTTGTTACAACGGACGTTGGGCAGCATCAAATGTGGGCAGCACAGTATTACAATTTCGAAAAACCGCATCGCTGGGTTACTTCCGGTGGACTTGGCACAATGGGCTTCGGTTTCCCAGCTGCTATCGGAGCGCAAATGGCTTCTCCTGGAAGTACGGTTATAGCCATTGTCGGTGATGCTGGTTTTCAAATGACACTTCAGGAATTATCCGTAATCTATGAACAAAACCTACCTGTCAAAATTATTATCGTCAATAACGGTGCCCTAGGTATGGTTCGACAATGGCAGGAATTATTACACGGCAACCGTATTTCGGAGTCCATCCTGCATACGCAGCCAGATTTTGTGAAGCTTGCTGAAAGCTATCATATTAGAGGGTTAAAGATTGAAAGCCAAGAGGAATTAATCACCAAGCTTCCTGAAGTATTTGCTTATGATGGTCCTGTGTTAATGGATTGTCGAGTGCTCCAGCAGGAGAAAGTTTTCCCAATGATAGCTCCTGGCAAAGGGATACACGAAATGATTGGGGTGAAACCATCATGAAAAGGATTATATCCTTAACCGTTCAGGACCGAAGTGGTGTCTTAAACCGAGTAACAGGTCTATTGCAAAGACGACAATTTAATATTTCAAGTATTTCAGTTGGTCCAACTGAAACTGAAGGAATTTCAAAAATGACCCTAGTGGTTGAAGTTGAGGATGAACAGCGATTAGAACAAGTTACGAAACAACTAAACAAGCAAATTGATGTTTTAAAGGTTTCGGATATTACGGATAAAGCGATTGTCGCGCGTGAACTTGCTTTAATTAAAGTGGCGGGCAGTTCACAGCTTCGCAGTGAAATTAGCGGTATTATCGATCCATTCCGTGCCCTGATTATTGATGTAAGCAAAGATAGCTTAACCATTCAGATTACAGGTCGTCCAGATAAAATTGATGCGTTGATTGATCTGCTTCGACCATATGGAATAAAAGAGATTGCTAGAACAGGATTAACCGCATTCTTACGCGGACATCAACCACAAGTTAACGAGTTAACTACCTACTCTCAAATAAAATAAACATTTTCGAAGGGATGATTATAATGGCAAAAGTATTATATAACGGAGATATTCAAGAGGCAGTATTACAAGGAAAAAAGATCGCAGTAATCGGGTATGGATCACAAGGTCATGCACATGCATTAAACCTAAAGGAAAGCGGTTTTGACGTTGTTGTTGGTTTAAGAGGCGGTAAATCTTGGGATAAAGCAGTTGAAGATGGTGTTGAGGTTACATCTGTTGCAGAAGCAACTGCACAAGCTGAAGTTATCATGGTATTACTTCCTGATGAAATGCAGCCTAAAGTTTACGAAGAAAGCATCAAACCAAACCTTGAAGCTGGTAACTCATTAGTATTTGCCCATGGTTTCAACGTTCACTTTACACAAATTGTTCCTCCTGCTGATGTTGACGTATTCTTAGTTGCTCCTAAAGGTCCAGGACACTTAGTACGTCGTACGTATACTGAAGGAGCGGGTGTTCCAGCACTTTACGCAGTATACCAAGACTATACAGGTCAAGCGCGTGACTTAGCATTAGCTTATGCAAAAGGAATTGGTTCTGCTCGTGCAGGCGTATTAGAGACTTCTTTCCAAGAAGAAACAGAAACAGATTTGTTCGGAGAACAGGCCGTTCTTTGCGGCGGTACTACTGCCCTTATCAAAGCTGGTTTCGAAACTTTAGTAGAAGCTGGATATCAGCCTGAAGTAGCTTACTTCGAGTGTTTACATGAATTGAAATTAATTGTTGACCTTCTATATGAAGGAGGACTTGAAAACATGCGCTACTCTATCTCTGATACAGCGCAATGGGGAGATTTTGTTTCCGGACCACGTGTTGTCAACGAAGATACAAAAGCCCGCATGAAAGACATTTTAAAGGATATTCAAACAGGTTCATTTGCAAAAGGATGGATCCTAGAAAATCAAGCAAACCGTCCGCAATTTAACGCAATCAACCGCAGCGAAAATCAACACCAAATTGAAGTAGTTGGCCGTGAGCTTCGTGCTTTAATGCCATTTATTAAAAAACCAGTAGATCAAAAGAAAGAAGTGGTGGTAAATGGTTCACGTTAACATCTTTGATACGACACTACGCGATGGAGAACAATCTCCTGGTGTTAATTTAAACCAGTTGGAAAAATTGGAAATTGCCAGACAGCTTGAACGGTTTGGCGTTGACATTATGGAGGCCGGGTTCCCGGCTTCCTCCAAAGGGGATTTCGAGGCAGTAAGAGCAATTGCCAGGGCGATTAAAAATAGTTCTGTTACTGGTCTGGCAAGAGCAACCAAATCGGATATTGACATTGCGTGGGACGCTTTAAAAGATGCAGCAGAACCAAGGTTGCATGTATTCCTTGCAACCTCCCCTATTCATATGAAATATAAATTGTTTAAAACACCAGAGGAAGTTATTCAAACCTCAGTTGATATGGTGGCATATGCAAAACAAAGATTTCCACAGATTGAATGGTCAGCTGAAGACGCCTCTCGTTCGGACCTAGATTTTCTTGTCCGAATCATTACGAAGGTCATCGATGCTGGTGCAACTGTTATTAACCTTCCTGACACTGTAGGGTATGCAACTCCAGCAGAATATGGTTACATGTTCCGTTATATTAGAGAAAATGTTCCCAATATCCACAAGGTTTCATTATCCTGCCATTGTCATGATGATTTAGGGATGGCCGTAGCCAATTCACTAGCAGCAATCGAAAACGGAGTCACCCAGGTTGAGGGTACCATTAATGGTATTGGTGAGCGTGCAGGAAATGCCTCACTAGAGGAGGTAGCTGTCGCTCTAAATATTAGAAAAGATAAGTACCCTTTCACTACGAATCTTGTTTTAAAAGAAATCAAGCGTACGAGTGATTTAGTCAGCCGCTTTACAGGAATGATGGTTCCTGGAAATAAAGCGGTCGTAGGAAAAAATGCCTTTGCCCATGAATCAGGAATTCATCAGGATGGTGTCTTGAAAAATACATTAACCTATGAAATTATTACTCCTGAAATGGTCGGTATTCAATCAAATGATTTAGTCATTGGTAAGCATTCAGGACGTCACGCCTTTAAGGATAAGATCGAAAATATGGGCTTTATGTTATCTACTGAAAAACTACAAGAAGCCTTTACTGCTTTTAAACAGCTTACCGATCGTAAAAAAGAAGTTACCGATGAGGATCTATTCACCATTTTAACGGATATCCAAACGGACGTTGTTGACGTGAAAAAATATGAACTTCTTGCTTTCCAAGTTCATTATGGTTCATCAAACCTCCCTACTGCGACTGTTGCGCTCAACACGCCTGAAGGTGTTCGAGTCGAAACAGCCCGAACTGGCTCCGGCAGCGTTGAGGCATTAATGAACACATTAGAAGCTCTAATTAAGGAAGAAATTCACCTTACTGATTTTAAATTAAATTCAGTTGGTCAAGGTCGAGATGCTTTAGCTGAGGTCCATGTAAAAATGACGGTGGATGGTGTACAGGTAAGTGGCCGTGGATCAGCACAAGATGTATTAGAGGCTTCCGCTAAAGCGTTCTTGAATACTGTCAACCGAGTATTTTTTAACAAAAAAGCTGTTGTTCAAGTAGAGGCAGCTCAAGTTTAAGAGACTTTTAAGGCGATTTAAAAAATGATGAGGAGGTTGCTTCGAATGAAAAAACGTATTGTATTACTACCTGGTGATGGGATCGGCAAGGAAGTTATTAATTCTGCAAAAGATGTATTACATGCAATTGCTGAAGAATTTAACCATAGTTTTAGCTTCGAATCCCATGAGATCGGAGGAGCAGCCATTGACCTATACGGCACCCCGCTGCCGGAAACAACAGTAGACGCCTGTAAGCAGGCAGATGCTGTATTATTAGGTGCAGTCGGCGGCCCAAAATGGGATAACAACCCCTCCCATTTGCGCCCTGAAAGAGGATTACTTGGTATTCGCAAGGCCCTTGATTTATACGCAAACTTACGACCGATTAAAGGATTTAAAAACTTACTGCATGCTTCTCCCCTAAAAGAGGAAGTTGTTGCAGGTAGTGATTTATTGATTGTTCGGGAGCTAACTGGCGGGATTTACTTTGGTACTCCAAGTGAACGGCGTGACAACGGCCAAACGGTGGTTGACACACTTGCTTATACGCGTAAAGAGATTGAAAGAATCGTAGACAAAGGATTCCAAGCAGCACAAGGACGGCGTGGACACCTTACTTCTGTTGATAAAGCAAACGTGTTAGAGTCCAGTAAAATGTGGCGCGAAATTGTCGAAGAGAAAAAAGCTCAGTATCCAGATGTGGTGGTTGAACATGTATTGGTGGATGCGGCTGCAATGAAATTAATTACTAATCCTTCTAAGTTCGATGTTATCGTTACAGAGAACATGTTCGGTGACATTCTAAGCGATGAAGCCTCTGTTCTTACAGGCTCATTGGGAATGCTTGCTTCAGCTAGCTTAAGTGAAGATGGTATTGGTTTATATGAACCTGTCCATGGCTCTGCACCAGATATCGCAGGTAAAGGTATTGCCAATCCAACGGCAATGATTTTATCAACAGCGTTAATGCTGCGTTACTCTTTTCAATTAAACGATGAGGCGAAATTGATTGAAGATGCGGTACAGTCTGTGTTAGATAGTGGATTCCATACAGCAGATCTTCATATTCCTGAAGGAAGACAAGTGGGCACAGTGGAAATGACTCGTCTAATTGTCGATTATATTAAGTCGCAAAACGCGTCTAAATGTATCATGAGCTGTTACGTGTAATTTTTTTAGCAGCTGGGCTCATCAGTCCAGCTGCTTCTCCTTATCAAGAATCGTATTTTTTAGGGGACGAACTCCCCCCTCTCTACTAAATCTAGAAACGTGAGGAAGGACATTATGCAAAAACCAAAAAATATTATTCAAAAAGTTTGGCAGCAGCATGTGGTACATCAAGAAGCAGGAAAACCTGATTTACTCTATATTGATTTGCACCTTGTTCATGAAGTAACCTCTCCTCAGGCATTTGAAGGATTACGAATGAATGGACGCAAAGTGCGCCGCCCGGATTTGACTTATGCGACGATGGATCACAATGTTTCCACTCGTGATCGGAATGTCATCAAGGATCCAGTCTCAAAGAAACAAATTGACACATTAAAAGAAAACTGTCAGGAATTTGGCGTTGAACTTTCAGACCGTCAGCATCCCGACAATGGAATTGTCCATGTTATTGGTCCAGAACTTGGTCTTACACAGCCCGGAAAAACAATCGTCTGTGGTGATAGTCATACTTCTACACATGGTGCCTTTGGTGCTCTAGCATTCGGGATTGGGACTAGTGAAGTGGAACATGTCCTTGCTACACAAACACTTTGGCAAGCACCTCCAAAAACGATGAATGTTAAGGTGAATGGCAATCTTGGTACCGGTGTAACGGCGAAGGATTTAATCTTAGCGATTATCGGAAAATTTGGGGTCCAATTTGGAACCGGTTATGTGATGGAATATACAGGGGAAGCAATCCGCTCCCTTTCAATGGAAGAGCGTATGACCGTTTGTAATATGTCCATTGAGGCTGGTGCACGAGCAGGCTTGATTTCTCCAGATGAAACAACTTTTGAATACCTTAAGGGACGTAGACGTGTTCCTAAGGGTGAAGCTTTCGAAGAAGCTGTAGCAAAATGGAGCGCACTTGCCACTGATGAAGGTGCACAATATGATGCTGTGGTTGAAATTGAGGCATCTGAGGTTGAACCCCAGGTTACATGGGGAACAAACCCAGGCATGTGTATCCCAATTACCGCCTCTGTTCCAAATCCGGATAATGAAGACAAGGCGAATAAAAAAGATGAAATTTCACGTGCTCTTCAATATATGGGTCTTGAAGCAGGTCAACCGATTTCAAATGTAGAAATTGATCATGTCTTTATCGGTTCTTGTACAAATTCACGGTTAAGTGATTTACGCAGAGCGGCTGATGTTGTTCGTGGACACAAGGTTAATCCTAAGGTGAAGGCCATTGTTGTTCCAGGCTCATTTAGCGTAAAATTAGCTGCCGAAAAAGAAGGAATTGATCAAATTTTTAAAGAAGCAGGCTTTGAATGGCGTGAAGCTGGCTGCAGTATGTGCCTTGCAATGAATGATGACATTGTTCCTCCAGGCGGCCGCTGTGCCTCCACTTCTAACCGAAATTTTGAAGGCCGTCAAGGAAATGGATCTCGTACTCACCTTGTCAGCCCTGAAATGGCAGCTGCTGCTGCAGTTGCAGGCCGTTTCGTGGATGTTCGACAGTTTACTGCTCAGGAGGTACTATAATGGAACCACTACGTATTCATACAGGAGTCGTTTGTCCGTTAAATCGGAGTAATGTTGATACAGACCAGATAATTCCGAAGCAATTTTTAAAAAGAATTGAGCGAAGCGGTTTTGGGCAATTTTTATTCTATCACTGGCGCTTTGATGATGATGGTAATCTTCGAGAGGACTTTTCCATGAATCACCCAAAATATCAGGGAGCGTCAATTTTAGTAGCTGGTGAAAACTTTGGGTGCGGCTCCTCTCGTGAACATGCCCCATGGGCGATTCAGGATTTTGGTTTCAAAGTGGTTATTGCCCAAAGCTACGCAGACATTTTTAAAAATAACTGTGTGAAAAATGGTATCCTTACCATTCAAGCTAGTGAAGAACAGGTCCAAAGCATTATGCGCAAGGCCGAGAACGAGGAATACACACTTACCGTAAATCTAGAAGACCAATTGGTTACCGATAATCAAGGGTTGGAGTTTACATTTGATATTGCTCCATATCCTAAAGAAATGTTGCTCAACGGTTGGGACGAAATTGGCGTTACCCTAAATTACGAAGATAAGATTTCACAATATGAGCTTGTACAAAAATAGAAAAATGAGCTTGGACATCCAAGCTCATTTTTTATTGTCTTGGTGCTAATAACATCACTAATACACCAATTAAACATATTCCGCCACCAACCCAGTCATATAAATCTGGAGTCTTTTTATCGATGCCCCACCCCCAAAATAGTGAAAGCACAATGAAAACTCCCCCATAGGCAGCATAAACTCTACCGAATGTAGGAAATGATTGAAAGGTCGCAATTACACCGTATATGGCCAAAACTATGCCACCAATGAGTCCCCAGTAGGATGGCTTCCCTTCTCGCAGCCATTGCCAAATTAGGTAGCCACCTCCTATTTCTGCAATTCCTGCAAGTATAAATAATATTGTTGCTTGAATCATGTAGAACGCCACCCTTTTAACTGACTTCAGATTACCGTTTTACCTTAAAAATCACTCCAGCGGTCATCCAGAGCTGACTTCTGATTACCGTTTTCCTTAAAAATCACCCCAGCGGTCATCAGAGCTGACTTCTGATTACCGTTTTACCTTAAAATTCAATCCGGTGGTCAACAGAGCTGACTTCTGATTACCGTTTTACTTAAAAAATGACTCCAGCGGTCATCAGAGCTGACTTCTGATTACCGTTTTACCTTGAAAATCACTCCAGCGGTCATCAGAGCTGGCTTTTGATTACCGTTTTACCTTGAAAAAATCTCCAGCGGTCCAAAGAGAACTACCGCAATTCTAATTTGACACACCAGTTCGGTATTAAAAAAGTTTACCTATCATAATGTAAGTAATGGACATGTATAGGAGTGGTGTTATTTGCTTAACTTAGTATTCATATTCTTCTTATTACTCATTGCCATTACTGTACTCTACTTTATATTAACAAAAAGTAGACAGCAAACTACTCAAAGGTACTCTATTTCTACTTTTTTAGGAACAAGTTTTGATAATGAAATTAAGGAACCAAAACAGTCGTTGATTGGAAAAATTAATGATTACTTCGATGATAGTATTGATGGGGCAAATGATGGAGTTGAGAATAGCGGTGGTGGTGATGATGATGCTGGTGAATGAACTACACCGTTCTGTTTCATAATAGGTACCAAAAGGAGGTAATTTTATGGATGGAAAATATAATACGAATGATGATGCAAATGTGGAAATGAAGAAGGCACTAAGCAAGAGTACACCACGGAAGAATCCAAATATGAGCGAAGCTGAGTATAAGATGAAATACCAAGGGAAGAAAAGCTAAAAAAAAACAGGAAGAATATTTCATAAGTTCTGTCCTTCCTATTGCTGATAAAGGACAGAACTTTTTAATATTATTTCCCACTCCCCTAATCCAAATCGAATTCAATTTCAAGACCGGTTGGTTTTCCCTTGTAAAAGTCATGATATTCTTTAAAAACCAGCTTAAGTCCAGAAGGGTCATCTGGAATGGGTGGCGACACTATATAATTTTGTCGGAAGTGTCCTCCAGAACCGCTTCCACTGTCTTGTCGACATTCATAATTCTCTCCTAAACTTAGATTAAGAAAATGGTGATGGCGCAGGTGACGTTGATCATCTATATCCTCAGTCTTTTCTTCCCAATCAATATTCAATTGGACAACGCTGGCATTCTCGAATTGACGAATAAAAGTTACAGTGTACAACCTAGCATTTTTTTCAACCGATTTTAGGATCTGCAAATGCTTAATAAAATTCTTCGGCTCCACTTTAGGTTTAAATTCCTCTTCCATTCGTAGTGTAGAAAATATCGAATTCAATACATCCTCATACTGATCGTACTTTTTTGCCCATTCCTCGATTTGTTCTGTCGGTGGAAATCCTGGATTATTGTTCGAAACTTCCTTTCTCTCCTTCAGTAATGCACAAATTTGCTCATCAATTGAAATAATACGTTCATCATAATGGTCAGCCGGTCGTTCAAAAGGCATTCGCTTCATAAATAACTCCCCCATCTAAAAATGTCTTAATATGTTAGAACTTTTTAAAGTCTTTATCTCTCAAAAGGACCATTATTTGCTACTATTGATTAATAGTACTTATTTTAAGAGGAGATTGTATGTGATGTCTGTAACAAAAAATGTTCCATTCGTTAAAAATCAAAATTTTCTTATCGTTGCTATTGCGTTAGGCGTAATATTAAACCCACTAAATACAACGATGATTACGGTTGCATTGCCAGAGATAAAAAATGAGTTTTTGCTTTCATCAAAAGATATTGCATGGTTGATTGCTTCCTATTTTATAGTAAGTGCTATTTTTCTACCACTTATTGGTAAATTTAGTGATTATTATGGAAGAAAAAAAATCTTTCTGTTTGGACTATTATTGGTAGGTATTTCTTCCTTTACCGCTCCTTTATCGCCGAATATGCCGTTTCTATTAGGAATGCGAACCATACAAGCAATCGGAACATCCGCTCTATATCCTGCTGGGATCGGTATTGTTCGTTCATGTATAAAGAAAAATCAAAATAGAGTAATCGGTACACTATCGGTATTTGCTACCACCTCGGCAGCATTTGGACCGACAATCAGTGGGCTGTTAATTCAACAGGGCGGCTGGCATGTTATCTTTTATGTTAATTTTCCAATTATCATTATTTCTGCCATTTTGGCTGCTCTTTCTATTCCGAAAGATGAAAAGATTACAAACAAAATTTTCAAGTGGGATGGCATTGGGATAATTTTGTTTGGTCTTTTAATCTCTTTTTGGATGTATTTTTTCCAAACACTAGAAAGTGGTATAAATTTATGGGCATTAATTGGTTCTTTCGCGTTGACCTTTTTATTTTACTTCTTTGAAAAAAAGAAAGAAGAACCTTTTATCAATGTTATTTTCTTAAAGAAAAACCCCAATATTTCATCAGTGTATATTCAATATATTTTTTCAACCGTGATATTTTTTTCCCTGCTGCTTTCAATGCCGATTTATTTACAGTCTGTATTAATGCTTAGCTCCAAACAAACGGGTATCATTATGCTCTCTATTTCCGTTTTTGCCATTATTATTACACCACTAGCGACGCGTTGGATTGAAAAGTCAGGATATAGAATTCCTTTACTAACAGGGGTATTGATAGGAATAGCTGGTGTTGTCCTATTACTGACAGTCAATCATAACTCTCCACTTTACTGGATATTTATTGTGTTATCAGTCATCGGATTGAGTAATGGGTTTCTAAACATAGGTTTACAAACGCTGCTTTATTCATTTGTTTCTGTATCGGAAAGTGGAACCGCTTCAGGTCTATTTATGACATCAAGGTTCATAGGTAATATCCTTGCTTCTAGCATATTTGGTGTGATGTTTGTAACAGGAGTCAATGATACCAACCAAAATTGGATAACTATCATTTTAATCGTTGTATCTGTTATTTTACTGCCAGGAATACTGTTCATAACAAAAGACAAATCCGCAACAAATACTCCATAGCTAATTATAAAGGCAATGCGAATTCAGGGTGAATTCGCATTGCTTTTTTTGTTTTAATAGCTGGAGGTACTCCAAAAAAACAGCTTAAGGATTCGCTAATCAGTTATCCACTTGGCTCAATGTTGCTACACTCTCCTAATCCAAATGGAATACAATTTCAAGACCTGTTGATATTCTCCTCTATTTAATCTTTTTACTTTTCGCTTCTGCCTTCTTCTCATTTTCAGCGACTCTAAATTTCACAATTTCACTAATGATTCCATATGGAATCGGCTTATTTTTCGGAAACTGGACTGCCCCTTTGGAACTTTTATATTCTGATAACTCCTGTTCAAAAGTCGCAATCCCACTAGGAGTCGGATAAAATCCAATGTGATTTTTATTGGCCGCAAAATGCACTAGATTTCCATGTAAATAAAAAGTCGGCATTTGATAACTTATCTTTTCCACTGCTTCTGGTGCCGACTCTTTTATTACACTCCTTATCTTCTGTAATATTTCTTGAACTTCAATTGGAAATTGGACTATGTACTCGTCGATTGAATTAATTGTTTTATTTGCTTCCATGGTTGCTCCCTTTTTAACCTAATTTATCTTTTATAAGTCTATCCAAAATCTTTTTATAATGTTCCCATCTGCTTCGATAAAATCTGAATCTGGAATACCTCCGTTATTAATAATCGTTTTAAAGGAACCAGTATTATCTTCATCACATACCACAAGTGCTTTTTTAATTCCTAATTCTTTAGCTTTTTCAAGTGATAGAGACAATAATTTGGTCGCATAACCCTTCCTTCTCTCTGAAGGACGAATACCATAACCAATATGTCCGCCACTATTTAATAAAAACTCCGTTAATTGATGTCTAATCTTCACTACACCAAGTATTCTCTTATCTTGGTTTATTAACCAAAATGTCGAATCCGGAACCCACCCTTTAGGAAGATTAATGCCTTGCTCACTGTCATTTAAAAATTGGACCATTGCCGCAAAGTTTGCTGGGTCTTTTTTAATAACCCAAGGTACCATACTCTCTTGGCTTTCTAACCATTCTTCATAGAATGAGAGATATTCTTCTTTTAAATCTACCGTTGGTTTTGTCAAAGATAAATGTTGGCTTGATTCCATTAACACTCTTTCATATAGAACTGTATCGTTCTCTTTTTTCAAAAGAAACACATCTGGATTGCATAAAACTTTCCAATCTTCAAATCCGAATTGTTGATTATAGTGATTTAAGAGTAATGATAGTAAATTACCATGTGTAACAATGATGGTACTTTGAGCTTCACCGTTCAAAACTTCCTCAATTACTGTTACAATTCGTTTCGTTGCTTCAGTACTCGACTCCCCGCCTTCGAACTTCAATTCAAGATCATCAAAGGTGTCTCTTAGTTTTTCAAGCCAATCGGAAAGGTTTTGATTGCTAAGTACACGTTCTGTTAATAGTTCGTTTGTTTCAATCTCCAAGTTGTTTGCTATCGCAAGGGGCTCGATTGATTGTATAGCACGCTTATATGGACTTGAAATAATACGATCAATCGGAATTCCTCTAAAGAATTCAGATAAAGAGATGGCTTGTTTTAGACCTTTGTCAGTTAGAGGTGCTTCCGCCGGCTGCCCTTCAGCCTCGCAATGCCTAATCAGATAAATGTTCTTCATTGTACTTCTCTCCTATTCTTCAAATGTCTTTCTGAATCCATAAAATGGGCGATAGTCCTGACCTTCATAAAAAGTATGTGAGGTACTAGAGGCGAGTAATTCCATTCTAGTTTTGGGATAAAGACCGTGGATGTGGTGAAGTAACTCTTTCCCAAGACCTAATCCTCGATACTTCTTATCTATTAATAATTCACAAATATATAGCGTGATACGCGTGTCGGTAAGACCTCTAATATACCCCCCTATTTCCCCACCTTCGACCTCAACAACGAAAGTTACATTTGAATTTTTCCACGCCTCCATCGTATCTTCGTTCTTTTCCACTAAGTTATTCCAGCCTTCTTCTTGGTTTAACTCTTGTATTCTAGTAAAGTCACTTTCTTGATATTGACGAATATGTATATTTTGCAGGTTTAGATTCATTGGATAGCACCTCGTTAAATTGGTTATCATTTATATCGGTAATGTCAGTATTGCCATCTTTTTTATCGGATTCATCATACTCCCCTCGTGTTACTATTCAGCATTTTCTCCTTTTAATCCTTCTAAAAATAAGAATTGCCTAACCTATTTGGACTTTTGTTTTGGGGATCTTCATTAAAGATCGGAACCTCTGAAAGTTTGTGTGTCTTTATGATACAATCGTTTTTAATATCTATTAAACGAGGAGTTTAAAAATGAAAACTGAAAAAGAAAAAATGATTGCTGGTGAGCTTTATCTGGCAGCAGACCCACAATTACTTGAAGAGCGAATAAATGCTAGAAGACAAACTAGGTTATACAATCAAACCCTTGAAACGGACGAAGAAAAAAGGACAGAACTTTTAAAAGAACTGTTCGGTTCTACTGGAAAGAGTCTATACATAGAGCCAACATTCCGCTGTGATTATGGTTACAACATCCATGTTGGCGAGAATTTCTATGCTAATTTTGATTGTGTTTTTTTGGATGTTTGTGAAATCAGAATCGGTGATAACTGTTTTATTGCTCCAGGTGTACATATCTATACAGCGACACACCCTCTAAATCCAACGGAAAGAATATCAGGCGCCGAATATGGAATTCCTGTACAGATCGGTCACAACGTCTGGATAGGCGGGAGAGCGGTAATAAATCCTGGAGTAAAAATTGGTAACAATGTCGTGATCGCTTCCGGTGCAATCGTAACGAAAGATGTCCCAGATAATGTTGTCGTTGGTGGGAACCCGGCAAAGATTATTAAAAAAGTTGAAATCTAAATTTATTCATCATTTTCCTAAGGAAAAACCGGCAAATAGCCGCCCTCCATGGGCTTGCAAGATATTGTCTACCAAATTAATAATTTTACTTTTATCACCTGTTTGATAAAAAGTATCGAAAACATCGATGAAATGTTCTGCAAACGTTTCGTCATAGAGTTTTAATGACCGCACTAACCATTTTGAGGTCCCAATCCATTTACGATTGGTTCTCAAAACAAATTCACTTACCAATTCAGCAAGCGTGTTCGCAATAAATATTTCTTCTGCCCTATTCGTACATCCTACAAAATCATCTAAGGCATCTGTAATAAAGTATCGTTTTATTTTTATCATTTCATGGGTCCACTCCGCTGGGCCCTTATCTAATAAGGCTTTTGCCTCCTGTTTTATAGATTCCATTCTCTCAAAGTCTTTCAAGACAACTCCTTCAGAAACCATTCTCGGTAATGAAGGTCTCGCTCTTACGCAGTCATTGATAAAAAATTCCTTATAAGAGATTAAATTATGTACAAAGACTTCAATATTCCAACCAAAGTCTATTAAAGACTCTCGATAGGACGATTTTACAGTCTGATCAAATACAACAATATCTAGGTCAGATGTTTCTGTAGCTTCCCCTCGAACCACACTTCCTGCTAACAAGGCTCCATCACAATTCGGAAAACTTGTATGGATAAATTGCAGTGCAGCTTCGAATGGTTCTGCCTTATGAATTTCGCTCATTCTCCATCACCTCTACTGTAGTTAGTAGTTAAATTATTTTATTTTAACAGGCTCCCGATGAGAGATATCTCCTTCCAACACTATTTTAAATCCGGTTTCAGCCATTTCTACCACTGTAAGACTTGTGTCATGAATAAAAGGCGGATCCCATAAAGTTTCAATAGAAGTATTCTTAAAAAAAGAATAAAAACATTTAATTACCACTGCATGGGTTACAATTAATATATTCCCAGATTGATAATCTCTTTTTATACGATTTATCACCTGTATAACTCTTTCCCTTGTTTGTTCAAATGACTCTGCCCCATCTCGCAAAAATAAATGTGGAGCATTCCAGAAGGCATCATATTCTTTTGGATACCTTTCTTTGACGGATGAATGAGTATTCCCTTCCCAGTCGCCCATATTAATCTCTCTTAGATTTTCATCGAAAATGATTGGAATATCTCTATCCCCACGTATCAAATTAGTGGTGGCCATGGTCCTTCCACTTGGACTTGAAAATATCGCTGCTAACTCAGTTTTCTTCAGTCGTTCACCTAAAGATACAGCATTTATTACTCCATTATCTGTTAGATTCGAATCCAACCAGCCTTGCAATCTTTTTTCCCGGTTCCACTCTGTTTCACCGTGCCTTGTTATGTATAGTATGATCACAAACATCCCTGCCCTCTTTTAATTAGTTAAAACAGTAACTCACTAATGGCTTTTCTTAGGTTGTTTTTTGTCTGAATTAATTTCGTTTCTTCTTCTATGTATTCATCTTCTTCATTGGAATAAAAAGTAGCAAATGATTGATTTTTATATCTTGGCACTAAATGCAAATGGTAATGTGTTAATTCATTAAAGATTCCGCCATTTTGGCATATGGTGATGCCATCAGGATTAAATAGTTTTTTTATTGCTTTGGATAAAAGGATAGACGCCTTCATGATTGAATGCGCAGTATCTTCATCTAGTTCATCGTGGTCATAAATATGTTTCTTCGTCAAAATTAACACATGACCCTCGTTGAATGGTTCATGATCCAAGAAACAGCAAACAAAATCATCTTCGAAAACCACATGCACTGGTAGACTTTTATTAGCCAGATTACATCCTAAGCATTCCATTCAAACACTCCTTTACTTCTGGTAATCTTTAAATACCAAAAAAAGGCCGTTACTCCCGACCCTTATAATAAATTTTGAAATATTTCTAAGATGAATAAAATGAATTGATAAATCAGTGTAAGTAGCTGTTTTAAAAATTCAACCAATGAATCAAGCATCATGCACACTCCCTTCCAAATAGGAAAAAGAGTTTTTACTTTTTCCTTCGTCCTATACTATTTAATGCTTTATAGGACAAGTTTGAAACGGATAAAAGTGTACTTTTATTACAACAAAATAGAAATAATACTTTGACTCGCACTAACGATAATCATACTCTGACCCAAGCCACTCACGATTCCTGTTGATAATCGTAATGAATTATTGCTCATCCGGAATTTCCGTTTTTGTGTCCAGCCATCAATCACCATGGGCAGGTTTAATAGTACCCCCAGCCAGAATGGAACATTCAAATTCAGGAGCAATAACAATGGAAAAAATAAATAGCCTGCTAAAATTCCTGTACATCTAGCGCAAATCGGCAGCGTGTAGCCTTTTAGGGTGATACTTCTAGACTTCATCCGATGGCACGGGACAAGATAAACGATTGACTTCAACCTAGTTACAATCTGGGCTACAGTCACAATCTGGTCTCCCATCACAGTCTGGTCCACAATCAAAATCTAAACAGTCTGGCGTACAATCATATTTCTTTTTTTTTCGGTACTTCTTCTTTCCGTAAAAAAATAAAACAAACAGTAGCAAAAGAATACCTATGCCGGCTGCAATCGAACCAAATAAGATTTCACCATTAACCAGCAGCGTTGTACCAACTACAAATGCAATAATCATTCCTGTAAGCAATAGAAAAAACATAAGTTCACCTTTTCATTCTTTTAATCTCTGATTCTTTAACTTTAATTATCCTACAATTAGTAGAAAAATAGATGCGATTAAAGCTTTGCCCCCCCTAAGAAGTATAATTTTAATTATATTCCAGTTTTTAGGCAAAGACCATTTTGTTTTGGTAATAAATGAATTACCGTTGTTAATTAAAAAAGCAAGGCCCTTTGGCCCTGCTTTTTTAATTGACTATTACCTTTCCAGCCATTCCTTCATTGAAATGGTATCGACATATCAATTCATATGTACCAGGCTTTTCCGGTTTCACTGTAATGCTTATTTCTTTTCCCGGCTGGACTTCTGCGTCAATTCTAAGATCCTTCACTGTGAAGGTGTGTTTCCTCTTACCAACGTTTTTCAATATCAACGTTGTCGTTCTTCCATTTGGAATAGTGATGACCTTTGGATTAAAGTAATTATCGTTCAACTGGACCTCAATCGCTTTCGCCATTTCCATAGGCTGTGTTGCAACACGGGATTCGGCAAATACGCCGAGTGAGCCTGAAGTTGTTACAACCACAACCATTGTAATCAAAATGACCAATCCTGTTAACCACTTTTTCACAGACATTTGCAATCCCTCCTTTCCTAAAAATTAGTTTTCACCAATTCATTAATTATTATCAAAAGGTTTAATAGCAATAGGAAACTGAGACAGTTAGTTTTTTGCTCAGCTCTCTTAGCTATATTAAAATTCAGGTAGCTGATCAAGGTTGTTTTCTTTAATACCATCTGGTTCACTGCGAATGATGTCTCTGCCGTATTTATGGAAAACATCTATATGAGCGATCTGACCAGATTTCGCTTCTGTAAGGGCGGTGATGTAATCCAACTCCCGTCCAGAACTTGTTTTGAAAGCGATGATGTCCCCATCATCGTTCTTCCTCACAGCCACAATTTCTTCTTTTCCATCTTGGTTGCTTTGACCAACCTCAATCTGAGCTTGCTGCTTGTATTCTTCATAGACTTTTTCGAAATTCTTATCTACTATTTTAACCACCTCCGAACGTATGTTAGTATTTTGTGGATAATTGTAAACGAATATGCAAATTACACAAAACGGACAAAAAAAGACGATTACCTATTGTGGTATAATTTACCTGATTGGGGGCGATCACATGGAATTAAGTGATAAAAATGTTTGGTTTTTTATTAAAGATTCTCAGCAGCAGGGTCCAGTATGCTTGTTTGAATTAAAAAAGTTAATCGAACAAAGAGTCCTATCTGGTGATACCTATGTCTGGAATAAATCAATGAACAGCTGGCAAATGGCCAAAAGTCTCGAACTATTTTCTGATTCTATTTTCGAATCTACACGCATCCATCTCCTCCCAGATAAATTCAAAACTAATGCAGAATATGAAGAGGCTACCTATCCAAATGGAAGGCCCTATGTTCGCTACTTAGCAAGATTTTTAGACCTATCCTTATTTTCCCTTTTTATTATCACTTTACTATCCATTTTTTCACCAACTTTCATAGCAGAAACTTCCAACTTTTATGTATTTATTCTTTGTTTAATTTTATGGATCATAGCTGAACCAGCAATCATTGCTATTTTTGGCAATACTATTGGAAGGGCTTTCTTAAATACAAAGATTAAAAGCGTGGATGGAGAGAAAATCCATTTTATTACTGCCTTTAAGCGAAGTTTTTTTGTTAATGTTTTAGGTATGGGTTTTGGGATCCCGATTCTTACCTTTATTTGCTTCTTTTTCTCCTATCGTGACTTAAAAGGGCATGGAATGTCTGCTTGGGATCATAAAATTGGTACAGTTATCTTATATGGAAAAGTAAGTATTTCCAGGCTTTGTATTGCCTCCTGCATTCCTGTTGGGATGTTGGCGGCAGGGGTTTTTATATAAAAAGAAGCTGGTTATTGTTGTTTAGGTCAACGATAACCAGCTTCTTTTTCGATTGTTAATGTAATGTCAGGTCATGGCGATTTACCGTTAAGGTCTCTTCTATGTTTACCAATACTAAAATCATACAAAAAATAACTAAGAGATTAAAAAGAATAACACTCCAAACTAGCAAATAACCAATCTCCACTCCAGCTTTCATTTGAAGAAAAACCATTGCGGTCAATGCTGTCAGCAAAGTTATTTCCTTTATGATGATCACAGGAGCCAGCAAATAACCAAATGGGTTTCTCAAAATCAGCAAAACACCGGCAAGCAAACCGACTGGAATGACAAACCCAAGATCTAGTGCCTGAATGACAAAAGTTGTATAGTGCTGCAGATCCGCAGGTGGCGTGTTGTTTAAGAGTGGAAAACCTAGTTTCCCTGTCCACATCATTCCAAACACAAACGAAACAAATAATAAGAAACCACCTAAAAATTTCACCGGAAGTTTTTCCGAAAAATATAATGGTAATTGGTCAACATCATATTGCATCATCATAAGGGTAAAGGCAAAGAAGCTGGCTGACATGAGGGCAACATAGACGAGAAACATGGAATTATACATGGAAAGAAATGAGTAAGAGGCATAGGTGTATAGGAAATATCCTAATGTTCCCGTTAGGAGTAGGCTACCTTTAAGCAGGCCTTTTCTATAAAAATAAAATGATAATAATAGCAATGGAACTCCTAAAAGCAGCGTAACATAATCCTGGGCGAGTGCTTGAGCAGCCATTGATACCGATTCATGCTGATAAAGCCCCTTACCATAGATAGAAATAGTCTCTCCAAATATTGATTTGTATTCAAATTCACCTTGACCTTGATTCGAGAAAATGGCGTTAGTAGTAGCAATGATTGACAATAAGGCAATGACTAAGACTAGTAGGCTTATGGTCCTTTTGTACTTCATGATTGAAATCCTCCTTTCAGAATTTATTATTTATATATATAGTTCTATACATTAATGCTTCTGCCTTCTTGTTCACAAAAGGTTCAGAATTTACGAATTTACTAGAATTTTCACTCTAAATAAGAGATAATCAAATCATATTATTTTTCCATTGGAGTGTGAACGGATGCTGTTTTTAGATAAATACCATGACCCTCGAAAAAATGCACAACTCCTCTCACAAATTACAGGAAATCAACTAAATTATAAACAGGTACTCTCTGAAACAGATAGGCTTTTTCAACAATGTGTGGAAAAGGTTCCTGTTCCGCAACCCAGTAATAGCCCCAGCCCGCTAACATTATCTCAAAAAATCAATGAAGAGTTATTTCGCCTTTTTGCTAAACCTACACAAATAGTAGAGCCGACACAAACACATGTGGATTCTGAAGGAAACGTGGTTCCTGAATGGAAAACGATATTGGATGAGGAGTACGAGCACTTACTCCATTCCATAACGAAAGAGGTAAATATTGAAGATTATGGCGGGATTGGAGATGGAATAACGGACAATACAGTTGCATTTAAAAAAGCAATCGGTAACGGCCGAGTAAAAGTAATTGTTCCGGAAGGTGTATTTTTTACAAAAGGAATTTGTCTACCATCTTGGACCTATCTAGTAGGGGCAGGAAAATGGAAAACAACCATTAAACTTCATGATGACGCTCCAAAAGGAACAAGATTAATTACCAACACCAACCATTGGAGAGGTAATCATCATGTTTTGGTGCAAGGACTGAGTTTAGACTGGAATGTCGAAAGGCTCGGAAACGCAGAAAAGACAAGTACTTGGGGTAATTATTCAAGCTGTTTAACCTATGCGAATGTTACCTATGGCTGGGTAAAAGATGTAGAAGGTATTAACCCTGGACTCCATTGCTTTGATATTTCCTCTACATTGTACAATTATGGCGGGGACGGATATCGTGCCAAAGGCGGCAGCAAGTATGTTTGGCTTGATAATCTTAATGGATATGGATTTGGAGATGACGGGATTACTACCCATCATAGTGATTACATTTTTATTTCTCGCTCTCATATGTGTGACCCAAGCGGCCGGGCCCACAATAGAGGTTTTTCAAATTCAAATGGAATTGAAGTGGATGACGGGTCATCTAATGTCCTCCTTGTTAATAATTCGACTACAAGATGCTTTGGGGGAGTCGAAATAAAGGCTCATCAAAATTCCTCTGCAGCCTCTAATGTAAAAATTGTTGGGCATATTTCAGTAAACGATAACAGGTCATATAATTTCCGCCATATTGGTCATCACAAAAGTACGGACCCCGAATCGAAAACTGCCTACAATATTGTTGCGATTAATCTTGCAGCGATTGCACCTATTTTTACAAATCTTTATCAATATTCCACTCCACGTGGCTTGGTTGTTTCTGCTTATAAAAATGTCGTTATTAATCACTTTTCTTTGATTGGTGACCCGGAATATAACTATCAGGACAACCCCGTCATTGCGATTCAGTATCGTGCAAGGAATGTTATTCTAAACAACATTTCTATCAAGAATTTTAAAAGTGCTGGTGTAGGTATTAAAATTTATGGAGGAAGTAACAAGGCTGATTCTGTGACTATCAGTAACGTTGAGGTTCGTGATTCTGCTACAAAAGCAATTGATATAGGTGCCGGTGTTAAGGATATTTTGGTTAAAAAGGTAATAGTAGAGGAAAAAGCGTCAAAGAAGTAAATCTTTTAAATAAGTTGTCGTGTCCTCAAATAATCAGCAAGTGTAAAATAAGCGGAGGTTTTCCGCGTAATTTTAGAATGGAGCTCGTTTCGAGGAAAAATAAGGGGAGGTTTTCCGCTTAAGCAAAGCAAAATCTCCCATTTTTGACTTTTTCGAGTCAATAGGCGGAATCTCTCCGTCTATTTAAGCCTTTTTTAATGAAAATTACGACTTACCCGGAATTCTTCCGTCTATTTCTCAGCTCAGGTGTTTAACCTGATCCTCAAACCGATAAGTGAGGAACTTCAAAGGATCCATTTAGGTAATCATCTATGACGCTTTTCTTCCTTTTCAACCACGATTTCATCGACTAGCTTTTCAGCGACTTTTCGATATAAATTACTCATATGAACAAGTGAAGAAATCATTAATACCTGCTCTAAGTAAGGTGAATGCCTATCCTCCATTTTTGTAACTTCATCCATAACATCCTTAACCCTCTCATCGATATCCTTATTGAAATCCGCTACATTCTTTTTAGAAAGAGTTAAGTAACTCGTGTAAAAAGAATCTAACTCGATATCCTCTTTGATGATCCTCTTATTAATCCCATCAAGTGTTATCTGAATATCGTTAATGGAGAGAGATCCCTTTAGCTGATAAATTAAGCTCATCAAAATCAAATGCTCTTTGGAGTATTTCTTATTTTTTATTGGAAAAATTAGCTTCCCTTTTGCGTAGTTATTAATCATTGTCTTCGTAAGAACTTTTTCTTCTTCATTTCGCTTTGAGTCAGCAAATTTGCTCTCAAATAGCTGAATAACCTGGTCCATATATAAATCAATATCTGGTATGTCATTCAGTTTAAGATTGGATTCCAGCCCAAGCTCATTAATAATTGCGTGGATCTTTTCCATTAAATTAACCCCGTTCCTAGTCGTGTATATAAAACATTATATCGTAACAATTTATCATTGACTAGATTATATTTTGTTAGTATGATTATAAGTAGTTATTAAAACTACATGTTGCATTGGGAGGGTTATTGGATTGAGCAATTATATTCGTGAACCAATTAATGGACTCACACATTTAACAGGAGCACTCTTATCATTTGTTGGACTTCTAGCAATGGTAATTAAAGTGTCAAGCACCACCTCGTCTAAAATGGCCATTACAGCGGTCATCATTTTTGGGATTAGTATGATCCTCCTTTATTCTGCATCCGCCACCTATCATATGGTAATAGCAAGAGATCACGTCATTGCATTCTTAAGACGCCTGGACCATTCGATGATATTTATATTAATCGCAGGTACTTACACACCTTTTTGCTTTATCAGTTTGAATGGAACAACAGGAAATATTTTATTTTCCATAATTGCTGCAGTAGCGTTAAGCGGAGTTGTTTTTAAGATGGTCTGGTTTAATTGTCCACGCTGGATTTCAACAGCACTGTATCTTGTTATGGGCTGGATGATTGTGTTTGTCTTCTCTCCTTTAGCAGGAAGTTTAGAACCTACAGGCTTATTCTTATTAGTACTTGGCGGCATATTTTATACAATTGGTGGAGTCATTTACGGGGCTAAACCAAAATTTCTTCAATCGAAATACATGGGCTTTCATGAGATTTTCCACATTTTTATTATGCTTGGCAGCTTGTCTCACTTTTTATGTGTGTTCTTTTTTGTTATCTAAGACTCTTTTCTACAAACGTTTCAATGACTGCCTTATATAAAATAGAAAATGCCTCCTGTGACGACAGAGGCATTTTCCATTTTTAATAAAAATACATAAGGAATAACTTGAACCTGCATAATAATAAAAAGCAAAGGAGCTGGAGTCCATGAGAATCCTTTTGATTTTTATATGTGCAACTTTAACTGTCTTCTCAAGTCCTTCATATCCCAGAACTTTACACGATACCGCATATGCACAGCAAAAGCCTATACCCCCTTATGCTAAGTGGGGGCAACTGGCTGTTAAAGAAACGCAAAAAAAGTATCCGAATGCTCGAGTCGTCGATTATCTCCATATTGGAAAGGTAATTGGACAACATACATCAACAGAAAAATTTAAATTATGGTTAAAAGGCACACAAAAGGAATTCGGCGTTTTTGTAAATATTGAATTTAATAATGAAACCGAAAAAATCATTAACATCACCTTAAAAGAGACACCGAGATAGTAGTTTGAAACACGCGAAGATGAAATAAGTCCAGATACTCTCCCTTGTGTGAAAACAGAACAACAAAAAAAAGGGCCTCCTATTAAAATAGAAGGACTACCCCTTATAACGAACCACAATATTCACTACACTTTACACCCAAAACATTGATATTGCCGGGAAGTACGTAATGATTAATAGGTCAACGACCATGACGGCGATAAATGGTAAAACCGATCGAATCAGTCTATCATAGGAAACGTCGGCGATTCCTTTTACCACAAAGAGGTCTAATCCAACTGGCGGTGTGATTAACCCGATTGAAAGATTGACGACCATGATTAGGCCAAAAAAGACAGGATCAATTCCTGCAGTTAGAGCAATTGGCAACAATAGTGGTGTTAATATGGTAATTGCAGCAGATGCGTTTAAGAAGCATCCAGCGATAAAGAATATGACCGTAAACATAAGTAAGATTAGATAACGATTGTCAGAGAATCCTGTTACAAGCTTAACAAGCATCTGCGGGATTTGTTCAGCGGTTAGAAGCCAGCCAAATAGGTTAGCGGCAGCAATAATAAACACCACCATCGCCGTCATTTTTCCTGCTTTAATAAATGCCTCAGGTACATCCTTCCAATTCATATCCTTGTAGACAAATTTATTGATAATAAAAGCATACGCGGCCGCTACTGCACCAGCTTCCGTCGGTGTAAAAATCCCTCCCCGGATCCCGAATATGATAATTAATGGAAGAATCAAAGCCAATATACCTTCCCAAAAGGTCCTTTTAAAAGTAGCGAATTCAAACTTTGTGTTCTCTTGAGAATAGTTATTCTTCTTTGTCAGCCAATAATTTAATATCATAATGGATATACCAATTAAGATTCCAGGCACAATCCCGGCTGTAAACAAGTCCCCAATCGATACTCCAGCGGTTACTCCATAAACAATCATAGGAATCGAAGGTGGAATGACAACAGCGATGGTTCCGGCACTTGCTACCGTTGCAGCGGCAAATCCTTTATCATACCCCTTTTTTTCCATCATGGGGATCATCATCTTCCCAACAGCGGCCGTATCAGCTGCTCCCGATCCCGAAATACCAGCGAAAAACATACTTGTTAACGTCGAAACCTGGGCTAAACCAGCACGTACCCAGCCGACAGCCGCAAAAGCAAATCCCGCAATCCTTTGTCCCATACTACCGGACATCATGAATTCACCCGTTAACATAAAAAATGGAATGGCCAGAAGCGGAAAAGAATCTACAGAGGTTATGAGTCTTTGAGGAACGACTTCTAATGGGATATAGTAGATGCTGGTCAAAAAGCCGGAAATAGATGCTAAGATTAACGAAATCGCAATCGGGACACCAAGAAACATTAATAAAAATAGGACAACCAGGATAATAACTGATACCGTCATTCATATTCCTCCTTCATGATCCCAAATGGGGATTCTCTTTTTCCATGCTTGCTTGAACCATCTCAGCACTTTTTTCTTTTTCAAATACCAAACCAAGGATATTAACAATAGAATGGATGAGGCAGATGAGCGAACAGACGAATACTGCTCCATAAATCAATGTCATATTTAGTCCCATTGAAGGGGATAGTTGCTGGCTGGTAAATTTTAAGATACTCCAGCCATACACAATTAAAAATAGAAAGACAGCAGAGTTAATGACTTCGATGAGGACTTGCAGTTTACTTTTCCAATTTTCAGAAAAATAATGAAGCAAAATTTCCACCTGAGCGTGTTCTTTGCTCTTGTAGACTATTCCGATTCCTAAAAAAACAATCCAAACAAACAAATAGCGGATCAGCTCTTCAATCCAGCTTAAATTAAATACGGAAAAGTCAACCATCGGGAGCATATTTTGCATGACAGAGCTTTGTAAAACGAACCTGGAAAAAACTTGATAAACTGTAGACACGAAAGCAATAATGAAAAATAAAATCAAGAGCATTTGACTAGCTTTATTAATCTTTTTACTCATTTTCGTCATAAACTCTTTCATTAATAGCACCCCCACACGCTTATTTTAAGCTATCTATTTCTTCCAGCAGATCTTTTCCAATGGAATCTTCGAATTCTTTGTACACTGGTTTCACAGCTTCCCTAAAGGAGTCGAAATCAGGGTTTTCTTCTATTTGAATATCTGTTTTCCGCAGATCTTCTAGCAGCTTTTCCTCATCCTCTAAAGCGGTTTTTCTTTCAAATTGAATCGCTTCTTTAGAGGCCTCTGCTATCACTTTTTGAAGGTCTTTTGGCAGCGTGTCAAAGGTTGTTTTACTCATGATAAAAACAGCTGCATCATAGTTATGATGGGTTAACGACAGATACTTTTGAACTTCATTAAATTTGTTTAGGTAAATCTGTGCAAGTGGGTTTTCTTGCCCATCTACCACATTCTGCTCAAGCGCCGTATAAAGTTCTCCGAACGGTACTGGTACAGGAGTAGATTTTAGGGCTTTAACAAAGGAAATATAGGGTGGTGATTCCTGAACCCTAATTTTCATACTAGCTGCATCTTCAACCGTTTTTATCTGCCTTACATTATTTGTCATATGTCTCCAGCCGTTTTCCATAAAACCTAAATTCATTAGCCCTCTATTCGCCAAATCGACTCCGAGCTCCTTGCCGATTTCCCCATCGAGAACCTTGAATGCATGCTCACGGCTTTCAAATAAATAAGGCAGATTCAGAACATTAAACTGCGGAGCAAAGTTGGTAACTGGAGCAACAGAACCGATGTGAAAATGTATCGAGCCTATTTGAGCCCCCTCAATCTGATCCCGCCCGTTTCCTAACTGGCTGCTTGGGAAAATATCAATTCGCATTCTACCTTTTGAATTTTCCTCCACAAGCTCTTTAAATTTTAAAGCTCCTTTATGATAAGGATGAGTTTCTGTCTGTAAATGTCCAAGCCTTAAAACATACTCTGCATCGGTTTTCTCACTATTCGTTTCACTGGAACAGCCACTAATCATTAGTAAACAGGTTAAAACTATTAGAATGAAGACAGACCCTTTTTTCATTTCCTAACCTCCCTGCCATTATTGTAAGCCTTTTCAATTTCCACAAAACAGCCTAGACACATGTTGAAGCTCAAGCTAATATGTACTCCTCCTCCCTTTATGGTTCGGTCACCCAACCATTAAATTAATTATATTTCAATTTTCAAAAAAATCAAACATTTTTTGTTCAATTAAATAAATTTATTGCATAGTCACAGTAAAAATGGTTTAATAAAGTAAATTGGTTGGGTCACCTAACCAATTACCGCCTTAGCAAGACTACGAATAGATGACATTTTCCATATAAATTTATGCCTTCTTTTTACAAAGAAGTCGTATTTCTGCTATAAACAACGAAGCATTGTATCGATTACTATAACATAAAAATTTATATCTCCTTTATTGATATCACTCATTTACAAGCTATTTACGTAATGTTTAAATAAAGGTTGAGCCACTAGGATAAATTTACTATTTTTAAAAAAAGAGAAGCGGTCATTAAATTTTGACAGAGGAGGTTAAGGTCCAAATGGAATTTAATAGAAAAGGAATTTCTGAACAGGTTGCAGACAGTATTAAGAAAAAGATTCATGCAGGAGAATACGAGGTAGGCGAACGGATCCCAGGGGAAAGAGAGATGGGGATGGAGCTTTCCGTGAGCAGAAATACGGTAAGGGAAGCCTATAAAATCCTCGAAGCATACGGATACTTACAAGTGAAGCATGGTACAGGAGTATTTGTTGCGTCGCCGGAACATCAAATTCAAAAGATGACGGAAGCATTTTTTGTTTCAACTGAACAGATCAAGGATTTTTTCTCAGTCCGAAAAATCCTCGAGGAATGGACAGTAAAGTGGGCAATTGAAAATTCGGATGAAGAACAATGGATTGAATTGGAACAAATTGTGAATGAAGCAAATGAAATGGTTAAAGGAAAGGTGGATTATATTCGTCTAGCGGAATTAGACCATAAATTTCATATCACTTTAGCGAATAACTCAAACAATGTAGTCCTAATCAGGATCATGAATTATTTAATCGATTTATTGTCGGAATCACGGAATAAAACGATTCAAATTCCTGGTCGTGCCTTACAATCCGTCCAAGAACACACCAAGATTTTACAGGCAATTAAACAAAAGAATCCAGATTTAGCACAGCATTGTATGAAGGAACACTTGGAAAGCGTTGAGCGTTCGATTACAGAAAATGCTATAACCGATTAATGAAGAAGGCTGTTCTGCATTGATAGAGAACAGCCTTTTCCTTTTATATTTTTTCTACTGATATCGGTTTTGGAAATGGGACGTTATAATCATCGCCTATACAAGTTAGTTCCGATTCTACACTAGACGTTAATTCAATTCCTTCCACTTGCCGCCGCTCCCTGTCCCTTTTTCTTCTTTCCCCTGGATATCTGATTTCATCCGTTCCCGGCACCTTTGGGATTTCCTTCATCTCTATTAAAAGATGTTCAAGCGAGGTAAAAAAGGTAGATAAGTTCATAAACTTTTCGATGTCCAGCAAGATGAAGAAATGCCCCACATTTGCGCCCTCGGTTTCGGCTTCATGATAAAGATTTTTCACATGGGGTCCAAAAGCGGCTCCGGAAAGGATACCGGTTAAGATTTCAACGGCTAAAGCTAAAGCTGATCCCTTCGCTCCACCTAACGGCAGCACAGAACCTCTTAGTGCCGCTTCCGCATCATTTGTTGGGAGGCCGTCTTCATCAATCGCCCATCCATCAGGAATCGATTTTCCCTGCTTCGCTGCTAAAATAATTTTCCCTCTGGCGGCAATGCTAGTGGATAAATCAATAATCACTGGCTGATTGTTCCCGGTAGGAAAACCAAATGCGATGGGATTCGTTCCGAAAAAGGCATGTTTCCCGCCCCAAGGAGCAATTCCCGGGGGAGAATTGGTGAATCCGATACAAGCGAGATTTTGTTCACATGCCAGCTGGCAAAAATAAGAAGCAGTCCCAAAATGATTGCTATTTTTAATTGCAATGGCCGTTATCCCACTCTGTTTAGCCATTTCTATTCCTTTTACGATTGCTTGATAACTGACAACATGACCAAGACCATTATTCCCATCAACAAGTAAAACAGAAGCGGTTTGCTCCGTCATTTTGATGTCGGGATTCACATTTATCCGACGATCATTGAAGCGCTTTACATAAATGGGAAGACGGCTGATTCCGTGGCTGTCAACCCCTTCCAGGTTCGCTTTGACTAAAGAATCAGCAGCCACAGAGGCATTCTCATGACTCATTCCCACTTTGATTAGTACATTTTCACAAAATCGCTTAAGATCAGCTTCACTGTAGGTTCCCATTCTTAAACTCCTCATCATAAAATTATTTTAAAAAGCCTCCCCAAAAAGGGAACTCCCTACGCATAAACATGTGTAGGGAGAAAAGTTTTACGCACTGCGATATAGTTTAGTCATTACAAATTCTCGATGGCCCAAAGCTTCTGCACTGGTAAGACGTCCATTAACGGTACGGCAAATCATTTCCATTAATTGATCTCCAGCTTCTTCGAGAGAAATATTGCGCGACAGTAAACCTTGCACGTTAACATCAATGTGTTCACTCATCGTGGCAGCAGTGATAGGGTTAGCCGTGATCTTCACAACAGGTTCAATTGGGTTGCCAATAATATTTCCTTGACCTGTAGGGAATAAGTGAAGCACCGCTCCTCCGGCTGCCATTAGCGTAATACATTCTGCTGCTGCAGAAGATGTATCCATGAAGTAAAGCCCAGGTCCATTCTCTGGTTTGTCAGCAGGTTCCAAGACACCAATGACTTCCTTCGATCCTGTTTTCGCAATATTGCCCAATGCTTTTTCTTCGATGGTGGACAAGCCTCCTGCGATATTTCCTTGAGTTGGCTGTGATCCTAATAGATCAACACCTTTAGAAGCAATTTCGCCAACATAGTTATCATAGATGGCCATGAATTGGTCACGCAATTCCGGTGTAGCCATCCGGTCGCGGATTAAATGCTCGCCGCCTGTTAGTTCAGATGTTTCCCCAAAGAAAACAGTAGCACCGGCATCCACTAAGCGATCAACAGCTTGCGACACTGTCGGACATGAACCCAGCCCAGTTGTCGTATCTGACTCACCGCATTTAATACTAACCGTTAATTCCTTTAATTCAATTGGGACTCTCTGTAGCTCAGTGGCCCATTGAACATATTCCTTCGCCTTCCAGGATGCCGCACGGACCGTTTCTAAATCACCATTTCCCTCGATAGAAAAATAGGATACTGGTTTACCAGTTTTGGCAATTTCATCAGCGATTTTCTTCGCCCAATTTTCTTCAATCCCGATGACGACAACAGCTGCTACGTTAGGGTTAGAACCCGTTCCAATCATCGTTCTAAAATGTAAATCTAAGTCTGGACCATACTGAAGCCTGCCGTATGCATGAGGAAGTGCCAGCGTTCCTTGCACTTGTCTTGCAACACCTTCACACGCTGCATTAGAAATATCATCTACCGGTAAAATAATGACGTGATTCCGAATGCCGACCTTACCATTTTCCCTGCGATAACCAAAAAGCTGTTGACTCATTTTCTACCACCTCGCCGTTTTAATATTGTGAGTATGAACGTATTCACCGATTTCCCACCTGTCTGTTGTTAAACCAACCTGCACGCCATATTTTAAAACTGGTTCCCCTGCCTCTAAATTAACTAGAGAAATTTTGTGACCCAAAGGAATATCCCCTTTAGCTGTAACAACAATATCGGAGTTATCATCCATATAAATCCCGACTACTTTTTCCCCTTTTTGAATGGGACTTGTAGCAACACCTACATGATCGCCGCGATGATGGATTAAAAATTTGTGAGTGCTTACATTTCCAGCTGCCTCTGACTGCTTCTCCGTAAGAGTACTTGCTTGACTATTGTTACTCATTTGAAAGCCTCCTTTTGATGATTGAGAATTGGTTGAGTGACCCAACCAATATTTATACACTTATTAAATCATCTAATCTTGGGATAGTCAACACTAATATTTAAATTTTCAAAATATTTTTTATATAGTGCATAAGGAACGTTCGCCATTTACAATTTTCACTACTTCTTTTGCTACTAATAATGAGGTTCTAATTTGGGATTCGTCGGTGAGTCCTGCAATATGAGGTGTGATTATGGCTGTTTCGCAGGCTAAAAGTTGATTAGATTGTGAGATAGGTTCTATTTCTAGTACATCCAAAAAGGCTCCGGCAATTGTATAATCATGTAAAGCAGCCACCAGTGCAGATTCCTTTATAATCCCCCCTCTAGAGGTATTAATAATAAATGCTGTAGGTTTCATCTTTTTCAATTCTGATTCCGAAATAAAATAATGCGTCGCTGGTGTCAATGGAATATGCAAGGAAATGAAATCGGCATCTGTTAAAATGTCTTCCAAGGATTGTATTAGCTGAACACCTGTTTCTGAAACGATATAGTCGTACTCGTTGATAAACGGGTCATAGCCAATTACTTTCATGCCAAAAGCTTGTGCCCGCTTCGCTACACGATGAGAGATTTCTCCTAGTCCAATTAATCCGAGTGTTTTGTTCGCAATCTCGCCACCGGTAAACCTTTTACGGTTCCAATTCCCCGCCCTGCAGTCCGCAGCTGCTTGAAAAAGCGAACGATTGGCACTTAACATGGCGGCCATAACATATTCCGCAACGGACGTGGCATTCGCATGACCTCCATAAACCACTTGAATGCCGCGATTTTTCGCTGCTGCGACGTCAATGTTATCCATTCCAACTCCCAAGCGGCCGACTGCCTTCAAGCGAATTCCGGAATCTAATAGTTCTTGATCCACCTTTGTTTGGTTCCTAACAATAATGGCATCATACTCTTTAACCGTTTCAAGCAGCTTTTCGCGTTTTTTCCAAAGACCTTCATCATAATGCACGTCGAACCCATGTTGTTTTAGTTCTTCAATTCCTTCATTCCAGATTAATTCTGTTATCAAGGCTTTCATAAAAAAACTCCCTTCCTTCAAGTTGAGGATGGCTCGGTGACCCAACCACTATAACCATATTAAAACACCCACCTGCTAGTTTGGTCAATAGATTTTTGAAGCATAGGGCTGGTTCCCCATGCTTCACTCTCCCAAGTATTCTCGCAATGTTTCTATAAATTGTTGTAATGCTTTTGTCTGGTAAGGCGAATGCGTTAAGATGGAGAAATTGCGTTTAAACGGCAGTCCTTTAACAGCGACAATTCCTAATACACCATACATAAGTTCCTTATTGATGGCCCATTGAGAAAGCAGACTGATCCCAAGCCCCGCCTCAACCGATTCCTTGATGACTTGTGTACTTCCGAATTCCATGATTTTCTGAGGGGTAAAATTGAATTGTTGGAACAAATGATCGGCGGCTTCCCTTGTTCCCGAGCCCTTTTCTCGTAAAATCCATGTCTCTTGCTCTAACTCCTCTAGAATCCTTTCATTGTTCACTCTTAGCAATGGATGGTGGGGTGAAGTGACTATAACCATTCTATCCTCAGAAACAATCTCCACATTGGGGATCTTTTCGGGGATATGCCCTTCTACAATGCCAATGTCTAATTGATGGGTTTGGACGAGGTCAATGATTTCTTTTGTATTGTGAATCTGGATGGACGGTGAAATAAGCGGATAGTGTACCTGCAGCCTTGCAATGATGTGCGGCAGGATATATTCTCCGAATGTGTAGCTTGCCCCAATTGCAATAGGTCCGCAGGCATTGTTGGTGAGATCATCGACTAAATACTGCATTTTTGAATAGAGGGCGATAATCTCTTTTGCATGATGATAGACAATTTCTCCCGCCTTATTCAATCGGACATATTTATTACTCCGTTCTAAAAGCCGGGCTCCAACGGATTCCTCGAGGACTTTGATGTATTGGCTGACCGCCGGCTGGGTCATATGAAGTTCTACTGCAGCTTTTGAAAAATTCCCCTTTTCCACTACCTTAACAAATACCTGTAAATATTGATGCATATTAGCCCCCTTGTTATTGATGTATATTGATTTACTTATTATTACCATTATATATCATTATTTTTCTTATCTACAAAACGAGAGTAATCTATAATTAGAAAAATAAAGTTTAGGGGGGATTGAATGAGTAGTCAATCAGCAAGTGCCTTATCATTACAGGAAAATTTGGGCCAGCAGCAAAAAAAGCCGCAGCCAAAATCTACTGATTTGTGGTTAGGAGGAATTGCCTTTACGATTGTCATTGCGGCAGCTGGATTCGCCCTTTCGGCCATACCTGGCTTTAGCCGGGTTGGACCGATGGCCTGTGCAATTACCTTAGCAATCATATACCGGCAATTTTTCGGATATCCAGAAAAAATTCGAGCAGGAATCCAGTTTTCAGCAAGATATTTTTTACGGTTTGCAATTATCTTATATGGTCTAAAATTAAACGTCGATATAATTTTAAACCAAGGCCTAGGACTCGTGGTTCGGGATGCCGGAGTCATCTTATTTGCCATCCTCGCGACAATTTGGCTCGGTAAACGGCTGAAAGCAGATTCTTCTTTGTCGTTACTTCTTGGGGTTGGCACTGGTGTATGCGGGGCAGCAGCAATTGCAGCGGTAGCACCCATCATCAAAGCCAAAGAAGAGGATACAGCGATAGGGGTGGGCATCATTGCTTTAGTCGGAACCATTTTTTCTATTGTATATACGATTATCCGCCCGATTCTTCCGTTGTCCGCTGTTGATTATGGAATCTGGAGCGGCACCAGCCTTCACGAAATTGCCCATGTGGCTTTGGCGGGTGCCCCTGCTGGTCCGGATGGTTTAGCGATGGCGCTGCTGGCCAAGCTAGGACGCGTTCTGCTGCTCGTTCCGTTATGCTTTATTTTGATGTATTGGATGAAACGGAAAACTGCAGGGAAGGCAGGAGAAACAAAAGTTGATTTTCCTTGGTTTTTGGTAGGTTTCATACTAATGAGTTTATTCGGAAGCTATGTATTAGGCACATGGATATCTGTACCGGTACCTGTTCTAGACGGCATTTCCACCGCAACAACATTTATCCTTACATCAGCCATGGTCGGACTAGGCCTTAACGTAAGCCTCCGTGACCTCCGTACAAAAGCCTTAAGACCACTACTAGCCATGCTAATCACATCTATCCTTCTATCAATTATTACGTTCTTTGTCATCTAAAACTATTAAACTGGTCAACATGACGTTAATGTTGACCAGTTTTTTCTATTGAACAAACTATTTACTTTAGACCTCTTCATCATATGGAATGGCTTCATCGTTTTCTATTCTTTCTAGTTAACGTGGGCATCTGGAGCTTTGTCGGAAACAAGATTCAACATGACGTTATGCTCTAAAAGTGCCTTTAACCCGCAGAGGACCATCGTGTATCCTCCCATTGAATCAATAGCTTGAGCTGCCATTTCATCCCCGGTTCCTGAAAATCCTGAGTTGGTTATCGACACAAATGTTTCATTATCTTTGCGGAAAGTAAATACCCACTCCACCTGGGTGCCATTTGACCATTCAATTCTTATTACCTTGTTATGCTCTAATTCCTTAACAGTTAATTCATCACCCACACCATACATTTCCCAGTCCCATCTGATGGTTTTACCCTTCTCTAATCTTCCGCTGCTTTTGGTGAACCAAAATTTTGTAGTTATTTCTGGGTTGATAAAAGCTTCATATACTTCCTCAACGGGTTTGCGAATAAGCATTTCTGCCTTAACCACGGGTTTTTCGTTTAGTGTTATCATAATAACTCCCCCTTTTTCCTTTATTCACTGCTTATTATCACTATGATTTCTATTCCAAGATTATTTATTACTAATTTCTTTTACTATTATTTCAGATAATCGATTAGCAATTAATGTATATCCAGCAGGATTGGGATGTAGAGAATCACTGAAATAGGTACTTTTGGGTTTATCTTGAAATAGGTCAAGCGTGGCAACAAAGAAAGTTCGGTCATAATTACCTGCCACTTGGACAATCCCATGGTTCCAATCTTTTATGGTGTTTAGAATTTCATTGCGATTCGAGTATTCGACATATGGTTGATATAGACCCAAAACAAAAATTGGAGCTTCAGAATTATTTTTTCTTATATTTTCTAGAATTTTATTAAGGTTGGTTGTAAAAGCAGCCTTACCCTCATTTACCTTTTTTACATCAAGTGGGTTAAATTGATGACTCGCACTCTTTCGAAAATCATTCGTTCCGATATAAAGAATAATATAATTGGCTTTTTTTATTTTCGTATTGATGCTTTTGTCCTGAAGTTGTTCGAGGACTTTTTCGGTAGAATATCTAGGTATGGCAAAATTACTTAGTTTGACTGGAGTGTTCTGTATATCCTGTAATTTTACTTTAACTCCTTCAATGTATCCCTTTTTTGCAGGGTCCCCTATTCCATGTGTGATGGAATCACCGAGGGCTACTAGGTTAATCACCTTTGTATTGGCTGAAGAACCGCGAGTAACGTTATAAGTGCCAAACAGGGCTAAAATAATACAGAAGAAAAAGAAGTATTTTTTCATGTTAAAACTCCTATGCTTTTACTTCATTTATCATTCTGTTGAGCTCTTCTTGTAACACAATTGCATGATTATATATAGGATCCTTTGCTCCATAAAGCAGTGTAACCATTCCTTCAGATGCCATTATTTTTAATTCCTCAATAATCTTTAGCTTTTGCACATCCGTATGCAATTCCTCTATGTATTTTGTACGAAACTCCTCAAACAATTCAGGCTTGTGGCAGAACCATTTACGAAGCTCTGGTGTTGGAGCAATATCCTTTTGCCATGCTGTCAATTTTGCAGCATCCTTCGAAATTCCACGAGGCCATAGACGATCAACCAATATCCTAGAACCATCAGACTCATCATACGGCTCATAAACCCTCTTCAAGAAAAAACCACCCATTTTTAAACCCTCCTTATCAGTTTATTGAGAAAAGTGTCCATTCCACGTGGACAGTGTCCACGGGCGGTGACAGTGTCCACGGGCGGTGACAGGCACCAAAATGGGCACCAAAATGGTGCCACCAAAAAATTGGCACCAAAATTAGTCTTCGTCCTTGATGTCGAGGTCTTCGGGGACGGGTTCGCTTAGAATTTCTTCGACTAGGTGTTTATATTTTTCGATTTGTTTTAGGTGTGTGTTGAATTGTTCTTTGTTGATGATCCAGGATTCGCCGTCATGGATGGCGCGGATTTTCTTTTGTTTGATTAGTGCTTCTACTTTTGATTCTGGCATTGATAAATATTCTGCTGTTTCTTTAATGGTTAGATACATATATTTCATTCCTCATCCGTAATGGTGATATATTATTTACAACTCTTCCAGCTCTTCCTTTTGTAGTTACTGCCTGTATTTTTAGCACCTGTTGGCAGCTTCTACTATTAAACCAGCTTCTCTGGCCTTCATCCTACTACACCTGGTCGATGGTCAAGGAAGTTTTGATATGCAAATCCTCTCACTTCATCTTCTTTAAAATGCTTTAATAATTCATTAATGAGATTTTGTGATTTCGATGCGTCCTCTAGATTGGTTATAAATGTCCCAATTCCATCAAAATCAGAACCAAACCCAATATGACTTACACCGCCTAATGTACAGAAATGATCGATATGTCTCATAAGGTCCATAATGGTGACTTCTCCGGATTCTTTTACAAATGGAGGATAGTAGACCACATGAATCATCGCGTTTCTTTCAAACATCGCCGTTGCCTGTTCATCCGTTACATTCCGAAGATGGTTACAGATCGTGCGGGAATTAGAATGGCTGGCAATAGGAAACTTAGCTAATTCAATGACCTCCCAAATTCCCTTGTCACTTAGATGAGAAATGTCCGTAAGGATCTGGTGCTCGTTATTAAACGTGACAATCTCTTTTCCAAAAAGCGTCAACCCGCCACCGCGCGGTTCACCAGCCCCGTCCGCCGCTAAATTTGCATGATTCCAGGTCAATCCAACAGAGCGAACCCCCAACTGATAAAGAATATGAAGCTTCATTAAATCGTTTCCAATTGCATCGACGCCCTCAAGTGTTAGCATGGCGCCGATTTGCCCGATATTGATCCGCTCAAAATCAGACCATTCTTTAATATGAACCATATCTGGATTCTTTCCGAGAACTTCCTTGTAAAAATAATCAATTTGTTCAAGCGCTACCTGAAACTTCTGGTCTGATGGAATATCAGGCTCAATAAAAATCGCAAAACACTGTACCTTGACTTGCCCTTTATGCAGCCGAGCTTTGTTTGTCTGTAATTCCTTCGCATCCGCAAACCGCAGTGTCCCTTCTCCTTCTGAAAGCTTAAGTAATGCATCACAATGCAGGTCAATTATTTTCATTTAAGCGACTCCTTTTTATAAAAATTTTATCATAAATACGACATAAAGGTTACTTTATGCGACAACGAAATAGTATTTAGGAATGGCTATTTTAGCCTAGTATCGTTTTTTTATATCTTTGCCGATTAAATTTTACCCTTTTAAGAAACACTATCATGCGAGATACAGAAAAACAGTTGCTTTCAAACACATTACCTGTCAAACTGAAAAGATAATGGCTGTTTTCGTAAAGGAAAGAGCCCTGATAATTGACTTCGAAGAAAGTAAATGTAGGTGACGAACATGATAGAAATAAAAACTTCAACACTTAGCGATGGAGAGTTTAATCGAGGAGTATTTGCAACTCGTGATATTAAAAAAGGTGAACTTCTCCATGAAGCACCCGTTATTGCCTATCCAAATGCAGAGCATGAACATATTGAAAAAACACTGCTTGCTGATTACGCATTCGAATATGGTATTAATCACACATGCCTTCTTTTAGGTTATGGAATGTTATTTAACCATTCCTATCAGCCAAATGCTACGTATGAAATTAATTTTCCAAACCATACCTTTGATTTTTTTGCTTACAAAGACATTAAAGCTGGTGAAGAGATTCTTATCAACTATAATGGTGACGAAGAGGATCAAGAACTGCTTTGGTTCGATAAAGAAAAGCAAGAAAAATAACAGCCCCTAACCGGGCTGTTTTTTTTCCATAACTCTCTTTTTAGGTAAAAAGAATCATTTTTGGTATATTTGTCAAACTTTCAAAGTTTGTTCAATATTTCACAAACTTTTATCAAAATTAGATGTTATGATAAATTTATTAAGGAACAAGGAGTGATTAAACATGATGATATGTGAATGGAGATCTTTTTCTACTGATTCTGAAACGTATACACAAGAAGCATTCGAAGAGATTATTGGTGACGAATTTGAGGCGATGATGATTAAGGATAATGAGGTTATTCCAAATTATATATGGACAGTCAATTATGTCATCGTTGTAAAAAAATATTCTAAAGTACTGAATGACATCTCCTTTGAAAAAATACCACGAAATCCAGTTTGTGAATAACCAGTAAGATTCTATCCAATCGTTTGTTATTATTTTTTTATATATGATTGTGAAATATTTCACAAACTTTTAAGTAATTGGAGGAATATATAATGGCAGTGACAGAAAAAATGGGCAAGGACTTGCAAAGTGTAACGACTATGGTTGATACCTTAGTGGAAAATGGTCTAAAAGCTTTAGAGGAATTCCGCAGCTTTGACCAAGAAATGATTGATACGATTGTGAAACAAATGGCCTTAGCAGGACTTGATCAGCATATGCAGCTTGCAAAACTTGCTGTTGAAGAAACCAATCGAGGTGTTTATGAAGATAAAATCATTAAAAATATGTTTGCAACTGAATATGTCTATCATAATATCAAATATGATAAAACCGTTGGCATCATAAACGAAAACGAACACGAAGGAATCATTGAAATCGCCGAACCAGTTGGTGTCATCGCGTGTGTTACACCTGTAACCAATCCAACATCCACAACAATGTTTAAAGCACTAATATCCATAAAAACGAGAAATCCAATCGTTTTTGCCTTCCATCCTTCTGCACAAAAATGCAGCAGTGAGGCAGCAAGAATCCTTAGAGACGCAGCTATAAAGGCAGGTGCTCCTGAAAATTGCATTCAATGGATTGAAACGCCTTCTATTGAGGCTACACAAGCACTGATGAATCACTCAAAAGTATCTATGATCCTAGCAACTGGCGGTGCAGGAATGGTCAAATCCGCTTATAGCTCAGGTAAACCAGCTCTCGGTGTTGGACCTGGAAATGTTCCGTGCTATATGGAGAAATCAGCTAACATTCATCAAGCAGTAAATGACTTAATTTTATCAAAAACTTTTGACAACGGAATGATATGTGCTTCTGAGCAGGCAGTTATTATTGAGCAAGAAATCTATTCAGCTGTCAAAAATGAGTTGATTGCGAATAACTGTTACTTTTTAAATGAAGAAGAAAAAGAAAAAGTCGAAAAATTAGTCATTAATGAAAAATCATGTGCTGTTAATCCTGATATTGTTGGAATGGCTGCTAGCAAAATTGCTGCTTTAGCAGGAGTAACCGTTCCTGAAAACACAAAAATTCTTGTAGCTGAATTAACTGGCGTCGGACCAGGATACCCGCTATCAAGAGAAAAATTAAGCCCTATCCTAGCCTGTTACAGGGTCAGCAGTCTTGAAGAAGGTTTAAAAAGAGCAGAAGAAATGTTAGAATTTGGCGGTTTAGGACATTCTGCAGTCATCCATTCTCAGGATCAACAAGTGATTAGGCAGTATGGCTACCGGATGAAAGCTGGAAGAATCATTGTCAATGCCCCATCTTCACAAGGTGCCATTGGTGATATTTACAATGCTTATATGCCTTCACTTACACTTGGCTGTGGTTCATATGGAGGAAACTCTGTATCAACGAACGTTGGTGCGATTCACTTAATCAATATTAAAAAAGTAGCCCAAAGGAATGTTAATATGCAATGGTTTAAAGTTCCGTCCAAAATCTATTTCGAGAAAAATTCAACACAGTATTTGGCTAAAATGCCGAAGATCTCAAAAGCATTCATTGTAACGGACCCCGGAATGGTGAAACTAGGCTATGTTGATAAAGTCCTTTATTATTTAAGAAAACGTGCTGATTACGTCCATTGTGAAATTTTTTCAGAGGTAGAACCTGATCCATCCATTGAAACAGTTATGAAGGGTACCGAAATGATGGCTAAATTCCAGCCGGATGTTATCATTGCCCTTGGTGGCGGGTCCGCCATGGATGCTGCCAAAGGTATGTGGCTGTTCTATGAGAATCCAGATTCAGATTTCTTTGGTTTAAAACAGAAATTCCTTGATATCCGAAAACGAATTGTAAAATACCCTAAATTAGGTGAAAAAGCACAATTTGTAGCCATTCCAACTACCTCAGGAACTGGGTCAGAGGTTACGTCATTCTCGGTTATTACCGATAAAGAAGCAAATATGAAATATCCTCTTGCAGATTATGAATTAACACCAGACGTAGCGATCATTGACCCACAGTTTGTTATGACTGTTCCGAAGCATATTACAGCCGATACTGGGATGGACGTATTGACACATGCCATTGAAGCCTATGTGTCCTGTATGGCTAATGACTATACAGATGGGCTTGCGATGAAAGCAATCCAACTTGTATTCGAATATTTGCCTAGAGCCTATCGAAATGGTAGTGACGAATTGGCACGTGAAAAGGTGCATAATGCATCAACGATTGCTGGGATGGCCTTTGCAAATGCTTTCCTTGGGATCAACCATAGCCTTGCCCATAAGTTAGGCGCAGAATTCCATATCGCTCATGGACGTGCAAATACAATATTAATGCCACATGTGATTCGTTATAATGCTACTAAACCAAATAAATTTACAGCATTCCCTAAATATGCACACTTTGTGGCAGATAAGCGTTATGCAGAAATTGCGAGAACACTAGGATTGCCTGCGAATACCACAGAGGAAGGAGTAGAAAGCCTGGTTCAAGCCATCATTCGACTTGCAAAAGAGCTTGATATTCCAATGAGTATCGAAGCAAATAATATTGATGCTGACGCTTTCGAAAGCAAAGTAGACTATCTGGCAGACCGGGCATTCGAAGACCAATGCACCACTGCTAACCCTAAGCTTCCTTTAGTAACCGAATTAGCTGAAATTTATCGTAAAGCATATAAGGGAGTTTAAAAGAGTTTAATAAACAAACACAAAAAGCCATCCACAATGATGGCTTTTTGTAGTTTTTTATACCATAATCTTACAAATATCATTTGTAAATTCGACTGGATCCTGGATTGGTAATCCTTCAATTAGAAGTGCTTGATTGTAAAGTAACTTTGTATAAAGATCTAATTTTCCTTTATCCGTTTCAAAGGCATCCTTTAGTGATTGGAAAACTTCATGATTTTTGTTAATTTCTAAAACCTTATCTGCCTTGATGTTTTGATTATCAGGCATTGCAGCAAGGATTTTCTCCATTTCTATGGATATATCACCTTCAGTAGCCAAGCAGACAGGGTGCGACTTTAACCGTTTTGAAACTCTAACATCTTTAACTTTTCCAGATAAAATGTTTTTCATATAGTCAAAGATTTCCTTGTTTTCCTTTTCTACTGAGTCGGACTCTTCCTTGTTTTCTTCCCCTTCAATTCCTAAGTCACCTGAAGAGATTGATTTGAATTCTTTTTCCTTGTAAGTCATTAACATTTTGATTGCAAATTCATCGATATCCTCAGTGAAGTAAAGAATTTCATATCCATTTTCAGAAACAAACTCTGCTTGAGGAAGCTTATCGATTCTTTCAATGGACTCACCAGATGCATAATAAATATATTTTTGATTTTCAGGCATTCTTTCTACATATTCATCCAATGTAACTAGCTTCTTCTCTTTTGAAGAGTAGAACATGATGAGATCCTGTAATACTTCTTTATTTGCGCCGAATTCGCTATACACCCCGTATTTTAATTGACGGCCAAATGATTTATAGAATTCTTCATACTTTTCACGGTCATTTTTTATGAGGCTTTGTAATTCACTTTTAATCTTTTTGTTAATGTTTTTAGAGATCAGCTTTAATTGGCGATCATGCTGGAGCATTTCTCTTGAAATGTTAAGAGAAAGGTCCTCTGAGTCAACCATCCCTTTGACAAAGCTAAAATGGTCAGGAAGCAGGTCTGCACACTTGTCCATAATCAACACGCCATTTGAATAAAGTTCTAAGCCCTTTTCAAACTCTTTTGAATAGAAGTCAAATGGAGTTTTTTCCGGGATATATAAAATCGCATTATAACGGATGGACCCATCGACACTTATATGGATATGTTTAATTGGCTTATCAAACCCGTAACGCTTTTCTGTGTAGAAGTTCGCATAATCTTCATCTGTTAGTTCACTTTTATTTTTCTTCCAGATTGGAACCATACTATTAATAGTTTGTTCCTCTACAAAGTCCTCAAACTCGTTTTCGCTGCCTTCTTTTGGTCTGCTATTAGAAACATCCATTTTAATTGGATAGCGGATGAAGTCAGAGTATTTTTTAATAATTGACTTTAAACGATATTCTTCTAAAAACTCATCGTAATTTTCATCTTCAGTATTCTCTTTGATTTTTAAAATAATCTCAGTGCCAACTGACTCTTTTTCAGCAGGTTCGATGGTATAACCTTCTGCTCCATTCGATTCCCACTTGTAGGCTTCCTCGCTGCCTAATGCTTTACTTATAACAGTCACTACGTCTGCTACCATAAATGCAGCATAGAAACCGACTCCAAACTGACCAATAATGTCATAACCATCTTTTAATTCTGTTTCCTTCTTAAAAGCTAAAGATCCACTTTTAGCAATTGTTCCAAGATTTGTCTCTAAATCTTCTTTTGTCATTCCTATACCAGTATCAATAATTTTCAAGGTTCTCGTTTCGTTGTCTGGAATTACTTTAATAAAGTAACTATCCTTATCGAAGCTTAACGCATCATCTGTTAAAGCTCTGTAATAGATTTTGTCAATCGCATCACTTGCATTTGAGACTAACTCTCGTAAAAATACCTCTTTGTGGGTATAAATAGAGTTAATCATCATTTCTAACAGCCTTTTAGATTCTGCCTTAAACTGCTTTTTTGCCATAGAAACCACTCCTTACTCATTTTAATTAAATTGAAATTGAATGATTAGCACTCTCGACTTAAGAGTGCTAATGCCGACATTATTTAAATATCATAAAATCGTTGACGCTGTCAATAAAATAGCGACACACTTTTTCATGTGCCGCCTTACTTTTATTTTTGGCTTTGGAAGACCAATTGTAAACCTAATCCAATATAAATGGTTCCGACAACTTTTCCCTGCCAGCGGGATACCTTACCATCTTTCTTGAATAGCTTATTCCCTAATGAACTTGCTAGAAAAGCTAGGGATGAGGTGTACAAAATACTCATTATTACAAAAACTAGACCTAGTGTTACTAATTGAATAACTACCGGTGGACCATCTGATTTTACAAATTGAGGCAGAAAGGCCAAGAAAAATAAGGATGTTTTTGGGTTAAGTAATTCTATTAATAATGCATGTCGAAAGGATACAGCCGGATTCTCTTGTTTGGCAATTGGCTGTGGTTCGAGTTTTTTTGTTTTTTCAAGCAATGCTTTTATTCCTAAAAAGATTAAATAGGCTGCACCTAAATATTTTACTACCTCAAAAGCTAATGCTGATGACATCAGGATGGCAGATAGTCCAAGAACGGCTGCAATCGAATGAAGTAAATCCCCCACAGCAATTCCAACACCGGTAATGATCCCAGTTTTTAATCCGCCTTTAAATGTCTGAGTTAATGTTAAAAAAACAGCCGGACCTGGGATTAAAAAAAGCACCAGTACGACCAAAATAAACGCCCACATATCCCTCTCCTCTATATACGTGTTTACAAGTATTTTATCACACTATTCTAGAGATTGGCTTTTTATTAAGTGTTGGAGAAAGAATGTCCGAGAGCATCGGCATACGGACTTTCTGCATTGACCCAAATGCCTTTTCTAGATGCTGTTCAGTCACTCCGTGCTTCCTGCATTGACCCAATTGCCTTTTCTAGATGCTCTTCGGTCACTCCAGCACCTCTGCATTGACCCAAATGCCTTGTTTAAATGCTCTTCGGTAACTATGAATCTTATATAGTTACCCAAACACCTTATTTTCCATCTCACGGTCACTATGACCCTCTTATAGTTACCCAAACACCTCAATATTTCATCTCTCGGTAACTATGAACCTCTTATAGTTACCCAAACACCTAATTTTCCATCTCACGGTCACTATAAACCTCTTATAGTTACCCTAACACCTTATTTTTCCATCTCTCGGTCACTATGAACCTCTTATAGTTACCCAAACACCTTAATATTTCATGTCTCGGTAACTATAAGCCTCTTATAGTTACCCAAACCCTTTCATTTCCTATCTCTCGGTCACTATAACTCTAAGCACAAAAAAACCGACATTAATTTTTGTCGGTTTCTTCTGTATGAATGACGCTCAAACTATTTTCACTTGGGTTTTCTACAATATGCTTAAGAATTGATAGCTTGTTTTCCCAAAATTTTTCGTAGAAGGACAGCCATTGTTTAAGTTCGGTTAACGGCTCTGGCTGCAGCCGATAAATTTTCTCTCTGCCTTGCTTCCGACCACTGACTAATTCAGCTGACGAAAGGACTTGAAGATGTTTGGCAATGGCCGTACGAGTCATGGGAAAATGAATTGCTATTTCTGAAATGGGCAACTCTTTTTCCGCAAGTAATCGTAGTACCTCTCTCCGAGTAGGGTCTGCAATTGCTTGAAATACATCATGCTTTTGTGCGGGAGTTGACACTTAGCTCTCCAAAAGTTGGCGCAGTTTTTGAACGATCCCTGCCCACCCCTGAGACATATTATCACGAATAGCAGAAGCCTTTTGGTTGGCCTTGCCAATAATTGCGTCAGATTGCGGCCAACCGCCATGAATAACGGTAAACTCTGTTTTATCACCTAAATCCTTTAAGCTAAACGATAAAAACCAGCCATCCGTATCCCAGTTAAACGAAAGCCCATTTGGGGGATCAAATTCAGTCACTTTACATGGAGATGGACCAAACGGAGATTGGATATGGAATTCATAGCCTACTTCGGGTTTAAAGTCATTTGGCATAAACCAAGCAGCAATCCCTTCTGAAGTTGATACTTGTTCCCAAACCTTATTGATAGGGGCATTAATTAAAACTGTTTGTTTAATATCTTGTAATGTATTTTCCAATGATTAATCCTACCTTCATCCTTTAATATGAAACCAATTGGTTTCGCTTTCTAAATTATATAAAACCATTTGGTTTCATGTCAATCTTTTTTCCCGTTTATTTTCCCCATAATCTCGATTTATAAATCAGAAAGATAAACACACTCTAGATAAAACTCTTTGAATTTTATATGAATGTTGTATAATGATACCATCATAAAATTCGAACAATTTAGAAAGAAGATGAGCATTTGTCAAAATCGCAAAAATACCAGATTTATATTCTGTTAGTTTTAGTGATGATGAGTTGGGGGCTTAATGTCATTGCATTAAAGATTATTGTTGATGTCTTTCCACCTATAACCATTACAGCTCTAAGGGTTTTTACAGCGGCCATTTGCGTATTTATTATCCTTTATTTCATTAAACAAATAAGGTTACCGACAAAGAAAGAATTTGTTTATATCCTGATAGCGACATTTTTCAATGTAGTCTGTCATCATTATTTTTTATCCATTGGCCTGTCAAAAACCTCAGCTTCAAACGGCGGACTTATCTTGGGGCTCGCTCCATTATTAACAACGATTATTGCATTTTTCTTTTTAGGAAATAGGATTTCGTTGTTACAGTTTTCGGGGATCATCTTGGGCTTAACGGGGGTTTCCTTTATTGTTGTGGTCGGGAATGGAGGAATTAGTAATATTTCCATTGGTGATATCTATGTGTTTCTTTCTATTCTAACGCAATCCTTCAGCTTTGTGATGATAAAGAAGATTTCCAAAACCTTGGATCCTCGCCTTATGACGGGATACATGCTGCTAATTGGTTCATTTATTCTTTTTATCATTGGCTTATTTAAGGAGCCACAGGGATTAGGCACGCTCACAGACGGGTCTCCAGGTGTTTGGCTGGTGTTTTTAGGCTCTGCAATTATTGGAACTGCTTTTGGCCATACGATATATAATGATTCAATTGGAAAAGTCGGGGTGTCCGAAGCCGCTATTTTTATTAACCTTAACCCCTTTTTCGCACTGATTAGTGCAGTTATATTCCTAGGTGAAGTTATTATTTTTTCTCAAATTATTGGCTTCCTATTAATATTATTTGGAGTTTTACTTGGATCAGGTGCGGTAGATGAGTATATACGGCAGACAAAGCAGAAAAAGAAAATCCCATACAGCTCGGTTTAAGCAGTGATCACACACTGCTTTTTTCACTGCCTAATACGTCTCAAGTCTTAGGAAAAAATAAATCTGTAGTACATTGGTAGTTAATCAAGAATCACTTATTATTAAACTATAAGAAGTGAAGGGCGGGGATTTAGAATGAAAAGGATTGTGATTCTTCTATTGATTATTACTGGGTTATATATTGTTTTTAACCAGTCGTTCCAGTTAGATGGTTTTATGTCTGGCGGCAGTAAGGAAGGCAGGGCTACGGTATCACAGAAAATTGACACCATAGAGATAAATGTGGGTTCCGTTCGCACCACAATTATTCCTGAGGACAGAAATGATGTAGAAGCGGTATTAACTGGTAATGGCTCACTAATCGTAAAAGAAGATGGAAACAGATTAGTAGTTGAAACGCAAAAAAAAATGTTTAATTGGTTCGCTTTTTCCGAAAAGAGAAAACTAAAAATCTATATTCCTGAAGATTATAATCGGAATATGAACATTCAACTTGGATCAGGCAGCTTGGATTTCTCCGGAGATTCAATGAAATTAAATAAGCTTTCTTTAGATATTGGTTCAGGGAATGTAAATCTCGATCATTTAGAAGTGGCAGAATTTACACATGATGGTTCTTCTGGCAATGTTGAAATTGACACTTTAACGACGAAAACAGGTACTTTTGACCTTAGTTCTGGAAATTTAGATATCGAACATTATACTGGCGCCATTCATGCAGATGTTTCATCAGGGAAATTCTCCGTTCAAATGGATAAGTTAAATGATTCGATTGAAATTGACCTTAGTTCTGGAAACGTGAACCTCGATTTGCCCGATAACGCTGATTTCAGCTTAGTTGGCAATGTAAGCAGTGGAAATATACAGAGTGAGTTTCCTTTAACTACTACGAGCAGCAATAAGAAAAGCCTTAAAGGAACCCATGGTTCCGGTAAACATAAGATAGATATTTCCGTTTCAAGCGGTGATGTTGATATTTTTTAGTATAAAAAAGAGCGTATGGACCATGCGCTCTTTAACTGTAACCAAAAGTGTCCATTTTTCATAACGTATAATGCCCTGTGCTTTTACTATGGAAGGAGCGTTATGATGTACTTTTACCATTATCCTTACCCACTTCACCCTCAGCCGCGTATTTACCCGAGTTATAATCAATATCAGCCAATACCTAGGCAATATCCGCAGGTGGATGTGAATGTCTTCAAGAAGTCCATTAAGACCTATAGATTATTAATGGACCAAGGTAGTATCCTTTTAGACAGATTAGGAGATTCAAACTTTGATCTTAAGTTAATGTCAGCTGCACAGAAAGGGAACCATGCAGAAGTGGATACCTTAATGAAATCACTTGGACTAAAAGTGCCTGTGAAAACAAATTTTACGCCAACTGGTGTGACTTTCGATCTTACAGCACACACAGACCCAAGTGTACCCATGAGTTGCTGTACATTATCCATACACCTAAAATGGGGAAATTAGCAAACCATTCACCGAAAGTCTTTTTTGGAATACAAAAAAGGCGGAGATTTCCGCCTCTTTATCATTCCAATTGAGCAGGGACATTCCCTTTTAACAGAAATTCTTCAAACTTTTCTGCAGATAATGGTTCGCTATAGTAATAGCCTTGTCCGATTTGGCATGCGTTCCTAGTTAGGAATTTCACCTGCTCTTCCGTTTCGATACCTTCCGCAATGACAGAGAATTTCAAATTCATCCCCATATCAATGATGGTCTTCACCATCATTCCTTTATTAGAATGTGAAATAATGTCGTCTACAAAGGATTTATCAATCTTGATTTTATCAATCGGTAAATGTTTCAAATAGCTTAATGACGAGTAGCCTGTCCCAAAGTCATCCACAGATAACTGAACGCCTAAATCCTTTAATTGATTCAGAATAATAGTAGAGTTATCTAAGTTTTGCATCAGACTTTCAGTAATTTCGAGTTCCAAATAACTTGCCTCAAGTCCAACCTCCTCAATCATCTCAGAAATGAATGGGAGAATATTTTCATCTTGAAATTGCCGTACAGAAACATTTACTGCTATAGGGAAATCCTCATATCCAGCGTCCTTCCACGCCTTTCTCTGTTCAAATGCCCTTCTTAAAATCCATTTTCCGAGTGGCACGATAAGACCCGTTTCTTCTGCAAGTGGAATAAATTCAGCCGGAGCAATATATCCGTATTCTGGATGAGTCCAACGAATCAACGCTTCTACCCCGACAATTTGACCTGTACGGAGATCAAACTGGGGCTGATAGTGAAGGGTCATTTGTTCCTGCTCCAAGGCTCTTCGCAACCAGTTCTCTAATTTCATTTTCCACGTTGAGATGCCATCGAGATTATTTGAGTAAAATTGATAGGTATTTTTTCCGTGGTCCTTAGCTTGGTACATAGCTGTATCAGCATTTTTAATAAGTGCTTCCTCATCTGTTCCATCTGTGGGATAGATACTAATACCGATACTTGGGGTAACATAGAATTCGTCACTATACACTTCAAATGGGGTTGAAAATTCATTAAGAATTCGTTTAGCCACTCGTGATGCATTTTCTTTTTCACTATCTTCTAACAGTATAATAAATTCATCGCCGCCCTGGCGAGATACTAATCCTTCATTTTGAACTGCGTTTTCTAATCGTGCTGCCACCTTTTGAAGTATAATATCGCCAACCGTGTGACCTTTCGTATCATTGATGATTTTAAATCGATCTAAATCTAAGAAAATGACAGCGTGGGTTTTATTCTCTTGATGGTGTAATATTTCATTTAGATGGTATCTAAACTGATTTCGATTTGGCAACCCCGTTAAAGTATCATAATAGGCCATAAATTTAATGGTTTGCTCCGATTTTTTCCGTTGAGTGATATCTCTGCCCACTACTTGAACGGCAAAGCGACCTTCATAGAGAATAGTCCTTGCTGCCATCTCTACCTCAATGCTTTCACCGTCTGTTCTTCTTACCTGAAATTCAAAAAGAAATCGTTCAGTTTCCAATTTATCTGTAGAGAATACTCTACTCTTGATTAAATCTGTAATTTGAGAAGAAACAAAATTCTTAGCCGATTGGCCAATCACTTCCGCCTGACAATCCGCCCCAATTAATTTACAGCCTGCTTCATTTATATATTCAATTTTCCCATTATAAACAACGGCAATGATATCGGGTGACATCTCTACTAAACTTTGATAAAGTCCTTCACTTTCTTTGCGGTCAGTAATATCGAATAACACACTATTAAAGTCTACAAAATCACCTTTTTGGTCAATGGTCGGAATCCCTCTATCCTGAATCCAGCGGACTTCACCATCTGGTCGTATGATTCGATATTGGCTAGTAACCGGTTGTCCCATTGCAAGTTTCTGTCCTCTATCCTCTAAAACATACAAATCCTCTGGATAAATTACTTCTTTCCACAGATTTGTATCTTCGTAAAAATTTTCCATTTTATAGCCGTATAACTTTTCAATCCCTGGAGTAATTAGTAAACTGTCATTCTTCATATCATGGGACCAAATTGCAACATCAAGAGTATCAAATATATTTTCCATCTTTTTTTGATTTTTTTGAAATTCATCTGCTTTCTTATCATATTCTTTTAATAAGAAGAAAATGATGAAGGTAGAAGCTATATAGATAGTAAGAGTAATATAACTAACTATTTTAATTGAATGAATCATCTCAGGAAATACAATATCTGCTGCTTCAAAAGCGGCCAATAAAAAAAAGAAGAGGATTAATAACAACATATATAAATTACCTTTTTTTACCATGTTTGTCTCCAATTCTAGTATGTTATACATTAAAAATAGCAAATTTTTTACAATATAACAATTGAATTATTTTTCATATCCGGAGTAGTGTTTTGTATCTTAATAGTATGAATCCATATAGCTGCTATAGATACATTGGGCCTATTATTTTCCTATTCCTTAATTAACTATTTAAGAGTAAAATATAACTTATTTTATAAAACCATTTAGAAATAGGAGAATTTCGTGGAAGAACAAAAAAACACTAAATTTCAAGAACAGACACTCTTTACTATTACTTGGCCGCTCTTAATTGAGCTTTCCCTTCATATGGGGATGGGCATTGTGGCTACCCTCATGTTAAGTCATTACTCCGATCAAGCAGTAGCAGGTGTTGGTGTAGCCAACCAACTTTTAAATATCTTCATTTTGGTTTTTAACGTCACTTCCATCGGTGCAACGGTTTTAATAAGTCAAAATCTTGGGGCAGGAAAACTTAAACGTGCCAGACAATTATCATATTCCGTATTTGGATTGAATTTCTGGTTTGGAATATCCATAGCCATTCTTGTATATGTTTTAGGAGAACCCATGCTTCGATTATATAATATTCATGGACAGGTGTTTGACTATGGACTTACCTTTGTCCAAATATGTGCACTATCTCTCTTTTTCGAGTCACTCTCGCTCGCCTTGAGTGCAATCCTTCGCAGTTATGGATATACCAAGGAATCAATGATGGTTACTATTGTTATGAATTTGATTAGTATTGGCGGTAATATCGTTGCCACTACAGGAATTTTTGGGTTACCGGTTACAGGCGTGACGGGTGTATCCTGGGCTATTTTTGCCGCACGTGCCTTTGCGGTTTGCGCTCTGCTCTATTTGTTATATCGCCGACTTTCCTTAAAAATCGTTTTCAAAGACATATTCAATGTTAAAAAGGATGATATCCGCGGATTGCTCCAAATTGGGATTCCATCAGCTGGAGAAAATCTCTCCTATCAATTATCACAGGTGGTCATTACTAGCTTTGTTGTTACAATGGGGACCGCCTCATTAGCGGCGAGAGTATATATTTTGAATATTAACATGCTTTGTTTTTTGTTTACACTCGCCATTGCTCAAGGTACTCAGCTGTTAGTAGCACGTTATATTGGGGCTAAACAATTTGACCGTGCCTTAAAACGTGGAATTCGCACCTTAAAAATCGCCATGGTCGCATCAACCCTAGCTTCACTTGCCATCGCCATGGGTGGGGGTTCGATTTTAAATGTATTTACAGAGGACCCCACCATTATTATAGTTGGACTTCCTGTCCTGTGGGCTATTGTCTTTGTTGAACCTGGGAGAGCGATGAATATTGTCTTAATGAACTCCTTAAAATCTGCAGGAGATGTTCGTTTTCCAGTTGTTATTGGCATTATTTCGATGTGGGGAATAGCCGTACTTCTTAGCTATCTTTTTGGTGTTCATTTTGGCTTAGGTCTGTTAGGAATTTGGCTTGCTCAGGGTGCAGATGAGTGGCTGCGCGGCTGCTTTGCTTTAAGGCGATGGCTTTCAAAGCCGTGGGAACGGCTTTCTAAACCAAAGCTAAGCGCACAAAAGACGATTTCAAATTAGAAATCGTCTTTTACATTTACATTCGATAAACTCTCGTCTCATAAGGCTGTAAAATGTGCATATTTTCTTGCTCTGCTACCTGATAATTATTTAATAAAAGATAACATTTTTCAATGTTAATACTACTAGTTTCAGCTGGATTTACAGAAAGGTTCGCGATTACTAGTATCTTTTCTTTACCAAGCGTTCTGGTATAGGCGAAAATCTGTGGATCTTCAGCGAGCAGCAAATCGTACGTGCCATAAGTTAACACTTCATTTTCTTTCTTAAGTTGTATCATTTTTTTGTAAAAATTCAGTATCGAATCTTCATCCTTTTTCTGTAAAGCAACATTAATTTCTTTATAATTCGGGTTAACCTTAAGCCACGGGCTGCCTGAAGAAAACCCAGCATTTTTCTCTGCTGACCACTGCATAGGAGTCCTAGAATTATCACGACCGGAAGCCCAAATCACTTCCATTATTTCTTCATGGGAAATTCCTTCTGCCTTCTTCAAAGCGTACATGTTTTTTGCAGATACATCATTATAGTCATCAATCGAATCAAATTTAACATTTGTCATTCCTATTTCTTGACCCTGATAAATAAATGGTGTTCCCTGCATAAAGAAGTAAATTGCTCCGAATGCAGTTGCACTTTCACGCCAAAACTCTTGGTCATTTCCCCATGTTGAGACTACACGTGCCTTGTCATGATTCTCGATAAAAAGAGCATTCCACCCTTTTCCTTCAAGACCTTTTTGCCAGCGGGTTAAAACATCTTTTAACTCGACAATGTTAAGTTCTTTTTTCACTTCAGCATCCCATAGATTAAGGTGCTCAAATTGAAAAACCATATTGAACTTCCCTTGTTTTTCGCCGACCCACTGTTCAACATCCGCTGCGTCATCAACCGTTACACCATTTGCCTCGCCGACTGTCATGATGTCGTACTTTGAAAACGTCTCTTCCTTTAGTTCATCTAGGAACGAATGAATACCATCAACATTCATCATTTTTTCAAAGCAAGGGACATACTTTAAGCCCTCAGGATTTGGCATATCTAGAAGACCTTCTTCTTTTTTAATATGGCTGATCGCATCGACACGGAATCCATCGATTCCTTTATCAAGCCACCAATTTACCATCTCATAAAGCGATTTCCGAACCTGTTTATTTTCCCAGTTAAGGTCAGGCTGTTTTTTTGAAAAAATATGCAAGAAATACTGATCGGTCGTTTCGTCATATTTCCAAGCAGAACCGCCAAAAATACTCTCCCAATTATTCGGCTCTTTCCCGTCTTTTCCGTCCCTCCAAATATACCAGTCTCGCTTTGGACTGTCTTTAGAAGACTGAGACTCTATAAACCATGGATGCTCATCGCTTGTGTGGTTGATCACTAAATCCAGGATTAGCTTCATGCCGCGGCTATGAACACCTTCCAGCAGCTCATTAAAATCGGTAATTGTCCCGAATTCATCCATAATATCCTGATAATCGGAAATATCGTAGCCGTTATCGTCATTAGGAGATTTGTACATTGGAGACAGCCAAATTACATCGATTCCTAATTCTTTCAGGTAATCTAATTTGGAGGTTACTCCCTTTAAATCCCCAATCCCGTCTCCGTTACTATCCATAAAGCTTCGGGGATATACCTGATAGGCAACACTTTCTTTCCACCATTTTTTCTTCATGTCTGCACCTCTTTTCTTTGATGTCTTTACCCACCACATTCGCGATACTGGTTGGTCAATCAAAACTGATCCCAAATAAGTTTTTGCGAAACCTGTTATCTTGTTCATAACAAAAGACTAGCAACACTAATGTCCTTACTAATACATAAGTGTTACTAGCTGTTTTCAATGCTTCAAATCGTTAATTTCTCGTCAGTCATACATGACTTCTAGTTTTATCAAAATCCTTGATCACTTCGTTCAGTTCGGCTGCTTTGAAAATTGTTTCAATTAATTGTAAGACACGTAACACTTCGTCATTTTTGACGATTGGTTCAGCTTTTCCTTCCACCACTGAAACCACATTGTCATAAAAGCTTTCCATTGTCTTTTCTACTTTCGGCAATTCCAATGTACTGACAGCTTTTTCAGACGGAGGGGCCATTGTTTTCGTCAGTCCTTGCCCAGCTTTAATTGGTTTTGGAGCTTCTATATTTTCACCAAGATTCTGAGTCACGATTTTACCGTTGATATCCCAATCATGGATGACAGCTGTTCCTTGTGTCCCTTTTGTGTACCAACGCGGCAGTTGAACAAAGTTTGTTGTTCCAACTTCCACTAAAGAAGTGGTCCCGTTTTCAAAAGTTATAAATGCCTGAAATCCATCATCTACTTCATCGCCTAAAACATAAGATAACTGAGCATAGACACTTGTAATCTTACTATCGACCATAAATAATAATTGATCCAACAAATGTACACCCCAATCGAGTACCATTCCTCCGCCAAACTCTTTCAGGTGGCGCCAGTCTCCAGGAATTCCATTTGCACCTTGGACCCTAGATTCAATATGAAAGACCTCACCAATAATCTGTTCATCATATACTTTTTTTATGGTGAGAAAATCTTCATCCCATCTGCGATTTTGGTGCACTATAAACGTACGGTCATTCAATTTTGCTGCCTGCATGATTTCTACTAACTCTTCACTGTAAATGGTGACAGGTTTTTCACAAATGACATGTTTTTTAGCGTTTAAGGCCGCGATTGCGATTTCTTTATGCACATCGTTTGGAGTGGCAATGAGGACAAAATCAACGTCATCATCGGCTAAAACTGCAGTTAAGCTTTCATATGCCTTATAGCCGTCTGTGATAGAAGCCGCTTTTCTTTCCTCCATAACATCATATGTTCCAACAACATTTATATTTTTGTTTTCTTTGAGCAACTGCTTCGCATGATAGCTTCCCATCCCGCCATAACCAACAATGACTAATTGATATTCTTTATTCTTCAATTTTGACTCTCCTTTTCTATCCTGCTTTTTCAAAACATTCCTTATTTGATTCCATCTTTTTATGAAAATAAGTTATAAGATTTAGATGATATAATTAAAACATGTACTATTTTGCCTTTTGGACAAATTGTTATTTTCACCAACTCAAGCGGATATTACTTTCAGATAATATCGATAAAATGCAGAAAATGATAAGTAAGCGATTAATGCCCCTGTAAAAAAAGGAAGCAAAAACCAAAATACATTTAAACTAATATATAGTAGGATACTGCTGCTAATGAGAATCGTTAAAAATAATACCGGACTTCCAATTGTAATTAGTAAGGTTTTCTTCAAAGCAGTCAGTAAGTTCAAGCGGTAATGTGAAATAACTGTAAAGAAGTTGATCGAGAAAACAAATAACACCATTCCTAGAAATAAGAAAATACCCATAAGTATGGCATTGTCCTTACTAAAATAGTAGAAATCCACAGCCCAGATGGTCCAAACAGCAGTTAAAACCAAACCGCCCATTAGACTTTTAATGTAGTTTTCTTTATAGTAACGCCAATATTGCTTTAAGCTGGTACTCTCGTCCTTGATAACCCAATCCCGTGCAGACGCAAACATCGCGGTCGTTGCGGGAAAAAATAAAAGTGGCAGCAAAATAATAAGAGGAACTAGTAAAAAGAACTGGACCCCTTTTTGTTCCACATATAGTATATTAAATAAAATAAACACAATGGGAATATTAAAAACCATCCATAGTATATTGCCTACACTAAATCTCATAAACCAATCACAAAGGCGGTATAATCCCCCCATCATACCAGAAGTATTCTTCATATTTGACCTCCCATATTGAAATAAAAACCCCCTCAAGTAAGTGTGTCTCATCGACTAAACACAAGTGTACTTAAAGGGGGCACTTTTTATATCAATTCTATGCCCACCATATATCGGATGGAGCTTCTTCGATAATCACGCTTTTTAGATTTTTGACTGCCCGACTGAAACCTTCATCAATTGACATGATTGGATCTTCATGCTCGATGCTGATTACGTAATCATACCCATATGTTTTTAGGGCACTTATGATATTAGACCACTCTTGAATACTATGGCCATATCCTACAGAACGGAAAGTCCAAGCTCGGGTTTGCACGTTTGAATAAGGCTGCATATCTGTTAATCCATACATGTTTACATTTTCTTGGTCTATATATGTATCCTTTGCATGGAAATGATGGATGGCATTTTCCTTACCTAATATTTTAATTGCTGCAACTGGATCAATACCCTGCCACCATAAATGACTAGGATCAAGATTTGCACCGATAGCATCACATGTTGCCGCCCGTAACTTAAGCATCGTATGAGGAGTATGAACTAGAAATCCTGCATGGAGCTCCAAGCCGATCTTTACTCCATTTTCCTGAGCAAATTGACCTTGTTTTTTCCAATACGGGATAAGTTTTTCCTCCCATTGCCATTGTAAGAGTTCTGAATACTCATTCGGCCATGGTGTTACAGGCCAGTTAGGAAACTTCGCTCCCTCTTGGTCTCCAGGGATACCAGAAAAAGCATTCACTACCGGTACATTCATCATCGCTGCCAACTTAATTGTTTTGGTTAAGGTATCATGTGATTCTTTTGCAAATTGCTCGTCAGGTGAAATGGGGTTTCCATGACAACTGAAAGCACTAATGGTTAAACCACGAGATTGAACTTTTTCAAGATATTCAGCTCGCTTTTCTTCGCTTTCTAGCAATTCATCTACTGGGCAGTGGGCATTACCAGGATAACAACCTGTGCCAATTTCTATAGCTTTTAAGCCAGACGCTTGTACATGGTCCAGCATTTCTTCAAATGACTTTTCTGAAAATAGAACGGTAAAAACACCTAATTTCAAGATTACTAACCTCCATTCAATTATATAAATTCAACAAATTATCCTGTTTCACTGATTTACTTATGATTGCACCTGAAAAATCTTGGTAATCTCTTTACTTTCATTAGATTCAATTGCCGCAATAATCACTTCTAATGACTTTTTACCTTCCTCACCACTAATAGGAGGCACCGTATCATTTTCAATAGAAGAAACAAAGTTTTCAATTACATGTGTATTCTTTTGTCCACCCTCATCGTTAGACTGTATTTTTCCTAATTCATAGCGAACCACTTCACCCGTACGATATTGAACGATTAAGGAATAGTTCGGATCATCTTCTAATCGTAAAATCGCCTTTTCACCGTAAATCACCGTAGAGTTGTCTTCACTCGCCGTGTAAGCCCAACTAGCTGCAAGTGTTCCAATAATGCCGTTTTCTGTTTTTAGAATAAATACAGCATTGTCATCCACATCTGTGTTTTCTTTTGCACTTGTTTCTACAAAGCTGGCAACCTCAACAAATTCTACTCCTAATAAATAGCGAAGAAGATCAGCTTTATGAACACCCAAGTCACCCATTGCCCCAATAAAAGCTTGTTCTTTTTTAAAGAACCAGCTATCTTTTCCGTCAGCACTCCAACCTTCTGGACCACCGTGGCCAAACGTGGTTCTAAAGCTATAAATTTTACCTACTTCACCATTTTCGATTAATTGCCTTGCTCTCACATGGGAAGGCACAAAACGTTGATTATGAGCAATCATTAATTTCTTGTTATGAGTGTGAGCGGCGTCTATCATTTGGTCCGCTTCTTCTCTTGATGTCGCCATTGGTTTTTCACATAAAACGTGGCATCCAGCATTTAATGCTGCAATCGATACAGGTGCATGAAGAGCATTTGGCAAACAAACACTTACTGCATCGATCTTTTCATTTGCAAATAACACTTCATAACTTGTGTAAGCTTTGGCATTATATTTTTCAGCCATTTCATTCGCACGTGTTCTAACGATATCACATACCGCGGTAATTTCGACCCCAGAGTGTGCATGATATTCTGGTAAGTGGCGGTGTTTTGCAATACTGCCACATCCAATAACAGCTACTTTTAATGTCATAATTTTCGCTCCCCTTCGTACTAGCTTATTTTACTATTGCCTTTTCTGAGATAGTCTCTAATGGCTTCGAGTTTCCATATACAGGTGTAGCAGTTTTAGAAGGTTTTGCCCAATTTACACCGTTTTTAATTACTCTTTGAATTTCTGTATTATGATATGTTTTATATGTTTCATGTCCAGGACGGAAGTAGAAAATTTTACCTTGTCCGCGTTTGAACGTACAGCCGCTGCGAAAAACCTCTCCACCTTCAAACCAGCTAATAAATACGAGTTCATCTGGTGTAGGAATATCAAAATGTTCACCATACATTTCTTCTTGCTCTAATTCAATGTATTGTCCAAGGCCTTCTGCAATCGGATGTGTTGGATCAACCACCCAAATGCGCTCCTTTTCACCAGCCTCACGCCACTTAAGGTCACAGCCTGTCCCCATTAACTTTTTGAAAACCTTTGAGAAATGGCCTGAATGCAAGACAACTAAGCCCATACCTTCTAATACTCTTTTGTGTACTTTTTCTACAATCTCATCCTTAACTTCATTATGTGCTTTATGGCCCCACCAAACTAATACATCTGTTTCATTTAATACATCATCAGTTAAACCGTGTTCAGGCTCATCTAACGTTGCGGTTTTAACATTAATTTGGTCTTCTTTTAAAAATTCGGCAATTGCTCCATGGATCCCATTTGGATAATTTTCTGCGACCACTGTATTTGTCTGTTCATGTCGGTTTTCATTCCATACCAATACATTCATTTTTATCCTCTCCTTATATTCTAGATAATTTTATGTTAGGCAAACGTTTGCGTAATTTTATGCACGAATGCCTCAGTTTTCAATTAATTTGAGGCTTCTTCATGTTGTACACTTTACATGATTCTCTTTCCACTATAATTGCAGGGATGATAATACTCTTTTTAATTGTTTCTGGTTCTTTTATCTGTTCTAATAAGCATCGCGCCGATTCATACCCCAATTGAAACGTTTGTATATCTACCGAAGTTAAAGGAGGGGTTGATAGACTTGAAATTATCGTGTTATTAAAGCTCACAATACTAATGTCATCTGGTACCTTAATATTACGTTCTTTTAAAGCTAACAATATAATTAGTGCATTTAAATCATCTGTAACGACGATTGCTGTGGGAGGTTCTGCTAAATTCAATAATTCATTAATTGCTCGTGATCCTAGGTCCCGATCATATGGAAAGTTTTTTATATAGTCCTCATTAATTTCCAAATTACCGTCTCTTACTGCTTCCTTATAACCGTTTAATCTCGCTTCTGTTACTTCGAACCGGATGTCTCCACCGATAAAACCTATCCGCTGATGCCCACGTTTGATGACATAATCCGTAGCATCCTTTGCAGCTTGAACATTATCATTATCCACATACATCATTTTATTTGATTCATATACAGGTTTTCCAATCACGGCGAAAGGAATTCCGGACGTCATGAGAAATGGAACTACTTTATCGTCCTTTTTTGAATACAAGACAATAATGCCATCCACTCGTTTCCCTTGGACCATTTTTACCGTATCAACAAAGATGTCCTCTTCTGTTTCCCCTGTGGTGAGGAGCATACTATAACCTTGCTTATGGCAAAAAGCACTTATTCCACTTAACACTTCAGGAAAAACAGGATTAAGCAGAGATTGGCTTGTTGAATTCTTCATGACAATCCCAATAGTCTGTGTTGATTTCTGAACTAGAGTTCTAGCATTAAGATTAAGATGATAGCCCATTTCTTCCATAACTTTACGAACTTTCCGTTTTGTTTTTTCACTAATACTTGGACTATCAGACATAACACGTGAAACAGTTGAGGGAGCCACATTGGCTTTTTTCGCAACATCTTTAATCGTAACTGACATCCCTTTTCCCCCTTTTTTGCTATATATATGGATAATCATTCACTAAAGTTGTTAATTCTATCTATTTATAAAAAAACAACAAACTATTACCCTATTATAGCTCTATTTGACAGCCCCGTCAGATACTCCTTTAATAATTTGTTTTTGTGCAAAGAAGTAAGCAATGATTACAGGAATAATTGCAATTGTTAATCCTGCTAAGGCTAAATGCCATTGCTTTGTAAATTGTCCAAAGAAAAAGAACATTTTTAAAGGAATCGTCGCAGACTCTTCTTTTAATACAAGTGATGGTAATAAAAAGTCATTCCAAATCCAGATTACATTCAAAATTCCAACAGTAACTGAAATGGGCTTTAACAATGGGAAAATAATATGCCAAAACACTTGGAATTTGCTCGCTCCATCAATGTATGCAGCTTCATCTAGTGATATAGAAATACCTGTCATAGCGCCATGGTATAAGAAAATGGAAAGGCTGCTTCCAAATCCTAAATACATAAAGATTAAACCAACTCGATTTAACATTTCAGCTTGGCCGAAGATCGAGACAAGCGGAATCATGACGGATTGGAATGGAATAAGCATTGCACCAACAAAAAGGAAAAAGATAATCCCACTTAGTTTACTTTTATTTCTTGCTAATGCATAACCTGCCATTGAAGAAAACAGGATAATAACCCCTACACCTAAAACAGAAATAAGCAGGGAGTTAAATAGAGAGCTAATAAAGTCTAAATGATCAAAAGCCTCGACAAAGTTATCCGCGGTAAATTCATCTGGCATTCCCAGCACATCCGTAAAAATTTCCCTTTTTGTTTTAAAGGCGTTTACAAGCATTAAGTAAAATGGTGATAACCAAAGAATAGCTAGTAGAAGGCCGAAAATCTCAAGTAAAAAACGACTTTTTTTCTTTTGTTTCATTACAAGTCGACCTCCCGTTTCTTGTTGTAGTAAACATTTGTCAAGGCTACAGCTGCAACTAGGATTAAGAAGATAACTCCTTTTGATTGCGCTAAAGCCATTTGGTTTTCATTAAAGGCAGTTTTATAAATTTCCATCGCTACCATTTGTGTGGAGTTGAATGGTCCTCCACCTGTTAATGATAAGTTTTGATCGTATATTTTAAAAGAGTGTGAAACCGTCAAAAACATACTTACCGTGAAGGCAGGTGCAACCAATGGAAAAATAATATTTTTGAATCGTTGGAAGCTATTTGCCCCATCAATTTCTGCTGCTTCAAGTAAGTCACCCGGTATATTCTCCAAATAGGCAATATAAATAATCATAATGTATCCAGCCCACTGCCAACAATTAAGAATCACAAGTCCCCAAAAGCCTGTTTCTGTAGTAGATAACCAACCTTTTAAAGCTTCAATTCCCAGTAAATCTCCGATACTACTAAAGGCACTTACAAAAATAAACTGCCAAATAAATCCTAGAATAAGCCCGCCGATTAAGTTAGGCATAAAGAATACAGTTCTTAAAAAGTTGCTTGATTTTAGACCTTGTGTAACAAGTAAGGCGAGTCCCATACCTAGGACATTCAATAAGATGACCGATACAACGGCAAATTTAATCGTAAACCAAAGTGAAGCTCTGAATTCTTCTTCCTTAAATAAATCAATATAGTTGCTAAAGCCTAAAAACTCGTCAGCGGTAAGACCATTCCAGTTTGTGAAGGAATAAACAAACCCATAGAGTAAAGGGATGATGACCACTAGTCCTAAAGCTAAAAGAACTGGTGTCACAAAAATCCAAAACGATATATCCCGATTTCTCACCTAAGTCCCCCCAATACAATTCCCGACATGTGTATATCGGTAAGTTAAAAATGTACTGCCAAAATTTGATCTAATTGCTAATAACCCAGTATAAAAATGTTTTTAAAGAAGCTAACGAAGCATCAGTTACGCTTCGTTAGCTTTTTACATTACTTTACTAGCGTGTTCAACCTATTAAAATAAACAATCAAATACATAAATCTAGACTATTTACGTGATTTTTCCCAAGATTCTTGTGCGGTTTTTATTGCCTCTTCCCAAGAACTTTCGCCACTTAAATATTTTTGCATATTAACAGCTAATACTTCTTCCTGCCAACCGATAGGTGATCCTAAGAATACCCAGCCAATTGTGTTGCCTTCAGAAGAATATTTGTAAATTTCCTGTGAAAGTGGATCAGCAATTTTTGCTGTGTCATAACCTTCATATGCAGGGATAAATTTAAAGTCTTCCATTACAGCAGTTTTACCAGCATCAGATGTATACATCCAATCTAAGAAGTCCTTAGAAGCTTGTACTACTTTTTCATCACTCTTCTTATTTACTGCCCAGTACATTGGAACACCTACAGGTAGTTTTCCTTCAAAACCTTCAACAGGAATTGGAATCATACCAATATTTTTTTCAGCGTGTTCTGGATCGATATCTAGGATAGAGTTATAAGTCCAGTTTCCTTGCTGGATCATTGCAACTTTTCCTAATGAGAATAATTGCTCAACTTGTTGAGAATAGTCTAGGCTTAATACGGGCTGTACTGAATACTTAGCTTGTAGGTCAAGCATTCTCTTTAATTCTTCTGATTTTGTGAATGGTGCAGATTTTGCATTAAATGCTTCAAGAACACTATGGTTGAAATCAGGAGCCATGTAAACGTTCGCTAAGTGGTTACCGATTACCCAAGTTTCTTTAGCCGCTAGCGCAAATACTGCATCAAGGCCAAGTTCTTTCTTCTTGCTATCTAATGTTTTAACCGCTTTTTCTAAATCTTCATATGTTTTGAGTGTAGCTGGGTCGATTCCAGCATCTTTAAACACTTTCTTATTGTAAATATATCCGTAACCTTCTTGGTTGAACGGCAAGCCAAGAACTTCTTCGCCTTCCTTGACGCTATCAAGTGTTCCCTCAAGAGCGGCTGATGCTGATTTTGTCTCTGATAAATCCGCCAGCCATTCTCTGTAATCTTCAACATCTGACGGCCCGCCTACGTTAAAAATGTCCGGCTCATCTCCTGCAGAGAAGGCTGACTTTAATGATGCACCGTAGTCATTTCCGCCACCGACTGTTTTTACATTTATATCGACATCAGGGTTTTCGTCTTCATACTTTTTTACAAGATCTTCAAATTGTTTTTTAAACTCAACTTTAAATTGGAAAACGTCAACTGTTACCTTATCCCCTGAATCCTCTTTCTCGCTACTGCTAGAAGATGCACATCCACCTAATACAAGGCTAGATGCTAAGAGAGTTGATAGAATTCCCGCATAAAACTTTTTACTCTTCATTCCTTTTTTCCTCCTAATATAAAGTCTTTAATCGTTTTCCCACCATGAATTCGTTTGCATAAATTCATGCAAAAGCACATAGCGTAAACGCTTCCAATAATAGTTTAAAAGAAATAAAATTTGGGTAACCCTTTATCCAACTAGTAATTACACAAAATTTAACTCTATGAAATATTTACGAAAACGTTTGCACTACGTGATTGAATTTATCTTAACACAGCATTACTAGAATCACAATATTTTTTTTATCATCATTTTTACAGAATTCTTTATCTTCTAATTTTCAAGGTAATTTTTATAAACAACTATGCTTGATAAATTTTCACAAGTGAACACATGGAATTATTTAGTATTCTAGTAATTTTTTTCATATAATATAGTAAAAGTACTATAAAACTTTTTTGGGGTGGTGTTATCATTAAAAATCTTAATGGATGTATAGCGGTTGTTACCGGGGTAAGTCATGGAAAAGGAATTGGAGCTGCAATTTGTAAAAAACTAGCAATAGAAGGTGCAGATATTTTCTTTACTCATTTGAATGCTGATAGAGACTGGATTGTAAATTTTCAAGCCAGCATAGAAGAACATAAAGTTAAATGTGCAAATGTAGAAATGGATCTTTCGAAATCAAGCACACCGGCTAAATTAATGGACTTAGTAAATTTAAAATTAGGTTCACCTACGATTTTGGTTAATAATGCAGCTCATTCCACTAGAGATGGGTATATGAATTTAGATGCAAAAATACTTGATGATCATTATGCAGTAAATATGAGAGCCACTTTCCTATTGTCTGTTGAATTTGCACGTCGGATTAGAGACTCTCAGAATGCGATGGGACGGATTATTAATCTTACATCAGGACAAGCACTTGGTCCCATGGCGGGTGAATTGGCTTATGCTGCAACGAAGGGGGCTATATCTGCTTTTACTCTTTCCTTATCTGCAGAGCTTGCACCTCTTGGAATTACAGTAAATGCAGTAAACCCAGGTCCAACGGACACTGGGTGGATGAACGAAGAAATCAAGCAAGAATTGTTGCCAAAATTTCCATTTGGACGTATTGGAATTCCTGAAGATGCTGCTCGCCTAGTTGCATTCCTTGCCAGCGAAGAAGCACAATGGATTACAGGACAAATATTCAATTCTGAAGGTGGTTTTTTAAGAAGCTAGGGAGATTGTATTCATCAAAAAAGGGTGTCCACGTTTTCCCTCTTTTGGCAATAGTTTGTCCTATTTTCTTGGATCTACGTAATCAGGATAATCGGTAATAATTCCGTCCACGTTCATATCTAAAAGAAATTGAGCTGCTTCATGGCTGCGAACTGTCCAGGATTGGATTTTCATTCCCAGTGCATGAACTTGATTAACTAATTCTTCCGTAACAATGCCATAGCTTGGGTTAAAGTAGTCAGCATAGGCTGAGAATTCTTGTAATGCTTGTTCCGTTGTGTGAGCCCTATTGGATGTAAGGACACCAATGGGCACTTTCGGTAATAGGCTGTTTGTTAGTTTCATAGATTCAAAATTAAAAGATTGAATGATGATTTTTTCATTTTGAGGCTTATCTAGATTTCGTTCAATTAATTTTTGGGCTACTTGTTCTTCAATTCCAGGATAAAGCTCAGGTGATTTTAATTCTATTAAAATACCCGTTCTCCCATGATACCGATCAAGAATTTCATCTAATGTAGGAATTTTTTCCCCTTTAAATTGTTCCGCTTTCCAGCTGCCTGCATCAAGACTTCTAATCTGTTCAAACGTTAAGTCCTTCACATACCCGGTACCATCTGTTGTTCTGTCAACGTTATTATCATGAATAATGACCAATTCTCCATCCTTACTTCTTTGAACATCAATTTCAATATAATCTGCTTTCATTTCTACCCCTTTATCAAAAGCGGCAATGGTGTTTTCAGGAGCATACCCTGTTGCCCCGCGGTGGGCTACCGTATCAACTTGACGTAACTCCCCCGTTGTTTCTGCTGCAAAAGCCTGCTGGAACGGACTTAATAATAACGTAATAGCAAGGCCAGCTCCAAATAAAGTTGCTTTTTTCATTTTCTCCATCTCCCTTTTAAATGTGTCTACAATTAGTATTGTATGGGAGAATTGTTTAGCTAATATGTTATCAACGTTTAGACTTGATTAATGTAAGGTAAAATAAACTAGTTAAATGTTCATGCATTAATTTACAAATAATTCGGTCTTTTACCCTTTGCAAAAAAATAAGCAGTGATATGGTATCCCTATCGCATGACCGATGCCGAATAGGGAGCAAGCTTCAAAAAAGGTGTCCACGTTTTGTGGGCACCCTATTGATACTTTACTCTTTATCCGGACTGTTTACCATGATTCCCGCAACCTGTGTTAATCGATCATAAAAGGCAGACCCTGCCGGATTATCGTATAGACCAATCTCGATAAAAGCTTCTTTCATACAGCGAAGCCAGCACTGCGCTCTCCTTGGTGTTACTTCAAAAGGTAGATGACGCCCTCTCATTGCCGGCGGTCCGAATTCTTGACTATACAGTGCCGGACCTCCTAAAAATTGCGGAAGAAACATTCGTTGCTTCCTTTTAATTTCTTCCATATCCCCTTCAAAAAGCGGCCGTAACTCTGGATCTGCATAGACTCGAGGATAAAAAGCATCAACAAGTTTATCGATCGTTTCTTGCCCGCCAATTTCACTATAAAGAGTTTTAAACTTATAATCCACGTTCCACACCCCTTTTACTTTCTTTTGATTATAAAGAAAAAACAGGTGGAGCTTCGTGATTTATATCACACTATTAAAGACCAAAACAAATTTAGGCGAACAAGGGGCAACTAATTCCACTTTTATTCGATCCGGATCTTCAAAAAAAACAGCGTAATAGTCTGAACCTCCAGCGTATGGATGTTTATCAAAGTAGAGGATATTAACCCCCCTTTCCTTCAATTTTTCAGTCATTTCATCTACATGTTCCCTTGACTTTGCATGAAAGGCTAGATGGTTTAATCCAACTCTGCTTCGATGGTAGGGACTATCTAGGAATCGTTCTTCAGCTTGGACAAAAACGAGATACGTCTCCTGATGTTTCCAACTAATACCCCTATCCCACTTTTGATACTCTTCATACCCTAATTCCGTTAATAGCCATCCCCAAAATTCAATCGTTTTAGGTAGATTCGAAACATTTATTTCAACATGGTGCAGCATACTCTTCCCTCATTTACAACTCATAGGTCCTCTGAAATTTTAGATTTCTTTCCCTTACCCATTTGCTTCCACGCTAAGACGACCGCTAGCGTTACAATCGTACCAACAATCGCTTCAGGGATTCCACTCGTTATGGCCACTGTCCATGCAACACCAGCGGCCATATAGCCTCTCACGACGGCCATCGTTAAAACAAGTGCTGTATTGGTCAAGGTTCCTAAGAATGCTGCAGTACCAATCGCAAGATATTCACTTTTTTTGCGGATTCCAACATACACAAGCCAGGCGACGACTCCAATAAACAGTCTAGGCAAAATGGCCACTAAAGGATCTTTGAATAGAGGCACGGTTGCATTTAAAAAAGACGAAACACCAAAGATAAGGCCGACAATCGCACCAACAACGGGTCCCTGCATGATTCCCCCAATAATAGCAGGGATATGCATGATGGTTGCATTTCCAGCTGCTGTAGGGACAGGAATATAGCCTATTCGAGTGACTCCTAAAAGAATGGCGATCGCACCAAGGACACCAGCAATAACAATATTTCTAATCGTTAATGAACCTTTCATTTCATTTTTCCCCCTCTATAATCTCTAATACGGAAATGGATAAAAAAGTAGTAGAATTGAAAATAATAGCCCAATGATTAATACGACGTAATCTCGACCATACGCTTTATAAACAGAATAGGCACTTCTATCATTCCCCGGAGTATAGCATCGGGATTCCATTGCTAAGATAAGGTCCTCTGCTCTTGATAACGCAATCGTAAATAAGGGAATAATAATCGGAAACATATCCTTTGTCCTCTGAATGATTCTCCACCATTCCCCTGATCCGAAATCTGCCCCTCTTGAAGCTTGTGCCTTCATCATTTTTTCCATTTCAATCGCAAAGGTTGGCACAAAACGAATCGCAATCGTGATGATCAATGATATCTCATGGACAGGAAATTTCACTTTCTTCAATGGGCTTAAAAGACTTTGGATAGCATGGGTTAACTCAGTAGTTGAAGTCGATAAAGTAAGAACACTGCTTAATAAAATGATTTCTACAAACCGTATCGCTGAAACAATCACTAATCGAATACTTTCACTCGTTATCAAAATAAAACCATACTTAAAAAATACCGTCCCACCAGAAAATACATTACCTTGGAAAATTAGCTGAAGCACACCTAATATGATTATAAAGGGGATTGCCGGCTTGATGCCAGATAATCCATAACTGATAGGTATTTTGGATACCAAGAATAAATAAATGGATAATAGCAGACCGATAATATTCCCTATATAACTAGTGTTGAGGGCTATGGCTATAACAAGAATAGTGAATACAAACAGCTTTACTCTCGGATCCAGCCTATGAATAAAAGAACCAGTTGGGATGTATTGACCAATCGTAATATTTCGAGATAGTTCAAATTCACTCGCCATGATTCTCCCCCTTTCCATTGGCAAGAACCTTTATGATTTCGTTTGCTGCTTCGGAAATCGTAAAAGCAGCAATATCTACATTGTACCCCATGTCTTTCAACCGGTATAAAATTTGTACCGTTTCGGGCGTTCCAATTTGGTAATCCTGCAGTTTCTCCTTATCTGTAAAAATCTCCTCAGGCGTACCTGATAAGACATCAGAACCATTCGCCATTACATAAACCCTGTCTGCTAAGTAAGCGACTTCCTCCATGTTATGTGAAACAAAAATGACCGTTAGATTTTCCATCTTATTTAAGTACTTAATCTTATCAAGCAATTCATTTCGAGACCTTGGATCAAGACCTGCTGTCGGCTCATCAAGAACCAATATCTTGGGCTGTAACGCAAGGATTCCAGCGAGTGCAACTTTGCGCTTCTGTCCGCCGCTTAAGGCAAATGTTTGCCTATCCTTCATTACCTCAAAATTCAACCCAACCATATCCATCGCCCATTTAACTCGTTCCCTTACTTCCTTTAAAGGCAAACCAAGTTTAAAAGGGCCATAAGCAACATCATCACCAATTAATTTTTCGAAAATTTGGTCCTCTGGATTTTGAAAAACAAGTCCAACCTTTCTTCGTAACGCTTTTATGTCAATTCGTTTTTTTGATAAATCTACCCCATCGACGATGACTTTCCCCGAATCAGGACGAATTAGACCATTAAAATGCTGGATTAGGGTGGATTTACCTGAGCCGGTGTGCCCAATAATCGCAATACATTCCCCCTCACTGATCACCATGCTCGTCCCCTTCAAAGCCTCATGCTCCATTGGAGTACCTTTCATGTATGTATGAAACAAATTTTCTATTTCTAATATTGGCTTACCAGGCATTAGCCCATCTCCCCGCTCCGTGCTCTTGAAACTCTTTTTACTTCATCAATGAGTTCATCTTCTTTAATTAACTCTTTAGAAAAAATCTGATATTCATTATGGACAATTTCAGCGATTTGACTAACGGTCGGGATATCTAGCTGAAGATCCATTAATACCTTTTTATGTTTAAAAATTTCTTGTGGTGGTCCATCCATAACAATTTTCCCGTCTTCCACCACAATAATGCGGTCCGCCTCTGCTGCTTCTGACATGCGATGGGTAACGGTAATGATCGTCATTCCCATCCCATTCATTTTTCGCATAACCTGAAGAACCTCATTTCTGCCAAAGGTATCAAGCATACTGGTTGACTCATCAAACACGATACAATCTGGCTGCATCGCAAGTACCCCAGCTATTGCAACTCTCTGTTTTTGTCCCCCAGATAAGTGATGCGGCGGCCTCTTCCTGAACTCAGTCATTTTTACTACGTCCAACGCTTCATCAATTCTTTGTTTCATCTCTGCTCTCGGTACACCAATATTCTCTAACCCAAAAGCTACATCTTCCTCCACAATGGTTGCAACAATTTGATTATCAGGATGCTGAAAGACCATACCTACCGCTTTACGGATATCGAGCCTCTTGCTTTCATCCTTCGTATTATGTCCGTGCACCCAAACATCCCCTGAGCCAGGTGTTAATAGCCCATTAAAATGCTTGGATAATGTCGACTTCCCAGAACCATTGTGGCCAATAATCGCAACATATTCACCAGGAAAAATCGAGAATGAAGCATTTTTAAGAACAGAAACAGAAGAGTTTTCATTGATTTTATATGAAAAGGATACATTCTCTAAAACTATAATGGGTTCCATCTAGTCCCCCCTCTCACTTCTATTTTATTAATATTCAGAATATTATTCAACCATAGGAAATGATACACAAGAAATATAATAGCATGAAGACTAAATTGGGGGTATCCTGAAGTATTAATTTGACGTTCTTTTTTTACCTTTAGAATGTACATTGGGGGGAATATTATCCAATTATTCCAGTAAGTTTATGTTTCGATAATACTTTAAAAATTTTTTCCATTGACTAGTAGATTTATTTCTATTAATATAATACATTGCCTATAAAACGTGGTTCGAGAACCTCCCACGTAAAAAAACTAAGGAGAGTAATAAATATGAAAATTAAAACACTTGTTGTAAACGCGATTTTAGCTGCGCTATATATTGCTGTATCCGGTTTAATCGCACCCTTTGGCTTTACGAATGTTCAATTCCGTGTTTCCGAAATGTTTAACCATCTCGTCGTATTCAATAAAAAGTACATGTTCGGAATCATTTTAGGAGTATTTTTCAGCAACCTTTTCTTTTCGCCAATGGTCGCTTATGACCTAGTTTTTGGAGTTGGTCAATCCGTATTAGCGTTATCCATCACGATCATTTCCGCACGCTTTATTAAAGGTATTTGGGCTCGAATGATTGTGAATACGGTAGTTTTCACTATAACGATGTTTATCATTGCCTTTGAATTAAACTTGGCATTTGAATTGCCGTTCTTATTTACCTGGCTGACTGTAGCAGCAGGAGAATTTATTGTAATGGCAGTAGGTATGCCGATTATGTATTTTATTAATAAACGTGTTCATTTTGAAAAAAGAGTATAGATAAAAGAGATGCTACTTGGGTAGCATCTCTTTTTATAACAGTCTTAAATTGTGCTAATTTTATTATTTCGAGGATTTTTCGGCATGAGCAGGTTTACCAACTGCTTTTCCGTTGTTGCCATCGCTGTAAGCAAGACCAAATCCGTATTCGTATTTGTCACCATTTTTATTCACATATTCGAAATCTGCATATTCTTCAGGCGCAAAGCTTGGAACATCTCCAATTTCCTTTTCTACCGCTTCTGTACTAGCTGGAATAGCGAATGGAAGTTTTCCTACCGGTTTGAATTTTCCAGTGATTACATCAAATACTGCCTCTTGTAGTGTACCAAAAGTACCGATTAATGCAGCAGCATTTGGCTCAAGTTCATTAATAAGCCATTGGTTCGTAAAGTTTACCGCAGTAATGGTTGGAACAGCTTTTTGAATTTCAATGATTCGATCTAGTTCAAGAATACCTGTTGTTTCATTAACGTCAATACGTGGGTCATTATCCCAGTTAGATTGAGTTGGTTTAATATATAAATATGCATGAGTTGCTTGGTCAACACTATCCACTAACGTAATGTTAGGGAATTTTTCTTTGAGCATTTTCTTTAAGTCTGCATTAAATGCAGCAGTTTGTTTTGCTGATTCTTCATTAATAGTTTTTTGAGGATTTGGATTATTTCTTCCTGGAGCAACCCCAATAAATCCTTCAACATAAAGCTTAACATCTTTTAACTTTCCATTTGTTAATGGTAATAGTTTTTTACCACCATCGATTTTATCATTGCGCATTAGAACAACTGACTTTTGGTGTGCTTCGTAAGCTAATGCTCTGTTTTCTTCATTGTTTGCAGCAGCAATAGCTTCTGAAGGATTTACGTATGGATCTTCAAATAGACCTAATGTCATCATTTCTGATAGAGTATACGTAATGGATTCGTCCACTTTAGCTTCTTTTAGTAAGCCGCTACTAATTGCCTCGATTACATACTCTGGATTTGCACCACCTGAAATAATATTTGTTCCTGCATTAATGGCTTTGGCCACTTTTTGTGCATTAGGAATTGGATTTCCATCTTCATCAACTAGGTAGCCCCATGCGCTGCCCGCAACTGCACCTGAGTCAGAGTTAATATATCCTTTGAAACCAAGACCCTCACGCAAGTAATCAATGATTCCTTTATTAAGAGTCATACCAACTTCCTCAAATTGCTTAGTTTCACTGTACGCTGGCAACCCTTGATTAGCACTATCATTGCTAGGATAGGCATAATACGGCATGACGGATGCTACACCTGCTTCAATCGCTCTCATGAAAGGAGGAATATGATACTTCTCCATGCTTCCTTCAGTAGGGTAAATGTTAAAGCTGCCGTTTGCAAAGTGAGGATCTTGCCCATCATCACGAGCTCCACCGCCAGGGAAATGTTTAACTGTAATGGCTACACTGTCTTTGCCAAGAGTTTCAGTTTGGAACCCTTTAACGATTTCATAATTCATGTCTCCAACTAATTTTGGATCTTCACCGAATGTCTCCTCGATTCTTGCCCAAAGTGGATCTGTTGCAACGTCAGCCATATATCCATAAACTTTTCGAATACCAGCCGCTCTCCATTCCTGGCGGGCAATATCGGCAAATTCAGCAACTGCTTCTACATCTCGTCCTGCTGCTAAACCTAAAGTTCCTGGCCAGAAGGTATGTTGATCTTGAGCATTGGTAATATTGGTATAATCTGTTGAGGCAGAGTTTCTTGGATTGGAAGTAATCACAACCGGAATACCTAATTCAAGACCCTCTGCTAATTGTTGCATTTGGTTATTATAATTGGCAATATCGCCTAAGTTTTGAGTTAGACGGTAAATCACGTGACGCAATTTTTTATCAGTAACAATTTTACTGTTCGCAGGGGTTACAAATTTCCCATCTGCTGGATCGGCTACTGGGGTATGAGTATTTATGTACATCAATCCGGCTTTTTGTTCAAGACTCATTTTACTAATCAAATCCGCTACACGTGTTGAAACTGGCTTTGTCCAGTCTTCGTAAACATCTAAGCTTTTACTGCCATTCGCATCTCTAAAATATTTGCCGTTAATTTCAAGAATTCTATCTTGAGTTGCCACTTCAATTTCTGGCTGGCCTTCACCTTTTGCAATTTTATAAGTTGTAATGGCACCTCGTCCAGAATAAGGAGTAGCTGCTCCTTCCTCACCTGTGTATCCTTGTTCATCATTTGCAAAACCTGCCTGCGGTCCAATGACTGGCGCAACTAATGATAGAGTAAGTGCGGTTGCCAGAAGTTTTTTTCTTAGTTTTGAAGATTTTTTAATCTGTTTTGATAATGATGCCATTTTTTCTTCCCCCTCTTTTTCTAATTGAATGGTTGTTAATTCTCCTAAAGATATTTTCATTAATAAGGTGTCACATCAGCCAGTTTCCCTCCTTCTATGTAAGTAAGCGCTTCCAACTCTACTTGATTGTACAACCTAAAAGTACTTTCCTAGGAGGGGTATTTTTTAGTTTTATTTGTGTTTTTTTAATATTAAAAATATTCAGTTAAAAATACCCATGACTACATACCTATACTTTTCTAAAAAAATGCAAAATAGAGCCAGAAACCTAGGTTCCTGACTCTATACTTGTCGCTCTTTTCGTTTTACTTTCGTCCTTTTTTAAATGGATATTTCGATACTCGGATGGCGAGCATCCCACTACTTTCTTAAAATTATTACTAAAGTAAGCGAGATCAGAATAGCCCACTCTTTCAGCTATTTCAGACATTCTTAAGGATGTATTTTGCAATAACCGTTTACTTTCTTCAATTCGCAATTCTGTAATATAATCAACAAACTTTTTATTGAGCTGTTGTTTGAACAGTTGGCTTAGGTAACTAGGATTAATATGAATACTTTCTGCCGCTTCTTTTAAAGTAATTTGATCTAATGGTGTTTTCTTTATATATTCCAAGACTCGATCAATCGTTGATAAGGGAAGAGTTTCTTTTTCAGGTTTGGTTTGCTTGCTCGTTATTCCTTCACTGCTTTTTTTATTTAACCATTTCTCTAGGCAAGCTTTTATTTCTGTTTCTTCAATCGGTTTAAGAAGGTAGTCCGTGACACCTCCCCGCATGGCTTGTTGAATAAAATGAAACTCATCATGAACCGATATGACAATAACGTCATATTCACCTTTTAAAGTACTAAGTTCCTTAACCAAAGCAATACCATCCATAATTGGCATTCGAATATCCGTTAGAATCAGGTCTACTTCATTTAATTTAATCCAATCCAATGCTTCCAAACCATTACTGCACTCATGAACTACTTGCAAAGGAAGATTCAATTTGTTGATTGTCCACTTTAGAGCGGTACGAACCCATCGCTCATCGTCCACTAACAAGATTTTTCTCATCTAACTTCCCCTACCTCTTTATTTTCCTTTTTTGGCAGATGCATTTCAACAATTGTTCCCCTACCCTCTTGACTCCTAATTCTTAAGCCATAATCCTCACCAAACACATAATGAATCCTTTGATGAACATTTAAAATTCCAATTTTATTCCCATCAGAGTTTGTTACTTTTTCGTCTATTTTTTTGGTAAGTGCCTCTAACACATCTTTAGGAATTCCGGTACCAGTATCTTCAATTAAAATGGTATAAACCGATTCTGAATGAAGAATTGCTGTTATCTTAATCTTGAACTTTTTAATCATTTGGCCATAGGCATGAACAAAGCAATTTTCCACTAAGGGCTGCAGTGAAAATTTTACAACTTGAAGATCCATCGCCCAATCCGGTATATCAATCTCGTACTCAAAACGGTCATCAAAGCGAAACTTCTGGATCTGAAGATAGGTCTGGCAAAACTTAATTTCTTCTCTTAAGCTAACGGTTGACGATTCATTTTTAAGATTGTACCGTAGAAGCTTTGCAAGGGAAAAAGACATCGTTGCAATATCTTCCTGACCCTCTTCTAACGCCATCCCTCTAATTGTTTCTAAGGAATTATATAAAAAATGGGGGTTCATTTGAGACTGAAGCATCTTAATTTCAATTTCTTTTTGTTTTAGAGACATTTCAGTCGCTCTTAATTTTGAGATATATACTTCTTCAAGTAAATTAGAGAGTTTTTCAACTGTATTATTAAAACCAGCGGATAACTGTCCAATTTCATCGTTTGATTCGACTAGTACCCTGCCATTAAGTTTTCCAATCTCAACTTCTTTCATAAACTGTTGCAAGCGTCGGATTGGTCGAATGATGCTAGTTGCAAAAACAAAACCAATTGTATAGGCAATCATTAATGAGAATAGAATCGTCAGGATGATTGTTCTTCCGATTTGAATAATTCCACCCGTTATATCTTTATAAGGTACCGCCGTAAAAAAACTCCAGCCGATATTCGGGGAAAACGTATAGGTGACAAAATCATTCCGTTCATTCTCTAAAATTTGTGTACTGTTCCCACTGGTTTTAAGCTTTGATAGCTGGCTATATTCAACCTTTTTTCCAAGCTTCGAATAATCGGGATGATATACATAATGCCCATTAGCATCCAATATAAAAAAATATCCGTTTCTACTAATTGTTACTTTGTTTGATATTTCCTCAATTCTCCGAAAATTAATATCAATAATTAGCACTCCAACTGGGAGGAGAGTATCAGGATTGTATAATCTCCTTACGAGAGAAATAACCGGCTGTTCTTTGTTTTTTAGTTTTAGTGTTCTAGTGACTAACATGGTCATTCCGTTTAAAGGAACGGATGAATACCAATATTCTTCTTTTATTTTAGTGGAAGGATAATAATTCCTATCCCCAAGTGTATCAATGACAATATCGTCACCCACTAAAACAGTAATATTGGATATATCCGCACGAGAATAGGCAGCATTTTTTAATGTGTTTCTGGCTCCTTCTACCAAATTATCACTTTTATCATCTTTAAAAAGTCTAGATACCTCAGGAGAATTGATAATTTTTAAACTGGTAATTTCAAATTCCTGTAAATAATATTCAATATGTGATTCTACTTGTTCAATAACTTGACTGCTATGTTGTCGGAGCTCCTCTTCTAATTCAACGGAGGAGCGTGAATAGGAAATGATGGCCACTGAAAGGACAGGAAAAATAACGAGAAAGCTAGAAAAAATGCAAAGCTTGGTCATTAGTGATTGATTTTTCAAGAGAATATACCGTTCAATAAATTCAACTATTTTTTTCTTCCGCCATTGCATTTTTTCACTTCCTTATAATTTTCTGACTCCTATCTATAATAAAACAGAAAACACCCAGCTGGTAAATGGATAAAATAACCAGCAGGGTGTTTTTGTAGCGAAAGATTATGGACGAGCTTTCGCTATTGCATCCATTACATCTTTATACTCTTTTGAATATTCATCAACCATAGACTTTACAGCATTTGTCCAAGGTTTAAGATCTTTAACTTCGGTAAATGTAACACCTGCGTCTTTTAATTTCTTTTCAGATTTCTCTTCGTATTTATCCCACTCAGCTCTTTGTGTTTCAACAGAATCAAGTGCAGCTTGCTTAATAAGCTTTTGGTCTTCTTTGTCAAGTTTATCCCAAGCAACTTTACTAATTAAGAGAACTTCAGGAATACGTTGGTGGTGATCAAGGATCAAGTTCTTAGCTTCTTGAAAATGGTTAGATGAATCTAAACTTGGTAAGTTGTTTTCAGCTCCATCAATAATACCTGTTTGAAGGGCACTGAATACTTCTCCATATGGCATTGGTGTAGCACTTGCACCTAGGGCAGCCATGAAATCAATATTAATTTTACTTTGTTGAACACGAATCTTCTGTCCTTTTAAATCTTCCACACCTTTAAGTTCTTTTGTGGAATAGAAACTACGTGAACCAGAATCGTAATATGCTAATCCCTTCATCTTAGATTGCTCAAGTCCATCAAGTAATTTTGTTCCCATATCTCCATTTAAGAAATTCCAAAGATGATCTTCACTCTCAAAGACATAAGGAAGTCCAAGTGGAGTAAACTCTTTATTGAATTCAGCAAGTGGGCTGGCGTTGATACGAGTAAACTCAATCGCTCCAAGTTGAACTTGTTCAAGAACAGATTTTTCATCGCCTAACTGTGCCGATGGATAAACTTCAATTTTAATACGGCCATCGGATCTTTCCTCTACTAACTCAGCGAACTTTTTGTCACCCATGACAGTTGGGTAATCTACTGGCTGATTGTCAGCTAAGCGGAACGTATAGGACGGTTTTTCTTCTTCCTTGGTACCGCTGCTGCTCGGCTTTGCTTCTTCTTTCCCGCAGGCCGCAAGGAATGTACCCATTAACAATGTTGCTGCTAAAATACCAGTAACCTTTTTCTTTAACAAAATCAACACCCCTTTTTACTATTTTTATATAATCTTCACCTTATCCTAGACTATTTGACTAGCATATTCGGCAGCCACATAACAACCTCTGGGATATAGGTGATAATTAACAGAACAACAAGTAAAGCATAGAAAAATGGCATCATCGCTTTTGTACCCTGCTGGATGGAGACCTTACCAATCGCACAACCAACGAATAAAACGGTTCCAACTGGTGGTGTTAATAAACCAATCCCTGCATTTAAGATCAATACGATTCCAAAATGGACAGGATCCATTCCAAAGCTGGTTACAACTGGAAGGAGAATTGGTGTCATGATTAAAATCATTGGTGCCATGTCCATAGGTGCACCTAGAAGGAGCAATAAGATATTAATAATTAATAAAATGATAATTGGATTGTCAGAAATACTTAGGAACAATTCTGTTACTGCAGCAGGAATTTGCAAATAAGCAAGGATCCAGCCAAAGGACGCAGATGCTGCAATTAAGAAGAATACCATCGAAACCGTTCTCATTGTTCTGGTGAGTATTTTCCACATACTAGAGATAGGTGCTTCTCGATAAATAACAAATGCTAGAATAAAAGAATATAAACATGCTAATGCACCAGACTCTGTAGCTGTAAACCAGCCGCTCATGATTCCGCCAAGTATAATAACGGCGGGACTTAAGGATAAAAAGCCATGTAAGATAATGCTGAGATATTGTGACTTTGGTACAGGATCTGCTTTACCGTACCCTCGTTTTCTAGCGATTATATAGCTCGTGATCATGAGCGAAATTAACATAATGAATCCCGGCACGATACCTGCCATAAATAGACTTGCGATAGATACGCCCCCAGCTGCTAACGAGTAAAGGACGAGATTATGACTCGGTGGAACAACTACCCCTTGAATAGCGGAGGCTATTGTTACCCCAACTGCATAATCTGCTTCGTATCCCTTCTTTTTCATCATGGGAATCATAACAGATCCTACTGATGAAACATCCGCCACAGCTGACCCTGAGATGTTTCCAAAAAACAATGCTGCAACACTATTTACCATTGCAAGTCCACCACGTATTCTTCCTACTAGTAAACTGGCAAAATTCACTATCCTTAGTGCAAGTCCACCTTCACTCATAATTTGTCCTGTTAGGATAAAGAATGGAATAGCGAGCAAGGAAAAGGAGTTAACTCCTTGAATCATTTGCTGACCAATAACAGGAAGTGGGATTTTCATATAGATTACTGTTAGCAAGGACGATACCACAAGCGTAAGAGCAATCGGAAAACGAAGCAGCACTAGAATAACAAAGCTTGAGATTAAGATAATAATTCCGATTGTGTTCGTATCCATTTTACATTCCCTCCTCCACACCATCATGTCTGGTTGTATTAATATTGAAGAATTGCAGGAGCGAGTAACCACATATCATAATTCCTGTAATCGGCATCGCCACGTATGTGATACTACTTGGGAGTTTTGTTGCTGGAAGAGTGGATTCCATCGTCAACAATGTAAATTCCCAACCTTGGACGATCAAATAAAAACCAAATGCAAAAATAGTAGCACTAATGATTTTATCTAAGACCTTATTAAAAGATTTTGGAAATAGGTTTGTGAACGAGTCAATTCCTAAATGAATATACTCCCTAAAGCCGATTGCAATGGACATAAAGGCAAACCATGCTAATAGCAGCAGGGTAATTTCTTCTGACCAAAAGAAAACAAAGTTAAATAATTTCCTCGTCATAACCTGTGTTGTAACAATAAGTATTAATGATACCAAAGCTACTAATGTGAATTTTTCGAAAATAGAATCGATCGCTTTAAAAAACTTTTTTATATACTCCATGTGACTCCCCCCTTTAGTTGAAAACGTTTACTTTATAAACATTTTACGGATAAGGGGGATGTTTTAAAATGTTGTTTTTTTAGAAGAATTTGTGTTTTTTTTAGGTTTCGGAAATTAGAAAGCCTTTTCATTTGTTTGGTTGTGCGAAATTTGGGTAAATTTATTTTTTTGTTAGTTTAATAAACTAATTTTCAGAATTGATTCTAGCATTCATTTACTTTGCATGTCAATATAGGTTCTGCAATACGTCCATAATGAAACGAGACCGCCCTGAGTTGGACAGCCTCGTTTCATTTTTTTATTGACTTTTTTACTCTTTGGTATCAAGGCTCTTCCATACCTGTTCATAAACCTGTTTTAAAGGAATATCATGGAGTTGTGCTAGATTCTTACATTCCTCATACTCAGGTGCCCGCTGAACGACCTGTCCATTAAGTATTCCTTCTTTGACAGTGATGGGTCCCCATTTTGTGTCAGCTTTAATAAATACTCGTTCTAATCGATGAACCGTTAATGGATAAAAACGAACACCAAGCGTGGTGGTTTCTTTAAAAAGGATATCCTTCATTTTCGTGACATTTTCAAGAGAACAAAGTAACTGAAGCAAGATGGCCGGTCTATTTTTTTTCATATAGATTGGTGTGTAAAAAACATCATTAGCACCCGCTTCGAAAAGTAAGTCCATTACATAGCCAAGCCATTCTCCTGGGATATTATCCAAATTTACTTCCATTTTGACCATCTGATCATCTATGTGTTCATGATTAGGAGGGTGAGAATTCATTCCGGTAACTCCTCTCACTTTAGATATGGAAATCTAGTAAGCTGTTGTTTCGATTTTATTTGCTGTTTTTGAGGATGATTGCCATTTTTGCAACGATAGGCGGGTTATAGTGACCGAAACCTTGTTTCTAAATAGATTTGGGGCACTATATATAGCAGGCCTATAGTTACCGAAACCTTGTTTCTAAATAGATTTGGGTCACTATAACGGGTCTATAGTGACCGAGATCTTGTTTCTAATTGTATTTGGGGCACTATAGCAGGTCTATAGTGACCGAGATCTTGTTTCTAATTGTATTTGGGGCACTATAAAAGGCCATTATGTAGAAGCAAGCAGCCTTATTTTCCGATGATGACTCGCACAACATTTGGGTGATCTTTAAAGGTCTTCGTTCCTGCTCCATAGCCAATTGCTGTTACTTTCATTGAAGGGATTGAGCAAAATTCTTCCGCTAAAACCGCGACAATCGCTGCACCAGTCGGCGTTGTGAGCTCAAATCTAACTTCTGAATGTTCGATCGGAACACCCTTTAATATTTCGAGTGTTGCAGGGGCTGGTACTGGATAGAGGCCATGATCGATACGGATTTTTCCGGTTCCAACTGGAATCGGAGATGATTTGATTACTGATATCTCTAACTGATGAACTAGGATTGCTGTCCCAATAATATCAATTATTGAATCAACCGCACCCACTTCATGAAAATGAACCTGCTCCAAAGGCACTCCATGTATGAGTCCTTCTGCTTCTCCAATTTTTTTAAAAATCTTCAAGGCGGTATCTTTTACTGGTTGAGAAAAATCAGCCTCGTTAATTAATTTTGCGATATCTTGATATGAGCGGTGATCGTGGTGATGGTGGTGATCATGGCTATGTGTGTGCCCATGGTCATGTTCGTGATCATGGCTATGTGTGTGCTCATGGTCATGTTCGTGATCATGGCTATGCGTGTGTCCATGGTCATGTTCGTGATCGTGGCTATGTGTGTGTCCATGGTCATGTTCGTGATCATGGCTATGTGTGTGCTCATGGTCATGATGTTGATTCAATAACACCACATCAAATTTTGTACTTGTTATCCCGTTCTTTACGACTTTTTTCCACTTCAATTCATATTCATCTTCAATATGTAATTTTTTTAATTCTTCTACTAATCTTACTGGATCGGCACCTGCGTCAATAAGAGCGCCAATGACCATATCCCCGCTAACTCCTGAAAAACAATCAAAATAAAGTGTCTTCATTTCTTTCCCCTTTTTGTGCAAGTTGATGAATTAATACCGCGTTATACCCGCCGCCAAAGCCATTATCAATATTAACAACACTAATTCCAGAAGCACATGAATTCAGCATTGTCAGCAAGGCAGATAACCCGTTAAAATTCGCCCCGTACCCGACACTTGTCGGAACGGCAATGACAGGGTGGGAAACGAGTCCGCCCACTACACTCGGAAGTGCTCCTTCCATGCCTGCTACCACTACTGAAACCGTTGCTTTTTGGATTTCTTCGGCATGATTCAACAGACGATGAATTCCGGCTACTCCCACGTCATAAATCCGATGGACCTTACTGCCTAATATTTCTGCCGTAACGGCTGCCTCTTCTGCCACTCTTAAATCAGAAGTACCCGCTGCAACTACAGCGATATAACCATTGGAATGAACTTTTGACTCTTCTTGGTTTTTCCAAAATAGTATTTGGGCAACTTCATGATAAATAAATTCGGGACATGCCTGTTGAACAGTTGCTGCCTTTTCTTTGGAAATTCTTGTTACCATGACCTGATTATTCCTTGCCCTTAAAGCCTGAATAATCGATATGATTTGTTCAGATGTTTTCCCTTCGCCATAGACAACCTCTGGAAAGCCCTGGCGTTTCTTACGGTGATGGTCAACCTTTGCAAACCCCAAATTTTCAAACGTCGCCAATTGATCTTTTGCTTCCGCAATGCTGAGGGTCCCTTTTTGAACTTGTTCTAAAATTTCTTCAAGCACTTGATTCCCCCCTTTAAAAACTCGCAATTTTGGGCCTCATGAACCCTCATGAGGACCATTTTTACTTCTCCACCGCAATTTTGGCTTCATGAACCCCTCATGGGGACCATTTTTACTTCTCC
>NZ_JBALNQ010000023.1:27031-84278 GCF_036961885.1 Neobacillus niacini | reverse complement strand
ATGAACCCCTCATGAGGACTATTTTTACTTCTCCACCGCAGTTTTGGGCTTCATGACCCCTCTACTTGCCAATCCGCCTTAAAAAAACTGTACCATATTCTTAGCAAGTTTTTCGTAGTTTTCATAAATAGCTTGATATACTTTGCTGTTTTCTTTATTCGGTAATACTGGATTTCCCATTGGAATATTCCTCTTGATTTCTTCAAATGAATCCACTTTACCAATCCCGACTAAAGCTGTCCATGCAGCGCCCCAAGCGGCACTATGATGGCTTTCAGACACATAAATTTCTGCTTCAAAGATATCTGCCATCATTTGCAGCCAAAGCGGAGATCTAGCCAATCCACCATTCACATAGATTTTTTTCGGCTCACCCGCTAACCTTTCCAGTGCCTTACCGATTTGATAGAGATTTAGCGTGACACCTTCTAAGACTGCTCGAATGAAATGTTCCTTTTTATGAGTAATTGTAACTCCATAGAAATTGCCCTTGGCCTGCTGATTCCAAACAGGTGCTCTCTCGCCATTTAAGTATGGAAGAAATAGAATTCCGTCAGCCCCTGGAGCGACCTTCTCTGCATCAGCCAGGAATTCTGTAAAACTTCTTTCATCATTTAGCAGATCCTTCAACCATTGTAAGACGATACCGCCATTGTTTGTCGGCCCGCCTACAATCGTAGTATCCGCTGTAAAGGAGTAACAAAATGTTTCTTGACTTTCATCAATTTTTACCCCTTTATTAAATTGCCTGATCGCTCCGCTTGTACCAACAGATACTGCAACTTCTCCAGGAAGAATGGCCCCTATTCCTAGGTTTGCTAACTGACCGTCCGCGGCACCCATTACAAACGGCATTTCTTGATTAATTCCCATTTCGTCAGCAACTTCTTTTTTTAGACCTGATAGCACTTTTGTAGGGGGAACAATTTCAGAAAGCTGTTCTCTTGAAATCCCCGCTAACTCCAATACCTCTGGTTCCCAATCAAGTGTAGCAGGGTTAAATAAGCCTGTAGCAGAAGCCATAGAATATTCAATTACTCTTTCACCAAACCAGGACAGGATCAAATATTCCTTGATTGACATGAAATAAACAGCTTCTTCATAGGGCTTATAGCTTGTCTCTTTCATCCACAACAATTTACTAAATGGAGTCATCGGATGTATAGGTGTTCCTGTTTTAGAATAAATGCTGCTGCCGATTGTTTTTTTCACAGCCTCTGCCTGGGCATAGCTTCTTCCATCCGCCCATATGAGTGCAGGGGAAATCGGACTGCCTTCCTCATTCACACATATAAGTGAATGCATAGCAGCTGAAAACCCTAGCGTGATTAACTCATCCTTACCAATAGAAGCCTTTTTAACAGCTTCCTTAATTGCCTCAACGGCAGAACGTTCTATTTCAATTGGATCTTGTTCAGACCAGCCTTGTTCGGGATAGTGGAAGCTATTCATTTTCTCAACATCAGAAATTAATTTTCCATTTATGTCAAAAACGCACGCTTTCACACTAGTAGTCCCGATATCTAGTCCCATTACAAACTCTCTTGACATACTCATCTTCCTTTTCAACGATCAATGTTGTTATCTATAGAAAAGGCTTTGGAAATTTCCAAAGCCCCCTTTTTTAATTTGTTACGTTAATACCTTATTCATACTGCCGCTCTGGTACCCAAGTAAATCTAAGGTAATATATTTGTATCCATATTCTTGAAGCTCACGAACAATCGAATCATGATTTTCTAAAACGATCTTCATATCGTTAGGTTCAACCTCAATCCTAGCAATTTCATCATGAGTACGAACACGTACTTGACGAATATGAAGACTTTTTAAAAAGCTTTCAGCTCTTTCAACCTTGGTTAACTTTTCTTTCGTGATGTACTCACCATAGGCAATCCTGGAAGATAAACAGGCAAATGAGGGTTTATCCCATGTTGGCAAATCAAACTGCTGGGAAAGCTCTCTAATTTCCTGCTTAAATAAATTCGCCTCTAACAGAGGACCGCGAATTCCCTTTTCCTTCGCCGCTTGCATCCCTGGCCGATGTTCATTCATATCATCAGCAATGACACCATAAACGACATTTTGGAATCCCTTTTCTTCCAATACCGGGATTAAATGATCGAATAAACTGCTTTTACAAAAGTAACAACGGTTTTTGTTATTCTCGGCATAACCAGGAATCGCTAATTCGGATGTTTCGATTACTTGGTGCTTAACGCCAATTTTTTCAGCAAGTACCCTTGCTTCTTCAAGCTCACTAGATGGATAGGTTTCCGAATCCGCTGTGACTGCAATGACTCGTTCAGCACCTAATGTGTCAACGGCAGCCTTTAATAAAAACGTACTATCAACGCCACCAGAGAATGCTACAACGACTGATTCCATTTCACGGAGAATAGACTGTAATTGATTATATTTGTCTGTAAGCATTGTCTCATCTCCCTTACAACATTTCTATCTATATTTACTATTTAACATATTATATGGACAACTTTCATATGTCCAAGAATTAAATTGTCATGCTGCCAAATCCGCCATCTACGCGAATAAGGGAGCCAGTTACAAAGCTAGAAGCTTTATCAGAAGCGAGCCAAACAGTAGCTCCTTGAAGCTCCTCCGCTTCCCCAAAGCGGTTCATTGGCGTATGTCTCATAATGGATTCAATACGTTCTTTATCTAAAATTTTACGATTTTGTTCTGCAGGGAAGAATCCAGGGATAATTGCATTTACACGAATTCCGTTAGGAGCAAATTCCCGCGCTAAAAATTGTGTTACACTGTTAAGCCCTGCTTTTGATACGGAGTAAGTAAATACTCTTGAAAGTGGTGTAGTGGATGATACAGACGAAATATTAATGATACTGCCTTTTCGATCCTGTTCAATCATTTTCTTTGCAAAAATCTGACAAGTTAAAATGATGCCCTTTAGGTTAATATCCATGATTTTATCGTATTCATCCATGCCTAGGTCAAAAAATGGTGTGGCACTGTTGGTACCTGGAGCATTTAAAAGAATATCCCAGCCGCCAGACCATTGTTCAATTTCATTAGCAGCTTGAATCAAAGAATCCTTTGAACTAACATCTGCTTGAAACGCCTTTGCTTCTCCGCCATTGTCTTTAATTTCCTTGACGACTGCTTCAGCTGTTTCTAAATTACGACCCACAATTGCTACCTTGGCACCGTGTGCAGCCAAGCCTTTTGCCATCGCTGATCCTAATACTCCGTTTCCTCCAACTGCAACTGCTGTTTTTCCTGCTAAATCGAATAAATTTGTCATGTTCAACTCTCCCTAGTTTTAATATAAGTTTCCGTTCTCATCAAATGGCAAATCGTAAAGGTCAGAAATTAGTTCCATATGCGGATGTTGCTTCACATATTCAACTAAGGCCTCTGATACTTCAATTTCACTTAACTCTAACGTATTTTTAATCCGGACCAATTTTACTTTATTGAAGTCTAAAATATTACTTGTTTTAACCGCCGCTTGGATGGCTTCACGATCATTCGGTAATGTGGTAGCGATTTTTGTTGGGGCTACGACCGTTGAAGTTAAGCCATTAGCATAAGTTACTTCCAGGTCCATCCTGTCCACTAACCGCTTGGTTGTAAAATCAGCCGTTCCAACGCCATTGGCATTCCCCTCTGTTTGTGGCGTTAGACCCAGAACAACCATCTTGTTAACATCAGGACCGCCATGTGCATATGGAGTAGGATAGCGCCCAGTGATATTTGGATCCATTCCATCGCCTGAGATATTTTTACCAATCTGATCAATGACTAGCACTTCTAGTTGCTCAAAATATAACTTTGGTAAAAGTTCTTTCGCTTTTGTCTGCAAATCAGCTTCTTTTTCAATAATCTCCGCTGGTGAAAGAACATCGACACCTGCGATTTTATCAAATGCATTCTCGATTGTTGCCACTCCAAATAGCAATGGTTTTTTCTCCATAATCATTTTAGCCATTGCAGGAACATTCTCTGCCATATATTTAAAGCCCAGCTGATGACAGGCCTCTGCTCCACGTTGCTTACCTAATCCAATACTAATCATTTTCATAATGCCGCTTTCTACTGGCCCGCGGAATGCAGTATGTGGCTTCACACGATTAATCACAACAATACCATCTGCTTCTGAAGCATACTTATCGACATAAACAGGCAGACCGTTTGGTAATTCCCCGAGTTTTACCACTTCCATCGACGAGCGGATCTCACAGCCGGCACTTTCTTCTGTCACCCCAAGATGAGCCAGAACTTCTCGTTGCCCTTCCGCAGTTGCGCCGCCATGACTTCCCATACTCGGTACAATGAACGGTTTAGCTCCAAGATCCTTTAAGAACTTAACTGTTACAGCGGTTAATTCAACAAGACGGTCAAGGCCCCGGCTTCCCACTGCAACGGCAATTTCCATTCCAGGTTTGACTGTTGATTTAATATGTTCTTGCTGTAACTTTGCTAACAAAGCTGGTTCTAAATCTTCAATCTTCGTATTATCGAACTTTACCTTCACCTTTGCCATCTTTGGTACTGGAATATCTTTTAATAAGTCTTGAAGAATGCCCATTACATTACCTCACTTCTTTTTATACTTTTAAGTATTACACAAGGTAGTTTATTCCATGTATGGAAACAAGTCTAGTTCTTCAAATATTATTCCCTTGTAATCCCTTTCAAAATTCCTTATGTAATGAAACTTATTGGAAACTATTTTAATTTGTTTACCAAACAAACTAATTAACTGTATAATATCATTATGATAAGATTTCCGTCAAACATTATTAACCGTTTCAAACCAATTTTTTAAAAAATATCTTGGAGGTTCGCTATGCTTACAGGAGATGCTTCCTTTATAAAAAAGATAAATAGATCATTGATCATTAGTAAGATTATTGAACATGGCATGATTTCTCGTGCTGATTTAGCCAAAATTACAGGATTAAATAAAGCAACTATTTCTGTACAGGCAGCTGAATTATTAGCGGAAGAATTAATTATTGAATCAAAGCAAGAGCATAAAAATCTTGGGAGAAGGCCCATCATGCTCTCTCTTAACCATCAGGCAGGTTTTGCATTAGGAATTGACCTCGACAAGTATACGATAACCTTTACCTTATCTGATCTAAATGGACATCCAGTTAGCGTCGATAGTATCGAAATTCAAACTTCCGACTACACCGCTATCACAGAAATATTAAGTAGAGAAATAGGAAAATATCAAGAACTTTCATCTAACACTCATTACGGGCTTATTGGAGCTGTTGTGGGCATTCATGGAATTGTAAATAACGATGAAATGATCTATTTTGTTCCCTACCATAAGTGGCATAATAAAAATTTAAAAGAGGACTTACAAAATGTTACCGGTGTTAGTATCTACGTAGAAAATAATGCAAATTTATGTTCGTTTGCTGAACGTGTCTATAAACACCATCAAAGTGAGAACCTGCTTTCTGTTAGCTTGTATTCTGGTATTGGTCTAGGGATTATGGTAAAAGGCAATCTGCTAAAGGGATACCATGGTTATGCAGGAGAAATTGGACATATGATTGTCGTCCCTGATGGCAAACCATGCAGCTGTGGTAATTTAGGGTGCTGGGAGCAATATGCTTCAGAATATAGTTTTGTCACCCATTTATCAGCGGTAAAAAATAACGCAGTACTTACGTACAACGATATATCAAAGTGGTTGATCGAGGCCGATCCAACGACTTGTATGCACATGGCACACTATATTAAACACCTTTCTATTGGACTGAATAACATTATTAACCTCTACAATCCTGAAATATTAGTATTGAATAGTGAATTACTTCAATTATACCCGAATGCACTGAAAGATATAAAAGCACATATATCCTCTACAGTCGGCCATTATAGCGAACTTCTCATTTCTGATTTTGGGAAGAAGGCGTGCAGCATGGGGGCTTGTGCAGTTGCGATCAAAAACTTTCTAAATATTTCTGAACTACGATTATCGGTTCCCGCCTCACAAAGTAATGCGGTAAATTAAGTTTTAATGTGAAAATCAGCAAAAAACCGAGAAAAACGGTGAAATACTAAGAAAAAGGCAGTGACAACCGCTTTCATCCAAGTTGTTTTCGTTTTCATCCAAGTTGTTTCCGTTTTCACCCACTTTGTAAAAAATCCTCCTATACTGGATAATAAAGGTATCAACTAATAGGAGGAATAATAATGAAAAAGCTTCTAGAAAAAATCATTAAAAGTATTGAAAAAAATGGAGAGTACATCCCATTCGATCTAGCTGAACCAATAAGAACCAATTCACAAAGATAAAAAGTGAATTGGTTTTTTTATGTTCTTTTTTTATCTCGTATCATATTAGTGGGGTATTCGGAATCAATTCGGCATTCGGACAGTTTTAGTGTTTCCACAGGCATTCTTGTCCGAATCAATTCGGCACTTTAGGAAAAATAGTGTTATAACATCTCTTAGAACAACAATACAACTTTATTTTTACCACTCTAGCCTCTACGTTCAAAAAGAAAACCCCAGCAAATGAATGCCAGGGTCCCCATTATTTTATTCCATCCAGTTTGTATGGAAAATACCTTCTTTATCAATTCTTTGGTACGTGTGAGCTCCAAAGTAGTCACGTTGCGCCTGTAAAAGGTTAGCTGGAAGGGTTTCAGTCCGGTAGCTGTCATAGTATGCAATTGCACTTGCAAACGATGGTACAGGAATCCCGCGCTCAATCGCAACCGCAAGAACTTGACGTAATGGCTGCTGATAACCTTCAACAATTTCCTTAAAGTAAGGGTCTAATAAAAGATTTTTTAGTTCTGGATCACGATCATAAGCATCCTTAATTTTTTGTAGGAATTGAGCACGAATGATACAGCCGCCGCGGAAAATCATCGCAATGTCTCCGTAACGAAGATTCCAATCGTATTCCTCTGACGCTGCACGCATTTGTGCAAAGCCTTGTGCATAAGAAACAAGTTTGCTCATATATAAAGCTTTACGAACAGCTTCAATTAGTTCTTCTTTGTTGCCATCAAATGCCTTAACTTCAGGTCCATTAAGAATCTTGCTAGCCTTAACGCGCTCATCCTTCAATGCAGAAATAAAACGGGCAAATACGGATTCTGTGATAATTGGAAGTGGAACACCTAAGTCTAGTGCATTTTGGCTTGTCCATTTTCCTGTTCCCTTTTGTCCAGCAGTATCGAGGATTAGGTCAACCATTGGTTTACCTGTTTCTTCATCCACTTTTGTAAAGATATCAGCTGTAATTTCAATTAAATAGCTGTCTAGTTCGCCTTTATTCCATTCAGCAAAAACCTCATGAAGTTCCTGCGCATTCAAACCAAGAACGTTCTTTAGAATAAAATAAGCTTCACAAATTAATTGCATATCACCGTATTCAATTCCGTTATGAACCATTTTTACATAGTGACCTGCACCGTTTGGACCAATGTATGTACAGCAAGCATCGCCCTCCACTTTTGCAGAAATCGCTTCTAAGATTGGTTTAACAAGATTATAAGCTTCTTCTTTACCGCCTGGCATGATTGAAGGACCTTTTAATGCGCCTTCCTCTCCACCTGAAACGCCTGTACCAATGAAGTGGAATCCTGCAGTTTCTAATTCTTTGTTACGTCTAATTGTATCTTGGAAGAAAGTATTTCCGCCGTCGATAAGGATATCGCCTTCTTCAAGGTATGGTTTTAAGGAGTCGATAGTTGCATCTGTTGCACCACCAGCTTTAACCATTAATAAAATTTTGCGAGGCTTCTCTAAAGAATTAACGAATTCTTCTACAGTTTTAGCTCCAACAAAGTTTTTACCCTCTGCTTCGTTCTTTAAAAATTCCTCGGTTTTTTCATATGAACGATTGAAAACTGCAACAGAATAACCTCTGCTCTCGATATTTAACGCTAAGTTTTTTCCCATTACTGCTAAACCAACTACACCAATTTGTTGTTTCGTCATCATATTCTCTCCTTTATTATTTTAACAAGAACGTTAGCCCTTGTAGTTAATGTCATATTTGAACCAGCCCTTTAACATAACCACAAAATTCAATCGAAGTCTAACATTTAACCTGTTACGTACCTCTACTTTTTAAGTTACTTCTATGTTATCTTGCTCTTTTTTAAAAAATTCAACCATGTATTTCTTTATGTAAAAAGGATTGGAGCCTTTGAAAGCTCCCCCTTTTTATAACTTTTATCTCTGTAAAAAGTAGTTTTCTGCATTATAATAACCAATATTTCTTACCATCTGTTCCATAAATGCCATATCATTAGGTGCTAGACCCTTTTCAACCCAATCCCCGATAAGGTTGCAAAGGATACGACGGAAATAATCATGACGTGCATAAGATAAGAAGCTTCTTGAATCAGTCAGCATACCAATAAAGTGGCTTAATACTCCTACATTCGCAAAATCCTTCATTTGTCGCTCCATGCCATCAATATGGTCAAGGAACCACCAGCCGGAACCTAATTGGACTTTTCCAGGCACTCCTTCTTCATAGAAGTTTGCCATCATTCCAGCTAGCACAACATTATCTTTTTGATTTAGGTTAAACAAAACCGTTCTTGGCAATGCATCTTGTTGATCTAAACCATCTAGGAACCGTGCTATCCCTTCGGCAAAATTGGATTCACCAACTGAGTCAAAGCCAGTGTCCGGACCAAGCAAGTTTTTCATTTTGGTATTTGTGCTGCGAAGAGCTCCCATATGAAGCTGCATGACCCATTGTTTTTCTGCATACATCTTTCCAAGCTCAGTTAATAAGAACCATTTATATGCAGATACTTCCTCATTGGTAAGTTCTTCTCCACTTAAACGTTTCGCGTATAACGCTGCTATTTCTTCTTTTGAGGTTTCAACGTACTCAATTTTTGGAATATCATGATCCGAAGCACGTCCGCCATTTTCATGGAAGAAATCTACTCGCTGCTTAAGAGCTGCTAAGTATCCATCAAAAGAATCTGTCTTAACTCCAGAAACTTGTTCAAGTTTTTCAGTCCAGTCCCGATATCCAGGACGTTCAATGAATAACGCTCCATCCGGACGGAAGGTTGGCGCAATGATGGTTTGGAATGATTCGTCGTTTTTCAGTAATTGATGGAACTCTAAAGTAGAAATAGGATCATCTGTCGTTCCAATAAACTTGACGTTTGATTTTTCAATAAATGCCCTTGATCTGTATTCAGGTTTTTGCAGCTTCTCATTACATTCATCAAAGATTTCACGGGCAGTTTCAGGGCTAAGGATTTTATCAATCCCAAAATACATTTTTAGTTCTAGATGTGTCCAATGGTAAAGCGGATTTCCAATTAGATGGGGAACTGTTTCTGCCCAAGCAGAGAATTTTTCCCAATCAGATGCATCTCCAGTAATGAAGCGCTCACCGATACCATGCATTCTCATCGTACGCCATTTGTAATGGTCCCCGCCTAGCCAGATTTCTGTAATACTCTTATACGACTTGTTCTCCCAAACCTCTTGTGGATTGAGGTGACAATGGAAATCAAAAATGGGTAGTCCTTTAATGGCATGATTGTAAAGATGAACTGCTGTGTCTGAATTTAATAAAAATTGATCATCTAAAAATGTTTTCATTCTATACCCTCCTAAATGATATAATGTTTCTGTAAACCCTTTCAATTATCAAAACACACAAAAGGAATAGCTGCATACTTTTAATTTGTTTACTAAACAAATTAAATAACATACTAAATTTATCATGTTTAATATGTTACGTCAATTATCAGTTTATGAAAAAAATAAAACAAATACGAACATGCTTTTATAACCTGATATAATGAAAATGGAATTATACATAGAGCATTGTTTCTGAATGGGGGATTATCTATGATTACCGGTGACGCGTCATATATAAAAAGTATTAATCGTGCCATCATATTAAGAGAAATTGTCAAGGCTGGGATGATTTCCAGAGCAGACATATCAAAAGTAACTGAATTGACAAGAGCAACAGTATCCGCACAAGCAGCCGTCCTCTTGGAAGAAGAGTTGATTGTTGAGACACAGCTGGAGCACTATACAGTTGGCAGAAAACCAATTATGCTTTCTTTAAATAAAAATGCGGGATATGCATTAGGAATTGACCTCGATTATGGTCATATATCATTTACACTTTCAAATCTTTTTGGATGTCCAATAACGAGCTGCACGATTGAAATCAACACCACAGAATATTCGGAGATTCTCCCAATATTAATAGCACAAATCCAAAAATTCCAAGCAGAATACACGGATACCAAATATGGAATTGTCGGAGTGGTAATTGCTATCCACGGCCTTGTTTCCAAGGATGAAGTGGTCCACTTTGTTCCACGTTTAGGCTGGACGGATATTAATTTGAAAAATGATCTTGAAAGTGAAATTGATTTAGATATATATATAGAAAATAATGCAAATTTAAGCTCCTTTGCAGAGAGAGTATTTTCCTATCATGAGACAGATAATTTATTATGTGCCACCCTTTATTCTGGTATCGGTTTGGGTATGATGATGAAAAATGATTTTTTCCGTGGGCATAGTGGTTATGCTGGAGAGATTGGACATATGATTGTTGTTCCTGAGGGGAAGCCATGTAGTTGTGGAAACAAAGGCTGTTGGGAAAAATACTCTTCTGAATCTAGTATTTTTCTTTATTTGTCTGAAAAAAGGCAAATTAAAAACCTTACATATGAACATATCCAATCGTGGTTGGATGAAGGCGATGAAGAGGTCCATCAACTAATGGAACAATTTATCTACTATTTAGCCATTGGGTTAAACAATATGATTAATATGTACAACCCTGATGTGCTTGTTCTGGATAGTAAGCTGCTCCATATGTATCCAGGAGCGCTTGATAAAATTAAAGGGAACCTTAACTCCTCGATTAGTCATTATCGGGAACTATCACTCTCTTCTCTTGGAAAAAAGTCATCCATCCTAGGTGCTTGTGCACTTGCTATTAAACATTTCTTAAATGTTTCGATGTTAAATTTATCTTTAGAGAATCAATAATATTGAAATCGACTTCTTATTATCACGAAACTTGTTATTTCGCATAAAAAAGGTTGTTAAGCCGGAGCTTAACAACCTTTTTACTATATTAGGCTTTTCTTTTTTCTGCTAAATCAATAGCAAGTTGTTCTGTACGCTTTTTGTTTAATGGATAAAAGAATACAAGGATTAAGAATACTGCACCAAGTGTAAGTGCAGGTACTAGCGTACCAAGTGTATGAATTCCTTGTAAAGTTTCCGCAGTTTGTGCTTCAGCACCCGCAGTGTAACCTACTGCTGCGATAACAGCACCACCAACACCACCAGCAACTGCTTGACCGATTTTACGAGCCATTGAATAGATGGAGTAAACGGTACCATCTTCACGTAGACCAGTTAAATACTCATGGTAATCAATAACATCTGTAACAAATGCCCAAACAACAAGGTTGAAAATCCCATAACCAATCATAGCAACTGTTAAAATACTGATAAATTGCATTGCTGATAAATTTGGAAGGAAATATAGAGCAGTGTATACAACAGTCGCTAATAATAAGCCGCCTGATGCCACTTCTTTTTTACCGAATTTCTTAACTAATGGCTGGATAAATGGCATTGCCACAAAAACCGCTACTGATTGAAGAAGACCAACCATACTTAACGCTTTCGCATTTCCGAAATAATCCTTAAATAGGTATACGTTTACAGTACCAATTAACATAAAGACAACCATGAATGTTAAAGCAGCTACAAGGAACACCATTAACGGTTTGTTTTTAACAAGACCCTTCATTGTTGTGCCTATGTTCACTTTTTGTTTATTTGTTTCATCCATAGTAATACGTTCAACAGATAATTTATAGCAAGCCATGTAACAAACGATTGCTAGGCCGCCAAAAAGTAATGCCGCGATTAGGAAGCGATTCGCATCAGGTCTATTGTTAACAAACAAAATCATTGGTCCAACTACGTTTATAATTAAGCCTGCTAGGTTCATACCTAATGTTCTCCAGCTTGATAATGCAGTACGGTGAACTGGATCAGCTGTGATAACAGAAGCCATTGAGCCATAAGGAATATTAACAGTAGAGTATAATGTTCCCCAGATAATATAGGTTATATATGCATAAGCAAGGTAAAATCCATCAGACATGCCAGGTATTGTCACGAACATCAAGATACCAGAGATAACGAGTGGGAAAGACATCCTAAATATCCATGGTCTAAACTTTCCTTGAGGTGTAGCCTTTCTAGTATCGATAAAACGGCCCCACGTTACATCAGCAAAAGCATCCCAAAGACGTGCAATCATAAATAATAGACCTACTTGAGCTGGGTTGATACCGAAAATATCTGTATAGAATACCATCAGGAACGCTGCTACTAGAATAAAGAAGAAATCGTTTCCAAAATCACCAAACATATAACCCAACTTATCTTTCATCCCAAATGGACGAACTTCTTTTCCCCCTGTCTGTGGGGACTCTACTTTCTTTTGTAATGCTTGTACCATTGTTAACCCTCCCATAAAATCGTTCTAAGTTAGTAAATGTAAGCCCTTTAAATAATTACAAAAATTTTGAAGCTATTTTGTGAAGCTAGTTACTTTATAAACATTTTTTTATCTCAAGATTGGATTTATTCACCAATTAATTAGTTTAATGAACTAACAAATTAACTGGTATTGATAGAATATCACCCTCGACATTTTTCGTCAACACTATTTTGTAAGCGTTATTAAATTTTTTTTTACCATTTTATGAATCTTCCATCTTTAAACAATCCGCTTCTACTGGTTAATCATTTTAACAGCTTAATTAATGTGATAGGATAAATTTAGAAAAGAAAATGTTTCCAACTTATTTTTGAGAGGAGAGAGAATGAATGCTTAAGCGGCCTGTAGAAAATGAATACCCAGAATATTATCTTCCTTATATCAACCTAGTGCCACAAGGAGATTTGTTACAGATTTTACAGGAGAACCTTCAGGAGGTTGTAAATCTTTTTGAAGGTATTTCCGAGGAGAAAGCTTACTATCGTTATGCTCCGGGAAAATGGAGTGTAAAAGAGCTTCTTGGACATATTACCGATACAGAAAGAATCATGTGCTATCGGCTACTGCGGGTTGGCCGTGGCGATCAAACCCCTTTGGCAGGATTTAACGAGAATGATTATGTTCAGGGTGCACAAACAAACAACCTATCGATGGAAGCTATCCTTGAAGACTTTAAGGCAGTACGAAACGCCACCATCTCCCTAATCCGGAATCTCCCTGCCTCAGCATGGGCAAACAAAGGAAACGCAAATGGTTTGGAAATCACCACAAGAGCCATCGCCTATATCGTCGCAGGCCACCAAATTCACCACTGCAAAATAGTTGAGGATAGATATTTATGAGTTGAAGTTAATGTTGGTGCCTGTCACCAAGGTGACACCTAAAAGGTGTTCACCGCTCGTGGTCACCGTCCACCCCAGGCGGACAAATTCTAAAGAGGTTTAGCAGGTACGCCACCAAAAAAAGCTCAGCCCTTACGAGGTGGAACGGGTTTACTTGCGAGGTGCAAGACGTTAAACCACAGACCTAATCGCTGGCAAATAACAAAAATTTCACAACACAAATCACAGTATATATCACAGACAAAAAAGGCTTAGAGTTATTTTCAACCCTAAGCCTTTTCATATTATCTTATTTTACAAACGCACCAGTTCGCACAATAACAAAAAGCTGCCGCAACGACAGCACTAATCTTTAACTCTTGGACCTGTTAGTTTAATAAGCTTATTTTATAAATTCGTTTATTAATTGCTCTGTTGTCAGTATTGTAGCAAATTCATCGTGCAATGTAGCTAGAGATATATTATGTATAGTTGCTGCATCATAAAATGTATCATTTTGGTCCTTCATACCGAAAGCTGCTGTTGCATCTGAAATCAGGTATGTAGCGAAACCTAAATTACCACTCATTCTTGTAGTTGTTGATACACAATGAGGTGTAGTCAAACCAGTTATTACAACTGTTGTTATTCCATTTACTTTTAAAAACTCTTCTAAATTTGTACCAATAAAGCTACTATTTACTTTCTTCGTTATAATTACTTCTTCATCAATAGGTTCAACTATTTCTTTTATAGCAAACCCCTCATTCTTCGGATAAAATACAGAACTAGGATTATCGGAAGTGTGTTGAATGTGTATTACTGACCATCCTTTACCCCTCCATAGTTGTAGTATTCTACTAATGTTTTCTTCTGCATTTAGATTATTTCGCTCTCCCCATTTTTCATCATCGAAAGCTTTTTGAACATCAACTATAATTAAAGCTTTTTTCTTTTCCACCATATGATTTCCCCCTAAGTTGGTTTTCCTATTTATCTAATTTCATAAAACAACCATTCAGATAGTTCTCCACCCATTTTTTTATAAAGGGATTGGGCTACAAAATTATCTTTTGCTGTTTCCCAAGTCATAGATATAAAATCATTTTTCCGTATGTAATCTAAACTGGTTTGAAATAGCTTTTCTCCTACTTTTTTTCCTCTTGCATTTGGAACCACAAATAAATCATTTAAAATTGCCTGTCTTTTTACCTTTAGGGTACTAAAAGTAAAATACAAAGTGGCAAATCCAATTATTTCCCCATCTTCTTCAGCCACAAACTGAAGTCCACTTGAAGGATTTTCAAGTAAATAATTTATCAATCCCTTTAACTTGTTTTCTTCAGGTTCAGGTTGATTATAAAAATCCACAATGTATTGTTCCATTAGAACTTTTAGTTTTGAAATATCCGCTTCTTGAGATTTTCTGATTTCAATATTATTCATATCGTTTCTCCCTTTTTGAATTATGGTAAAATTATATAAATGAATTGACCAGTATAAAAGTGACAGTTTGATAAAAATTAAAGGGGTCAGTTATGGGAGATGAAATTAATGGATTTTACTCTAAAATTTGATGGACAATCAAAAGAGCCCTTGTATATGCAACTTTACCAACACATAAAAGAAGAAATTCAAAAAGGGATTCTAGATGCTGGAACTCGTTTACCATCAATCCGGCAACTTTCATCGTATTTAAATGTAAGTAAAAACACGATAGAATTAGCTTATCAACAATTAATTGCTGAAGGATATGTAGATAGTCGAGCAAGAAGTGGCTTATATGTGGTGGAAAATAACACGGACATAATTCCAATCAAAAAAGCACAGGCAAAATTATTTGATGAAGTTTTAAATGAGCACAAAGAAACATTTGAATATGATTTCCGACAGGGAAGAATTGATTTAGAACATTTTCCTTATACAACTTGGAGAAAACTTTCGAACCAGGTGTTATTTCCTGAGAACAAAAGTAATTTTTTGTACGGAGACCCTCAAGGTGAGCTAGAACTTAGGAGAGAAATAGCACAATATCTCTATCAATCCAGAGGTGTAAATTGTTCTCTAAGCCAGATCCTTGTTGGATCTGGGATCCAGCAATTGCTAACAACTTTCTGCCAAATAATCGGTGTAAATAATCAATCCATTGCCATTGAAGAGCCTTCATATGATGGTGCGAGAATGGTTTTTAAAAACTTAGGTTTTAACTTACACCCCATCTTGTTGGATGAAACAGGAATTAATATGGAGCACTTAAAAATTAGTGATGCAAATGTGGTATATGTTACACCTTCTCATCAATTTCCTTGTGGAATGATAATGCCTTATTCGAAACGAATGGAATTAATACAGTGGGCAGAGCATCGTAACGGTTTCATAATTGAAGATGATTATGACGGAGAGTTTAGATACATTGGAAAGCCAATTCCTTCTTTACAAGGATTAGACCCAAATGGAAGGGTTATTTATTTAGGTACTTTTTCTAAAGCTTTATTACCTGCTTTACGAATGAGTTATATGGTTTTACCAAAATATTTGTTGTCGGTTTTCAAACGAAACTTTGCCTCCTATGAGCAAACTGTATCAAAAATTCATCAAATAACTATGCAGTTGTTTATGGAAGAAGGACATTGGGAAAGACATATACGGAAAATGAGAAAAATTTATCAAAAAAAACATGCAACGCTTATTTCAAGTATTATAAATATAATGGATGACAAAGTTAATATAGTTGGCAGTCATTCAGGCTTGCATATTTTATTACAAGTAAACAACAAAATGACTGAGAAAGAGCTTGTACAAACTGCACTAAGAAATAAAGTAAAGGTTTATCCAACATCGATATATTTTAATGATTTACGGCATATTAATAAACCTCTGATCCAACTAGGATTTGGTGGATTAACAGAACATCAAATAACGGAAGGAATTATTCTTTTGAATAAAGCTTGGTTTGAATAATTATAAACAACAGATTTACTTTTAGTTATTGGGTATACGCACCCCTTCATTTTCACGATTAGATTATAAATCCGCTGTATACCATTCCAATATTAATTACGATATGAAAAGCAAAACTTGGATAGATGCTTTTTGTTTTAAGTGTGATGATTGCGTATACTACCCCTGCAACTGAAATCAACAAACTGAGAGGAATTGAAAAACCAATTGCGAGATGAAGAAGTCCAAAACCAACACTTGTAACGAAAATAGCATACCCTGTTGAAGTGAATTCCTTAAGAGCTGAAAGCATGATCCCTCTCCAAATAATTTCCTCGAAAACTGCATTAATAAGTGAAAAAAGTAAACAAAACAAGAATAACGATTGGAGATACTCTACATCCTTTTGCAAAATAAAAAACAAATATACCGTTCCATTAACGACTATTCCAATTATCCAAAACCAAAATATATTAATTTTATGAAACGGTAAAACGATAGGGTTTTTCCAATCAGGTTTTTCATTGTACCAAGAAACTTTCTTTTTAAAAATGAGATAGTTAAGAACCATTCCTATAATGATAAAAATAAGAAAAAGACGATTTAGAAGGATTTTCATTTCCTTTGAGATGGTCAATGTTCCAATGAAATTATTAGAAACCATAAAAATCAGAAAACCGATTAGAAACGATAACAGCAACGATAGAATGAATCGCTTTTCTTTATTGAAGAATAACAATATGACAAATCCCAGAAATACAAACGCAGTAACGATTCCTTGTTGATAGGAAATGGAAGCAATGCCTCCAAAAAACAAAACGGCCATAATAATTAACATAAAAATACCCCCTTTTCACATTACAATCCAATCGCCAATATCCAAAAAATGAAGCAGTCCAATTCAATATCCGAATTGGACTGCTTAGTGATATCCTCATTACTATTTGTCCTCGATATCCAACCTGTTATCCGATAAACAATTTGTCTTTTAAACTCCCCAGCTGGTTCGTTCAGCAGCTGGCTTGTATTTTCTCATCGGACCATTTTCAAGTACTTCTTGAAGATAGAGGTTCCCACTTGGACTTGTTTTTTTGAGAAGATCCATTAGGTATGTAATATCGTCTAGTGCTCTATGTGTTTGGTGGTTTGTAATTTGATGAGCTTGTAAAAGTGTTAGTAGTTTACCGTTAGGAAACCCATGATTTTTCCACTTTACCCCACGCATTGTACAATACCACATTAAGTCATTAACTTCTGGATACATATGATAAAGAAAGCTTCTGTCAAAGGAGGCATTATGGGCAAAGACCGAATCCGCTCGATGAAAGTAAGTCTTGATCTTCCTATCAGTGAAACTCTTCCCTTCAACTAATTCATAGGGAATACCGTGGATTTGGTAGGCACGGTCATAGTTCCTTCTAGCAGAACTGGATAGGGGCTCTCTCAAAAAAGAATCTTCTTCAAGAATTTCTTGGATTTCTCCCGTATCTGTTCGGTAAGAAAACAATTTCAATGCTAGTTCGATTACTTCATCTGTAGCCGGCCCTAAACCTGTTGTTTCAACGTCCACTACTAAACCTAACTTCTCAAGTTTCCGCATAAATCTCATTCCTTTGATAATATTATGAATACTATTATATCATTTTCAGCTAATAGAAAGCTCACTAATCGGCACGCATCCCTTTAATAAATGCCTTGATAATCGTCTCTAAACTCTCATCCAAATCCAATGTCATTTTGAAGCCTCCGCTTTGCTCTAATGAGGAAAAGCCATGCAAGATGCTGCGGAATCCTCTTACCGTATGCAATGCTCGCTCTCCTTGGAGATCAAATGCTTGTAAAACACGTACAGAGAGTTCTACTATTTTTGCCCCTGCTTGCTGTACATCCTCATCTTCCATGTCAGGTGCCAGTAAGGTAGCCTCATACAAACCTGGATGTTTCCGAGCAAATTCTACGTAAGCTTTACTAATCGCTAATACAGCCGCTTCACCGGAAACCCCGACAGCTTCATAAGCCATTTCCTTATAAAGCAAATCAATCCCGTATATCGCCATTTTCTTTCTTAATCCTCCTAATCCCTCAAAATGGTTATATAAGGAGGGCGGGCGGATATTCAATTTTTTTGCAAGGTTTGCCAGTGTTACCTCTCTCATTCCATGGACGTCTGCAATCTCACCAGCTGCTTCAAGAATCTCATTTATCTCAAGTCCTACTTTTGGTCTTGGTGACATTTTTTAAAAACTCCTCTATTTTATTTTCTGCTCAAAATTACGAATGGCCTGTTCCATTGCCCCCAGCGGTTTATCCAACATTTGCCCATGCCCAACCGCCAGAAGACTAGGTTGATAGCTCACTAATTTCTTCGCACTTATAACCGCAGTTTGTTTACTCCATGTGCCCAAAGCAGGGAAAGGAAACCATGGCTTTACGTCTCCTGCCACAGCAATTCCACCTCTTGTTTGAAACGCATCCCCTGCAACTAAAGCATGGGTGCGAGTATCAAAAAACGACATCGATCCAGGTGTGTGCCCAGGAGTTTCAATTGCTGCAAGAGATCCGACAAGTTCTCCCTCTTTCAATAAAACATTCGCTCTCGTTTTCAGCTTTTTCGGTACTCCACCTTTAATAGGAGTGTTGTGTTCATGCTCGTTAAGTGATGTGTCTCCTTGCATTATTCTGTTATCACGCACTGAAATATACACAGGGACCTCAGGAAGAACATCCTTTATCTTATCAAGGGCCCCAACATGATCCTCATGCGCATGAGTCAAAACAATTTTGTTAATTGGTTTTCCAATCCTCTCTGCCGCCATGAATATCCCTTTCATACTATATGGCAGTGCAGCATCAATCAGAGTTAAACCTTCTTCTTCTTCCACCAAATAACAATTCACCGGGAACAAACTTGCCATGAAGGTAACCTGATATAAAAACCCGTTTTTGATCAATCTCACTATAATCAACCCCTTTAACTAATATCATTAGTTTTATTTTAACTAATGATATTAGTTTTAACAAGTAAAAAAACACAAAATGTTTTAGAAAATTAGTATGGTAGAGATTAGTTACAAATGCTCAGGAAGCATTCATTCGATGAATGCGATATAGAATTGTTGTTCGCAATTTGTTCATAACTTTTTTACAATAATGTGAATTAGTAAATATTTTATCCTCAATTCGAGATACATTTGTTATATTAGCTGTGTAGAAATTATTAATAACTTATTAACGGGGAGATGCTTCAAATGTTTATGAACTTTTTAAGGGAAAATAAGATTGCAGCCGGTATTTTAACAATTTTACGTTTATATTTAGGATATGCTTGGTTCACAGCAGGACTGGGAAAAATACAAAGTGGTGCTTTTGATGCTACTGGTTTCTTAGGCAATGCCGTGAAAAACCCAGTTAAAGGACCAGATGGCAGTGTGGTTTATAGCTGGTATGTGAACTTCCTTGAAAGCTTTGCGATACCAAACGTGGATATGTTCAACTTCATTGTTCCTTGGGGCGAGACATTAGTTGGTTTAGGACTTATGTTAGGATGTTTAACAACAGCTGCAGCGTTCTTTGGTTTAATCATGAACTTCTCTTTCTTCTTAGCAGGAACAGTTTCACATATTCCAACTGACCTTTTCTTAGGCTTTATCATCTTAGCAGCAGGCTTGAACGCAGGCCGCATTGGTCTTGACCGCTGGGTGGTTCCATTCATCCGTAAAACAGTTCTCAAAGGTAAAGAACCAGCAAAACAACATGCTTAACATAAAAATGCCTCAGTCACATTGTGATTGAGGCGTTTTTTTATTAATAAATATTATCTTCTCCACTCTCAAAACCGACTCGATCTTGATACCAATTTGTAACTTGCGTAAGTATAGCAAATACAACAAAGAAGTTCATTGCCCATACGTTAATAAAAGGAGCTAAACCTCCAAATTCAATTCCATGATAACCTTTTATTTTCATAACAATCATCGATTCTATAAAAATTAGAACAAAACCCAAAACACCAGCAACAGCCATTCTAATCATTTTGGTTCCCCTCCATATTATCCATAATGTTTATCCTATATATAAATTTGACAATTTTGTGAACTATAATCTTATTATAATCCAAACTTTTTGTGAACAACAACAAAAAACCTTGAATTTTTAAAAAAGATTTTTTAGAGGAATTAAGAAGGCAACTTTCTTTCCGTTTGGTCTTAATTGTCAAAACTATTACCATGCAAATATGAACCAAGCCCTTGAAAAACTCGTAAAAAACGAATATTATAATATGGTTAAAAAAAATTGTTCGTGTTTTGGAGGAACCCCTTATGTTTAAGCTAAAAGAAAATCAAACCAACACTAAAACAGAATTACTCGCTGGAATTACAACCTTCTTTACAATGGTTTATATTGTGGTGGTTAACCCCGTGATCCTCGCTGATGCCGGTGTACCCTTTGAACAAGTTTTCACGGCAACAATTATTTCTGCCGTTGTTGGGACACTTTGGATGGCACTATTTGCTAACTATCCAATCGCTATCGCTCCCGGTATGGGACTTAATGCTTACTTTGCCTATTCGGTTGTCGGCGGTCAGCAAAATATTAATTATGAGACAGCCTTTGCAGCCGTTTTTATTGCTGGGATTATTTTTGTCATCTTGTCTTTAACACCTTTCAGAGAAAAATTAATTGATGCAATTCCCGAAAACCTCAAATATGGGATTTCTGCAGGGATTGGCTTATTTATTGCTTTTATTGGGATGCGCATGACTGGGATTATTGTGGCTCATCCTTCTAATCTTGTTGGATTAGGTGATCTCCAATCTCCTTCCGCCCTATTAGCAATTGTTGGGCTTGCGGTCACACTCATATTAATGGCACTTCGAATAAACGGAGCTTTATTTTTGGGAATGATCATTACTGGGCTTATTGCCTTTTTGACTAACCAACTTTCATTTGATCAAGGCTTTATATCGCTTCCATCTCTACCTGAAGGGTTATTAATAGGAAACCCGATTACAGCTTTAAGTGCTGTCATTGGGCACAGTCTTTATGCAGTTGTCTTTTCATTCATTTTAGTTACAATCTTTGACACTACCGGAACCATGATCGGTGTAGCTAATCAGGCAGGTTTAATGAAAAATGGAAAATTGCCACGTGCAAGACAGGCCTTGCTCTCCGACTCAGTTGCAACATCAATTGGGGCCATGTTTGGTACAAGCCCAACAACAGCCTATATTGAATCTACATCTGGAGTCGCTGCAGGAGGACGCACAGGTTTAACTTCTCTTACGGTTGCGACCTTGTTTTTTCTTTCAGCATTCTTTGGACCACTTGTCAGTGCAGTATCGGGGATTTCAGCCATAACCGCTCCTGCCCTCATTATTGTCGGCAGTATGATGATGGGAAGCATTGCGAAAATAAAATGGGACGAATTGGACGAAGCCTTTCCTGCATTCCTTGTGATTCTGAGTATGCCGTTAACCTCCAGCATTTCAACCGGAATTGCACTTGGTTTCATCAGCTATCCCATTTTAAAGATGGTAAAAGGAAAATGGCGTGAGGTACACCCTCTTCTCTATATATTCGCAGTATTGTTTTTTTATCAGCTTGCCTTTTTACCACATTAAAAAATGGAGTCCCAACGACTAAGTTGGGGCTCCATTTCATTAGAACTTATTCGGGAACTGCTTGATAATTCCATTTGAAAGGAAATCTGCCATATGCATTAAATGGTCTTGATTTTTGTCTAGGGCTGTAATATTTGCATTCCAATCCTTCTGAAGTTTAGCAACCACACCATCTGTGATCAGTTTTAAATGCACATACATCATGTCATTTAATTCTTTTTTATTGTAATTTGGGTTTGCAGCAGATAAAAAGTTCGTAATATCATCTGCATTTTTAAACCAATCCGTGTTGTATTTTTTGAAGTCAGCCTGATTCCCACTTTTCGCTGCAGCCACTACTTTGCCGGCAATCAGAATATGCCCTCTTAACAATTGTGCAAGCTGGTTGCCTGCTTCCTCACCGTAATAGGGCTTAATTGCATTCCCAAGTTCGTCCTGGTTTTTCAATAATCTAGCTAGTACCGGTTCTTGGTCCTCTAGACCTGCAATTGCACTGACTATAAATTTTTCTGTCCAAAAAGCGTGTTCCGTCCAAAGTTCCCTCAAATTCACTCTAAGTTGGACAGTTTTTTGACTTATTGGCTGCACTGCTGTTTGTCCTTCGGCTTGTTTGGTCTCTTCCGCATTTGTGAATGATGGGAAAATTAAGACTAAAGAGAGTAGCAAAAGCATGGTTTTGGATAAATAATTGTTCAAAAAAATCATCTCCTCCTAATAAATTGAATCTGGCATTTTATTATGAGTTTTTTTACTCACTATCACTCAAATGAAAAAAAATTTTTTATCTTCATAATTTCCACATAACTTCTCTATAACTTCTACAAATGTTTATCTTATGATAAGGGTAACTTATTTGGGACTTAGGTTTTAGGAACCTTATTTCTTAAAAACTTCCCATAATTTAGCTTGGTACCCCGTGTACCAAGCTCCTTTTTTGTTCTTTGAATAGTACCTTTTTTTCTGGGCAGTTTAAATAATTAAAAAGGGAAAGTTTATGATAGGACTTCTGATTGCAATTGGCACCTTTAACTTACTAGCATTTTCCACAAACAAACGACTAACTGGGAATCAAATCCTTCATATTTGGCTATTTACGATTTCCTTTCAACTACTTTTTGATCTGTTTGTGGAGTTCAAATATCATGCTTATTGGTATTTCGGCAAAGAGCTAGAATGGAGAGGAATTCTCCCTCATGTTTTCCTAGTCCCACCAGTAAATATGATCTTTTTAAATTGGTATCCTTACAAAAAAGCATGGTTAAAACAACTTTTTTATTTAGTCAGTTTTGTTATTGCTATTTTAATTTACGAGGTTATAACCTTGCGCCTGATCCATGGGGATATTTTCATTATGGCTGGTGGAAGCTGTGGCATGCGGCAATACTCGATCCAATCCTCCTTTTAATCCTGTTAGGATTTTATAAGTGGATTTGTAATCTTGAAAAAACTGCCTTTTTAAAAAGAAGTAGTTAATTCTAGTTGATATTATTACCTGCGCTTTTGATGACCACAGGTAAACGCTGTTTTGACTTTCATGAATTTATACATGATGTTTGCGCGCCTGCCTTTTAGAGTTCGCGGGTTTATTTTGGAGTAAAGGCATTCCATAAATCGCTTATCACAGTAACAAGACGAGTTGCCGCGTTTAAGACATAAATCATGTTTATAACAACAGGAATCCACATCATTTATCGGTGCTCCAGGTCCGCTGCACCCAGGTCCACACCATTTGTATCCTGGAAAAATGCAGAAAGAAGGACGATTTTCTCGATATCTCATATTTTCTCATCTCCTTTATATAAAATATGAAGATGTGAGACAATCGGAAACAGCTTGTACATAAAAAAAGAGAAATCATTTCTGATTACCTCTTTTAGGGACTAAAACTTAAATATTTTATAAATTGCTTTCATCGTCTCTGGGCTGCAAAAACTAGTGAAATGATCTTTTAGTTTCATTTTAGCTTCATCAACTTTGATCGTTGCTTTACCAATTTTATTTTTCTCTGCCCAATAGTCCATTGTTTCGAAGGAAGTACTGCTCCAGCCATTTTTCTCCCCTGCTTCGTTTGTTTTCGCCTTTGTACCTGATACAACAATATCCATGGACCCCTGCAATTCCAATAGACCGTTATCAAACAGCTTTTTCATATCTTTATCCTTCATCCCAGCTTGGACTCTCAATACTCTTGTATCGATTCCTTCATTCTCACTTATTAGTGTGTACAGCTCTACTGCTTCTCTGGACATTAAACCGTCATGGTACCGCTCGTTAACAGATCGAGGGGATCCTAAAGTAGAATGAATCAATGGCAACAGTTCACTAGAAATTAAAACTGATTTCTTCTTAACAAACTTTCCATATGCGGCTATTCCATCCCCTGGAAATATCGCACGCCATAGCCATGGGTCTAACTCGGAACCCGTATGCCAATGTTCTTTCGAAGTAATGCTGTCTAGTGAAGGATAATTAGGGACGAGCTGTGTCAGGGGCAGAAATCCAATTTCTTTTATTACCTCTATTGCTTCTTCATATGTACGTACTTTATAATCCAGCACCCTAAGCCAGCTCCCTAAAAATTCTATCGACTTCAGTTTCTAAATCCGCTAGTAAATCAAAGGTAGATTGGGCTCCCAAACTATCAACTACATTGGTGTAATACCACTTTTGCTGTTCTTTCCCTGCATTAAATCTTGTCCAAACTTCCTCACCAATTTTTTCATAATCGCTAATGATAGAACGGATGTTATGTAATTTATCGGCACAGACAACAGCACGAATTTCTTCTGAAGCTGTTTTTAAAAATTCAATCGTATGCTCCTTCCTATCCTTCCACGGAAGTGACTTATCAGGTTCTGAACTCCCTTCAACTATTTCAGCTATTTCAGCACCAAATTCCTTTTTTAGTTCTTCAAGTGTCAGCGGTGTATCCTCAACCGTATCATGTAGAATTCCTGCTGCAACAATTTTATCACTGTATCCTGCTTTCAATAACATCATCCCCACAACAACAGGATGCGTAATGTAAGGAATATCAGTGTTTTTCCGATATTGTCCTTCATGATTTTTACTAGCTGTTTGAAGTGCTTTTTCAATTAGATCCATTTCTTAAATCCTCCAATCTCCATGGTCTTGATAACCTTATTTTAACATATTGTTCCAATCTCCTCCCTTCCAGCCCTTTTCGACATTAGAATTTATTTTAAACAAGAATTTTGTATAAACGTCCAATCACTTATTTTGGGACAAGCATATTTTATTGTACAAGCCATGAAAGGGGGGGATATGGAATGAGTAATGATAGAAGACATGAGGAAGAAGATCGCAGAAGAGTCAGAAGAGTCTTTATTGATGCAGAAGAAGTTATTATCCGCACTGAAAGAGTAAGAATTGAAGGCGAAAATAGAAGAAGAGACGACAGACATGATGATGACAGAAGACGACCATTCTCGTGGATCTAATTGATTCGACAAGGGAATAAGTAATATTCCCACAGGCTGGTGAGACAAGCAATTCTCACCGGCCTGTTTTTAGTTTACAACAATGATTCAATCCGTCTATGAAATCTTGGACAGCAAAATTACAGATACCCGTTATCAAACGATTGAAAATGGCGAGCACCACTATACATCGTTTAAAAAAAGATTTCCAACTGTATTAGCTTATCTATGTTCCAATATTTGATTTAAAAAAGGTATGGCGAACCAATGCCATACCTTTTACTATTAAAATGGTTTTAAAATCATCAACGCAATGATAATGATGAAAATGGCGTTTGCTAAGTGTTCATAACGGAACAGAGCTTTTGATAATCGGAAATACTCGTCTGGAATATCCTCGCCCTTATGAGAGACCAACAATTCCTTTACCGGTTTGGACCTTGGTGATAATAGAAGTGGACCGCTCCCAAGTGCTACTAAAAAAAGTACCAGACTGGTTACATACCAGCCCATTCTAAATAGGGCTGGATTCATTAAGCCCATTAGTAATCCCGTAACGAGCAGCAGCGTACCGCCAACCATTACAAAGATATGTAATTTATGTCTAATAGCATAGGAATGCCTTAGTTCTGTCATTGTTTTTCCCGATTTTACAACAGTCGTTAAGATAAAACCAGGTCCCATGCCTAAAATCGCCGAGAAGATATGTAAAACTACGATAATTTTATAGAAAGTCATTTTTCAATCAACCCCCATTCTCTAGCCTACATAATTTTAACATAATGGTGGTTGAAACAGTTTTAATGTACTTAATCTGTCAAAAAACTTTCTTTTTTTAATGATATAATTATGAGGAACATAGGACGTATGGCAGGTGAAGGAGAAAGCTTTATGAGAAAAATTATTAAATTTTTATATATTATAATCGGGTTTATTTCCCTCGGGTTGGGCGTCTTGGGTCTGATTTTACCTGTATTACCGACAACTCCATTATTACTATTAGCCTCTTATTGTTTTGTAAAAGGATCAGAAAAATTCGAGCGCTGGTTTAAGGGAACCAAACTCTATAAGCGTCATTTAGAGACCTTCGTAAAAGAGAGGGCAATGACATTAAAACAAAAACTTTCGATTTTGATATTTGCTGATGTGATGATCGCTATTCCATTCTTTATCCTTGATAGTGTACTTGTCCGAGCTATGCTAGCTTTGATTGTGGTTTATAAATATTATTACTTTATCTATAAAATAAAAACCGTAAAATATTGAAAAATAACAGAGAGCTAACAGCCCTCTGTTATTTATATTTGCCTGCAATATCGGAGTGATAGGTAGTTTTCTCCCGCTACATTCCCATTACCTTGGACATGTTCTAGATTCGCTTTACAAATTTTGACCGTAACGGTTCCCCTACTTAGTAAAAGTGAGCTGATAGGCTTTTACAATGATTCCATCGTTAGCAGGTTCAAAGTCGTATTGTGGCAATCTCTCGAATCCCAATCGCTCATATAAACTCATCGCACTTTTCATAAAATCTCCTGTATGAAGTCCAATCGCATGATACCCTTTCGCCTTTGCCCGGTTGATACACTCTGAAATCAATGCAGAAGCTACTCCTTTGCCTCGTGCTAAAGGAGATACCGCAAGCATCCTTATTTCAGGGTAATCCAAGTCCTCAACTTGCCCCTCATAGGCGTCCATTTTTGCAGGAAACAAAGCAACACTTCCTAAAATCTCACCATCGAATTCTGCTACGAGCAACTCAACACCTGCCTGTGTATCTGCCTTTGATGAAATCCCCTGTTTTAAAGCCTGCCAATGACCATCTGGAATTTTGGCTGCATGCTCTTCATAAGAGCTTACTCTTTGTTCACGAATGAAAGCTAATTCACCTTCCACAGCTTCACGAATGATCATACACTACACCCCTTTGATGAGAAATTTTTCTGCCTTATTACTTAATTGTTGACGATTATGCTGAGAGAGAAGGCCAGAAAGGTCCGGTCCCTTTGGTAAAATACCATTATGACCTTTTTGATCATTACTTGCTATATGATTAGATAGATGATAATGGCGTTTAATCGCATCAAAATCAGTGGTATCTCCAAACCCTGGAGTTTGATATAAATCTCGCAAATACCCCCATAGATTTGGAAAATCAACAATACGATTCCGATTTGTTTTGAAAGCAGCGTAATAGGCCGCATCAAAACGGATCAATGTAGCGTACAAGCGCACATCCGAGTCGGTAATATAGTCCCCAAATAAGAAACGCTGTTTCGATAGCCGTTCCTCAATTACATCTAATCTTGCAAACAGAATATCATATGCCAGTTCGTAAGCTTCTTGGGATTGGGCAAAACCACATTTATATACCCCATTGTTCACTTCATGGAAAATGACATTGTTTAAGGCATCTATTTCTCCTCGTAGGGAAACCGGGTACAAATCTGGTGCATTTTCCTTGTGAAATGGTGCCCAAACAGTCTCGAGATAGTTTGTTAGTTTAAAATAGTCATTATTGACTGCCTTTTTTTCCTTCACATCTACCATGACAGGGACCGTGGGTCTACCAGAGTAATTGGGATCCGCATTCTTATAGATTTCACTCATATAGCGAATACCCAAAACTGGGTCTACTCCATTCTCATCTAATGAAAATTCCCAATCTACATGAGGAAGCTTGGGCCGCATGGGGCTTGCTGTACCTAAACTGATTACCTCTTCTAATCCCAGAACTCTTCGAACGATGACGGAACGATGTGCCCATGGGCAGACCGCAGACCATAATAGTCGATATCTTCCTGCTTCAACAGGTAATTCACCTTCACCGATTCCAAAAGGTGTGTCAAATCTATTTTTTTGACGGTTAAACGATCCATCAGCGTTTATCTCAACTGTTATAGTTCCTTGCTTATTTTCTGTCATTTTACTTCCCCCTTATCTATTTGATTCAGTCTCATTTTAAATGCAGCACCCTATGTTCATCATCTAAATATGCGCCATTCAGTTTCATAGCCTTTTCTTCAAGTCCATATACTTTAAAGCCAAGACTTGTATATAGCTTTTTTGCAGCCTCATTCGTTGCAACCACAGATAAATTTATTTTCTCAATGGCTTCAATTGTTTTTGCTTTATTAATCGCTTCTGTGAGCAATGCTTTGCCCACACCTAAACCCTGCTTCCTAGGTGTGACGTACATGGCATAAATGTTGGCACGATGCTGAATTTTTTCAGCTTTTTCTTGCAACAATGTGACAACCCCAATTAGCTCGTCACCTTCAAAGGCCCCAAAGGTATGATTCACTTCTTCGGTGAAATTCCGTGCAACCTGGGAGATAGGATCTTCTCTTTTTATCGCATCTTCATAACTTGTTAAAAATGCCTCAGGCGCTTGCTTTAAAGCTTCTAATCTCAGTTCCCAATAGCTTTTAGCATCCGAAGGTGTTAGCAGTCGAATCTCCATAAACATCCACCCTTTATATTTAAATGTTATATCTAGTATATTACTAAAATTCAAAGGAGATAGAAAATTAAAGGTTTATACTGTTTGTTTGTTTAACCTTTCAAGCTCCTCTTCTATTCTTGTTGGATCTATTCGTTCAAATAAAGGCTCGACATTTGATAATACTGTTGGTTTAACCAAAAAGGGCTTCCAGCTTGTCTCTGATATTTTCAGCAGATTTTTAACCTTTTCACTTGAAAATGGAAGAAACGGAGTTAGGATATGTGCTAAGTTGGCAATCAAATAAACGCAATCTGCAAGAGTTTGTCCACATGACTCTGATTCTTCCTTGACCTGTTTCCAAGGCTGTTGTTCATCAAAATATTTATTTGAGAATCGAACCAGTTCGAATACTCTTTCCAAGGCTTGTTTAAAAGAGGCAGCTTCAATTAAGCAGCCTGTTTCCTCATATAAAGATTGGACTTTATCTTGAATAGCAGGTGAAATAGCCCTTTCTGGAATTACACCATCAAATGATTTCGTAATGAACTTCAACGTCCGATTTACAAAATTACCATACGCCCCTAGCAATTCACTATTATGACTGTAAATAAATTCTTTCCAAGAAAAATCAGCATCCCGACTTTCTGGAGCGTTTATTGTTAAAAAATAACGAATCGAATCTGGGTCATACCTTTCTAAAATATCAGGAACCCATACGGCCCAATTTTTACTGGTGGACAATTTCTTTTTTTCTAATGTCAGATACTCGTTAGAAACGATATGGGTCGGCAATGGTTCTTTACCAAGACCTGCCAATATTCCTGGCCAAATAATGGAATGAAACGGAATATTATCTTTCCCGTGAACGTAATAGGATGTTACCGCTGAATTCCAGAATGATGAATCATCTTTACCAGTTTCCTTTGCCCACAGCTTACTGGCAGTATAATAACCTGAGACAGCTTCAATCCACACATAAATCTTCTTTTCTTCAAATCCAGCAACAGGAACACTTACTCCAATAGGCAAATCTCGAGATACAGCTCGATCCTGTAACCCTTCCTTTAAATAACGTTTACTAAGAGAAATCGCATTGTCCCTCCATAGCTTATTATTTTCTGCATGTTGGACATAGTTTTCCAATTGATCTTGAAGGGAACTTAGTGAAAAGTAAAAATGCTCCGTGAATCTTGTAGTAGGTGGATGTCCACAGATTTTGCATCTACTATTCAGTAATTCAAGTGGTTCTAAAATAGTGGAACAATGATCACACTGATCCCCTCGAGACGGTTCTTTGCATACTGGACAGATTCCTTCCACATATCGTTCAGGTAAGAACTGGGAACATGTTTCACAATAGGTTTGTTCAATTTCTTTTTTATAGATAAGACCTTTATCAAGCAGCTGTAAAAAAATCTCTTGGACAATTTTATGATGATGATCCGTATCGGTTCGAGTATAAGTATCATAGGTAAATCCTAGTTTTGTAAAACAATCAACGAATTCTTGGTGGAATCGATCTGTAATAACTTTCGGTGATACTCCCTCTTGTTTTGCACGTATCGTAATCGGTGTTCCATTACAATCGCTTCCGGAAACATATAGTACTTGTTCCCGTTTTAACCGGTAATATCTTGCCAATATATCTCCAGGCAGTAGACTCGAAATATGACCCAAATGCAATGAACCGTTCGCATAAGCCCATGCACCGCCAATAAAAATACTCATTTGTAAAACCTCCATTTTTTAATAAGGCTGTTTTCGTAACGATTGTTGTTAAAGTCTTAAAGCCGACTTTAACGTGGCAATAGTATTTTTACGCCTTTGAATTTAGTTTGCATGCTCTTTTCTTATTGAATTTATGCTGTTTCTGCTAATACACAGCACAAATAATAATTTATTTACCTAAAAGCAACAAAGTTTAAGAAAAGAGCCTTTAATAAAAATAAAAAAACCCCGCCCTTAACTGTAAAAGTTAAGGACGAGGTTTGAATTCCACGTGATACCACCTTATTTCGCAAATAGCTCACACCATCTGCCTCAGCAAGTACGGAGTTTTATAAAACTACTCTTATACTGTGACGTTGATAACGAGCGTCAAAACTCGTCGCAGCCTACTAATACCAATGGTATGTTCAGTACGAAGCTCAGAGACCATTGTTCAAATGAGTGTTTTTGCTTCTTTTCAGCTCCCGAAGCTCTCTGTGGAAAAACAAGATCATTTTACTTTTTCTCTTCAATGCCTTTATTTAATAAATTAACAATATAATATTCAATTAATTCCCAAAAGTCAATTTAAAAATTTTATTTAACATTCATTTGATCCCACATCTTCATAAAAGCCTCATTCTCCATTTTAAAATACACATCTGTAAATCCATACCGAATATAACCACCTTTTATTAAAAATAGGCTTATTTTTGACCCATCTTGTAGATTGAGAATCAACTCCTTGGAGCCATCATCATTTCTAAAATCACCTAACGCTGCTTCAACACCTTCCCGTGGATGGGGAACCGTTTGATTTAGTGCTTCAACGAAGGATTGCAAAATCGCTGGATCGTTGATTGGATAATAATGTTGTTTATCAAAATCCCAGTCACTAAACTTTCGATATTGTGCATTTAGGAGATTACCATCAATCTTAAGTTTTCCGAAAACATCCTGGCCGGTGGCGATCGTTATTCCATTGAGGCATTCGTAAAACTCAGCATAGAAGTCTCCACCACGTTCAGAATACACCATGATTCTAAAATCCTTGTCATACCCTTTTGCAGTGTATACATCCATTTCACCAATGGATGAAGCGAACTCTTTTGAATACTCATCTTGGGAACTCCATTCATCAATGGTACCTTTTGTCCTCCCTAGCTTCTCTCCCAGCAGGGATTTGGCTTCTTCTACCTCAATACTGGTTGCCGTTTGGGTATATATTTTTCCGTTATAGACGATTAGGCCGATCATATCATAGGATTCATTTTTGGAAGTTGTATCAGGTAGTTCTATTGCCGGAATCACGATTCCTTTTCCTTCTATCACTTGTGGACTTTTGTTATTAGGCAGTGCTTGTTCTGTTTGCAACGTATTCTTATATACTCCATATCCGCCTAGCATAACAAGCAAACCTGCCGCCAACACCATTCCCTTCATCCAATATCTATGATTACCGGACATTTCATTTTTCGCCTGATGGATTCCGCTCTTACTTCTTTCATGAAGTTCTTTTGGTACATCAATTTTGTTCATTTCACTTTTAATGTTATTGCTCATAAAACATCTTCTCCCTTCAGTTCATGACGGAGTTTTTTGATACTGCGATACAAAATAGTTTTGGCCGTACCTAATGGGATATCCAGCGTTCCCGCGACCTCATTGATCGTTAGATCCTGATAAAATCTTAATATAATCACGCTTTTTTCTTCCTCTGTTAGCAATTCAAATAAGTCTCTAAGCGTGATTTCGAGAACAATGTCATCTTTTGCTTCTTCCGAGATCAATTCCTCCTGCCTTGGCCTTAAAGGAATTACTTTTTGTCGTTTTCGCAGTATATCTAGAGCACAATTAATCGCAATCTTCACCAACCATGTTTTAAAATATTTTGGCTCTTTAAGATTTTTAATAGATTTAAAGGATCGATAGGCTGTTTCTTGAACAACATCTAAGGCATCATTTTGATTTTTCACATAGATGTATGCCATACGATAAATTTCTTCTTCATATTCTTGGAACAAGGTTAAGAATGCCTTATCATTACCTTTTTGAGCCTTTTTCACTAAGTGAATAATTAGAACCACCTCTTCTCCCTTTCACCTATTAGACTGCTAATATCTTTATTTGGCTTTACTTTTTTAAAAATTTTCTTTATAAATGGCTATGTTAAATAGTATTGTTGTTTTTCAGGCAAAAAATACGGGAACGTCTGTTTGGACGTTCCCGTTCTTATTCCGTTAAAGATGAGATAATGAAATAAGGTTATTTATTATAATCTTACCAGTGTACTTGAAGTTTATTACCATTTGGGTCATAAAAGTGGAAAAAGGCATGACCATTATCTTCTTTTATATCCTCGACATTTACTTGATTATCAATTAAGTGTTGATGAAATTTAGATAATTCTGGACTTGTAAAGCCAATGCTAAATTCTTGTTCATTATCAATTGTAAAATGTGCAAATGTTTCATCTTCGGTAGGAACTAAGATAAGTAAGAAAGGTCCTTCATTTACTTTTAAAATTCCAAATTCCTCAGTATTGTTTAGTAACTGGAGCCCTAATACATCTCTATACCATTGTGCAGACAGTTCTAAATCTCTTACAGGAATTCTAATATAATGTACTTGTTCAATAAATGATTTACTCATAGCCTACTCTCCTTTATTTAATCTGGTATATCAAATAGTTCCCTTTCTATATCCCTTATTCCTTCAGATTATTGAATTAACCTGCACTTTAACAACTCTTTTTTATAATGTGCCCTTTTCCAATTGTTCTGGAAAACGTTCTCTTTTGGCGGTCTCTAGCTACAAGAACGCATACTTGGTCCTTGCTTATTCCTCTAAACTCTGAACTCCCACCGCGTAACCTTGGTTTTCGTCCTTGGATATTCCGTTTTCCTTTCTCGGGAATAGAGAAAATAGGTTTCATCCATTTCTACTATGCCTTCAAAAAGTTCAAAATCCATCTACTTTAATGCAGTTAGAATTTTATTTTATAAATAAAAAGAGACCCATCGGCCTCTTAACTTTTGCTGTAGTATCCTACCCTTTAGTATCATTCCTATTCTGAGCAGAATTGTTATTTTTTCCTTCTGTGATAACTCGGTCAATATCCAGATACGGTTTACCCTGCAATGCCTCATTGGAAATGATCGTTGAAGTTTCATTATTATCATTCACTTTGACTACCTCCTAAATTTCTTCATGGGTAGTTTATGTAATCACAATGAATAATAGTAAAAATAATTCGTTTCTTTTTTAAAGCCTATTTTTTCATAAAGTCTCTGGGCAGTCACATTATCGTGACCTGTTTCTAAAAATAATCCTTTGGCACCTGTTTCCTCGGCAAATTCAATCGCCTTTTTTAGTAACTTTTCCCCAAACCCTTTTTTACGAGCAGACTCATTTACAAATAAATCATTTAAGACCCAGGACTTTTTCATACTTACAGATGAAAAGGTCGGGTACAACTGCACAAAGCCCACTGCATGCCCCTCATCATTAGCAATAAAAACGACTGATTCCTCGTTTACTAATCTTTTTTTTAAAAATTCTCTCGGACCTTCAAGATTCGATTCCTGATGATAAAAAACTCGATAGGAATTAAATAGTTCTGCTATGGAATCTAGTTCATTTATCGTTGCTTTTTGAATACTCATTCTATACACTCCCTATGAATAATGTAGGATTAATGTTTTTAAAAGCTTATCTAAAGGGATAAATCGGAATCCCATAGACTGAACAAGACTCGTATTGACCGACCACGACCCAGGCAAATTATAGGGAGATGGATCTCCCTCTTTACTTAAAATTGCTCTACCGGGTACAAGTTCTTCAATCAACGTAAATAGTTCACTTAAACTGCAATCTGCTTCAGAGCCTGGATTAATGCCGCCTTGAAAGTCAGATTTAGCCATGCTGTATAAGAAAGCAGCAGCTTCTCCAGAATCAATAAAGCTATATCTATAGTCAGGATTTGCAATGAACATTGCTTTTTCTTCTATCACATGCTCTACGTGGAATTTCAAACGATTCGTATAATCATCTTGACCTAGAATGATTGGGAATCTAACTGCAACCACTGGAATATCAGCATGCTGAAAAAGAATCGCCTCTGCTGCACGTTTTGCTTCCTGGTATCCTACATACCCTATGTACTCGCTTCTTGGCTTTAATGCTGGCTGAAACTTGAAAGGATTAAAGCCATCTTCTGTATGATTCGTGCCAAAATCATAGACTGCTTGACTGGAAGTAAAGACATACTTCTGGACTTTTCCATTGAGTACTTTTAGCGTATCAAGTGCCTCTTGAGAGGAATAACATGTTTGATCAAAAACAACATCCCATTTCTGGTTATAAAAAGCTCGTTCCAAAGATTCAGCATCTTCCCGATCAATGATTAATCTAGAAATTTGATTACCAAAGGAATCGGCCGTCATTCCTCTTGTTGCGATGGTCACCTCAACCTTTTCATTAAGCAATAATTGCACCAGCCTCTTACCAACAAATTGTGTTCCCCCAAGAATTAATGCTGATTTCACGAACATCTCCCCCTTTTTATCCTCCTACTTTTAAGAATAACTTAATTTACCAATGAAGTGATACTCAGAACATTTCCTAATCGTACAAAAATTCCCACAACAACAATAGGGCTTTACTTACAAGGTAATGTAAGTAAAGCCCTATATAAACATCGTATTAAATTGCACCTAACATGATTAATAATTGACGAAGTCCCTCAAGCGCAAATCTGCCTATGTAGCTATAGGCGATGATCGCAATGATTGGTGAGAAATCAATCATACCTAGTGGTGGAATAAATTTTCTAAAGATAGATAGGTAAGGGTTGACGAGTCTCCCAACCAGCGATCCAATCTTAGATGTTTGAAATTGCGGGAACCAGGAACCAAAAATATTAATCAAGATCAACCAATAATAGATATCATAGATATACTTACCTATTACTAAAATAATTGCGCCCAAATTTATTCTTCCTATCTATAATAATTTTTTTCATACTTAACATTTACATATACGTATTATACTCAATAAGGTTTCAAATATATCTATATTTTTAACTAAAATCTTTTTATTTCTAAAAAGCGTGAAAAATCTAAAAGATTCGAAAAACGTTCACCGTCTTTCCTCGGACTTATTAGTATTATTATAGATGAAATATGCTTGGTTTTACTAATTTCTAGGAGGAATTACCTGATGGTGAAAGCAATTAAAGAGTATTCTTTAGCAGCCCTAATGGAAAGAATCGAGGAAATTTTCAATCAAAACCCTGGACCTATTAAAGGATTTAATGCTGTTGTTCAGTATGATGTTTCTGGTGAGGAAAAAGGTACCTATCAGCATTTTTTCAAAAATGGCTCATTAACCATTAAAAAAGGGGTAGAGACAACTCCGACTTGCACGATGCAGCTGTCATATGATAGTTTTAAGAAATTTGTCTTAGGAAAACAAAGTGGCACAATGGCTTTACTCACTGGCAGAGTCAGAGTTTTGGGTAATTTAAGTACTGCTATGAGGATTGAAACGATTCTACGCCGTTACAATATAAGAGAACCATTTTAAATCTATTTGGGAATACTAGCTATGAATCAGGATGCCTTCTAGGCATCTTTTTTATTTGAAGTTCTTTGAACGAAAAAGAATGATTTTGAATTTTTTTGGTTGATTTTTATCGTTTGTAGTTGTAGAATGAAAATATAAAATGAAAGCGTTTTAGGAGGGCGATATTAATGTTAGAGCCAGAACGCCATCAAATGATATTAGAAGCATTGAAAGTAAAGAATACGGTGAAACTTCAGGAACTTGTGGACTTAACGAATTCCTCTGAATCAACAATTCGAAGAGATCTTATCCAGTTAGAACAAGGAAAATTTCTCAAGAGAGTCCATGGTGGTGCTGCTAAACTACAAGGTAAGCTGCAGGAACCAAGCATGTCAGAGAAATCTTCCAAAAACCTTCAAACAAAACGCCAAATTGCACAGTTTGCTAGCAGTTTAGTCGATGAAGGTGACTGTATTTATCTAGATGCTGGATCTACTATTTTCGAAATGATCGCATTTCTTCCAGAAAATATTGTAGTAGTGACAAACGGACTAACCCACGTGAATGAATTAATTGAAAAGAATATAAAAACATTTTTACTTGGCGGCAATGCTAAGCCAAAAACAAAAGCGTTGATTGGACGAGGGGCATTAAACAGTTTAGAACAGTATCGTTTTGATAAGTGTTTTATGGGTGTGAACGGGATACATTCCCAATTTGGCTATACAACTCCAGACCCTGAGGAAGCATTGATTAAGCAACTAGCCCTTTCTTTATCACGGGAAGCATTCGTAGTAGCAGACGAATCCAAGTTTTCGGAAATTGCTTTTGCAAAAATTGCTGACCTTCACCAAGCAATAATTATAACCAATGAATTAGACCCTGATACCCAGGAGCAATATCAAAGTAAGACAAAAATAAAGGTGGTTACCTCATGATTTACACAGTTACTTTAAATCCATCACTTGATTACATTGTAGAAGTAGACCAAGTAACTCTTGGTGCGTTAAACCGTACAAAAAATGAAACAAAATTCCCTGGTGGAAAAGGAATCAATGTTTCTCAAGTATTAAAACGATTAGATGTTGACAGTCGTGCCCTCGGATTCCTTGGTGGTTTTACCGGTGAATATATTGAGGAGTTCCTAAAATCACTAGAGATACAAACAGACTTTGTGAGAGTCGCTGAAGATACAAGAATTAATGTAAAGCTTAAGTCCGAAAAAGAAACAGAAATTAATGCAAAAGGACCAAAGATTACCGCAGAAAACTTTGAAGCTCTGAAGAGAAAAATTCGTGAACTAACAAATGAAGATATCCTCGTTCTGGCTGGAAGCATCCCTTCCACTATGCCAGAGAATACCTATGAAGAGCTTGTGAAACTATGTAATGAAAATGGTACAAAATTTGTAGTCGATGCAGAGGGGGAATTACTGAAGAAAGTTCTTCCATTAAAGCCCTTTCTGATAAAACCGAATCATCATGAACTTGGAGATTTATTCAATACGGTGATTACCACAAGCGATGAGGCAATTTTCTATGGACGAGAGCTTATTAAACAAGGCGCTCAAAATGTAATTGTATCTCTTGCAGAAAAGGGAGCTGTCCTTATCAACAAGGACCAAGACTTCACAGCATCTGTCCCTAAAGGAGAGGTAAAAAGCTCAGTAGGTGCAGGTGATTCAATGGTTGCTGGATTTCTAGCAACCTATGCAAAAACAAAATCAATAGAAGAAGCTTTTCGTTTTAGCGTGGCAGCCGGAAGTGCAACTGCCTTTTCAATTGGATTATGCACACGCGAAAAAATGGAAGGTTTGCTCCCTCAAGTAATAGTAGAAAAGACAAAACAAAGAGGAGAATGATGATGAGGATTACAGAGTTATTAACAAAAGAAACCATCAACCTTTCATTAACAAGTGTGACAAAAGCAAATGCAATTGAAGAGTTGGTATCCGTATTAGACACTGCAGGTAAATTAAGCAATCGGTCAGAATTTAAACAGGCCATTTTTAAAAGAGAAGAACAAAGCACTACTGGGATTGGTGAAGGTATTGCGATTCCCCATGCTAAAACAAACGCGGTAAAACATGCGGCTATTGCGTTCGGAAGATCAAAAGCCGGTGTGAATTACGAATCTCTTGATGGTCAGCCTTCACATCTCTTCTTTATGATCGCAGCTCCAGAAGGTGCCAATAATACACATTTAGAAGCACTTTCCCGACTATCTACGATACTTTTAAAAGAAGAGGTTCGGAAACAACTTTTAGAAGCAACTACAGCCGATGATGTAGTAGCGATTATTAATACCCATGACAAAGAAGAAAAAGAAGAAGATCAATCGATGGCTGGCAAGAAACAATTTATTGTTGCGGTAACAGCCTGCCCTACCGGTATCGCTCACACATATATGTCGGCTGATTCGCTAAAGGCAAAAGCAGCAGAAATGGGTGTTGATATTAAGGTTGAAACAAACGGTTCCGGCGGTGCTAAAAACATCCTTACTGCGGAGGAAATTGAGAACGCAGTAGCTGTTATAGTGGCTGCAGATACAAAGGTCGAAATGAACCGCTTCAATGGCAAGCATGTGATCGAAACAGCTGTAGCCGAAGGGATTCGTAAACCGAAGGAACTAATCGAACGAGCATTAAAACAAGATGCACCTATTTATAGCGGGAGTGGGAAAACCTCTCAGGAGAGTGAACAATCTGGAAGAGGGATTGGAGCAACGATTTATAAGCATTTAATGAATGGTGTATCTAACATGCTTCCTTTCGTGGTCGGCGGCGGTATCTTAATCGCAATCAGCTTTATGTTCGGAATCAATGCAGCAAATCCTGATGATCCAACCTATCATCCAATAGCTGAAGCACTAATGACCATTGGCGGCGGAAATGCCTTTGCCTTAATGGTTCCCATTTTAGCAGGATTTATTGCCATGAGTATTGCGGACCGTCCAGGTTTTGCGGCAGGGATGGTCGGCGGGATGCTGGCTACAAGCGGTGGAGCTGGCTTCTTAGGTGGTCTTGTAGCAGGTTTCTTAGCAGGTTATTTAGTCGTTGGTTTGAAAAAGTTACTTGCTGGAATGCCTTCTTCCTTAGAAGGGATTAAAACGATTCTATTATACCCTTTATTAGGGATCGCTTTAACCGGATTTATTATGCTGTTTGTTATCAATAAGCCTGTTGGTGCGTTAAATACAGCCATTTCCGAGTGGTTATCAGGTCTAGGAACAGGAAATGCGATTTTACTTGGAATTATTTTAGGATTAATGATGTCTTTTGATATGGGTGGACCCGTTAACAAAGCAGCTTATGTATTTGGTACTGGGTTATTAGCAAATGGTGTATATGAACCAATGGCTGCCATCATGGCTGCCGGAATGGTTCCTCCTCTGGGGATTGCACTTGCGACTACTCTATTTAAGAAAAAATTCAGTACACAAGATCGTGAAGCAGGAAAAGTGAACTATATAATGGGGCTTTCCTTTATTACCGAAGGAGCTATCCCATTTGCAGCAGCCGATCCCCTTCGTGTCATTCCATCCGTTATGGTAGGTTCAGCCGTAGCCGGTGCTTTATCGATGTTGTTCAGTATTGGACTTCGTGCTCCGCACGGCGGAGTATTCGTCATGCCACTTGTTGATGGTAACTGGTTGATGTATTTATTAGCAGTGGTTATAGGTGCAATTGTTTCAGCTCTCTTACTAGGATTCTTGAAAAAGTCGGTAAGCAATTAGAATCAGAAAAGCGCAAGCGCCCTGGTCAGCGGAGTATGGCCTCCTCGAAAAAGCTAACGCTTTTTCTTCGTGCGAAGTCTATGCTGCCGGAGCGTTCCTTGTGGAGCGCTCCAACTGAGATAAAGGAAACACGAAGAGCCAGAGGCGATTCGATGTTGACTTATCGTAGGGCGGAGAGCGAAGGACACTAGCCGCTAGGGCGTTGGAGCTGGACAGTAAACTAAGTTCAAAAACTTATACTTATCTTTTGATAAAAGCCCAATTTCCACTATGGAAATTGGGCTTTTACTCTTATTTCAATACGATATTTTCTGTTTTCAAATTAAGCAGATGACGGACTGCATGGGCAAATCCATCTTCATTATTTGACTTTGTAATGATGTCTGCTTTTTCTTGTACATGAAGTGGTGCGTTTGCCATGGCAACAGAAGTTGTTGCTACTTCGAACATCGCTAGATCATTGCCGCCGTCCCCAAATGCAATAATCTCTTCAAAATCTAGATTCATCATTTGCTGATAACGCAATAATGCCTTTCCCTTATGCGCTTCAATTGAGGTGATTTCAACATTATTAGGAAATGAGGAAGCCATTGAAATCTCAAACTTACCACTAAGTGCCTTTTTAACCTCTTCTATTTTTTCTAATTGGTCATAGTGTGTTAAAGCAATTAATTTATAAATTTTGAGCTGGTCTTTTTCAAGAATCTGATCATAATTGAACGTTTCAAAGAGGGTATTAAGTTCTTCTTTGCTTTTTTTGTGTAATGGCGGCAAAGTAGATGGAAAACCTCCATAATTGGTATAGACAAGAATTCCTACACCTAGCTCTTTTAGGATTGGAAAGATTTCTTTATAGGTGGAGAGCGGAATGGTCGCTTCATACAAAAGTTCTTTCGATTTTGAAAATAAAACGGAACCATTGACACAAAAAATAGGTATCTCTAAATTTTGTAATGCATTTATTTTTACAACATCAGCATAAGCCCGGCCAGTGTTCAAAATAACCGTATGGCCCTGTTCATGCAATTCATTAATGGTTTGTAGGTTTGCCTCTGAAATTTCATGTTCAGAATTTAATAGCGTACCGTCTAAATCTATTGAATAACATTTCATCTGTAGTCTTCATTCCTTTCTCAAAGACTACTATATCAGATATTTTGCGATTTAAAAAAGTTTAAATCTGGAATTACTGCTAATCATTTATTCAATCGTATGGGGCTTACTCTTTTTGTGTTATAAACCATCCTTCTGGTTTTTTTTCTAGATGAAAAACATCTTCATCGAATTTTTTTCTCAGTTCTTTGTATTCCTCATTTTCAATTTTAACTTGTGCTACTCGGATTTTCTTAAGTGTAATTTCCGGTTTCTTAATTTCAAAAACCAGATCATTAATAGTAAAAAATGTCCTTTGACGCTTCATTCTCTATGCTATCCTCCTTTTATTTTCCTTTAGTTTAAGTGAAATACTCACAATCTAGGAAAAATAGGGTTCTCATTTAGTTCAATTATCCTTCACCTTCCCCAATGTTTCAAAAGAAAACCCTTATCTTTTTACATACTTCAAAGACAAAAAATTATTGACTCCAATTTTCTTGGCTATCTTCTCTGGGATAGGCTTTCTTTTGTATTCTTCAAAACCAAGTTTCCTATACAACTGCATTGCCGGTGTATTCGTATCTGCAACTTCTTCAATGATGTAATCATTGTACGGTGTATTTTCAATGATATGCAGGATGATTTGAGATGCTACACCCTGTCCACGGAATTTCGGTGCCGTTCCAACAAATTCAACTGATCCTGTATTTGGAGGGAAGTTTTCATAAGGAGCTTCAAATTCCTTTTTTAAAAAGATTCCTGCCATGCTTCCCTTGAAGAAACCTAAGTGCTTTCTCAACTCTTTTTTATTTAATCTTACCGATCTATTTTTTCCATCTGTACATGCCGTAACTCCAGCAACTTCGCCATTTGCTATAGCTACATAAAATTGTTCCAAAATAAACATATGAGCAAAAGCTTTTGCAATAACGTTTTTATCTTTGGAAAAAAAGATAAGCCATTGTGTAAAGCTTTCTGCAAAAATTTCAGCCATCATTTTTCTTATATCTAAATCTGTTTTATTAGCTTTGACTATTTTAAACTTATAATCCTTTGATTGCATATATGACACTCCCCATTTTTAATTTTCTCATAAAAATGAAAATGACTATTGCTTTAGTAAAAAACACCGAATCATGACAATCTCAATGTGGCAGATAACCTTCCTCGTAACTTCAATAAAGTTCAACAAAAAGGTGCATTAATCCTTCGTGGATCAATGCACCCGATTGTTTAAATTCATTACGTGGGCTAACAATAAAAGCTTGTGATACGGAACCCGGTAGGATCACCACGCATCTTGCTTATAGGAGAATTACTTACTCTCCTTCATTAACGATGATTTTATATCCTTCTTGCTGGGGACCATTCTCATAAATTTCGCGTGATACGATGTAAAAGCTTTTCTCTTTATCGTCAGTGATAACCATCTCACTTGGACTCTTATCAACTGCTGCAGATTCTAGGCTAAAATAACCCATCCCAAGCATTGAAATATCAAATGCCACTATCATCCCTCATTTCTACTTTTATTGAATTTTACCTTTTTTCTGATGTGACGACAAGCTTAGTTGATTATTATGAAACCTTTTGAGTATTATTTCCGTAAATATATGGAAGTTTTTTTAAAAGGGAGGAATAAATAATGAGCGAAAAAGGTTGTATAAAATGTGGGTCCCGAGATACTGGGCAAAAGGAAGTTGCTATGACCGGAACTGGCATATCTAAAATTCTTGATCTTCAGCATAACACGTTTATCGTTATCTCTTGTAAAAAATGTGGATATTCCGAATTCTATAATAAAAAAACATCCAAATCCTCCAATATCCTTGATTTATTTTTTGGATAATAAAAATTAAAAATTTGATAGGCAGTCTCTAAATGGTTCCAAAAAAGCGGCATTAAGCCGCTTTTTATATGTATTTTAAACATGTTAAAAACCAAAATAAAAAGGATGATGTTGCTCGTCTAAACAATATTCAATTCTTTGTCTAAAGTTATTCCATGTGACCATTTCCAAAGCTACTTCCAGCGGAAAGAATCCAACTTCCAGACTTTCTGGACTCGTTGTTAACTCCCCGCCAATTGGCTTCCCTAAAAATAATGTATTACAAATGGATTCCTCTACGTTCTGAAAGATCCCACAAAACTTTATAACTTCAATATCAATCCCAGATTCTTCTTTTGTTTCCCGGATAACCGCATCCTTTAAGGATTCTCCTACTTCCACCTGCCCGCCAGGCATTTCCCAGCCTCTTCGTGGGCCTTTAATCAGCAATAGTTCATTCTTTTCATTTAAGACTATCGCTGCCGCTGAAACGATATGTTTTGGTACCGGCATTTTTTCCTCCTCCACTCATACTCAGTTGAATTGGTCATTTACTTTTCAACCATACTATTACATGGAGGTGGAAAAAATGTCAAAAAATAATCCAATTGAATATACCGGGAAAGTACTCAATCAAAGAAATCAACTTACTGGTCCAGATGATTCAGGCAAGGCGTCCTATCCAGAGAGGCCGAAGAATGTTCCAATTCAAAATCCTAACAGTAAACAATGATTTTTCCAGACAGGCTGCCAACTTGGCAGCTTTTACTTTTTCCAATTATTTCATCAACAGGCTAGTTATTTTAATTACAAAACAATTTTTAAAGTAATATAAACTATTTTAAGTATTCACAAAACTGTAATATATGGATAATTCAATAAATTGAAATCGTTTTCAAAAATATGAATAGGAGGCGTGGATAATGAAAATAAATTTTAAGAATCTCACTACCCAGGTTATTTTGGGGATTATTCTCGGTATTTCAGTAGGTTTTGTTTTTCCTGAGATTGGCTCACAACTAAAGGTCATTGCAGATATTTTTATAAAACTAGTAAAAATGGTGATTGCTCCAATTATTTTCCTAACGATCGTAATTGGAATCGCCGGTATGGGAGATTTAAAGAAAGTTGGTAAAATCGGAGGCAAAGCTTTGCTTTACTTTGAAATTGTCTCCACCATTGCATTAGCCATCGGGATTATCGTTGCAAACGTTATAAAGGCTGGAAAGGGAATTGATGCAGAAGCTGGAAAAGGAGATATCTCTCAATACACAGAAAAAGCAGCTGAAACTAGTCACGGATTTATGGATTTTGTTTTATCGGTTATTCCTGATAGCTTTATAGGTGCTTTTGCAAAAGGAGAGCTATTACCAGTACTTCTCTTAGCTGTCTTATTCGGAATTTCATTGGCTCATTTAGGTAATAAAGGAAAACCAATTTTAGAATTTTTTGAAAAAACTGCAGATGTCTTCTTCGGTATTGTTAACATTATTATGAAAGTATCTCCATTTGCGGCATTTGGTGCCATGGCATACACAATTGGAGAATTCGGAGTTGGATCACTTGTTTATCTTGGAAAATTAATGGGCTCTGTATATCTTACAATGGCATTATTCATCATCTTAGTTCTTGGCGGAATTGCTAAATTGTTTGGTTTTAGTATTTTCAAATTCATTGCCTATATAAAAGAAGAAATCCTTCTCGTAATCGGAACTTCATCCTCTGAAGCAGCATTGCCAAAGATGATGGAAAAGCTTGAAAAGTACGGCTGTTCTAAGCCTGTTGTAGGATTGGTACTTCCGACTGGATATTCTTTTAATCTTGATGGAACTTCGATTTATCTTTCGATGGCAGCACTTTTTATCGCTCAAGCATATGGAGTAGACTTAAGTATTTGGCAGCAAATCACTCTGCTTGCGGTGTTGATGTTAACTTCAAAAGGAGCAGCAGGTGTAACAGGTTCCGGATTTGTTACTTTAGCTGCAACACTCGCGGTTTTCCCTTCCATCCCGGTGGAAGGAATGGCACTTATTCTTGGGGTTGACCGTTTCATGTCAGAAGCACGTGCCATCACAAACCTCATCGGAAACGGAGTAGCAACTGTCATCATCTCCAAAACCGAAGGCGAATTCAAACCCGTACAGGAAGTACCAGACACAAAACAATTCACAGCATAGCCTAAAAAAATGTGAGCCCCTCCGGCTCACATTTTTTTATTTATTCCATTTTCCATCTATGAACTGTCCGCCTGAGGTGGACAGTGTCCACGAGTGGTGCCTGTCACCAAATTATTGTCACCAAATTATTATCATCAAATTATTGACCTAATTGTTTCACCTTATTATTTCACCTAATTATTGTGCCTTTACCGACCTGCTCTCTTTTGGTACCTTTATATAGGATGATGGATTATTAAGTTGAATGGATTCTCTCTGTTTGATCTTGTGGAAAGAAGGATATTTATGAAAACGAAAGCGCAAAGGGTTTTATTGTTTCAACTTTTTTGGTCGTTTTTTAAGATTAGTCCTGTAACGTTTGGCGGGGGTTTTGCGATGATCCCTTTAATCATAAAAGAAATAGTAGAAAAGCGAAAATGGTTAACGCATGAAGACATTTCCGATGTAATCGCCTTATCTCAAACTGTACCGGGTGCTGTTGCCATAAATTCAGCCACATTTATTGGACATAGAATTGCTGGGATCCGAGGAGCGCTTACTGCTTTGATTGGTGTTTCACTGCCCACCTTTTTAATTGTCCTTGGTGTAGGAACCTCCTATTTTTATGTTCAAGATAATCCAAAGTTAGAAGCTGCATTTATTTCAATAAGAGCCACAATTGTAGCAATTATTGTCTATGCGGGATTTAAAATTGCCAAAACAGCCATTTTTGACAAGACTACATTTATTATTATGGTTATAGGAGTACCTGTACTATTTTTCATCCATCCGATTATTGCCATCCTGCTCGGGGCGATTACTGGATTAGTAGTAACATCCATTAAGAAAAAATTAGGCTACAGCATAGAAGTAAAGAAAGCTACGGAAGTAGACCCTACCAAGGATCCAGATTATTTTATGGGTGCTGGTATTTAACAACAAGGTGGTGTATCAGAATGGTATTGTGGGAACTTTTTCGAACATTTTTTTTAATGGGCTTTGTTTCCTTTGGAGGAGGCTATGCGATGCTTCCAATTATGGAAAAGGCAGTAACTGAATACGGGTGGATGTCTGCTGAACGATTGACGAATATGATTGCACTCGCTGGAATCTCCCCAGGACCCGTAGCCGTCAATAGTGCCATTCTAATCGGATATTCAGCTGCAGGCATCCGTGGCGCTATCCTATCAGCGGTTGCTATTTTGCTGCCCTCCCTTATCTTAGTTATCACCGTTGCAGCCTTATTTATTAAACTGCACCATAACCCTGTAGTGGAAAGAATGTTTTATGGATTAAAGCCATTAGTGACGAGTTTAATTATCTACGCAGCGATTAAATTTGCTTTGGCCAATAATCTAATAACATTAGATATATCGTTCCGTTCCATTAGCTTAGTAATCATCTTTGGCCTTTCATTATTTGCTTTACTCAAACTCCGGTGGAATCCTGTTTATGTTATTACACTTTCTGGACTGGTGGGTATAGCCCTCTATTCTTAAAAATTCGATTCAACTAAAAAAAGTGGCAAAAGCCACTTTTTTTAAAGATAAATAGTCACTAGATGAAGCTTATCCTTTTTCAATGTGTAAAAGTAAACGGGTCTTCCAATTCCATATGTCAATGACTCCTCAAGTACTCCGAGTTGGGTTAGATATTTCAAGTATTTTCGGACTGATACTCGCGATATGTAGGTACTCTCTGCGATATCATCGGTTGAAAAAAGGCTGCCTTCTTTGGATTTAATCACATTGATAATGTTCTGTAACGTACTAAAGGTTAAACCTTTTGGCAAATCATCGGTTACAGCCTCAGACGTTTTTTGATTAGAATGAAGGATCCTATCATCTAAATCTTCCTGTTTATAGACTTTGTTCTTTTCAAAAATAGCGTATTTTTCTTTATATTGCTGCAATGCTTGGTTAAATCGATCAAACTCAAACGGTTTAATCAAAAAATCAACTGCGCCAAGCCTTAAGGCAGTTTGGATTTTTTCTGTGTCTGCAGCAGCGGTTATTAAAATAACATCAACGTCCACTTTTTGTTCTCTAATATAATGAAGCAGTTCCAGACCATTGGTACCTGGCATATAGACATCAAGTAACATGAGGTTAACCTGTTCCCTCTCAAGAAACTCCTTGGCATCCTTAACGTTATGGACAATACCAGATAAACAAAATCCCTTCATTTCTTTCAAATAACGTTTATTAAACTCTGCTACCATTGGATCATCTTCTACTATCAGAACCTTAATCATGTTTCGCCTCCTTTACCCCGTAAGGAATTCGTATATGAATCTCTGTTCCTAGCAGTGATCTAGAATCAACGATCATTTCTCCGCCTAAGTTCTCAATACTTTTTGTAACCAAATAAAGTCCATAGCCACGATTATCGCCTTTTGTGGAATAGCCTTTTTCAAAAACTCTTTTTTGAATCTCATCAGGAATTCCTGGCCCGGAGTCCAAAACATCCATTGTCAATACTTCATCCGAAAAGTTAAGGACAACCTCAAGTGTTTTATCGATAGAGTCAGCCATAGCTTCAATCGCGTTATCGATTAAATTTCCAAGAATGGTGATTAACTCATGGGCACTCTTAGGATTCGCCGGCTCAGGGATCACAGTATTGACCTCTATAATAAACTCCACATTTTCTTCCCTGGCATAGCTTAATTTCCCCATAAGAAATCCTGCCAGTGCAGGGTCTTTAATATGCTGGGCGATGTTTCCGAGCTCCTGATTATAATGGCCAACTAAAGTACGAATAAAATCCGTTAGTTCATCGTAGTACTTCATTTGGGCCATTCCAAGTATGACATGCAAGCGATTCATAAACTCATGGGATTGTGCACGAAGCGCATCCGCATAGTTTTTCACACCTGTCAATTGCTCTGCCATTTGTTTGACATCGGTCTTGTCCCGGAAGGTTGAAATCGCACCAACAACCTCGCCATTAACAACAAGGGGGACACGATTTACCAGTATCGAGACACCATTAATAATCTGTTCTTCATCTAATTCCGAATGGCCTGTTTCCAAAACTTGATCAAGTCTGGTTGTAGACAAATAATCATGAATTTTCATTCCAATAGGTTCTTGGAAAAGCCCTGCCCTTTGAAAAATTTGCCTTGCTGATTGATTAACCAAGGTGATAGTTTGTTCATGATCAACAGCAATAATTCCCTCATGTGTAGACTGGAGCATGGTGCTGCGCTCCTCAAAAATTTTAGCAATCGCAAAAGGTTCAAGGCCAAATAGAATTCTCTTAATATATCTCGCTAGTAATACAGCACCAATAATCCCAACAAGTAAACCTAACACAGTGACAGTAAGGATGCTTCGGTGACTTTTCCCCAAGGCAGCTTCTACACTTTCCAGCGAAATACCGACTGCTACCGCACCAATCTGTTCACCAACCACATTGTAAATGGGTGTAAAGGCTCTTAATGATTCCCCTAAAGTCCCTCGCGAACTTGATACATACTCTTCCCCGTTAAGCGCTTTCTTTTCATCCCCACCAACAAAGTGTTTTCCAATTTGTTCTGGATTAGGGTGCGACTTCCGGATCCCTTTCATATCCATGACGACGATAAACATCATGTCGGTGGCAGATTGAATTTCCAAGGTATGCTCCTGGATCTCCTTTGTCTTCTGTTCGTCCTTCAATGCTTCAATAATAATCGTAGAGGTTGCAATCGATCTTGAAATCATCCTAGCTTTCTCTTCCTGATGTATTCTAATATTTTCACTGACGGTATTACTTATTAACAAATCTGTAATCATTAAAGATACAAGTACTACTAAACAAACATAAAAAATAATAACCGTACTTAATTTAAACTTGAAATGTTTGGTTTTCAACAATGAACCCTCCGCTGCTTGCTTCGTTGAACCTATACTATTTATTTTATCTTAATTTTACTTGCTAGGATAAAAATATTTTTTGATTTTTCGGGCAAAAAAAGCACCATGAGGGTGCTCAATAATGATTTTTATATTATTAATATGTTTTTATTTAGGCATTACTGGAATCCAGAGTTCGTTTCTAGGTTTATGCTTTGGTGGATAATAACATTCGATACAAGGCATATCAGCAAGTTCGTATCCAGAAGTTGGAAACCATTCTGTGTATAAGCGCTGCCAAGCATCCGCTATACCTGGAAAAACAGCCCATGTACTATGAGTTATAGTTAACGTTTCCATATCACTTGGGACCTCTCCATCATATCGGATACCCATAAAGTATGTAAATTCTTCATCTATAATGGCTGCTTCTTTTCCACAAACGCCCAAAAGACTTTCAAGTGTGCATTTTGGTTCTTCCCAGGACATATCAATCAATTGCTGCATAAATCCATCTTTTTTGGCCCCACTCCAAAGCGTAGGAATTGTTTTATAGGCTTTACTTGTTTTGACTATCTTTCCTTTCCCTATAACCTTTAAATCAAAATCAAGATTCTCAATCCGATACTCCATTTCTGCCCCCCCCCCTTTTATCGATAGTATAAAGAAAATTCTTAGAGAAACCCCTTTTCCTAATTAAGAAACTTTTCTTTGAAGACTGGACTAAGTTCACTCCAAACATCAAATTTATTACCATCTAAATCATAAAAAACAAAATTCCTCCCAGAATGTCCTCTGTCCTCAATCTCCCCAACCCTAATTTTGTTTTCCTTAAAGTCTCTATGTATAGCTTTTAATGCATTTAATCCATTTACTTCGAATGTTAGCGAAAAATGCTCATTGCCGTAAATATCAAAGAAATTTGAACTTTGATTTTCATTAGACTTCACAAGAAAAATGCTTTGATTGGCAAAGTTTAGAATAGCTTTGTCTTGATCCTTGTAGCTTAATTCTGCCCCTAATTTTTTTACATACCAATCTGAAGAAAGGTCAACATTCGTTACTGGTATATATGTGGTTCCTATCCTTAATAATTTTTCATCCATTATTTAGTCTCCTTTGAAATCTTTTATAAATCAACATGAAAATCTCCTTTTTTCGTTTGATATATGATAATTTATCAATCTATAAATATTCTTCTCTGTTTTTAAAATCAATTATTTTGACATCAATACCCAATTTATTCGCACCTACAATTATATATTCTGTCGCAACCTCTACATATGGACATTGAAAGGAGCGTATATAACCATTTGATATTCTTCCATAAAAACCCTCCTAATTTCTATATATCTACTTCTATCTGTTGTCTTATTTTCCCTTTATTATTACTTAATCTTGTACTGAACTGTTGCTTTAGCAATAAGAAAAAGCCGCCTGAAATGGCAGCTGATCTGGAAGAAACGCACTGGTAGTTCAAAAGTTAATATCCGTTAGAAGAAAATTAGAAGTAATGCTCCTACGATGAAACAATAGTATGTGAAATAAACCAGCTTTCCATTTTTCATTATTCCCATAAACCACTTCATCGCAAAATATGTCATTAAAAGTGTTGCAATAAATGCCAAAGAAGGACGTTAACATGATTGTTAACATCCTTCTTTGCCTATTTAATTAATGATGAATGTTATAGATTAATACATCGAAAAGTTTCTCATCAACATAAAGTAATATCGCCCATTCTCCTGCTGTTGGAATGTTTACGCTTGAAGGTGTGTGAGCATCTGCTCCATTATTCTCGCCTCCAAGACCTATCGACCAACCTGTTGTTAGGATTTGGTGGACCGTTTTGGTTTCTCTGTGAAAACCTACAACCGTTAGCTGAGTGGGATTTTCAGTCCCCCAAAGATGCCACATCCACTTTTGATTACTGTTTATGCTTGGCTTATCAGCACCAATAACACCGGATTTATTTTCATTCCCTATGATATTGTTACCTAAATTCACCGCTTTTCGGTTCCAGTCAATCATTTCGAAGTCCATTGTTTTTACAAAGTTAGGAACATCTCCAACAGACAATACGACGTCTCCGTATAATTTCTTATCAAGAAATATTTCATACTTCCAAAGTCCGCTTTCGGGTACCATTAATGATGTAGTGAATCTACCTAAACTTGAGTATCCAGGGGAAGGTTCGGTAATCTTTTTTGGAGGTAATACATTAATACGCTCCCCTGTCTCTTTATGCGCGTATATTTCTATTTCTTTTCCCTTATAGGCAACAAAAGGTTCCTTAAAACTAAACATATAGCCAAAAGGTTTACCGGCAGTAAGATTAGGATCTGGGGAAACACTGAACAGGACCTGACCCTTCCTTGCGTATTCATTTCTAACCTTCCACTCGCTTTCAAGAGTCTGCTTGGTTCCTTGCTTCACACCCTCATGCGAAGATAAATTGGCTAATAAATCTGTATAAAACAATATGACAAACAAGGATGCTGCCAGAGCGGTGATGAAATAAATAGATAAATTTGGTTTTCTACTACCATTTATTTCTTGCTGATGAAGTGAGGCTCTAATCTTTTTTTTCTGTATTTCTGTAAAGTGTACACCTTTGTGAGTGGAAGAATTCATTGCTTTTCGTAAATTGCTTAGTTCTTTCTCCATTTTACCTCCACCTTTCCATCAATGCTTTTAATTTCATCCTTGCCCTATCCAGTCTAGTTTTTATGGTATTTCTATTTATCTTCAAGATTTCACTTATTTCTTCAATCGATAACCCCTCATAATAATATAGTGTAATAACCTCACGATATTTAATGGGTAGTAGTAAAACACAAGTAGATAAAAATGCCTCTTCGCTACTCTTGATTATGGACATTTCCGGTGATAGTTCTGAAGATTTTGTAAGTAAAAGGAGGTTCGAGTTGGTAACAACCCTTTTAAAAACAGAACTCTTTACTACATCTTTACACTTATTTATTGTGATTCTAAATATCCAAGCTTTATAAGATACAATCTTATCAAGATTTTCATATTCTTTATAACAAGTAATGAATACATCCTGAACGATATCTTCTGCCAGACTCCAATCCTTTGTATAGTTATAGGAAAGCTTAGTTAGCCTGTCACCATATTCATCCATAATCGTTTCAAACCAGGCCTCTTTATTTTCTGGATTTCCATTTTCCTTACCCATCACTCTACTCAAGCTTATACCACCTCATTTCTCACTTAATGCTAAGACGACTGAGTTCTTTATTGGTTTCATTTTTTATTGTTAAAATAGAAAATGCTACTCTTACTGAGTAGCATTAACATGAACATAAGCACCAGTTAACTTACTATTAACATTCGCAAATCATTAACATATTTCCATCAGGGTCTTTGAAATTAAAATAATGATTATGTTCAATTTCTGTTGTCAAATTAACACCCTTCATCTTCATAAAATGAAATGCTTCCTCAATGTTTTTTGTATTGAAGTGGAATGCTGGAGTTTTAAATATTCTATCCTCTGAATAAATCTTGCTATCTAACACAATCCCTGTACCTTCCATAGGTATAACGTATAGATGACCAAACTGAATTTCCCCTTCTGTTTCTAGCCCTAAAATATCACAGTACCAATCTCTTGCTTTTTCTATGTTGCTAACTGGGATAAATACTGTTCCAATTTGTTTTAAAATAGGATTATCCATAAAAACCCCCTTAAATTAGCTTAGTTACATATTCCACATATTTAATATAAAATCCTATCTTTTAGTAAAAAAGACGCAAAAATGAAGTCCTTGAACAAGCACCTTTCTTTTTACATAAATATCAAATCTCAGGAAATATAAACGAAGGAAATAATTAATTCCATATATATCCTACTCCAACTCCTGAAGTTTGTTGAAGAAGGTTTATGATTTGTACTTTTAAGCTTGAATTGGTATATAAATCTGTACTTCTTCATCTCCTTCCCCCATTGGATGATATGTCTCGATAATATAAGAATCGAGATCTCTTTGATAACCTTGTTCTTCTGCCCAATCCAATAAATTCGAATGAAGTTCTTCCAATTTAGATATATTCCCACTTGTAGTTATGTAACTTTTATTTGTTTCAATATATTCCATTCCTGTTGGTACTTCATTTAATTTCTCACTCACAACTAGCCCTACATAATAATGACCTATCCTATGCTCCTCATCCTTTTTAGGCTCAAATAATGCAATTTCGGTCTCTGTTGGATCTAGGATTTCGTTTGAGCGACTTAATAGATTCTTTGCAAGCAAGGGTACTTCATGACCATAGTTAACAAACTCCCCACTACCTTTTAATCCAACAAGCTTAAATTCTTTTTTAACCATCATAAACGGCATTTTAACCTCTCCAGTCACATAAAAATTCCATTTATATTTTAATTTTATTTATTCAACAAAAAATCCTTACTTCCTGCATTGAAGTGTGGATTTCATACTGATCTAAGCAACTACCAATCAAGGTCTCTTTTCCCCGTTGCTATTAAAAACTCACTTCTTATGCATCATTCCATTCTTTTACCTAACGCTTTGGTGCGGTGCGTAAATATGCTTCTTGAATCAGTTCGTATTATCCTAGCAATCCACTCCATCAAAAAAACTTTCACCTCCTTTTTGTCACAAAATCATTCACTCCTCCGTTATATTAGTAACTAATCGAAAAGGATGATGACGATGACAAAATATGAAGTGGCTATTGTAGGCGGGGGAATTGCAGGTTTAACAGCAGCGATCTATGCAGCCAAAGCAGGGAAACGAACCATTGTATTAGAACAACAAAAACAATTGGGAGGCAGAGCCATCACCAACAAAAAGCAGGGGGTATATTTTAATTTGGGTGCGCATGCACTGTATAAAGGGGAAGCGTTTGAAGCATTCCGCGAACTCGGATTACGTCTTGAGGGAAGCACACCGTCTATTGATGCTTACGGGATGTGGAAAAAACAACTCTTGCCCTTCCCAACGAATGCATCCTCCTTCCTTCAAACGCCGCTCCTAAGTTGGGGAGGAAAGCTCGAGTTTGCAAAATGGTTCATTAAATTTGTAAAAATGGACACAAGTGTTTGGAACCAGATCAGTATCCGTGATTGGATTGAAACTCAATTGCATGACCCCATGCTGCGCAACGTGTTCTATGCACTGCTCCGAACATCCACTTATGTGCTTGCACCTGAATTACACGCTGCCGGTCCTGCCTTAAAGCAGATGCAGCGTGCACTAAAAGGAGTCTTGTATCTCGATAAAGGCTGGGGGACAATCGTAGAACAGCTGCGTGAACTTGCTGTCCAACAAGGAGTGGAGCTAGTCACCGGTTGTAAAGTGGCTGCAGTCGAACATCAAGATAAAAAAGTACACTCGATTTTATGTGAGGGTGGCGCTAGAATAGAAGCATCGAATGTTATACTAACTACACCACCTGCTATTTCTCACAAACTAGTTCCACATGCCGATCAAACAGCACTCGACACGTGGAACAAGCAAGCGATTCCTGTTACGGTTGCTTGTCTAGATGTTGGATTGCGCCAGCTGCCCATACATGAGCACCAATTTATCTATGGATTGGATCAACCAATTTTCTTTACCCACCAAACACGGGAGGGAAAACCAAGACCAGCTATCATGAGTGATGATGGGACACAAGTGATATCGCTTTTTAAATATCAGGGTCCACAAACTGATGCTGAGAAGGATGAGGGTGAGTTGGAGCGAGTGTTAGATGTGGTTCAACCGGGCTGGCGGAATGAATTGGTTATTAGACAGTTCCTGCCGAAAATGACGGTTGTCCACGATTTTCCTCATATGAAAAGAATGGAGGAGCCAGGCCCTGCTGTTCCTGAGATTGAGGGACTCTATGTTGCTGGTGACTGGGTCTCACACGGGGAGCTACTCGTTGATGCCTCCGTGGCTAGCGCTAAACGTGCCGTTTCACAAGTTAATAAATACTAGAGAGGAAATCAAATTATGAGTATGGAAGGATTATATCAAACCTATCAACCACTGCTTTTTTCCTTAGCCTACCGTATGTTGGGCAGCGTGATGGATTCAGAGGATATTGTGCAAGAAGCGTTTATAACCTTCAATCAGCTCCCCAACCTCGAACATATTGAAAACAAAAAAGCGTATCTATGTAAGATCGTTACCAATCGCTGTCTGGATTTAATACAATCATCCGCAAAAAAACGTGAGATATATGTCGGACCTTGGCTTCCAGAACCACTGCTTGAAGCACAGAATTCACCGAACGATCCATCGCAAGCCTTTGTGCTACAAGAGTCCATTTCAACCGCATACTTGCTATTATTACAACAACTTAATGCGATAGAACGAGCTGTCTTTTTGCTTCGCGAAGTCTTCCAATACTCTTATGATGAAATAGCTGAAATTCTTGGAAAAAGCAATGCAAACTGCCGGCAAATTTTTCACCGTGCGAAGAAAAGCATGGTATATGCCCCTAAGAAACAACCTTCGATTACAATGGCGGAATCTAAAGTAAAAGAGTTTGTCCAATCCCTCTTAACTGGAAACGTAAATCAATTATTGGACCTGGTCAGCGAAGATGTCGCAATGTACTCGGATGGCGGCGGCAAAGTAAAAGCCGCACAAATGCCTATTTTCGGCGCTTCCAAAGTAATTCAATTGCTTCAAAACTTATTGAAAATGTATGCAGGAAAGTTCACCCTCACATTTGGTACAGTCAACGGGCTTCCAGGACTGATATTAACAACCGATGATTCCCTACAATATGTTTACTCCTTTGCCTTTAACGGCAATCGAATTCAGACGATCTACTCGGTTGCCAATCCCGAAAAACTACGACATTTGCAATAGAATACTCCATACAAGCACTAAAATCGCAGTTCTCTTTCTATCAATCAGACACAAAAAACAGCTGGCTCATCTATCTAAGCCAGCTGCTTTTTTGCTCTTTATCGAAATAATCATTTTTTCTCCCTTTTTATAAAGGCGCTTTATTCCTTCTAGTATTAAATTCCGAATTAGCTTGAAAAATTCCCTTATGTCTTTTTCTTTAATATCCAAACTAAAACTATCCCTAAACCTAATAGAATAATACCAAAATGTACATACCAGTAATCAATAAATAGCTCCCATTGAAGTTGGTGAATTTCTTTAACTCTTTCAAAATAGCTCATTAGTTTACTCCCTTTTCAAATCTTCTTCTATAATAAATTACGTTTTTGATTTAAGAAGGTTTCAAATCATTTTAATCTCAAATCGTTATTCAAGGCTGCCCGTTACTTTAAGTAAAATTATTACACTCAATACAACTAAAAGGGAAAATTGAAATCTAAATAAATAGCTTTTACTTCATTGATGTATTATCAAGTTTATAAAATTTAACTTTGTCCTCAAACAACCAGAATTCTAAGGATGTTTCTCTTTTCTTATCTACATAACCAATAATATCTGCTCCTTGTTCCGAGCGAAAATAATATTTATCCCTATAAACTTTTATAATATCCTTCTTTTCATTACCAATTTTTATTCCCTTTGCAGTTCCCAAATCACCATCGGTTACAATAAATCTCGTAATTTGACCTGTTTTATTTACCGCTACTTCAATGCCTTTCTTTAGTTCAAAATAATCATAATCTGTTACATCTCTACTTTTTTCTGTTTTCTTCCCATACTTTTGTGACATTTCTTCGCTATAAAACTCATTATTTAAAAACAGTCCCTCAATGTTTTCATTACTTAAATCTGTTGTTTCTGTAAATGTGTGATGAAATGAGCGAGGGAAGGTATGGTTTAATGAAAAAGCAAATACTATAAGCATAGTTCCAATTACAGTTATAAAAATAATTAAATTCCGTCCCATATAGAACCCCTTTTTAAGATTATTCGTAAATTGGTTAACCATAATTTTCCTTAATTAAATAGTCTCATAGGAACAAGGAGTTACCAACAACCATTTGTTTAACTCTGGCACCCGTTAATTAAAGATGACATTATGGCATAGAAGTTATAGTCCAATGTATCAAACCTGTTACTATAAGCAAAAACAACATAAAGGAAGTCGAATACAACATAAGTTTCCTTATAATGTTTTTTTCTTTTATTTGTTTATAAACGATAAACCCCAAAACAATCGATATTAACCATATAACTATGCCCCGCATGGAAAATAAATACGGTGAATTTGCTATCCAAAATACGGTAACGAGTAAATAAAATAGCATCAAAGCCCAAGCTAACCCTTTCATAACTCTCCCCCATTTCAATTACAGATTAAATTAATTTAACCTTTTTTTATACTTAGTTATTTTATGTATATAGAAATTCTATGTATATAGACATAATAATATTTTTACTATAAATAATCAATAATTATTGAACAAACCGTTAGTACGACACGAGAAAAGCACTGCCACAGCACCCCCTTCTGTACATTAAAGCCCCCGATAGTTGGAAGGAATTCATTTTGAAAGCAATTTATATCCACGAATGATAATAT
>NZ_JBALNQ010000023.1:23963-27002 GCF_036961885.1 Neobacillus niacini | reverse complement strand
TCAATATTATTATTAATAAATTACTAAAAAAATAACTATCAAGGATTGCCCTTACTGAGATAATCGTTAATACAAAAATACCGATTATCGATAAGTATTTTGTAAAAAGAATTCGGCCATTACTGAATCTAGGCTCTTCTTTAAATTGCCATCTGCGCCCTAGTAATAAACTTTCCTCTGGGTAAAAATAGGTAAATATAAAAGCACCATAGAAAATAATTAATAAAATAATTGAAAAAATAGTTTCGGCCATGCATATCGCCCCCACAAGTATCCTTATATTACTATTACGGATATGGATCCTATGAGGTTTCGGAATTCCAAGGATGGAAATAATCAATATAATTAAGGCACCTAATCATCCATTGCATTCTGCAACTGAAGATTAGGTGCCTTGTTTTTCTAATTTGGTTGTACAATCTGAGCATCTAATGGGACTATTGGGCTTCTGCCTTCTTGATTTGCTTGCTTCTTAACTGTCCACATGCGGCATCAATATCTGTTCCATGTTCTTGGCGAATTTTACAATTGATCCCCTTCTTTTTGAGCGTATCATAAAAAGCCAGGACCGATTCATGTTCACTTCTTTGATATTGGCTATGTTCATCGACAGGGTTATAGGGAATTAAGTTAACATACACTTTTGGACTCAATACACTTAGAAGATCACCAAGCTGCTCAGCTTCCTCCTTATGATCATTGACATCCTTCAAGAGAATATATTCAATCGTAATCCTACGGTTTGTTTTTTCAACATAGTACTTCATCGATTCCATAAGGGATTCAATCGGAATCGCACGATTTATTTTCATAATCCGCGTTCGCAGCTCATTATTTGGCGCATGCAAGGAAATAGCCAAGTTTACCTGCATTTGTGTATCGGTAAACTCATAAATTTTGTTGGCAAGACCACTGGTAGAAACGGTAATGCGTCTAGCAGCAATCGCAAGCCCCTTTTGATCGATAATTACTTTTAAAAAGTTTAACAGATTTTCAAAATTATCAAATGGTTCACCAATTCCCATTACCACAACATGGCTCACGGTTTCGTCTTGACCCATTTGATCAAGATGAAGTTGAACATTCATAATCTGCTCGACAATTTCCCCACTCGATAAATCCCGGCTTTTCGCTAATAAACCACTCGCACAAAAACTGCAGCCGATGTTACAGCCTACTTGTGTGGTTACACAAACCGATAAACCGTATTTATGTCTCATCATAACCGTTTCAATCAAGTTGCCGTCCTGCAATTTGAATAAAAACTTAATGGTTCCATCCGCTGATTCCTGCTTTATATGCTGGGATAAGGTTTGGATGACAAAGTTTTCGTTTAGTAATTGAATACAGTCTTGATTTACATCTGTCATGCCAGCGAATTCCGTGACCCGCTTGCGATATAGCCAATCCCAGACTTGTAATGCCCTAGACTTTTTATGCCCATGATCGCTAAGCCATGAAGTCAATTGCTCTATTGTTAATCCATATATGGATGCTTTATTCATAAGTTTCAACTCACTTTACATATTTTTCAATACCCAAATAGTTTCATTCGTGTTTACTTGTAGTCATCTAATCATTTTATCATGAATCCTAGCTTCCTCAAAACCTATAATATCGCTATGGCAAGATGTTCCTGTTATGCAAAAAATTCAACCTTCATTTTCTTGCATTTGTGATCAACATTCAGTTATAACAGAGCCCATAATAAAAACGGTACCCTTTATGGAGATACCGTTAATTTAATCATGAAAAATAAATCTCTATTCTGCAATAAAAAAATTTCCACATATTCATTTAAAGGGTCAACAATCCAATATTCTCATACCTTTAACAGCCTTTTCTTCGCTCCTATTTGAATAACTTTTTAATCAGTTTAAAAATATCAAACGTTGTACGATTATAGACCTTGTTATAGGCGTACTTTTTGGGGTTTCTCAGCCATCCATAGCCCCTAGGCATTTTCAATCCTGCACGGTGGATAAGCTGTCTTTTTATGCTTGTTCTCGCAGAAATTCTTTTTTTCAAGCTTGGCTTTCTGATTCCAAATTTCATATGGCATCCCCTTACGATTCTATTGGTACCTTAGGTTCTACAAAAATAATACCATGTCTCGCACAAACAAACTAACGTTCCCAGCGGACAGTGCTTTTCACTGTTCCCATGATTAAATCGTAAATTAATCTAGTGACATTTACATCGAGTGATTTTATTTTTCACTTACTAGATTTCTCTTCATCAGTTCAGCAATTTGTCTATTATTTTGGTCCAAAGAACCTTCTAGTTGCTTAATGACTAATTCTTGCCGGTTAGCTGGATGATTTTGACTAAGTTTTGCCTTCGCCTCTATTTTATTCACCTTGATTTTAAAACCCACAATGCCCTTACTCATTCCCTTTATGTAATTGGAATCAACATCCTCTAAATGATAGGAACTGTCTGGTTTTTCATATTTAAGAACCATATCCACTAATGAATTAAATACCTCTTGAGCGTCCTCAACAATCTCCATTTGTCCATATACATGAATGGCAACATAGTTCCAAGTTGGTACGGCCTGATTAGTCTCGTACCAGGAAGGAGAAATATAGCAATGAGGACCTTGAAAAACAACTAAAACCTTCTGATTTGCGATATCCTTCCACTGCTCGTTTGGACGGGCAAAATGGCCATACAAAATACCTTCTTCTTTATTTAAAAGTAGAGGAAGATGTGTGGCGTACGGTTCACCATTATGTTGAGAAAACAAGGTCGCGAAACTATTTTTTTCAATAACATCAAAGATAACTTCCTCATTATCGATTGTAAAATTTTTAGGTATATACATGACGATCATCTCCGCTCTCTATAGTTATTTCATTTAGTTAATTCTCTGTCCTTTAGTAGAAAACCTTCTCTTGGTCTACTAAAAACCTATGTGCAAGCGTTACTTTAGGACATTCCAACACAAATAAAGTTATTATTACGGCTACGGAGGTGCGTGCTATCCGCCAGTATTTCTTGCTATCCGCAACTATATTCCGCTATCCGCAACTAATT
>NZ_JBALNQ010000023.1:1512-23728 GCF_036961885.1 Neobacillus niacini | reverse complement strand
TCGCCATCCGCAACTAATTTCCGCTATCCGCCAGTATTTTCCGCCATCGGCAACATGACCTTCACTCCATTTAATGTATAAGACACCTTGCAACCGATAAACCTATCTTTGCAGAGACTGTAAATCAATTTATCTCTATTAGAGTGTCCCGAGGAGGAGTATGATGGAAAATGTATTTGATTATGAAGATATCCAATTGGTTCCGGCCAAAAGTATTGTAAAAAGCCGTTCTGAATGTGATACATCGGTATCCTTTGGCGGTCGTCAATTTAAGCTCCCTGTCGTGCCTGCAAATATGCAGACAATCATAGACGAAAAGATTGCCATTTACTTAGCAGAAAATAATTATTTTTATATTATGCACCGTTTTGAGCCAGAGAAGAGGATCTCTTTTATAAAAGATATGAAATCTCGGGGTTTATACGCTTCTATTAGTGTTGGAGTGAAAGAGGATGAGTATAAATTTATTCAACAAGTAGCAGATGAACAGCTTTCTCCAGAGTACATAACGATTGATATCGCGCATGGTCATTCTGATGAAGTGGTAAAGATGATCAAACATATTAAGCAATACCTTCCTAATAGTTTTGTGATTGCAGGAAACGTCGGAACTCCAGAAGCAGTCAGGGAATTAGAGAATGCAGGGGCAGATGCCACCAAAGTAGGAATCGGGCCAGGGAAGGTATGCATTACAAAAATTAAGACTGGATTTGGAACGGGCGGCTGGCAATTGGCTGCACTAAGATGGTGTGCAAAGGCAGCAAGTAAACCGGTTATTGCAGATGGTGGTATTCGTACACATGGGGATATTGCCAAATCCATCCGATTCGGAGCAACGATGATAATGATTGGTTCGTTATTTGCTGGACATGAAGAATCACCAGGGGAAACATACGAGAAAGACGGACAGTGCTTCAAAGAATACTTTGGCTCAGCCTCAGAATTCCAAAAAGGTGAAAAGAAAAATGTAGAAGGCAAAAAAATGTTTGTTGCGTACAAAGGTTCACTGCAGGATACATTGACCGAAATGGAACAAGACCTGCAATCCTCTATTTCGTATGCGGGAGGAAACAAAGTAGAAGCGATCCGCTATGTTGATTATGTTGTGGTAAAAAGTTCAATCTTTAACGGTGATAAAATATATTGAGCCTAGTTAGATGAGCGAGATTTTATATTCTTGCTCATCTTTTTTATTTTTCAATCGGATCTATTGGACATTTGGAAACCAATACTGAAAAATGGAAATTAAGAAAGTCTGTTAAAACAAAGCAGAAAATGACAGGATTACAAAAAGTATAGTTGTTAAGATATACATAAGGAGTGAGCGATATGGGGATGGTCGAATCTTTACAAAAAGCATTAGACTATATGGAGGAACATTTACTAGAACAACTATCAATTGAAACGATAGCCAAACAAGCAAATATGTCGGAGTTTCACTTTCAACGGATTTTTTCCATCCTGACGGATATACCTGTTGGTGAATATCTTCGTCGCAGGCGTCTTACATTAGCAGCGCAGGAACTATCTACTACAAATTGCAAGATAATTGATATCTCCCTTAAATATGGCTATGACACTCCTGAATCATTTACAAAGGCATTTCGCAGGCAGCACGGCCTGTCACCAAGTCAAGCACGCAATCACACCGGAAAGGTAACATCTTACAACCGCCTGAGCATTCAGGTGAATTTGAAAGGAGCAGAACCGATGAATTACAAAATTATCGAAAAAGAAAGTTTTAAAGTCGTGGGAGTGAAGCGTGAGTTTTCATGCGTTAATGGAGAGAATCAAGTTATGATACCAAAAATGTGGGATGATGTTCATGCAGATGGAACAAACGAATTATTACTTCAATTAAATAATGGTCAAGTTAAAGGCGTACTTGGTGTATGTGTGGATAAACGAGATTCACAATCGCAATTAATGGATTACTGGATTGCAACCGATCATACGGGTGAAACACCTGAAGGTCTGCTGGAGTTGGAGGTCCCTGCTTCCAAGTGGGGTGTTTTCGAAGTTCATGGAGCCATGCCTGCTGCTATGCATAATGCCTGGAAACAAATATTTTCAGAATGGTTTCCATCAAATCATTATGAGCATGCCGGTACGCCTGACTTGGAAGTCTATACAAACGAAAATCCATCGAGCCCTGATTATTACTCAGAGATTTGGATTCCTTTAAAATAAATTCTACCTTGCTAGAGGGAGCGAAGATTAACTTATCGCTCCCTCTAGCATTGTACATTTTTTACTTAAGCTATCTCCGTTTTTCACTTCATGAATTACTTTTGCATTTGTCAAACTTGGAGTCAACAAAATGATACAAACTAAAAGCAGCAATAACAATTTAAACTTTTTTACCATAAATATATCTCCTTTTTTAAAAAACCTCAGGCATTAAAACAAGATAGGATTTCTAGTGTTTATTGGATATAGTCTTCCATGTAAGGCAAAAGAAATTTTACCCGTTTCTTCAGAAACAACAAGAGCAAGTGCATCGCTTTTTTCAGATATTCCTAGGGCTGCACGGTGGCGGGTTCCGACTTTCTTATCTCCAGTTACTCCTGTTGTTAGTGGAAGTACATTTGCTGCCGAAACAACTTGATTTCCTTTTATTAATACAGCCCCATCATGTAATGGGTTTCCTGGGTAAAAAATTGATCCTAATAATTTTGGCGTTACAAGAGCTCCAATTGTTGTTCCCTTTTGGATAATGCTGTCAACAGAATCACTACGTTCAACTACAATAAGTGCACCATGTCGGTTCTTCGATAGGATTTGAGCAGCAATAGATAACTCATCATATGTATCTGTAAAGGACGATAAGTAACAATTTAAATAAAAAGAAGCCGCCATGGATTCAATTTTTATTAGATTTTCTTTTACATCCTCTAAACCCCCTAATACACAGTGGTTTTCGTTACCTAGGACATTTAGATTGATTTCGAGTAAATCAATTATATTTTTTATACCATCCTCCAAATTTTGCTTTAATGGTGAAAAATCACAATTACTCTCCATGTAAAAATTCCTCCAAATATCGTTTGTCTAAAATGCCCCTAATGCCAATATTTTTTTAAATGTACAGTTAGAAATAGTATTAGTTTGGTTTTTAAAATTTATTAGCAAATAATCCATAACCAACCACACCACGGTATACGAATCAATTTCCTTGTCTCGAAAATTTTTAACCAGGTAAATATGATCTTTAATTTCTAGGAATGTATATATTCTCAAATCAGTTGAAAAATAACAATAATCTTAAGTCACTAATTGGAGTGATGACGAATGGAAAAAGGGATGAATACATATGAATTAGGAGAATTATGTTTACTTGCTGGAAAAATCATGTTACAGAGTGGGGCAGAGACTTATCGAGTTGAAGATACTATGATGCGAATTGCAAGATCCTTTGGTATTAATCACCCAAATAGTTATGTTACGCCGACTGGAATTATCTTTTCTTTATGCAGAACTGAACATACCAAATTAGTCAGAATTTCAAAACGCACTACAGATTTAAACAAAATTATTATTGTCAATGGTATTTCTAGAAAAATTAGCAGTGGGGAAATCTCAGCAGCAGAAGCTTACTCTTTTTTAACAAAAATCGAGAAAGGAAATCTTAACTATCCTATATATGTAAAGGTTTTAGCAGCTTCTATCGTTAGCGGCTTCTCCCTCATTATGTTTAATGGTGGATGGAATGACTTTTTTTCTGCATTTCTCGCTGGGGGTGCAGGTTTTTCATGTATGATTTTTATTCATCGTTTAGTAGATATCAAATTCTTCACGGAATTTTTAGCCGCTTTACTCATTGGACTATTGTCTTTATTTTTTCAAAATATTGGTTTTGGTCATGACCTTTCTAATATCATTGTATCAAGCATTATGCCATTGGTACCTGGGCTTCTGATTACGAGTGCTGTAAGGGATTTAATGGCCGGGCATCTTGTTTCGGGTTTATCAAAAGGCGCAGAAGCCACGCTAACAGCCTTTGCAATCGGGTTAGGTATTGCAGTTGTCTTTTCACTCTTTTAATATAAAAAGGAATAAATAATATGATCAAACAACTATTGAGCAGTTTCATCGTTTCAGGAGCCTTTGCAGTCATTTTTAATGTTCCACAGAAGTCTATCCTTCAATGCTGTATTGTTGGCATGATAGGAAGGCTTTTACATAGTTCTTTGGTGTATCATGATTTTGATACGGTACAAGCTACGTTAGTTTCATCTCTTTTCATTGGCGTTATAAGTCAAACATTTGCAAAGATCTATAAAATTCCAGTTATTGTATTTAGCATTTCTGGTATTATTCCTTTAGTACCTGGTGGATTAGCATATGATGCGACAAGGCACTTTGTAGAAGAACATTACAACTTAGGAATTCAGATTGCCGTAAAAGTAATTTTGACAGCTGGTGCAATAGCTGTTGGACTTGTGTTGTCCGAAGCTATTACCCAAATCTTAAAAATTCGAAAGAAGAGTCATTTACATGATTATAACGAGTGAATATTTTCGACTAAACCTGGGATAAGATTAAGACTTGTTTCTAAAAAAGGGTAGAAAAAAGAGCAGCTATTTAACTATCTGCTCTTTCACATAACATAACCTCCTGATTTATAAAAGGCTTTGTTTATCAAATGATTTTTTTTGTACTCAAAAATTCCCTTACTACTATAGCAGATTGAGGAAAGTGTAATCCTAATTGCCAAGCCCCAATCCCGCCCAAACGATAGTCAACAACCAATTGGAGCTTTCGAGCTCGAGCCCTTATGTCTTCGAACCATACAATGTGTCTCTTACCCGTTTCGTCTCTATAGTAAAAGAAAGGCTGCTGATATTCCGTAGAATATTGTATTGGCACTTGATATTTCATAGCAGTTTCAATCGCTCTAGCCACTGAAGTTGCCTCGGCACTTGCAACAGTTCCATCAGTCATTGTCCAGTCGTACCCATAGCGCGGAACACCGAGGATAATTTTATTACCTCTCATATGATTAAGAGCATATTCGATTGTTTGTCTTACCTCTCTAATAGGAGCAACAGGGCCAGGGGGACTGCTTGCTTCGTGCCAGTCATAGGCCATAATAAACACTAAATCAACAGCTGCACCAATTCCTCCATAATCATACCCCTTTAACCAAGGAATATCATCACTTGTTTTAGCCGGTACCGCAACGGATGTATAATATCCTTCGGGCCTCAATCGTTCACTTAACGAACGTAAGAAGCCACTATATAAATCCCTTTCTCCTTCACGTATCCGTTCAAAATCAATATTTACACCAGCATAGTTTTTGGTTTTGACTAGGTTATAAATATTATTAATTAATCGCTCTCTAATTTCAGGAGTATTTAAAACTCGTTTTGTTAATTCAGGATCAAATCCAGTCGTTGTCAAATTCGTAATAACAACAAGGGGTGCTACTTTATTTTCTCTTACTATCCTAATAAGTTGCACATCATTTAAAGTACTCAAACTTCCATCTTCAAGAACATGGTACTCAAAAATTCCAAAATAAGTATTAATTGGGGCAAATGTCTGAACGATCATTTGGTTTGTTTCAGGTGTAGAAGGTGTTATATAACTAAACCCTTCAGCTTCATACTTACGTCTAGGGGGCAAATATAGCCTCATTCCAACCATTAAAACATCTGATTGCAGACCGTTATACAGACGAAGAGTTTCAACCGGAATGAAACTCATTTGGGAGATGAAATAGAGCGAATCCCCAGGTTGAACAATATACATATTTGTTGGAATAAGTAAATCCTGTCCTGGTACTAATCTATCCGTTTTTAATCCATTCATTATGCTTATGCTATCCATAGAAACTTGATATTTTGTTGCAATTGAAAATAAAGAATCCCCCATTCTCACTACATAAATGAACATAGATCTACCTCTTTTCGGATATTGGTTATTAATTTTAAATATATGTATCAGTAGTTTAAGAATGTTAAGTAATTACTTTATCGGAAGTAAAGAATTTTAGTAACTCCTAGTGAGTAGAAGTCTTTAAAAGAAATCACGCTATCCAAATTGGATGGCGTGAACATTATCAGAGTCTAAATAAAAAAAGGGGAGAAATAAAGTTAATATCTCCCCCTACATATAGGTTAGCTAATTTCTTGATGATCTTTCAATTGTTCGTACACTTTTTGATAGCTGGCCGCTTCACTTATCATTCCTTTATATTGATACATCTTACTAATCTTCCAAACCGGAGAAGGATTTTGGGGCTGAAGCTCCATTTCCCAGAAGAAGCAATCAATGGCTTGATCATATTGTTTAAAATCAGCGTAATAATCACCTAGCTCCATCATCCGATCAGGATCCTCTAACAATTCAACCATATTACCGATTTTTCTAATGACGTCTAAATTAAAAGCTTGGATAGGTAATAGTTTTTCGTAAACGGCTTTTAATCCATGCCTTTCAAGCAGGACTACCACCATTTGAAAAATCTTTTGATCTAACTCCTTTGGCGCTTCACCCTCCGGCAACTGTTTCAGCAATGAAATGAATTCTTCTAAGTGGGCGATAACAAATCTAGAATCCGAATTTCTCCATATTTCAACCTGAATATCATCATAAGAAGCTGGGAGATCACCGATAAAATTCAACAACGTTAATGCTGCTTTCTCATAATGACCATTTTGGAGCATTTTTTCCATGATCCCTTTTGATTCAGGTAACTCCCGAAAAGGATTGACTTTAACCTGTGCTAAAATTTGCACCCATTCTTCCATCGTGACAAAACGCTGAGCAACGGCCGTGTACTTTTTGATGGTATCAATCTCACGAAGCTCCTTTGCGTCTTCTAACCACAGTAATAATTCAACTAACCGGTCTTGTTCATGTAAGAGATCTTTTAAAAGGGTTCTTTTTTCTGGATTAAATCGATCCTTGAAGCAATGATTTTCAACAAAAAGTGGATCTGTATCTAGAATGGAGAGTAAATTTGATGGTTGATAAAAATCGCGGTACTTATTGAAATCATGTAGATTTAATCGTTCATGTGCTGATTTCAATGCTGGGGAAAAGTCATGTAAAATTTGAACGACCTGGAAAGACTTCATAAAACTGCCGTTTCTTCTAAAGTGGAAATAAATAGTGTCAATGACCTTTACAAGCTGATCCTTTTCAAAAAACGAGTCAAGTGTGGTCGCAATATAGGCGATTTCCTGTGGAGAATATTGAGTTTCAAGCTGGGAGAAAAGCTTATTTTTATTTGGGATCGAAATGGAAAGATTGGGGATTAATGCGGTTAATAATGGATGTGGAGCGCCAATAGTCATACCTTCAGTAAATACTTTATCGATAAATGTACCTTTTTCCACCTTATCAAGCTTATTCCCGTAAATAAGGGAATTTTTGTAGTAGATAAAGTAATATCTATCGTTGTCCTCTGTTAGTACCTCCACTACTTTACTTCTAGCCCATATGGCAGATTGAACTACCTTAGCTTTAATAGCTTTATTTTTATCTTTTATTGATATTTCTGTTGGCATAAAAATTTCTGTTTCCATAACATCTTTGCCCCCTGTCATATATATAACCGATATTTGCTGTGCGAGTTATCATAAGATTTTACAAGTTAATTATATCATATACTTCGGTAAAGCGTGCTAGGACACAAAAAAGGAACGCTGGATGTTAAAGGTTATTGCTTATTTTAACGGTTATTTACCAATTTACTATCTAAATCCCCAACATATAAGACTAGCAGTACAGCATATCTTTTAATGATATAAAATGAGGCAAGGAGTGGTTAATTTGGTGGTGAAGTATAAGAATAATTGGATCCCAACAAAAACGGTGGAAGAAATGGCAAAAACTGATTACGATGTCCTTATCGTAGGATCAGGTCCAGGCGGTGGAGCGGCATTATACCGTTTGTGTGAACTTTGGAAAAACCAAGGGGCTAAAAAAATCGGGATTATTGAGAAGGGAGATAAACTTTTCCATTCTCACTCGCTCAATATTCCTACCCAGAATGTCGGTACCGCTCGAGACCAGCTGCTTCCTGACAATTCAACTCCACTAGGCAAAGTGCTGCCTCAATTTTCCGGTGCGACCATGGTATATGCCCTAGGCGGGAGATCCTTGTTTTGGAATGCGGCGACTCCTCGGCCTATTCAATCTGAACTGAATAAATGGCCGATCCATCGAAGGACATTAAATGTCTATTATGGCATGGCAGAGAAACTATTGCATACAACCAGGGACTTTGCTAAAGGTTCATCCATGCAAAATGTCATGATGAAACGGCTTCATGGTGAAGGTATTTTAGAAGCAGATGATATGCCGCTCGCTTTTGATATGACACCGTCACGACAAGGAGAAGTCCATTCAAATCCTTGGTATAGTTCAATCAATGCTCTGGCGGCTGCCAATTTTGACCGACCATATGACTTGGCTGTTAACGCTTATGCATCCCGGGTGCTTACAGGAAATGGGAGAGTATCTGGTGTCGAGGTATTTACAGCAGATAAGAGAGCCCACACAATACGAGCAAAAAATGTAATTGTATCAGCGAGTACTTTAGAAACTCCCCGTATACTGCTAAATTCCGGTATTCAGGGACCTGCAATAGGCCGTTATTTAACCGGACATGTCTCGATTATTGCAGTAGGTACAATTAGCAGAAGACAATTTTCGGATAAACTTGGCAATTTATCGATTTTGAAATTTGAGACCAGCGACTCACCATACCATATTCAAATTCTTGGACCTGATAATTATTTTTCATACCAGCAATTCGAAGATAAGGAATTAAGAGATCAACTTATCATTGCCTTTGCTTCCTTTGGAAGAGTTGAGTCCCGTGCTGAGAATAGAGTATATATTGATCCAGCAGTAAAAGATGAATTCGGTGTTCCAATGCAGCAAGTTCAATATTCTTTAAGTAACAAGGACCGGCAAACTGCTGACCTAGTAGCAAAAGGAATTCGAGAATGCGCAGATGCAATGGGAGTAACGCTTATGGAGGAAACCATGGCAGTCAGGCCGCCTGGTGCCGATATGCATGAGTCTTGTACGTGCAGAATGGGAGATGATCCTGCTACATCTGCAACAAACAGTCATGGTCAAATACATGGTGTTCAAGGGTTATTTGTAGCCGATAATAGTGTCCTTCCTAGCCTAACAGCAGCGGGACCAGTTCTTTCAAATACTGCTTTGGCAATTAGGCTGGCAGATCACATTGTTCGGCAGTCGGGATAACCCTTCTAAATATTTTAGAAGAATGAGCTAGTTTTTCTTTTGCTTTAGTAAACTATTCGGTTGAGATTTAATGCTTTCCTCTCAGCAAAAAACTCGGCATTTGGGGTCGCTTGTAAACAGCCCCAGATCCGAGTTTTTTTAATTTTAACGGCTTGTTGCGCAAATATTACACTTTTAACTAACCTGTTCTTCTTGCTCAGACTCTTCCCAACCTTTACAAACATCCACCCATTCTTTTGCATATGAGTAGCGATAAATCTCGTCATTCGTTAGTTCAATTGCAGAATTGGTACTGCCACAAGCAGGAAAAAGAGTGTCGAACCTTTTCATAGAAACATCTAAATAAACATCTAGTTCATTTTTTAACCCGAATGGGCAAACTCCACCGATTGCATGTCCGGTCTGCTCCAGCACTTCTTCCGGAGTCAGCATTCTAGCCTTGAACCCAAAGGTATGACGAAATTTCTTGTTATCGATTTTCGCATCTCCTGCAGCGACAATCAAAACGGCCTTTTCCCACTCACCTCTAAATGACAATGTTTTTGCTATGCGGGCCGGAATAACTCCAATGGTTTCTGCTGCTAAATCCACTGTTGCGCTCGATGTGTCAAATTCCATCACATCTTGTTCTTTGTCCCATTGCCTAAAATGGGCTTTTACACTTTCGATTGACATCTTGTCCATCCTTTCCTAATTGTTGTTATGGAAAATAATAACACACTTTAGTTAGGAAAAGCGAAAAGATGCTCGCTACCAAATCATAGTCCATTGCTTTTAATTGAGGACTTATGGATTTGTCCTCATCCCCCAATAAATGATTATTTTTAAAAAAGACCTCTTCATTTTAAACTGGAGAGGTCTTTACAATATTGAACTAAGCATCATTTATTCATCATAGCTTTGAATCATATTTGCGAGATGAGCATAAGCTCCTCCAGCAAGTAATGCGGAAGTAACCATTACTGCTTCTGCTAGCTCTTCATTTGAACATCCAAGCTTTACTGCATTTTTCGTATGGACATCTATACAATATGGACATTGTGTCGCATGAGCGACTGCTACAGCAATGATCTCTTTAAACTTCCCACTCAATTTGCCTTCCTTCAACGCTGTTCTACTAAACGCAGAGTACCTCCTAAAGCCTTCAGGAGCAAATTTATTTAATTGCACAAGTTTTTTTAGATTAGATCTTCGATAAAGGGAATCATCTGCTTCTGCATCCATCGCATTATGTATATGTGTACTATGTGTTACAACACCACCAGCTTCTACACCGGCAACAACAAAGACGGCTTCCACTAATTCCTCTAGAGAAGCACCTTCTGCTTTTGCACGGCGTGTATGCGAATCAATGCAATATGGGCATTTAGTGACATGAGAGATGGCAACAGCGATGATTTCTTTTTCTTTTTTACTAAGTGCACCTTCTTGCATTACTGCGGTATTAAATTCGGAAAAAGCTTGGAGCTGGTCAGGTGCTAAATCTTTAAGTTTACTTAGATTTTTTAGATTTTCTTTGTCATATAAACGGTTGGTCATCATCGACACCCTCTCTTTTAAAACTGAATATAAACCAAAGGAGCTTACTAGTAAGCCCCTTTAGTTTTAACAAATATTCATTACTTCATAATAGATTAAACAAGTACTGGTGATAATTTCTTTGCTACTTCTTTAACTTTTTCTAATCCTTCAGCAATAATAGCGTCAGCTTGAGCTGGCATTGCAGCATGACCTTCAATAATAACTTCGTCTACGATTTCCATACCGAATACCATGCCAACCACATTTTTAATATAAGTAGCAGACATTTCCATTGGTGCTGCTTCTGGTGTTGAGTAAACGCCGCCGCGTGCACTTAGGATGATTGCTTTTTTGTGTGTCATTAATTGGACAGCTTGACCATTTTCGTCATATTTGAAAGTGAAACCAGCTTGGTAAACATAATCAATGAATGTTTGTAATGGTGCTGGGATGGTTAAGTTCCATAATGGGAATGCGAATACAACAACGTCAGCTGCTGTGAGAGCGTCCATTGCTTTTTGTTTTGCAGCAAGAAGACGTTTTTCTAAATCAGTCATTTCCTCGCCTGATTCTAATTTACCAAAAGCGTTGAATAAATCTTGACCAAAGTAAGGCATATCTTCAGCGAAAACATCAAAAGTAGTGACATTTGCACCTTCTAAGTTCTCTATAAAAGTTTCATACATTTTACTTGAAACAGCTTCTGAAGCTGGACGATTATTTGCTTTAACTACTAATACATTCATTATTTTAAAATCTCCTTTTTGTCTTTGTTTTTAATATCTTCAAGTAAGATATCTCGAATTAATAATATATTAAACTACTATTCTTGTCAATCAAATACTCTTAGTAGATTTTACTTTTACTAGACATTTTCTTTTAAATAATTAGTTTGACATTTAAAATTTTACTTTATATAATTATCTCGAATTCGAGATAAAATACTTTTCTAAATTTAACATTAATAGATTGGAGAGATTACTATGTTAAGAAAAATCGACAGCAATCATATGGGTTCTAGTGACCTAGGATGGTTACGCAGTAAGTTCCACTTCTCATTCGCTGACTATTACAATCCAGACAATATTCAGTTTGGCGTTTTACGAGTAATCAATGATGATTTAGTTAATCCGCAAACAGGATTTGGAACGCACCCACATAAAAATATGGAGATTATATCCTATGTCGTAAATGGTGAATTAACGCATGGTGATAGCATGGGTAACAACAATACAATAACACGCGGACAAGTACAATATATGAGTGCAGGTACAGGTGTGTATCATAGTGAGCATAATTTAGGAGAAAATACATTACGTTTTTTACAAATTTGGATTTTACCAGACAAATATGGTCATACACCAACCTATGGTGATTTTAGATTCAATTGGGAAGAGAGAAAAAATCAATGGCTGCACATGGTTTCAGGATTAGACGGTGATGCTCCGATTAATCTTAACCAAGATACAAACATTTATTCTCTAGAATTGGAGCAAGGAAAAGAAATCAGCTTTCATGTGAGAGAAGGAAGGCAGGCTTACTTAGTACAAATAGAAGGTACATCAGTAGTTAAGGATATTGAACTCTTTGATAGAGATGGAATGGAGATTGTGGAAGAAAATATTACTATTAAGGCAGAAAAAACATCTCATATTTTACTAATAGAATTGAAAAAAGCTGAATAGGTTGATCTAAACAAAAACGTCTGATGGAATAATCATCCCATCAGACGTTTTTGTTTTCATTCACTTAGTAGTGTTAATTACTATATCGGATAAACCGTTTTATGATCTGCAAGGATGTTAATTTGCAAAAGGACAGGACTTCCGCACTATATTAAGTAAAATTAACGATAGACTTTCTTCCTGTTTTTATGAAAAGTAAAAAAAACACAAAAAAACCTAAAAATCCCCCTATAAGTCGGAACATTAAGAATTATACAATTATTATATGAAAGCGTTCTCTTCTTGGTTATTTTGCAGCACTTCAATTGAAAAGGAGGATAGGTGGAGAAAACTATTATATTGCTTTTTAAATGATCATTTATAGATGGAAAAGGGGAGAGTATGTTGGCGAAAACGTCCAAATGGAAAAAGATTGCGATTATGTTATTATCAGCGTTATTATTCGTTCCACTTGTCATTCCTCAAGCGAGTGCAAACGAGGATGTGATCGTAAAGAATGTAGAAGCGAGAGCAAAGGCAATTTTAACGGTAGATGGCAAAGAATTTAAAGATTTAAATTCGGATGGAAAACTAGATAAATATGAAGACTGGAGATTACCAGTAGAAGCAAGGGTACAAGATTTAATAGAGAAAATGACCAATGAAGAAAAGGCTGGTTTAATGCTCATTTCCTCACAGTTTATGCAGGGTGGTGGCTTTGGCACAACTAAATGCCCACCAGAAGAAGGTACACTCCTTTGTGAGACAGATACATGGAGTACAACAAATATGTGGGCACAGCCTGGTGACTCGAATTATTATTTTGATGAGCCAGTGTTAGATGCATCTGCAGCGACAACAGGGATTCTTGATCGAAACTTACGCTATTTCATCATTCGCGATAATCCAAAGGCTGATGTATTAGCAAAATGGACAAATGAGCTCCAAGAAAAAGCTGAAGGTTCACGATTAGGAATTCCTGTCGTAATGACTTCTAATCCACGAAACCATATCAACAATAACTTGGCATTTGGCTTTGCCGAAGCAAGTGGAGTATTTTCAGTATGGCCTGGTGAACTTGGTTTAGCAGCTACAAAAGATGCTGAGTTGGTTAAGGAATTCGGTCAAATTGCTGCAAAAGAATGGAGAGCTTCTGGAATCCAAAAGGGTTATATGTATATGGCTGATGTCATTACAGATCCAATCTGGGGTAGAACAAATGGAACTTTTGGTGAGCACCCTGAACTTGCGGCAGATATGATTTATGCGATTGTGAAAGGATTCCAAGGGGATCAATTAACTTCAAGTAGTGTTTCTCTAACCACGAAGCATTTCCCAGGCGGCGGAGCACGTGATGACGGGAAGGACCCACATTACTTAGATGGGAACTTTAATCCATATCCAACAGAGGGAAGCTTACTTAAGTACCATATCCCTCCGTTCAAAGCTGCTATTGAAGCAGGCACGACATCAATTATGCCTTACTATGCGTACCCAAGCAATGACCATAGTGCACCAGGTCAATTAGGCACGAATGAACCGTTCGAAGAAGTTGGTTTTGCTTATAATAAAGCGATTATTGGCACTCTATTACGTGACCAGCTCGGTTTCAAAGGCTATGTGAACACGGATACAGGTATTACAACTGCTATGCCTTGGGGTGTTGAAGATTTGACACGTGCCGAAAGAGTGGCCTATGCATTAAAAGCTGGAGTGAACATTTTCTCTGGTGAAGCAGATCCTCAATATATACTTAAGGCAGTCGAAGATGAACCTGAACTAATCAACTTTGTGGATGATTCAGTTCGATTCTTACTAACAGAAATGATGAAATTAGGATTATTTGAAGATCCTTACGTGGATCCAACAAATGCAGTTAAGGTTGCGTCTAATCCTGAATCTCAGAAACTTGCAGATGAAGCACACCGTAAATCAGTCGTTCTTTTACGTAATGACGAAAAACTACTTCCAATAAATAATGGCCAAATCAAAAAGGTTAAGCTTTATGTGGAAGTATTCACAAGAAGTAATGCAAAAGGTAGTTCAGAAGCTTTAAGAAAAACGATTGCAAACTACGACAAGTCGATTCAGGTTGTCGATAATTTGGAGGATGCAACACATGCATTGGTTTGGGTACATCCAAACAATACAACAGCAAATCCTTCTATTAAATTAGGACCTGAAACAGGAATCGCAAATGTAGATCGCATTGTAGAAATTCAAAAGACAGTTCCTACAATTACAGCGATTAACATGACAAATCCATGGTTAATTGATGAAATTGAACCAAATGCTGCTGCAGTCATTAGTACATTTGGAGTTAAGGCGGAAGCATTGGTTGATGTCATTCGTGGTAAATTTAATCCAACTGGAAAGCTACCATTCACAATTCCTGCTGACCAAGAGGCGGTAGATAATGAAAATGGCGACATTCCTGGATATGAAGAAGACCCATCTTATGTGTACAAAAACAAAGCTGGGCAGGAGTATTGGTTTGGATTTGGACTTTCCTACAATCAAGGAAAAGCGGTAGGAAAACCTGATCATGCCGGCGAAACAGGAACACCTGCCCATGCCGCGAAATCCTCAAAATAATAAACTAGTTAAAAATGATTAAATTTATTTGCAACTACTAAATAGTTTGACCCAAATAAAAAAAGTCTGGTGGAGTGTGTTTATCTCATCAGACTTTTTTATTATCATTCAACTTAAATGAGTTAATCACTTTACCGGATAGACCGTTTTATGATCTGCAAGGATTACCAATTTATTTTCATTAGGTTGAAGTTTTACTTGTGCATCAGAGGAGTAATACCAAGTCTTTTCCTTTTCCTTTGCATCAAATATATTTAATTCATCCTGAAATTCTAACACTTTTGAAGCTGTTTCCTCATCAATAGGAAGTGAAATCTGCCAGAGGTCATCCTTTTTTTCAATATCGTATATATTCGTCTGACATAGCAATCTGCTGCCAATAGAGTGTCGAATCATTAACATTAAAATTCACCCCCAGGTAAATCAATCAATAAAAAGAAACTATTTTGATTCCCCTGAATAGTAATTTCATGGATGTCCGTGATCCGGGCCGCATCCTGGGACTTTAAAACAGTATCTCCATTAATTGAAATTTCCCCTTCTATCGTAAAGACATAAATCCTCCTGCCCGCTTCCTGTTGAAAGTTTAAGGTCTTCTTTCCATCTAACTTTGATAAATAAAGGGTTAAATCTTGATGGATACCTGCCACCCCTTCAGAGGAAGTATGAGAGATTACTGGCAATAAGTTATTTTCTAATTGTTCAACATCATATGAAATATCTTCATAGGACGGTGTTAACTGTTTTTCATTCGGTGAAAACCAAAGCTGTAAAAATTGTACTTCTTCATCATTGGAAGCATTAAATTCAGAGTGAAGCACTCCCGTTCCAGCACTTATTCGCTGTATATTTCCATAATTGATAATTCCCGAGTTACCTAAGTTGTCTTCATGTTTAAGCTGCCCTTTTAAGACAATAGAAACAATTTCAGCTTCTCGATGTGGATGAATTCCAAAGCCGCGCCCAGCTTGGACGGTGTCATCGTTAAAGACACGCAGTGGACCAAATCGTATATTAGAAGTGTCATAATACTCACCAAAAGAAAAACTTAAATTACTCTCCAGCCATTCATTTTTTACAGTGTATCGCGAACCTGCAGGATAAACTTGAATCAACATCTAACACTCCCAGTGTAAATTTTTTCATTCTTCCAAAACAAAAAGTTGGAAAATATAACAGGATTGCTTCTGCTATATGCTCCAACTCCATCTTACTTAGAATTTCCTCATGCTTGATATTTTTTAATCAGATCAACAAACGCGTTAACGAATGATTGGAAGAATTGGACCGTTCCTTGATCTTTAATTTTGCCGGTTTCATCAAATAAAGCTGAAACATTGCCAATATAGGCTTCCGGCTGTTGAAGGATTGGCATATTTAAGAAAACTAGAGATTGTCGTAAATGGTGGTTTGCACCAAAGCCACTCAAGTTACCAGGAGACTGGCTGATTATGGCTGCCGGCTTATTGTTCCATACGCTGGCTCCATATGGACGAGATCCTACATCTAATGCATTCTTAATGACTGCTGGTACCGAACGGTTATATTCGGGAGTTACAAATAAAATAGCATCCATTTCTTTAACTTTATTACGGAAAGTGGTATACGCTTCCGGTACATTGTTTTCATCATCATAGTCTTGATTATATAAAGGCAGATTTCCAATTTCGATAATTTCCGCCTTATATCCTTCAGGGAACAAATTTGCAACATTAGCGGCAATTTTTTTAGAAAAAGAATCTTTCCGTAGAGAACCAAGTAATATACCAATTTTCGTCATTTTACATCATCCTAACCTCTAATTATTTTTATCATTTTTCTTAAGAGTTCGTTTCTAAATTAGTTCGGTATTCGGATAGCTTTGATACTTCCGCTGGCGTTGGTGTCCGAATCAGCTGCCTATTTAGGAAAAGTTTTGTTATAACCTTTTCAAGAACAACTATGTTTACGAAAGTAGCCTTATTTTAAAGTGCTTTTGCGTTCGTTGAGTCCCTGTGAAAGATTAGTTTACTTAATGAGAATAACTTGCTTCCGTTTATCACAAGAAATATCGCAATAGCTAAGAATGCTAAGTCTAATTCATAACCGGCCATTTGACCATTTCCTAAAAACCCAATGGCTAGTTTTACTTTTAGTGTTGCTCCAATCATTAATAAGGCAAACAAAGCAGATATTATTCTTGTTGCCAAACCAATGATTAATAGGATACCCCCAATAATTTCGAGTAATGCAACTCCATATGCGGTGGCTCCTGGTAAGCCAAGACTTTCAAACCAGCCTGCTGTGTTCTCTATTCCACCTTGAAACTTTACAACTCCATGAATAAAAAATATAGCTCCTAATGTAACGCGTAAAATAAGTGCTCCAATTTCATTTTTGAACATTTTCGTATTTCCCCTTTTAGTATTAGTAAGTAATAGTAATAAAATGATTTCGATACCATGTTGCAGCTGCTTCTACTATTTCGAAAGCGTGGTAACAAAAGCTCTCGGTCTTGGAATAATACTGCCGATTAGAAACTTATAATTTTCTCTTTCAGACAATGAGGCTGGATTGATTGAAAGTAAAGAAATCATTCCCTTTCGTAAAATCAGTCTAATTCTCTCACTGTAAATGGTATCAACCCGCGTGTAAGCCGTTCTCTCTGTGATTCATACTGTGCAGGTAGCATTAATTTCTCTCCCATTGTTTCTTGCGATTCATCATGGGCAAATCCTGGAGGATCAGTCGCAATTTCAAAGAGAATTTCCCCGTGTTCTCTAAAATAAATCGCATTAAAATAGTTTCGATCCTGTACCGGAGTAACGCCGTATCCATTGGCAGCTACATACTTTTGCCAATCCAATTGATCTTGGTCATCAATTGCCCGCCAAGCAATGTGATGCACTGTCCCTACACCCATTCGGCCACGGCTATTTGAAGTTAATTTCAGATCAATGACATTTCCGATATTAGCGGAAGAACGGTAACGTGCGAAGTCTTCATCTTTACCTACTAGATCAAGTCCCATTACATTTTCTAACAAATCTGCCGTTCTATTAGGCTGCGTGGACAATAAAGTGGCTCCGCCAAACCCTTTGATGGCAACCTCTGGGGTTACCCCGCTAAAATTCCAATGATTTATTTCTCCTTCTTCTCTCTCAACAAGTTCAAGATGAAGGCCATGTGGATCATCAAATTGCAAAAATTGTTCTCCGAACCGTACCGTCTTATTAAAAGGGACTTTGAACTTTTCTAATCTATTTCCCCAAAACTCCAGGGCACCCATCGGCACAACATAGGAGGTTACTCCTACCTGACCACCACCGATTTTTCCCTGGCGAGCTCCTGCCCAAGGGAAGAATGTGATGATTGTTCCGGGTTTCCCTCCTTCATCGCCAAAATAGAGGTGATACGTGCCAGGATCATCAAAGTTAACCGTTTGTTTCACCAAGCGCAACCCTAAAAGACCTGCATAAAAATCAACATTCTCCTGTGGATGGCCTACAATCGCAGTAATATGATGAATTCCCATTGTTTTCTTACTCATTTTAGAACACTCCTTTTCATTTATGATGTCTATTAGGTGATTTCCTTATCAGACTCTCTTATTCGAGTATTTTTATAATAAAAATGCATCCAATGCATATTGTCCAGGTCCTATTAATGCTACGCCAATGACAACTGCAATGACGGTCAAATTATATTCGTATCCATTTTGAGTTGACCAGTATCCATTTGGAGCATGAACCTTAACAATAGCCATCACCATAGTAGCCGCAATCATGATACCTGCAAGGGGAGTTAGAAGACCTAATGTGAACAATAAACCTCCAATTAACTCAGCTAAACCTGCCATGAGTGCCATCATCACACCTGGTTTTAAACCGAGCGACTCCATCCAGCCTCCTGTACCCTTTAAACCATAGCCACCAAACCAGCCAAATAATTTCTGTGCACCATGAGCCATGAATGACACACCAATCACTACTCTAATTAATAATAACCCTAAACTCATCATAATATTTCCTCCTGTTTTTATCTCGATTTCGAGATATTAAATTAAAAAAATTTGTTTAACTTATAAAGCTATGAACTTCATCTAGTTGGAATATACGCATTTTACGGGGTAGGAAGCTTCGTATTTCTTCCTCATTAAACCCTACTTGTAATCTTTTTTCATCCAACATTAAGGGTCTTTTTAATATCCCTGGGTTTTCATTTATAATTGTATATAGTTCACTAAGTGAAAGTGAATCGATATTTACATTTAATTTTTGAAAAGCTTTTGACTTTGTAGAGATAATCTCATCTGTACCATCTTCTGTAAAGTGAAGGATATTCTTGATCTCATCTATAGTAAGCTTTTCCGAATGGATATTTCTTTCTTTAAATGGTATCTGATGTTCCTGAAACCAAGCTTTTGCCCTCCGGCATGAAGTACAACTAGGTGAAACAAATAATGTAACCATTTTGCCACTCCCTTTTAAATGCTATAGTCTGTTGAATTTATTTGTTCTTCAAGTATTCCAAATTCATTTATCTCGAATTGAAGATATTTTTATTATAAACCATCCTCACTATTTGTCAACAACAAATGAGAAAATAATATAAACTCTTCGTGAAATTTCTTGTGTATGAACCAAGATATAGTTCTAGGGTTATCTAGATGTAGTTATCTAAATTTTACCTATCTCTATATCAATTGCAACGCTATTTGGATGATAAAATAGACGGAAAAATTCCGCTAAATTAGTAAAACTTTTTAAAATAAGCTTAAATAGACGGAAAGTTCCGCCTATTAACTCGAAAAACGTGAAAATGAGGGGTTTTGCTTTGCATAACCGAAAAACCTCCCCTTATTTACCCCAAAACGAGCTCTATTCTGCAATTAACCGGAAACCCTCCGCTTATTTTCACTTAATTCCTAATAAAGAAACTCACCATAGCAATGGTGAGTTTTACTTTTTATATACCATTTCGGACCTCAAACGGAACCCTTTATCCTCTAGGAAACAAACATCGTCTTGTTTACGAATATTAATTTCCTCTCTTTTCAACTCTGCTATCTGCATGGCGTGCGAATCTTCCTGATTCACGCTTATTTACAGGATCTGGACGGTCCCACGGCCAGCCCCCAAACTTTGTAGTTTGATAATCCTTGAAGGCATCGCGAATTTCCTGTTCAGTATTCATAACAAATGGTCCATAGGATACGACAGGTTCTTGTATCGGCTCACCCTCTAGGAGCAGCATATAACTCTCAGATGATCCATTTGTAATCGTGATTTCCTGATCACCGGCAAGCTTCACACGGTGGTATGCTTCAATCGCTGTTTCGTCTATATTTAATGTATCTCCCTGATAAAAGTATACATTTCTCGTCATTGTCGCTGAAACTGATGGCAGGGTGAAGACTGCATCAGGCTCCATATGAATAACGGAAATACCCACATGATGATTTTTATCGTTTGCCCAAGAAGCAGAGTTTGGTTCTAAACTAGACTTGCCCATCATACTTCCAGCGACAAGTCTTACAGTCGTTTTCTGTCCATTAGCAGCCGCCGATTGTAGTTCCGGTACATCCTCAGCCCATAACATTTTATATTCTGGATCAGCGAACTTATCTTTTGCAGGTAAATTCAGCCATATTTGAAAGAATTCAAGCGGATTCCCTTTATCCTGATGGACGAGAGGGAACATTTCAGTATGCTGTGCGCCCTTTCCTGCTGTCATCCACTGAACATCACCATTCCCAAATCGACCTACGGACCCGTATGAATCAAAATGATCAATAAGACCTTCAAGAACGACGGTTACCGTTTCAAAACCTCTGTGGGGATGTACAGGAAATCCCGGAACTGTTTTGCCATGATACATTCTAAAACCATCACGCAACGTAAAATCCTCACCAAGATTTCTTCCTTCCAATGAAACGTTAGGACCCTGTTGGTCATTTCCTGGTGGATACGCATCTTTATGATGCACTGTCATTAGGAACGGATCTTCGGTCTCCCATGGAAATCCTAATTTTTGTATTTTCATGATTTTGCTATTCACTTCTATATCCTCCTTTAAAAGGCACCTTTATTCTTTAGTGAATACCTTTGTACTTCTCACAGTATCAATTGGGCGAACTAATTTTTCTATTTGTTCGCGTTTCGGTTCTAAGAATGGTGGTAAAGATAATTTTTCCCCAAGTGTTTCGTAAGGTTCGTCTCCCATAAAGCCAGGACCATCTGTAGCGAATTCAAATAATATTTGCGGTGCAACTCTTACGTACAATGACTCAAAGAAGTGACGATTTACATAACCGGATGTCTGGAATCCAAAACTACTCATCCGCTCAATCCATTCTTCTAAAACAGCACGATCCTCTACACGTAATGCCGCATGGTGAACAGTACCAAAACCTTGGCGGGCTTCAGGAAGAATGGCATTATATTCTACAATGACCGAGGCACCATTCCCGCCTTCTCCCACTTCAAATAAATGGAATGACCCATCTTTACCGGTCTCTTTAAATAATAGAACTTTTTCCATCATTTCTTTGAAGTAATCAAAATTCGCAATACGGACAAAAATTGGTCCTAAACCAGTAATGGCATACTCCAGTGGAATGGGGCCTTTTTTCCAAGGTATTCCAGATTCCACGCCTTTATTGAATTCATCTGAAATCAATTGATATTGTTGATCATCAAAATCAACGAAAGAGAGGTTTTTCTTGCCAAATTGCTCTTTGATTCCAGTATGTTTAACTTCTAAACGATCAAAACGTTTTACCCAATAGTCTAATGCTGCATCACTTGGTACACGGAACGATGTTTTTGAAATCTCGTTTGTACCATGGACGCCTTTTGGTATGCCGGGAAAATCAAAGAATGTCATGTCTGTACCTGCACTGCCTTTATCATCGGCAAAGAATAAATGATAGGTTTGAATATCATCTTGATTGACCGTTTTTTTAACTAAACGCATACCTAAAACATATGTGAAAAATTCATAGTTCTTTTCGGCACTGCTTGTAATAGCTGTTACATGGTGAATTCCTTTTAAATGGTTCATAATATATTCCTCCAAGTGTTTATTTTAAGATGTGTTTAAAAAATTATTTATTAAAGGTTATCTGATTCGGACTCAATCTGGTACGAGACCACCAAAGCTGTCCGAATGCCTCATTGATTCGGACTCGATCTCACGCAAAACCACTAAACCTGTCCGAA
>NZ_JBALNQ010000023.1:0-1439 GCF_036961885.1 Neobacillus niacini | reverse complement strand
CACTAAACCTGTCCGAATGCCTCATTGATTCGGACTCAATCTTACGCTGGATCACTAAAGCCTTAATTTAAAATTAATGGTCGTAATTTTTCTTCGATTTCTTTCCGTTTTGGCTCTAAAAATGGTGGAAGTGCTAGTTTTTCCCCCATCGTTTCCATTGGTTCGTCTGTCGCAAATCCAGGTGTATCTGTTGATAATTCAAATAGGATACCATTGGGTTCCCTGAAATATAATGCCTTAAAGTAATAGCGTTCCACTTTCCCTGAATTCGGTAACCTGTATTCCTTCAAACGAGCTGCCCAAAGATCGTATTCTTCCTCATTCGGAACACGGAAGGCAACGTGATGAACACCACCACGTCCTAAGCGAACTTTTGGCAAGTCAGGTCTGGTTTCAACATGAACCTCCGCGCCGCTGCCGCCTTCGCCAGTTGCATAAACCGATATATCAGGAAAATCCCCTTCAAGTGAAGGATAGGTACCAACAAAGCGAAAACCCATTACTTCTGTTAAAACCCCAATTGTTGGTTCTGCAATTGCGACTGTGAGGGTTACTGGTCCTAATCCAATAATCGCATGTTCCATTGGAATGTCATCCCTTTGCCAAGGGACACCTGCTCTCACACCTTTTTCACTGTTATCAGCTACCAGGATGATGCTTGTCCCTTCGAAATCTCTGAAAGCCAATGTATCACGATTTGCTCTTTTTTGAATATCGTCATGTTCAACCCCATATTGGGTAAACCGTTCTTTCCAAAATAACAGTGCATCTGAAGTTCTTACCCTTAGTGATACAGTTGAAATATCTGAAGTACCCCTGTGTGTTCGCCCGATATAAGGGATATCAAAGAACGTAACTTCGGTTCCTGGGGTTCCCTCCGCGTCAGCATAAAAAAGATGATAGGATTCGGTATTATCCTGGTTAACTGTTTTCTTTACCAATCTCATTCCCAAAATATTAGTATAAAATTCATAATTTTTTTCCGCTTTTCCCGTTAATATTGATACGTGATGTAATCCTAAAAGTTCCATCCCCTAATCACTCCCATTATTTATTTCATTATTTGGAGAATGCCCGTTTACGTTAGCCATTAACATAATTTCTGCAATTATAATTCCTCCAAGTGATGTTACTAGTCATATAGCTAGTAAAGCAAATGCCAAAGGATTAGTAATAAACCAATAATTATCATCTTAACACTTTTATCTCGAATTCAAGATATTGATTTAAAAAAATATACATTTTACTTTATTCCTTACTGGATGATTGCATTAATATCAGAAAGGGCAAATTATTGCATTTTCTCTCCATTAATTTCACTCCCGGAAAATAATCCTTAATTTCATTATCTCTAATTTAATTATCTCGAATATAAGATAATAATAATACTTTAAAATTTTTTTGTCAATAATCTTTTATTTTTAGGCTCAGTATAGGAA
>NZ_JBALNQ010000022.1:0-61500 GCF_036961885.1 Neobacillus niacini | reverse complement strand
TTTAGTTTTCAAAGAACAAGATTTCAATATCGCTCAAAAGCGACTTTATAAATATATCATCACTACATCATAAATGTCAATCTCTTTTTTAAGAAAATTGTTTTACGTCAGCAGCGACGTTTATTAATATACCAAGATATCTTTAATGTGTCAACATAATTTTAAAAAATAAGTTCCTGACCTTTTTTACTGAATTTGCCTACCCTTTTTTCCTGCTTTTATTATCTTTCCTCATATATTTTAAACACTCATTCGGTGAAGCTACTCTTCTAAATAGGGTAAATAAAATCTTGTATCGTTCCTCCATTGCCCGTTTTACGATATGGTCGATACGTTCATCTTTCAAGTCAAATAAGATTTCATCCATTTCTCTTTTAATAAGGTATTCCATCTCTTTTACCTCTTTATCATTAATGATAAGCCCAAACATTGAATCACCCTTTATGAATGTATAGTTATAGTAGTCTTTTCCCAATTAGCAATATTTATAATTTATTTTTTCTTTAATCATATTAATTTTAAAAAAAGCATAGGTATGAGACAAGGAAGCAATGGACGAGGTGGTCAAAATGAATTTCTTTTTTGTGCTAAATGGGAAATCTGTAAAACAAATTCTATTAGTTGTTATTGCTGCATTCTTTACTGCTCTGTATCTCTTTTGGGGAAACCTATCCTTATCACCAGTCTTTTCAACAAAGGATGGACCAAAAGCCGTATATCGCGGTGAAAAGGACATTGCACTTACCTTTAATATTGGCTGGGGTGATGAAAAGGCTGAACCGATTTTGGATGTGTTGAAAAAAGAAAATGTAAAGGCTGCAACCTTCTTTTTAGCCGGTTCTTGGGCTGAGCGGCATCCGGATATTGTCAATAGGATCGTTAAGGAAGGCTTTGAAGTTGGGATCTTAGGATATGCCTATGAAGATTACACTGAACTAGAAGATGTTAAAATCGGGAAAGATATCTCAAAAGCAAAGGAAGCCTTTAGAAAGTTAAATATTAAAGACATCAAACTTTTGCGTGCCCCTACAGGTCATTTTGATGGACGGTCCTTAAAAATAGCAGAACGTTACGGCTATACTGTCGTTCATTGGAGCATAGATTCAAAGGATTGGACCAACCCTGGAGCAAGTGAAATTATAAAAAATGTAAAAAGTGCTGATAAAGGAGATATCGTACTTCTCCATGCTTCTGATTCCGCTAAACAAACAGCAGCAGCAATGCCAGGAATCCTTCAGGAACTACGGGGTAAAGGCTTAAAATTAGTAACTGTTTCAGAATTAATTGCAAATGGTTCAGTAGATAATAAAGAAATAAAGTAAATTACAAAAAGACCGTCCACTATTTAAATGGACGGTTTTTTACTTGTTTTTTTAGAAACATTCGTTTTTTTATTTGAAGATCGTTTACTTTCAATTCTCTGTCTTTCCTGTTGTGATTTGAGATTTAATTTATGCAGAATCAATAATTGATATGCATTACAAGCAAATAGAGCGAACAACATGAGATAAACCCAGTCTTGTTCATTTACACGTAATACCGGGAACCACTCTATAACGGTTACAACAATCATGAAAAAGAGTGCCGGAATAAATGCCTCTCGATTTGTTTGTTTTGCTTTGTACCACGCAGTGACAACCGCAGGAATTAACAGCAAAGCCGTTAGTCCGATATACGGTAAGAGACTGTCCCCAGAATTCGCAAAGGTTTCATAACGCAAATACACTAGGTCAAATAAGACAAATACGATTAAAACTACTTGGACACCATTCCAAAGGGATACTGATTTAAATATACCTAGTCCAAAACGGTGGACAGTAAGGTAGGCGAAATAGCCCATTTGACTAATTACACTATAAAGAACACCCCATAAAACAAACCAAAAAAGGGCGGATACTATATTGAGGATTCGAAAGTCAGTAAAATAATGCACATATTCATTCCAATTGATAATAAAACCTACAATTGCTGTTGTAATTGCGCCAATTAACAGCGTAGTCATAAACAGCCTAACCCAAATACGACTCGTCACACCAGTATCCTCCAATAATAAAAATAAAACTCCAACCTGATTGTACCAATCCAAATTTAAAAAATCCATCTTTTCAAATTCCTCACGCATAATCTAACGCTCTTTTCTTCATCCTAAAAATTAAGGATTCCTATGTGAAAGGAGCTTTTTAAATGAAAGAAAAAAAACTATTTCTCCTCTTGCTTATCACCGTATTTTTAGCTAGCTGCGCTTCTCCAGAGGCAAGCGGCGGAGAGCAAATAGATTATGATGCCACAAAGAAAATGGTTGTTGATATCCTGAAAACGGATGATGGAAAGAAAGCCATTGAAGAAGTAATGTCAAATGATAAGATGAAGGAATCCCTGGTAATGGATCAAAAGGTTGTTTCAGATACGATTCAACAAACCCTTACTTCAGAAAATGCAACAGAGTTCTGGAAAAAAACCTTTAGCGATAAGAAATTCGCACAGGGTGTTGCCAAAAGTATGAGAGCTGAGAATGAAAAAATTTTAAAGGACCTGATGAATGACCCCGAGTATAGAGGGATGATGATTGAGGTTTTTAAAGAGCCAGAAATTCAAAAGGAAATGGCAGATGCTCTAAAAAGTAAAGAATACAGAGAACATCTTCAAACAGTTATTTCTGAAACAATTGAAAGTCCATTATACCAAATGAAAATACAAGAATTACTCTTAAAGGCAGCTGAAGAAACAAAGGCAAAAGAAAGCAAAAGCAAAGAAAAAAGCGGAGGCGGGGGTTCTTAAGCGCTAAAGATATGATAAGGCCTCTTCCAAAGCGGTGGAAGAGGCCTTATCTATTTTAATTACTTTTTCAAACGGCTTGTCAATTTTTCAGCGATGTCTAAATATATTTTTCCTAATTGGTGGTCTTCCTGATAAATGGATGGAGCAAAGTCTTCATCATTCCAATCAGGCTGATTAAGAGGCAGGCGACCTAGGACTTCTGAATTCAAGTCTTCAGCTAATTTATCACCGCCGCCTTTACCGAATACATATTCTTTTTCACCTGTTAACTTACTTTCGAAATAGGCCATATTTTCAATAATTCCAATGATTTCATGGTCCGTACGAAGTGCCATTGCACCTGCCCGTGCTGCAACAAATGCTGCTGTTGGATGTGGAGTGGTTACGATTACTTCTTTACAAGCAGGAAGCATCGTATGAACATCTAAGGCAACATCCCCAGTTCCAGGAGGTAAATCTAACAGTAAGTAGTCAATTTCGCCCCATTCTACTTCATTAAAGAAGCTATTCAGCATTTTCCCTAACATCGGACCGCGCCAAATGATTGGAGAATTATCTTCAACAAAGAAACCCATTGAAATGACTTTCACACCAAAACGCTCTACTGGAAGAATTTTTTCTGCTCTTACGACAGGTCTTTCCGTAATCCCCATCATATCCGGAACACTAAACCCATAAATATCGGCATCGATTAGTCCAACTTTTTTACCTAGACGCGCTAGCGCAACAGCAAGGTTAACAGACACTGTTGATTTACCCACTCCACCTTTACCACTAGCAATCGCGATAAAGGTCGTTTTATCAGAAGAAAGTAATCCTTTGTCTTCTGTTTCACCTGCGGCTTGACGATGTTCTGCTAATACTGCTTCTGGAAGCTCACTAAATCGAATACCTACTGTTGCTGCACCTGCTTCTTTTAGCAAATTGACAACTTGTGTTTGCAGCTGTAGTTGTTCAGCTGTGCCTGTTTTGGCAATTTGCAGCTTCACGCTGACATGGTTTTTCTCTTCTTTAATCTTAATTTCTTCGATAGCATTTAATTCTGCTAAAGTTTTATGTAAAAATGGTTCTTTTAAGCTGCCTAGTACTTCACGGACCTTTACTTCTGTTAACATGTAAACAAACACCTCACCTAATGAATTCGTTTCCAATTTTAAGTATACCATATTCAAGCTCCTAAAAAGTTAAATGAATCACATGTTGATGAAATTCAAAAAAATAGAAGGTGTATTTTCACCTCCCTTAATCTTCCACCTTTATTTCTTTTTCATTCGTAAAGTAACGAGTTATCCCTTGATAGATAGAGACCGCTATTTTCTCCTGATAGGCGTCTTTTTTTAATTGTTCTCTTTCGTTAGGATTTGAAAGGAAGCCTACCTCAACCAACACTCCTGGCTTTTTAGCATTTTTTAAAATATAAACTGAATTGATTGGCTTTGCTTTTCGGGTTGTATTTTCTAGATTAACGATCAACTCATCTTGAATGAATTTTGCCGCCTTTGCATTTTCTTTGAAATGAGGCGCATAAAAGGTTTGGGCTCCACTCCATCTTGAAGATGGAATAGAATTTAAATGAATGCTGACAAAAAGGTCATTATCAGTGTGATTGATTATCTTAAGCCGCTTCTTTAAGTCCTCCACTTTCCTTCTACTATATCCCCTAGTATCTTTATCCGCTAAATCTGTATCTGTCTCTCTGGTCATGAGAACTAAGGCTCCCTGCTCCTGCAAATAATTTCTGACTTTTAAGGAAATATCCAAGGCAATGTCTTTCTCTAATGTTTTGGAAGTACCTGCTCCTCCATCCGGTCCACCATGGCCTGGGTCAAGTAGGATGATTTTCCCTGATAACGGAAGACTCCATGAATCGCCCCATGTATTTTCTTTAACAAAATCATATTGTAAGATCAGAAATAGCAGTAGTAAACCCACAGAAAACCCAATGACCTTTAACTTTTTTTTTGACACCCCAAATCATCCCTTCCCGCTCGTCCCTATTCACTAAACTATATGGGACAAGGAAGGTGTTTAGAACAAAAATAAAGCACCAAGGGGTAAGCGTTTTAGGCTTAATCCTTGGTGCTTTATTTGAAAAATTACTAATGTAACCGCAGCTTACGGCGTCTTTGAGCTTTTTCGTAACCATCTTTCCACCAAACATCGATATAGCCCTCACAGGAGTAATACAATGTTTCACTCATTACTCCTTCTTCACCATTTCCCCAATAAAGCAGAAAGTTGTAAAGGGTATCAGTCAGGTGTTTTTCTTCTTTATAACAACGTTTTCGCACATCATCTATAGTTTCGCCATAATATCCAAATTTGCTGAATTTAGCTCCCAATAAATAGGCTTCTAACGCTACATCATAGCAAGCCTCTTCTATTCCTGTATTCATAACAAAACTCTGTGAAATTCTTGAGGAGCCAAAGTATTGCTGCACTCGTTCTTTTAACGTTTTAACCGATAAGTCCTTTAGTACGGACCGCTCGTATTTTAATTGTTTATCGCGACGCTTTTCTTTAAAGGTAGTTATTACAGTCACTCCATTTTCACCTCTTAGGACTATTCTTCATCCCTCGGTACTAAGAAATGCAAAATGCAGAACGTTTTCAATTGCCAATTTTTATCGTATTATGTTTTCCTTATTCCATAGGATTGAAAACGTACTTCCTTTACTACTGCTCTCCTTTAAGATTAAATCGCCTTGTAATGCTTTTGCGAGCATTTTACTGAAAGGCAGCCCTAAACCAAGTCCTCTTACCTTTAATTTCTTTTTTTCACCTCTAAAAAATCGTTCAAACACATAGGGCTGTTCGGCTTCTGGTATTCCTGGACCAGTATCCTTAATATCAATTGAATTCTCGGAGAGGATTACGGTTATTAACCCCTCTCCATTAAGTGATTGTGAAGCGTTGTTTAGAAGGTTAATCATTATTTGCTGTAACCGTAACGGATCAATGGTGCGATATAGCATCTCTTCAGGAACAACTACTTGATATCGTAATGAATGGGGCTGTGTTAAAGACCATTCACGTACAATCTCCTGAACAATTTCATTCATATTGCAATAATCAGGTCTTATTGAAAAAGCCCCTGCTGCTAAAGAATTAAAATCCAATAAATCCGCAATCATGGTTTGAAGGCGATTGACTTCCTTTAGCGTTATGCCGAGAAATTCCTCCCGTTCCTCACCCGTAACCACTCCGTCACGAACAGCCTGGACAAGACCACTTATCGAAGTTAAAGGTGTTTTTAAATCATGCGTCACCCCTGCTAATAACTCAGCCCGAAGTTTTTCAAGCTGCATTAACCGATTTGTCATTTCAGTAAATGAACTGACGAGTTCAACTATTTCCAGTTCGTTTGATTCTGTATTTAAGTTAAGATCATAATTGCCATCTTTAATCTGTGCTGCTGCATGGGCAACTTCTTGGATAGGCTTTAAAACTTTCTTTGAGAGAAGGTAAATCACTATCCACCCTAATAAGCCTAATCCAACCAATAAAATAACTAATAGTCTGTATTCTTGTTTTACTTCTGAAAGTTCATCAGCGCTTTGCATTAAGACAACCCAGCCAATTTGATTATCACTTTCCATTATTGGCGATTTGACGGCATACACCACACCCAAACTCTCTACATCCAACTTTTGAATGGTGTCATTATTTTCGAATACTTCGCTTGGAACATCGAGTTTGTTTTGATTTTTTTGCCCCATCCGTCCAGGACCCATATGCCTTGATCTTGAAAAAATCTCTTCGCCCTTCAAATCGGTAATAAAAAGTTCTGGCTCCTTATCTATTTGAAGGACTCTAGACCGTTCTTCGAGCATGCGATTGAAAAATGGGGCTACTTCCATCATTCCATTCGACTGAATTACCCGATTAGCCGTCTCAACAGCTAAATATTCCATTAGGTTCAAACGGTTTTCTAAGGTTGTTTTCTGTATCCACCATAAGGAACCGGCACCTAAGATGATTAAGCCGACAATTAGTGTAAAAAGATACCTAGTTGTCCAATATTTTAATAAGGTTGTTCTTTTTTTATTTTTCATAAACACAGAATTGATACCCCAATCCTCGATGGGTACGGATTTCGCCTTGTGTGACCGGCCATTCACCAAGCGCATGCCGTATCCTTTTAATTGCTAAATCAACAGCCCGATCGCTACCTTCATAATCCATTCCCCATACACTTTCAATTAAATCATCTCTTGTAAAAGTTCGATTGGGCCTCTCTGTTAAGAAAATAAGCAAACTAAGATCCTTTGGTGTTAAAATGACTTCTTCCCCATTAATTGTCACCACACGTGAATCAAGATTTATTTTGAGGCAGCCAAACTGCTTACTATTTTCCGTATCAAGAACATTTGCTGAACGTCGAAGTACAGCATGAACACGAGCTATCACTTCCTCACCAACAAATGGCTTAGTGATATAATCATCTGCTCCTTGATTTAAGCCTTTTAGGCGATAGTCGATATCCCCTAGTGCTGTAAGCATAATGACCGGGCAGGCACTGATTTTTCGAATCTCCTCTAAAATGCCCCAGCCATCCTTCCCCGGCAGCATAACATCGAGTAAAACAAGGTTTGGAGTATGATCATTGAATAATCGCAATGCTTCTTCACCATCATAGGCTTGTACCACTATATAACCTGCATGTTGTAAATAAACAGCCAATACTCTGGAAATTGTTTGTTCATCTTCCACAACCAAAATGGTTTTCACTTGTATCTCCCCAATCCGATCTATTTAACTATACTAAAAAAATCCTCGATGGAATATACCGAGGATTTTGAAGTACCATTTTTTAAAGACCCATCATGCTCATGGTACCCATTTCACTACCACCTTGGTGCATATCGCCGCCGTGACCGCCGCCTCTATGTCCAAAGCCGCCCATTCCACGCCCGCCTTTACCCATGCCATGCATTCCGAAGTTATTATCGCCAAGAAGCGCTTCTAACTTTGCAGAATCCTTTTCGTTTATTTCCATTATTAGTTCTTGTGTTGTTTTATCAGTGGCTGAAATTCCTAGATCTTTCGCTAATTTCACTAACTTCTTCTCCATCACTTCTTGTGCTAGTTGTTGTATGGTTTTCCCATCAATCGTGATATTATATTCCTTTGCATCTGCTTTTACCTTTGCCTTATAAACCTCTTGGGCAACTTCATTGATTTCCTTTCCTTCTATACTTATGCCTAGGTCGCCAGCCTCTTTCTTAATTGTGGCTGTATATACTTCCTGAGTAAGGGTGGTTAGGTCCTTCCCTTCAGTAGTTATACCAAGTTCCTTGGCTTTCTTATTGATTTCAGCTTGTCTGATATCCTGTCTTAATGTTTCTACATCTTTATCAACCGTTGTAACACCCAGCTGTTCCGCTTTCTTCTTAAGCTCCGCTAAACGTATTTCTTGCTTTAAGATCTGTGCATCTTTTCCATCCGTTTTAATATCTAATGCCTTTGCCTTTTTTTGTAGGTGTGCTAATTGAACTTCCTGTGCAAGAGTATCTAGGTCTTTGTCAGCCGTTTTGATTCCTAATTCTTCTGCTTGTTGCTTAATTAACGCCTCTTGGATTTCAGGCATCAAGGTTTCCGCATCCTTGCCGCTTGTTTCAATTCCTAAACCCTTCGCCTTGTCTAGTAAATCCTCTGAATTCATCCCTTTATGTCCGAATCCCTTCATACCCTTAAAGCCCTTCATAAAACTTTCAACCTTTGTATTTATGCTGTTCGTCCCTTCATCGTTTGCAAACGTGGTGGATGCGTATCCACCTAGCAATAGTACACCAGCTACTGTTAAACCTACTACTGACCTTTTCATTTATAATTGCCTCCTTGTTATTTAAAACTTCTAGGCTCATGTACTAGCTGAACCTTGTACCATTACTATAACGCCCATAAATGTCAGGAAGATGTCATAATACATTTTTTTAAAAATAATCCCAGCCCACCTCTGGGGTAAATTACTGTAACAATCCGGACCTAATTGTGCCCGTAAATCTGCCAATCCTAAATTACGGTAACTATCCGGACCTGATTGTGCCGGTAAATCGAGCAATCTTAAATTAAGGTAACTATCCTGAACTGATTGTGCCAGTAAATCGGGCAAACGCAAAAAAAGACCCCCAACCGTATTGGTTGAGAGCCTTTGAAGTGTTGAAGATTAACGTTTAGAGAACTGAGGTGCACGACGAGCGCCTTTAAGTCCGTATTTCTTACGTTCTTTCATACGTGGGTCACGAGTTAATAGACCTGCACGCTTTAATGTTGGACGATATTCAGGATCAACTGTAAGTAATGCGCGAGCAATACCATGACGGATTGCGCCAGCTTGACCAGTGTATCCACCACCGCTTACGTTTACAAGAACATCGTAGCTACCTGTTGTTTCAGTAGCAACTAATGGTTGGTTTACAACCATACGTAAAGCTGCAAATGGGATATACTCTTCGATGTCACGACCGTTAATTAGGATTTTACCTGTACCTGGAACTAAGCGCACGCGTGCGACAGAGCTCTTACGACGACCAGTACCAATATATTGAACTTGTGCCAAGTTAATTCCCTCCCTCTTTATTAACCGCGAAGTTCGTAAACTTCAGGTTGTTGTGCTTGGTGCGGATGTTCGCTGCCAGCATATACGTGTAATTTTTTGAATGTTTGACGGCCAAGAGAATTCTTTGGAAGCATACCTTTAACAGCAAGCTCGATCATTTTCTCAGCATAGTTCGTACGCATTTCAAGAGCAGTTCTAGTTTTTAAACCACCTGGGTGCATAGTGTGACGGTAGTAGATCTTGTCAGTTAATTTCTTACCAGTTAATTCAACTTTAGAAGCGTTAAGAATGATGACATGATCACCAGTGTCAACATGTGGTGTAAAAGTTGGTTTATTTTTACCGCGTAGGATTGCTGCTACTTCAGAAGCAAGACGTCCAAGAGTTTTGCCTTCAGCATCAATCACGTACCATTTACGCTCGATATTGTTGGCGTTAGCCATAAACGTTGTACGCATGAATTTCCCTCCTAATTTAACTCCATTAAAGATTATTTTTCGCACCATCATAAGCGGTTATCGTTCGTTCTGTTCCGGGAATAAACGACAAGGCCATTGTGCGGTCAATTTTTAGTATCATATATTTTCAATCACGATGAAGACTTTCCGGGGCTTAATCGTGGGATTAAAAACACAACCATATAATATAATAAATTCTTTCGTGCAAAATGTCAAGAAAATGTTACACTAGGTTCAGTTGTTATATGAGAAACGTTTAATAATAAACATTCCAAAGATATAAACCTTGTCCAGGTACGGTTTTGCCTGCATAGCTACGATCCTTTTTTTCAAGGATCTCCACGATTTCTGGCGGTTTTCGTTTTCCTGAGCCAACCTCTAGTAAAGTTCCGACTAAAATTCTGACCATATTATATAAAAATCCATCCCCGACAAAACGGAAGCTAATTTGTTCGCCATCCTGTAAAATCTCAATTTCCTCGATTGTTCTAACCTTATCTTCTACATCCGTTCTTGCAGAACAAAAACTAGAAAAATCGTGGGTACCAAGTAAATATTGGCATGCCTCTTTCATATCTTTAAGATTCAAAGGATACGGATAATGTACAGCATAATTGCGTTGAAATGGATCCCTTTTCGAAGATTGATAAAGAAAATAACGGTATTCCTTTCCACTAGCATCGAAACGAGCATGGAAGTTCGTGTCTACTTTTACCACGGATAGCACAGAGATATCCTCAGGAAGCATTGAATTTAAGGCTGCCACCCACTTTTCCTCAAGAAGAGACAATGGGGAATCAAAATGAATGACCTGTCCTTTTGCATGGACCCCGGCATCCGTTCTTCCAGAAGCCGTTATTTTTACATTCCTGCCCTTATGCATCTTGGCTAAAGTGGCCTCAATCTGGCTTTGAACAGTACGTTTATTTGGCTGGACCTGATAACCAGAGAAACCAGATCCATCATAGGAAATAATACATTTATAGCGAATCATGTTTTAACTCCATCATGAACGTAATAGGATTAATAATAGTGTTAAAATGGCAAGAATCAAAAGTTGAAACGTGTCAGAAAGTTTCCAACTCAACAACCGGTATTTAGTTCTTCCTTCACCACCGCGGTATCCTCTTGCTTCCATAGCAATAGCAAGTTCCTCAGCGCGCTTAAACGAACTTATAAATAGCGGGATGAGTAATGGGATGACAGCCTTTATTCTCTCCTTTACAGGACCACTGGAAAATTCCACACCACGAGCTATTTGTGCTTTCATAATTTTATCCGTTTCTTGCATAAGTGTTGGAATAAACCTTAAAGAAATAGACATCATTAAAGCCATTTCATGTACAGGGAATCGGATTTTTTTCAAAGGATGTAATAGTGTTTCCAACCCATCTGTTATTTCTATCGGAGTGGTTGTTAATGTAAGCAGACTCGTCATCAAGATTAAGAAAAAGAATCTCATTGAGATAAAGATACCTTGTCTGACACCTTCTTCATAAATCTTTATTGGACCAAGCTGATATAATAAACTTCCCTCTTTGGTAAAGAAAACCTGTAATAGCAAAGTGAATAAAACTAACCAAAGCACAGGTTTTAACCCAGCATATAAAAAGCGGAAGGGAATTCTGGATAAGCCAAGCATTAAAAAGGTATAAATACCAATAAGTGCATAGGTAAAAAAATTGTTCGCCAAAAATATAATACAAACGAATAAGAAAATGATGATAAGCTTTGACCTAGGATCCATTCGGTGGATTGAACTATCTGCAGGAACGTATCTTCCAATTATCATTTTTTCCATCATACTGGTGCACCTCTTAACAGTTCTGCAACAGCAGTAGTTAATTCTTCTATTGAAAGAAAGGTTTTCCCTAGCTGAATCCCCAATTTATCTTCTAGTTTCCTTTGAAAGCGAACTACTTCTGGTACATCGAGCCCCATTTCTACAAGGTCCGTTATAGAGGAAAAGATTTCAACAGGTGTACCTTGTTTTACGACATGTCCTTCCTGCATAATGACGATTTGATCGGCATACTTGGCAGCATCTTCCATGCTATGGGTTACAAGGATAGTAGTCAGATTTCTCTCCTTGTGGAGAGTATAGAACATATCCATAATTTCTTTACGACCACGGGGATCCAAACCAGCTGTTGGCTCATCCAGCACCAGGCAATCCGGATCCATTGCAAGAACACCCGCAATTGCAACACGGCGCATTTGTCCTCCTGACAAATCAAATGGAGACTTTTCTAATATCTCCTCATGTAGACCAACTTGTTTTAAAGCAAGTCGTGCTCTCTTTTTTGCTTCACCTTCTGAGACACCAAAATTCATTGGCCCGAAAATGATATCCTTTTCAACCGTTTCCTCGAATAGCTGATGCTCAGGAAATTGAAAAACGATGCCGACTTTTTGCCTAATCTCTCTTAGATTCTTATTTTTTTGTTTCGCTTTGACCTCATGTTTACCAATGACAACCATTCCCTCAGTCGGCATTAACAAGGCATTTAAATGCTGCAAAACAGTGGACTTTCCCGAACCCGTATGGCCAATTAATGCCATATAAGTTCCAGTTGGAATGTCAATGGACACATCTTTAATCGCCAAACGCTCAAATGGGGTATTTGCTTGGTACCGGTACTCTATATTTTGGAGCGAAATGTCCATAGCTCATTCACCAACTCTTCTTCTGATAAATAGTGCTTTGATAAATTAATTCCTTTTCGGCGGAATGCATTACTCATTTTTATAGAAAAGGGGATATCAAGCCCTAAGTGAACCAATTCTTCATCTAATGAGAAAATCTCTTCAGGATTACCCTTGCGATAGACCTCGCCTTTGTTCATTACAATAATTCTATCAGCCTTCGCAGCTTCTTCCAAATCATGTGTAATCGAAATAACAGTAAGGGCTTTCTCTTCCTTTAAAGCTCTAACTGTTTCCAATACTTCTCCTCTACCTTTTGGGTCGAGCATTGATGTTGCCTCATCTAAAATAATGATAGACGGTTTTAATGCAAGTACGCCTGCAATTGCAACTCGCTGCTTTTGTCCGCCAGAAAGATGGTGAGGCTCTTGGTTAAGAAATTGATCCATTTTAACTTTTTTTAAAGAGTCCCCTACCCTTAAGATCATATCATCCCTAGGAATTCCATGATTTTCTAAACCAAAAGCCACATCGTCCTGTACAGTTGTACCAACAAACTGATTATCAGGATTTTGAAAGACCATTCCTAATTTCTTTCGTATCTCCCAAATGGATTCATCATTTAAACGAATTCCACAAACTGTAATCTCGCCCTGTTGGGGAAATTGCAGTCCATTTAACAGCTTTGCCATGGTTGATTTTCCGGATCCATTATGACCGACAATGGCTAACCATTCACCTTCATAAATATCAAAACTTACTTTATGAAGCGCATTTCGCTCTTGACCTTCATAATGAAAAGACACTTCATTTAAGGAAATAATGGTCTTTCGCATAAAAGTATTTCTCCTCTCATCTCTGCTATTCTATCTGTGCTAAGCTCTAGGAATACAAAAAAAGCCTGCACCTCACCCCGGGCAGCTGAAGAGTAAATCTGCCATTTAAACGGGATTTCTAAAATAGAAAAAGGAGGAGGTGCATGAGCTAGACGAGACGTGAAAAAGATAAGTAAAAGACTTACATTCATCTCTCCAAGGAGAAGAAAAAAATCCTCAAGTGCCCTTAGTCATAAGGGTCACGCTCATCATAACGCTCTTTTTGGCTTGGTTCGTAATTTATAAAATTATTATACAGAAAAAGGGCTCAAGAACAAGTTTGTAACGAAAACTGTCCAGCGCCCTTGTTGTCTGTTAAAGGTATTAAACTAACTCGATGATTACCATTGGTGCACCATCGCCGCGGCGTGGTCCAATTTTCATAATACGAGTATATCCACCTTGGCGCTCTTGATAACGAGGAGCGATGTCAGTGAAAAGTTTTTGTAGTGCATCAGTACCTGTTTCAGCATCAGCAACTTCATTACGAACGTAAGAAGCAGCTTGACGGCGAGCATGCAAGTCACCACGTTTACCTAAAGTAATCATTTTCTCAACAGTACCGCGAATTTCCTTCGCACGAGTTTCTGTTGTTTCAATGCGCTCATTGATGATTAAATCTGTAGTTAAATCACGAAGCATAGCTTTACGCTGTGCGCTTGTGCGTCCTAACTTTCTGTATGCCATGAAGGGTTCCCTCCTTTGTTGAAGTCATTAAAACGAATTAGTTATAGTGTATAGAAAGACTTAATCAGTCATCCTTACGTAAGCCTAATCCAAGCTCTTCTAGTTTAGCCTTCACTTCTTCAAGTGATTTACGGCCTAAGTTACGAACTTTCATCATATCTTCTTCAGTCTTATTCGCTAATTCCTGAACAGTGTTGATTCCAGCACGCTTTAAGCAGTTATATGAACGAACGGATAAATCAAGTTCTTCGATCGTCATTTCAAGGACTTTTTCTTTCTGATCCTCTTCTTTTTCGATCATAATCTCAGCATTTTGCGCTTCATCAGTTAGCCCAACGAAGATATTTAAATGCTCGGTTAGAATTTTCGAACCAAGAGCAATTGCCTCTTTTGGCCCAGTGCTGCCATCTGTCCAAACATCAAGCGTTAACTTATCATAGTTAGTCATTTGACCAACTCGAGTATTTTCTATCTGATAGGATACACGAGAAACAGGAGTGAAAATAGAATCAATTGGAATAACGCCAATTGGTTGATCTTCACGCTTATTTTGCTCAGCAGGTGTATAACCACGACCACGCTTAGCCGTTAAACGCATACGAAGATGACCACTTGAAGATAATGTAGCAATATGAAGATCTGGGTTTAAAATTTCAACATCACTATCATGAGTAATATTTCCTGCTTTAACCGGTCCTTCACCCTGAACATCAATTTCAAGAGTTTTTTCTTCATCAGAATAGATTTTTAAAGCTAATTTTTTAATGTTTAAGATAATGGATGTTACATCCTCTACGACGCCTTCTATTGTTGAGAACTCATGAAGTACCCCATCGACCTGAATCGATGTAACAGCGGCACCAGGAAGTGAAGATAATAGGATACGACGTAAGGAGTTACCCAAAGTGGTACCATATCCACGCTCAAGTGGCTCTACGACGAACTTCCCGTACTTGGCATCATCGTTGATCTCAACCGTTTCGATTTTTGGTTTTTCTATTTCGATCATCAAATAACCCTCCTTCAAAACGTCGAAACCTCGATTAGTTTATTTCTAATCGAAATTCCCCCATGTATACGTTCCCGTTTTGTGCACAACAACTGGAATAATTCTTCTGTATGACCTACAAAACTTCAGTATCATATCCCATTATAGACAGGGATTTCAATGTCTATACAGAAAAATTAAACACGACGGCGTTTTGGTGGACGGCATCCGTTATGAGGTACTGGAGTAACGTCTTTAATAGCAGTTACTTCAAGACCTGCAGCTTGTAAAGCACGAATAGCAGCCTCACGACCTGCACCAGGTCCTTTAACTGTAACTTCTAGAGTTTTCATACCGTGTTCAATAGATGTCTTAGCTGCAGTTTCAGCTGCCATTTGTGCTGCGAATGGAGTAGATTTACGAGAACCTTTAAATCCAAGCGCACCAGCACTAGACCAAGAAATTGCATTACCATGGACATCAGTAATAGTTACGATTGTATTGTTAAATGTTGAACGGATATGTGCAATACCTTGTTCAATATTCTTTTTAACACGACGTTTACGTGTATTAGTTTTACGTGCCATTTAAATAACCTCCTTTGCCGATTACTTCTTCTTGTTCGCAACAGTCTTACGAGGACCTTTGCGTGTACGAGCGTTGTTTTTCGTGTTTTGTCCACGAACCGGTAACCCACGACGATGACGTAATCCGCGGTAGCAACCAATCTCCATTAAACGCTTAATGTTAAGAGAAATTTCACGGCGAAGGTCACCTTCAACTTTTAATTTGTCGATGATATCACGGATTTTGTTTAGTTCGTCTTCAGTTAAATCACGCACTCGAGTATCTTCAGAAACACCAGCATCTGCTAATACTTTTTGTGCAGTATTTTTACCAATACCATAAATGTAAGTTAAAGAGATAACTACACGTTTTTCACGTGGAATATCTACACCAGCAATACGTGCCATAAATGAGCGCACCTCCTTCAAGATTAACCTTGTTTTTGTTTATGTTTAGGGTTTTCACAGATAACCATGACTTTACCGCGTCTACGGATAACTTTGCACTTTTCGCAGATCGGTTTAACAGATGGTCTTACTTTCATTATCCTAACCTCCTTAGTAATACGGAGTGCAAGCAATTATTTAAAGCGGTAAGTAATTCTTCCGCGTGTTAAGTCATATGGAGAAAGCTCGACAGTAACTTTGTCACCCGGAAGGATGCGAATGAAGTGCATTCGGATTTTACCAGAAACATGAGCTAGCACGGTATGACCATTTTCTAATTCTACCTTAAACATTGCATTTGGCAAAGTTTCAATGACTTTACCTTCAATTTCAATTACATCATCTTTGGCCATTAACTCGTCTCCCTTCTCAATTCAATTATTAGGTTCGCAAATGTATAGCAAATACTTTTCTTAGGTACAAAACAATAGCAACCTTTTAATATTAACATAATGTTCGACTTCTGTCCGCAAGTATATTAGTGGAATTTCATTTTCCACATGTAAGTCTTGCCCAACTCTCGGTCCTACATACTCTGTACAATAGAAAAGCCATTTACATCTACATACTTTTGAAACTTATTGAAGAGATGCTCGAGAGTCGATCTTACCTTTAAATGTGTGGTCATTAACGTAAGTCCCCGACCAATTGCTGGATATCTGCAAATACTTTTTTAATGTCCTGTTGACCATCAATTGTACGCAAGTAACCTTTTGTTTCGTAAAAAGTAAGCAATGGTTCTTGTTGTTTGATATTGACGTCTAATCTGTTTTGAACGGTTTCTGCATTATCATCTGCTCGTTGGTAGAGTTCTCCACCACATTTGTCGCAAGTGCCCTCTTTTGCAGGAGGGTTAAATACTAAATGATAGGTTGAACCACATTCTTTACAGATACGACGACCAGTCAAACGATCCATTAAGATACTTTTATCAACATTAATATTGATTACGTAATCAATCTTTTTATCTAAGTCAGATAAAAGATTTTCCAATGCTTCTGCTTGAGGTACCGTTCTAGGAAAGCCATCAAGTAAAAAGCCACTTTTACAATCTTCTTTACTTAAACGTTCACGAACAATGCCGATTGTTACTGCATCAGGAACAAGTTCGCCTTTGTCCATGAAAGACTTAGCTTCTAACCCTAGTTCTGTTCCTTCTTTCATCGCTGCACGGAACATATCTCCAGTAGAGATATGAGGGATGCCGTATTGTTCGACGATTTGTTCGGCTTGAGTACCTTTTCCAGCACCCGGTAGCCCCATTAATACTAAATTCACACGTGTTCCCCCTCGTGCTATTTATGGGTTTAGAGGGAACGATGTCCCCTAAACCTTATTATTTAATAAAACCTTTATAATGACGTTTAACTAGCTGTGCTTCAAGCTGTTTCATCGTATCAAGCGCTACACCCACAACGATCAAAAGACTTGTTCCCCCAATTTGAGCTGATTGCGGAAGGTTCGCTACTGAAATAAAGATAATAGGAAGAACCGCAATAACTGTTAAGAAAAGTGCACCAACAAAGGTTAAACGATACAATACGCGAGTTAAGTATTCCTGTGTACTCCTGCCTGGTCTAATACCAGGGATATAACCACTTTGCTTTTGTAAGTTTTCTGCTGCCTGTTCAGGATTAACCTGAATGAAAGCATAAAAATACGTAAACGCAATAATCAGAGCAGCGTATAGCGTCATCCCAATTGGGTGGGAATAATCAAATACTCTTATAATCCATACAGTTACATCATTCGTTGGAAAAAAGGATGCAACGGTTCTTGGGGTTACAATAAAAGAAACTGCAAAGATTACAGGGATAACTCCAGCAGCATTAACCTTTAACGGCATATGCGTGGATTGTTGTCCACCTGCATTGCGACCGTTGATTGATTTCTGTTTTGCATACTGAATTGGAATTTTTCTTGTTGCTTGTTGAATGAAAATGGTACCAACAACAATTGCGATAACTGCTAGGAGAATTAAAAGAACCGTAACAATACGGAGGAATAATTGCTCACCAGCATTCTCAAACTGCTGTACATAGATCTGATTGACTGTGTTAGGAATACTTGCAACGATCCCTGCAAAGATAATGATGGAAATACCATTTCCTACACCCTTTTCAGTTATTTGCTCACCTAACCACATCAAAAAGGCAGTACCGGCAGTTAAAACAACTGCGATTAATAAGTAAGTACCAATTCCAGGATTTTGGATCAACTGACCACTTGACATAGTATTGAAGCCATAAGACATGCCGATAGCTTGAATAAAGCCAAGAACAATCGTGAAATATCGAGTAAACTGTGCTAATTTCCGACGTCCAGCGTCACCCTGCTTTGACCATTCCGTAAATTTCGGAACTACATCCATTTGTAAAAGCTGAATAATAATGGAAGCAGTAATATAAGGCATAATTCCCATAGCAAGGATGGAGAAGTTTTGTAACGCTCCACCGCCAAAGGTATTTAAAATACCAAATACACTTAATTTATCTTGTGCTGCCAATATTTCAGCATTTACATTTGGGACAGGGATAAAACTGCCTAATCGAAAAACGATTAACATTAAAAGAGTGAAAATAATTTTTCTTCTAATTTCAGCCACGCGCATAAAATTGGAGATTGTCTGGAACATTAGATCACCTCAGTAGTTCCACCTACAGCTTCAATTGCTTCTTTGGCGGTAGAGGAGAATTTATGAGCTTTAACAGTAAGTTTTTTCTCTACGTTCCCTTTTGCAAGAATTTTAATTCCTGCTTTTTCGTTCTTCACAATACCAGTTTCAATTAGAAGTTCTGGAGTAACTTCTGTACCCTCTTCAAACTGGTTAAGAACGTCAAGGTTTACAATTGCAAATTCTTTACGGCTGATATTTGTAAATCCACGTTTTGGTAAACGACGGAATAAAGGTGTTTGACCACCCTCGAAACCTAGACGGACACCACCGCCGGAACGAGCATTTTGACCTTTATGACCTTTACCAGCAGTTTTTCCTTGACCAGAACCGATACCACGTCCTAGACGTTTACGTTCTTTACGAGAACCCTCAGCAGGCTTTAATTCATGAAGTTTCATATTGGCACCTCCTTATGAAAGAAAACAATCAATTATTGTTCTTTTACTGTTACAAGGTGAGCGACTTTCGTAATCATACCGCGAATTGCAGCATTATCTTGGTGCTCAACTGTTTGATTTAATTTACGTAAACCTAGAGCAGTAACTGTCGCGCGTTGGTCTTCAGGACGACCAATTACACTGCGGTTGAGGGTAATTAATAGTTTGTTTGCCATTTGATTTCCCTCCTTATCCTAGCAGTTCTTCTACTGATTTACCACGTAATTTTGCTACGTCTTCAGCACGTTTTAATTGTTTTAAACCATCAATTGTTGCACGTACCATATTAATTGGAGTGTTAGTTCCTAATGATTTAGAAAGGATGTCTTGTACCCCGCCTAATTCAAGAACAGCACGGACTGGACCACCAGCAATAACTCCTGTACCTTCAGAAGCAGGCTTTAGAAGAATTTCACCAGCACCAAATCGTCCAATTACTTGGTGAGGAACAGTAGTTCCGACCATTGGTACTTCGATTAAGTTCTTCTTCGCATCCTCAATTGCTTTACGAATCGCATCTGGTACTTCTTGAGCCTTACCAGTACCGAAACCTACATGACCGTTTTTATCACCAACTACTACTAGAGCAGAGAAGCGAAAACGACGGCCACCCTTAACAACTTTGGCTACACGGTTTACCGTTACAACGCGTTCTTCTAGTTCAAGTTTGTTTGGATCAATACGACGTATCATTATATGTGTCCCTCCTTTATCTATTAAAATTGTAGGCCGTTTTCACGAGCAGCATCAGCTAATGCTTGAATACGTCCATGGTAAAGGTATCCTCCACGGTCAAAAACAACTGCAGTGATACCTTTTTCTACCGCACGTTTAGCGACTAATTCACCGACCAACTTCGCAGCATCAACGTTGCTTGTAGATTCTAGGTTAAGATCTTTTTCCATAGTAGAAGCACTTGCTAGTGTTACTCCACTCATGTCATCGATTAATTGAGCATATAAATGCTTGTTGGAACGAAACACATTTAAACGCGGACGAGCTGCAGTACCGCTAAGCTTCGAACGAACACGAGCATGTCTTTTTTTCCGACTAGCATTTTTATCAAGCTTCGTAATCATTTACGTCACTCCTTTCGTTTACCTAAGCGGCATTACTTACCAGTTTTACCTTCTTTACGACGAACAAATTCGCCTTCGTAACGAATTCCTTTACCCTTATACGGTTCTGGAGGACGAACTTGACGAATATTGGCAGCTAACGCGCCAACACGTTCTTTATCAGTACCTTTGATGGTAATCTTTGTATTAGCAGGTACTTCAATTTCAAGACCAGCTTCTGGTTCAAACTCAACTGGATGTGAATACCCAACGTTCAATACAAGCTTATTGCCTTGCTTTTGAACACGGTATCCAACCCCGATAAGTTCTAATTTCTTTTCGAAGCCCTTGGAAACACCTTCGACCATGTTCGCGAGTACCGCACGTGTAGTACCGTGCAATGCGCGGTGTTCTTTCATATCAGATGGACGAGTAATTGTAACTAGGTTCTCTTCAATGTTAATTGCCATATCGGGACTAAAAGAGCGAGTAAGTTCGCCTTTAGGTCCTTTAACTGTAACAGTCTCATTATTTAAAGTAACTGTTACTCCTGCAGGGATTTCAATAGGTTTTTTTCCTACGCGAGACATTTAGTGCACCTCCATTCATTCAGAAACTATTTTACCAAACGTAAGCTAATACTTCTCCGCCAACTTGTTTAGCACGAGCTTCTTTATCTGTTATAACACCATTTGAAGTTGATACTAGTGCGATACCAAGACCATTAAGGACACGTGGTACCTCAGTAGATTTTGCATAAACACGAAGTCCAGGCTTGCTTATGCGCTTAAGACCTGTGATAACACGTTCATTATTAGAACCGTACTTTAAGAAGATACGGATAATACCTTGCTTGTTGTCTTCGATAAATTCTACATCACGAACGAAGCCTTCACGCTTTAAGATTTCAGCGATTTCTTTTTTAATATTAGAAGCAGGCACTTCTAACTTTTCGTGACGCACCATATTCGCATTACGAATGCGAGTAAGCATATCAGCAATCGGATCTGTCATGACCATTATTTTTACCTCCTTCCCAGACTTGGGGTTTACCAGCTAGCTTTTTTGACACCAGGAATTTGTCCTTTGTATGCTAATTCACGGAAACAAATACGGCAAAGCTTAAATTTACGGTATACAGAGTGCGGACGGCCGCAACGTTCACAGCGAGTGTACTCTTGAACCGGATATTTAGGCGTGCGTTTTTGTTTCGCTATCATTGACTTTTTAGCCACGTTTTCGCCTCCCTTATTTAGCGATTACTTTTGGAATGGCATTCCAAATTGTGTTAACAGTTCACGTGCTTCTTCATCAGTGTTAGCAGTCGTTACGATAACGATATCCATTCCACGAACCTTCGTTACTTTATCGTAATCAATTTCAGGGAAGATTAATTGTTCTTTAACACCCAAAGTATAATTACCGCGACCATCGAATGATTTTTTAGAAACACCACGGAAGTCACGAACACGAGGTAAAGAAACTGAAACTAATTTATCCAAGAATTCGTACATGCGCTCACCGCGAAGTGTAACTTTTGCACCGATTGGCATACCTTCACGAAGACGGAAACCAGCGATGGATTTCTTCGCACGAGTTACAACAGGTTTTTGACCAGTAATGGTAGCTAGTTCTTCAACAGCATTATCTAATGATTTTGCGTTTGCAACTGCGTCACCAACACCCATATTAATTACAATTTTATTAAGTTGTGGTACCTGCATTACAGATTTATAGTTGAACTTGCTCATTAGAGCAGGAGTAACTTCTTTAACAAATTTTTCTTTTAGGCGGTTCATACATAGTACCTCCCTTCTTATTTAAACTATTTATTTATCTAGTACTTCACCGGATTTGGCCACGCGTACTTTTTTGCCATCAACATTTGTATAACCTACACGAGTTGGGTTACCAGACTTAGGGTCGATAGGCATAACGTTTGATACATGAATTGGTGCCTCAAAGCTCAAAATTCCGCCTTGTGGATTCACTTGAGAAGGTTTAGCGTGTTTTTTTACGATGTTAACACCTTCTACTAGTACACGGCTATCTTTAGGATAGGCTGCTAGGATTACTCCTGTTTTGCCTTTATCCTTACCGGAGATAACTCTTACTTTGTCACCCTTTTTAACATGCATTCGTAAGCACCTCCTTAAAGGCATTTGAATTTAAATTATAGTACTTCTGGAGCCAAGGAAACGATTTTCATAAAGTTGCTGTCGCGTAGTTCACGAGCAACAGGTCCAAAGATACGTGTTCCACGTGGGCTCTTATCATCCTTGATAATTACACATGCGTTTTCATCAAAACGAATGTATGATCCATCAGGTCGACGAGCACCGCTTTTCGTACGAACGATAACAGCTTTAACAACGTCACCCTTTTTAACAACGCCACCTGGTGTTGCTTGTTTCACTGTACAAACGATAACATCACCAATACCCGCAGTTTTACGGCCAGAACCACCAAGAACTTTAATGGTAAGTACCTCACGAGCACCTGAGTTATCAGCAACTTTTAAACGTGATTCTTGTTGAATCATGTGTGTAACCTCCCTTCGGAATGATACTTATCCGAACAATTAAATAATAACTGCTGTTTCTGTAATTTCAACTAAACGGAAACGTTTTGTAGCTGAAAGTGGACGAGTTTCCATGATACGGACGATATCGCCAATCTTTGCTTCATTTTGCTCATCATGAGCCTTAAACTTTTTAGAGTATTTAACGCGTTTACCGTATAATGGGTGCTTTTTGTAAGTTTCGACTAAAACGGTAATCGTTTTATCCATTTTGTCAGAAACGACACGCCCAGTGTAAACTTTGCGTTGATTACGTTCACTCATTTTGTGAACCTCCTCTCGGGTTTTTACTTGTTAAAGCTTATTTCTCTCTCACGAATCACAGTTTTCATGCGAGCAATCGCTTTGCGCACTTCACGAATGCGAGCTGTATTTTCAAGTTGACCAGTCGCTAATTGGAAGCGAAGGTTGAAAAGCTCTTCTTTTAAAGATTTAACTTTTTGTTCAATTTCGGCAGTGGTAAGGTCTTTAATTTCATTAGCTCTCATTTGATTCACCACCAATTTCTTCACGTTTTACAAACTTACATTTGATTGGAAGTTTGTGCATAGCAAGACGTAACGCTTCACGTGCTACTTCTTCAGAAACACCAGCGATTTCAAACATTACTTTTCCTGGTTTAACAACAGCCACCCAACCTTCAGGTGCTCCTTTACCAGATCCCATCCGCACCTCAAGAGGTTTAGCCGTATATGGCTTATGTGGGAAGATTTTAATCCAAACTTTACCGCCACGTTTCATGTAACGAGTCATTGCAATACGGGCAGCTTCAATTTGGCGGTTAGTAATCCAAGAAGCTTCAGTTGCTTGTAGGCCGAATTCACCGAATGTTACTTCAGTGCCACCTTTTGCGATACCACGCATTTTTCCACGGTGTTGACGGCGATATTTTACGCGTTTTGGCAATAACATATTATTTGCCTCCTTCCGCAGATTTCTTCTTAGTAGGAAGGACTTCTCCCTTATAGATCCATACTTTTACACCAAGCTTACCAAAAGTAGTATCAGCTTCAGCATGAGCATAGTCGATATCAGCACGAAGAGTATGAAGTGGAACAGTTCCTTCGCTATAGTGTTCTGAACGAGCAATATCTGCACCGCCTAGACGACCTGATACCATTGTTTTAATTCCTTTAGCTCCAGCACGCATAGCACGTTGGATAACTTGCTTTTGTGCACGACGGAATGATACACGATTTTCTAATTGACGAGCAACATTTTCAGCAACTAATTTCGCATCAAGATCAGCTCTCTTGATTTCAAGAATGTTGATGTGAACTCGTTTGCCAGTTAATTGATTTAAAGCTTTACGAAGTGCTTCAACTTCAGTACCGCCTTTACCGATAACCATACCAGGCTTAGCAGTATGAACTGTTACATTCACACGGTTTGCTGCACGTTCGATTTCAACTTTAGATACAGAAGCATCCTTCAAACGTTTCGTGATGTATTCACGAACTTTAAGGTCTTCGTGTAAAAGTTCAGCGAAGTCTTTGCCAGCGTACCATTTAGATTCCCAATCTTTAATGATCCCGATACGCAAACCGACTGGATTTACTTTTTGACCCACAGATTATCCCTCCTTCTTTTCTGATAGAACGATTGTGATGTGGCTAGTGCGCTTGTTGATTTGACTTGCACGACCCATTGCGCGCGGACGGAAACGTTTCAACGTTGGTCCTTCATCTACAAAAGCTTGAGTAACTACCAAGCTATTAACGTCCATTTCATAATTATGCTCGGCATTTGCCATAGCTGATTTTAATACTTTCTCTACGATTGGAGAAGCAAACTTTGGTGTATGATTTAAAATCGCCACCGCTTCACCAACTTGCTTTCCTCGAATTAAATCTACGACTAAACGTGCTTTACGAGGAGCAATACGAACTGTTCTTGCAACAGCTTTAGCTTGCATTTAGATGCCCTCCTCTCTTAACGTCTGGTTTTCTTATCATCATTACCGTGACCTTTGTAAGCACGAGTTGGAGCAAATTCTCCAAGCTTGTGTCCTACCATGTCTTCAGTAACATAAACAGGCACATGTTTGCGACCATCATATACAGCTATAGTGTGACCGATAAATTGTGGGAAGATCGTAGAACGACGTGACCAAGTTTTAACAACTTGTTTACTTTCAGTTTCATTTAACTTTTCGATCTTAACTATTAAATGATCATCAACAAATGGTCCTTTTTTAAGGCTGCGACCCATGGATGAACCTCCCTTCGTGATTGGTCTACGGCCAATCGCTTGAACCGTAGTACAACCCCGTTATTTTTTACGACGACGTACAATAAACTTGTCGGATTTATTCGTTTTCTTACGAGTTTTGTATCCAAGAGTTGGTTTACCCCATGGAGACATTGGTGATTTACGTCCGATTGGTGAACGTCCTTCACCACCACCGTGTGGGTGATCGTTAGGGTTCATTACAGATCCACGAACAGTTGGGCGTTTGCCTAACCAGCGTGAGCGTCCAGCTTTACCGATGTTGATAAGTTCGTGTTGCTCATTACCTACTTGACCAACTGTTGCACGGCATTCAGCAAGAATCATACGAACTTCACCGGAATTTAAACGTACTAATACGTATTTTCCTTCTTTACCAAGAACCTGTGCAGAAGTACCAGCAGAACGAACTAATTGTCCACCCTTACCAGGTTTTAATTCAATGTTGTGTACCACTGTACCAACTGGAATGTTTGAAAGCGGAAGTGCGTTACCTACTTTAATATCAGCCTCTGGGCCTGACATTACTTCCAAACCTACTACTAGGTTTTTTGGAGCTAGGATATAACGCTTTTCACCATCTACATAATTGATTAGTGCAATATTTGCAGAACGGTTTGGATCATACTCGATAGTGGCAACGCGTCCTGGAATGCCATCTTTGTTACGTTTAAAGTCAATAATACGATATGAACGCTTATGGCCGCCACCTTGATGACGAACAGTTAACTTACCTTGGTTATTACGGCCGCCTTTTCTCTTTATTGGAGCCATTAGAGATTTTTCTGGTGTGCTAGTTGTGATTTCTGCGAAATCAGAAACTGTCATACCGCGACGACCATTGGAGGTAGGTTTGTACTTTTTAATCGCCATGTTTATTCCCTCCTCTTCTTAATAGAATTTATGCTTCGAAGAATTCGATTTCTTTGCTATCAGCAGTTAATTTTACAATTGCTTTACGACGTTTATTTGTGTAACCACCGAATTTACCCATGCGCTTGAATTTACCTTTATAGTTCATGATGTTAACTTTTTCAACTTCAACGCCAAAGATTTCAACAATCGCATCTTTAACTTGAGTTTTGTTAGCTCTCACATCAACTTCAAACGTATATTTCTTTTCAGCCATAAGGTCAGTAGAACGTTCAGTGATAACGGGGCGCTTAATGATATCGCGTGCATCCATTATGCAAGCACCTCCTCTACTTTTTCAACTGCAGCTTTCGTCATGATTAATTTATCATGATTTACTACGTCCAACACATTGATTCCATCAGCTGTTACAACTGTTATACCAGGAATGTTACGAGCAGAAAGTGCTACATTTTCATCAAGGTCAGCAGTAACGATAAGTGCTTTTTTCTCTACAGAAAGTCCACCTAGTACTGTTTTGAAATCCTTTGTTTTTGGAGCATCGAAAGCAAGGCTTTCTAATACTAATACATTTTCTTCTAATACTTTAGATGAAAGTGCAGATTTAATCGCTAAGCGACGTACCTTTTTAGGTAATTTGTAGCTGTAGCTGCGTGGTGTTGGTCCGAATACAATACCACCTCCGCGCCATTGTGGAGAACGGATTGATCCTTGACGGGCACGACCTGTACCTTTTTGACGCCATGGTTTACGTCCACCGCCGCGTACTTCAGAACGAACTTTTACTTTATGAGTTCCTTGACGTAATGAAGCTCTTTGCATAACAATCGCTTCAAATAACACGTGTTGGTTAGGTTCGATACCAAATACTGAATCATTAAGTTCGATATCACCGACTTGTGATCCGTTTTGGTTAAATAATGAAACTTTAGCCATTCTTTTGCTCCTCCTTTCTTATGAAGATATTACGCTTTTACCGCAGCTTTAATCTTTAATAATGCTTTTTTAGGTCCTGGAACATTACCTTTGATTAGCAGTATGTTACGTTCAACATCAACCTTAATGATTTCAAGATTTTGAACAGTAATTTGTTCTCCGCCCATGCGACCAGGTAATAATTTACCTTTGAAAACACGGTTTGGAGCAACAGGTCCCATTGAACCTGGACGACGGTGGTAACGTGAACCGTGAGCCATTGGGCCGCGTGATTGTCCGTGGCGTTTAATTACACCTTGGAAACCTTTACCCTTTGAGATTCCTGTTACATCTACAATATCGCCAGCAGCGAAAATATCAACTTTGACTTCTTGACCAACTTCATATCCTGTCACGTCAACTCCGCGAAATTCGCGAATGAAGCGCTTAGGAGTAGTGTTTGCCTTAGCAACATGTCCTTTTTCTGGTTTGTTTGCTAACTTATCACGTTTGTCTTCAAAACCAACTTGAACAGCTTCATATCCGTCGCTTTCAACTGATTTCTTTTGAAGTACAACGTTCTGAGCAGCTTCTACAACAGTAACCGGAATTAAGTTGCCGTTTTCTGCAAATACTTGAGTCATACCAATCTTTCTTCCTAAGATTCCTTTGGTCATTTAAGTCACACCTCCTATAGAATTTGTTTATTTATTTTTTCTTAAAGTTTAATTTCGATATCAACACCGGATGGTAAATCTAAACGCATTAACGCATCAACTGTTTGTGGAGTTGGGTTAACGATGTCGATTAGACGCTTATGAGTCCGCTGTTCAAATTGTTCACGAGAATCTTTGTACTTATGAACCGCACGAAGGATCGTGTAGATTGACTTCTCAGTCGGAAGTGGAATCGGACCAGAAACGGCTGCACCTGAACGCTTTGCTGTTTCTACGATTTTTTCTGCAGATTGATCAAGAATTCTGTGATCATAAGCTTTTAAACGAATACGAATCTTTTGTTTTGCCATTATTTTCCCTCCTTTATTCGCCTATTTTAAAAATAGACATACTCAGTGAAAATTTCCCACACACAATGCCATGGCAAAGCGGCCGGGTGTGTCAGCAACCTTTCACTTCATCGCAGTCAAAGACCAACATTGTCTATTATACATAAATGTATAGGCAAACGCAACTTTTTTTTTATATTTTCTATTGGTTACGTTTAGCACACTTTTATTATTATAGCGACCTGATTATACATAATCAATAGTAAATGTCATTCTCCAGAAATAACCTTTTGAAACGCATTTTTGATTGAATATTCAATGATAAATTTATATAGTAGAAACTCACATTTCTGCACAAAAAAAAGCAGATGGATCGTCACCCATCTGCCTTTTATTTAAATATTACTCAGTGATTGTAGTGATTGAACCTGAACCTACAGTACGTCCGCCTTCACGAATTGAGAACTTAGTTCCTTCTTCGATAGCAACTGGAGCGATAAGCTCAACGATCATTTCGATATGGTCGCCAGGCATAACCATTTCTACGCCTTCTGGAAGATTACAAATACCAGTAATATCAGAAGTACGGAAATAGAACTGTGGACGGTAGTTAGTGAAGAATGGAGTGTGACGTCCACCTTCTTCTTTTGATAAAACGTAAACTTGCGCTTTAAACTTTGTGTGTGGAGTGATTGATTTTGGCTTAGCCAAAACTTGTCCACGCTCGATTTCTTCACGCGCTACACCACGAAGAAGTGCACCGATGTTGTCTCCAGCTTCAGCAAAGTCAAGAAGCTTACGGAACATTTCTACACCTGTTACAGTAGTAGATTTTGGTTCTTCAGTGAAACCTACGATTTCAACTACATCCCCAACTTTAACTACTCCACGCTCAACACGGCCAGTAGCAACTGTTCCACGACCAGTGATTGAGAATACATCCTCAACTGGCATCATGAAAGGTTTGTCAGTGTCACGAGTTGGTGTTGGAATCCACTCATCAACCGCAGTCATAAGTTCGTTGATTTTTTCTTCCCAAGCAGCTTCGCCTTCTAAAGCTTTAAGAGCAGAACCTTTGATAACTGGAGTGTCATCACCTGGGAAGTCGTATTCTGATAATAGATCACGAATTTCCATTTCTACTAATTCAAGAAGTTCTTCATCATCAACCATATCACACTTGTTCATGAATACAACAAGGTAAGGTACGCCTACCTGACGAGAAAGAAGGATGTGCTCACGAGTTTGTGGCATTGGACCATCAGTTGCAGAAACAACTAGGATACCGCCGTCCATTTGAGCTGCACCAGTGATCATGTTTTTAACATAGTCAGCGTGTCCAGGGCAGTCAACGTGTGCATAGTGACGTGAAGCAGTTTCATACTCAACGTGTGAAGTAGAGATTGTGATTCCACGTTCTTTTTCTTCTGGAGCACCATCAATTTGATCGTATCCGCGAGCTTCTGCTCCACCCACTTTAGCAAGAACAGATGTGATAGCAGCAGTTAAAGTTGTTTTACCGTGGTCAACGTGACCAATTGTACCAATATTTACGTGTGGCTTTGAACGGTCGAATTTAGCTTTACCCATTAGGAAAATCCTCCTTTAATATATAAAAGTTAAGTATATTTTATGGAAACTGTAAATTGGTTGTCCCAATTTCACAGTTTCCATGGTTACATAAGTAGTTATACTTTATTAACAGGTGAAAATCAATTATTCACCTTTATTTTTTTTGATAATTTCTTCAGAAACTGATTTTGGAACTTCTTCATAGTGATCAAAGTGCATAGAGAATACTCCACGACCTTGTGTACTTGAACGAAGTGATGTTGCATATCCGAACATTTCTGATAGTGGAACTTGAGCACGAACTACTTGTGCATTACCACGTGCTTCCATACCCTCTACACGACCACGGCGTGCAGTGATTTGACCCATAATGTCTCCTAGATACTCTTCAGGCATTACTACTTCAACCCTCATCATAGGCTCAAGGATTACAGGCTGACACTTAGAAGCAGCATTTTTAAGGGCCATTGAAGCAGCAATCTTAAACGCCATTTCAGAGGAGTCAACATCGTGGTAAGATCCGTCGAATAATCTTGCTTTAATATCAACTAATGGATATCCAGCAAGAACACCACGTTTTAGGGCATCTTCAAGTCCAGCTTGAACTGGAGCGATGTATTCACGAGGAACTACCCCACCAACGATTCCGTTAATGAATTCAAATCCTTTACCTTCATCATTAGGAGAGAATTCAATCCAAACGTGTCCGTATTGACCACGACCACCAGATTGACGCGCGAATTTACCTTCAACTTGTGCAGAAGCACGGAAAGTTTCGCGATATGCAACCTGAGGCGCACCAACATTAGCTTCCACCTTAAACTCACGACGCATACGGTCAACAAGAATATCAAGGTGAAGTTCACCCATACCAGCAATGATAACCTGTCCAGTTTCCACGTCAGTGTGCGCGCGGAAAGTAGGATCTTCTTCTTGAAGTTTTTGTAATGCAGTTGTCATTTTATCTTGGTCAGCTTTTGATTTTGGTTCTACTGAAAGTTGAATTACTGGTTCTGGGAATACCATTGACTCTAGGATAACAAGGTTTTTCTCGTCACATAGAGTATCACCAGTTGTTGTATCTTTCAGACCTACAGCAGCCGCAATGTCACCAGCAAAAACCTTAGAGATTTCTTGACGGCTATTTGCATGCATTTGCAGGATACGTCCAATACGTTCGCGCTTACGCTTAGTAGAGTTTTGGACATATGATCCAGCATCCAATGTACCAGAGTACACACGGAAGAACGTTAATTTACCAACATAAGGGTCTGTCATAACTTTAAATGCTAGAGCAGAAAACGGCTCGTCATCATCAGAATGACGTTCAACTAGTACTTCTTCATCATCTACATCGTGTCCTTTGATTGCAGGAACATCTAATGGTGATGGAAGGTAGTCGATAACCGCATCCAACATAAGTTGAACACCTTTGTTTTTGAATGCTGATCCACAAATAACAGGATAGAATTCAACATTAACAGTACCTTTACGGATGGCAGCCTTCAACTCTTCTTTGGAGATTTCCTCTCCGCCAAGGTATTTTTCCATTAATTCTTCATCTAATTCTGCTACAGCTTCAACTAGTTTTTCACGATATTCATCAGCTTGTGCTTTGTATTCTTCAGGAATTTCACCAACAACGATATCTGTGCCTAAGTCGTTGCTGTAGAATACAGCATTCATTTCTACTAGGTCAATGATACCTGAGAATTGATCTTCAGCACCGATTGGTAACTGAATTGGGTGTGCATTTGCTTGCAAACGATCATGGATTGTTCCTACAGAATACAAGAAGTCTGCACCAATTTTGTCCATTTTATTGACAAACACTACACGTGGTACACCGTAAGTTGTTGCTTGACGCCAAACTGTTTCAGTTTGAGGCTCAACACCAGACTGTGCATCAAGTACAGCTACCGCTCCATCAAGTACACGAAGGGAACGTTCAACTTCAACTGTGAAGTCTACGTGTCCCGGAGTGTCGATGATGTTTACGCGGTGACCTTTCCACGATGCAGTTGTTGCCGCGGAAGTAATAGTGATTCCGCGTTCTTGTTCTTGCTCCATCCAGTCCATCTGAGAAGCACCTTCATGTGTTTCACCGATTTTATGAATCTTACCAGTGTAATAAAGGACACGCTCAGTGGTCGTCGTTTTACCGGCATCGATGTGTGCCATGATACCGATATTACGAGTGTTTGCTAAGGAGAACTCTCTTGCCATGGGTCTTTCTCCTTTCTAGTGTGAAAGTTTTTATGATAAAGGTAATTCTACCAACGATAGTGAGCAAACGCTTTGTTTGCTTCTGCCATTTTGTGTGTATCTTCACGCTTTTTAACAGATGCTCCAGTGTTGTTAGCTGCATCCATAATTTCGTTAGCTAAACGCTCTTCCATCGTTTTTTCTCCGCGAAGACGCGCATAGTTAACTAACCAGCGAAGACCAAGAGTTGTGCGGCGATCTGGACGCACCTCGATTGGTACTTGGTAGTTTGCTCCACCTACACGGCGTGCTTTTACCTCAAGTACTGGCATAATGTTCTTCATTGCTGCATCAAAAATCTCCATTGGTTCTTTACCAGAACGCTCACGGATTGTTTCAAATGCAGAATATAGAATTTCTTGCGATTTACCTCTTTTGCCGTCAACCATCATTTTATTGATTAGACGAGTAACTAACTTTGAATTGTAAAGTGGATCTGGTAACACGTCTCTTTTTGCTACAGGACCTTTACGTGGCATTTAATTTCCTCCTTTCAAACAAGCTTCTATTTATCTGTTTTTTACTTCTTAGCTGCTTTTGGTCTCTTAGTACCATATTTAGAACGACTTTGCATACGGTTGTTAACACCAGCCGTATCAAGAGCACCACGAACGATGTGATAACGTACCCCTGGTAAGTCTTTTACACGTCCTCCACGAATAAGAACAACACTGTGTTCTTGAAGATTGTGTCCGATTCCAGGAATGTATGCTGTCACCTCGATACCGTTTGTCAAGCGTACACGAGCATATTTACGTAACGCTGAGTTCGGTTTCTTTGGAGTCATTGTACCAACACGAGTACATACTCCACGTTTTTGTGGTGAAGATACATTTGTTTGTGATTTCTTGAAGCTGTTGTAACCTTTATTTAGCGCAGGTGATTTTGATTTTTCCTCAACAGATTGACGAGGTTTGCGTACTAATTGGTTAATAGTTGGCATGTAAATTTTCCTCCCTTCATTATTTGTAAGCCCACACATCCAGGTGGTTCATTTTTGTGCAAAAACAAAGTTTTTGCAGATCATCTATCTACAAAAACAGTTTTTAACGGTTAATTGCTACAGTTGAAGCACCAACTTCTATTCCACATGCTTTCCCAAGTTTTTTCATCGAGTCAACATAGACAATAGGGATGTTCATTTCTTGAGCTAGTTTCACTACCGCTGCTGTAACTTTCGCTTCAGCATCACTTGCAATGATCAGCTCATCAGCTGTTCCATCCTTTAGTGCTTTTACTGTTTGTTTCGTTCCTATAAAAATCTTAGTTGCCTGTAGTACTTTTTCATAAGACATTTATCATATCCTCCAAAGTAACAGGTTAATAGGAGCACCTTTGATATATTACCATCTTCTAAAAAAAATGTCAACAACACTTTCGGTTTTTCTTTAAAAGGCGGTACTTGCCTTTAAACAAGTACCGCGCCTAATTTTTAATCAATCGTTACTGTTTCTTCAGAAGTTGTATCTCTTAAAATAGGTTCAGCCTTACGGTAACGTTGCATTCCAGTTCCTGCTGGAACTAGTTTACCAATAATAACATTTTCTTTTAGGCCTAGTAATTCATCGCGTTTGCCTTTAATCGCTGCATCCGTAAGAACTCGAGTTGTTTCTTGGAATGAAGCAGCAGACAAGAATGAATCTGTTTCAAGTGACGCTTTTGTAATACCAAGTAGTACAGGTCGTCCTGTAGCAGGTAATTTTCCTGCTAATAATGCCTTTTCATTCGCATCTGTGAATTGGTGGATATCAAGCAGTGTACCAGGAAGCACATCTGTTTCACCTGCATCACTAACACGAACCTTACGCATCATTTGACGAACCATTACCTCTACGTGTTTATCGCCAATTTCAACACCCTGCATACGGTATACCTTTTGAACCTCACGCAGCAGATACTCTTGTACAGCATTTACATCTTTGACCTTGATTAACTCTTTAGGGTCAATAGAACCTTCCGTTAACTCCTGACCGCGTTCAACCTGGTCATTCACAGCCACTTTTAAGCGCGCTGTATATGGAGCGTTATACGTTCGTGATTCTATATCACCTTGAACCACGATCTCATGCTGGCGGTCACGGCCTTCATTAATTCCAACAACCACACCATCAATTTCAGAAATAACCGCAACACCCTTAGGGTTACGTGCTTCAAAAATTTCTTGAATACGCGGTAAACCTTGAGTGATATCGTCTCCTGCTACCCCGCCTGTATGGAAAGTACGCATGGTTAACTGTGTACCAGGTTCACCGATTGATTGGGCTGCAATAATACCAACTGCTTCCCCAACTTCAACCTCTTGACCTGTTGCCAAGTTACGTCCATAACACTTCTTACATACACCATGACGAGTATTACATGTAAAAGCAGAGCGAATTTTCACTTCTTCGATTCCAGCCCCAACGATTGTTTCTGCTAGGTCCTCAGTGATTAGTCCATTTTCAGGAACTAACACTTCTTTTGTTTCAGGATGCCTGATTGGGTTACGAGCGTAACGGCCAATTAAGCGCTCATCAAGACCTTCGATTACTTCGGTACCGTCTTTTAATGAACGGATTAACAAACCACGGTCGGTTCCACAATCATCTTCACGGACTATTACATCTTGTGCAACGTCAACCAAACGACGTGTTAAGTAACCAGAGTCAGCTGTTTTTAGTGCAGTATCGGCAAGACCTTTACGTGCACCGTGAGTAGAGATAAAGTACTCTAATACGGTCAGACCTTCACGGAAACTTGACTTGATTGGTAACTCGATGATTCGTCCAGCCGGGTTGGCCATCAATCCTCGCATACCAGCAAGCTGTGTAAAGTTTGACGCGTTACCACGGGCACCGGAGTCACTCATCATGAAAATTGGGTTCGTTTTGTTCAACGATTTCATCAATTTTCCTTGAATGGTATCCTTCGCTGCACTCCAAATAGCAATAACACGATCATAACGTTCGTCTTCAGTAATTAATCCACGACGGAACTGCTTCATAACATTATCCACTTTACTTTGGGCATCGTGAAGAATTTCTTGCTTTTCAGGTAAAACCACGATATCAGCAACGCCAACTGTAATACCTGCTTTTGTAGAATATTTAAATCCTAAGTCCTTCATACGGTCAAGCATTTTGGACGTTTCGGTAATTTTAAATCGCTTAAATACTTCAGCAATGATATTACCAAGAATTTTCTTCTTGAATGGATCTACTAATGGCATTTCTTTAATTCTAGCTGTAACATCTTCACCTTTTTCAACAAAATACTTTGCAGGTGTCTCAACCTCTAGGTTATGTCTAGTTGGTTCATTGATATATGGGAATGATTTTGGAAGAATTTCATTAAATATAAGTTTACCTACAGTAGTAATCAGTAACTTATTATTCTGTTCTTCTGTCAATGTTTCATTTCCTAATGAACCTGCATGTACAGCAACACGAGTGTGCAGATGAACATAGCCATTTTGATAAGCGATTAACGCTTCGTTTGTATCTTTAAAAATCATACCCTCTCCAACAACGCCGTCTCTTTCAAGAGTTAAGTAGTAGTTACCTAGTACCATATCCTGAGAAGGTGTAACAACCGGCTTACCATCTTTAGGGTTCAAAATGTTTTGGGCTGCGAGCATCAGTAATCTTGCTTCTGCCTGCGCCTCAGATGAAAGTGGTACGTGAACAGCCATTTGGTCACCATCGAAGTCCGCATTGTACGCTGTACATACGAGCGGGTGAAGGCGAATTGCTCTTCCTTCAACAAGCGTTGGTTCAAATGCCTGAATTCCCAGCCTGTGAAGAGTTGGGGCACGGTTTAATAAAACTGGGTGCTCACGAATAACATCTTCAAGTACATCCCATACATCTGGAGATACTCTTTCGATTTTACGTTTAGCAGATTTAATATTATGAGCTAAACCTTTTTCTACTAGTTCCTTCATTACGAATGGCTTAAATAACTCAAGAGCCATTTCTTTAGGAAGACCACATTGATACATTTTTAAGTTCGGACCAACAACAATAACAGAACGTCCAGAATAGTCTACACGTTTTCCAAGTAAGTTCTGACGGAAACGACCTTGCTTTCCTTTTAACATATGGGAAAGTGATTTTAACGGACGGTTACCTGGACCTGTTACCGGACGGCCTCGACGGCCATTATCAATTAATGCATCTACTGCTTCTTGAAGCATGCGTTTTTCGTTTTGAACGATAATGCTTGGTGCACCAAGATCCAACAAACGCTTTAATCGATTGTTCCGATTGATTACACGGCGATAAAGATCGTTTAAGTCAGATGTAGCAAATCTTCCTCCATCCAACTGTACCATCGGACGAAGTTCTGGTGGAATAACAGGAAGGACATCAAGGATCATCCATGATGGCTCATTACCAGAATTACGGAATGCTTCCAACACCTCAAGACGCTTAATCGCACGTGTACGACGCTGACCTTGAGCTGACTTTAATTCTTCTTTTAACGCGTCAACCTCTTTGTTTAAATCGATATCAGAAAGAAGTTTTTTAATTGCTTCTGCACCCATCGCTGCTTGGAATTTATTCCCATACTTTTCACGATATGCACGATATTCTTTTTCTGATAGTAGTTGTTTCCTATCAAGAGCTGTATCTCCTGATTCAGTTACAACATAGGAAGCAAAATAAATGATTTCCTCTAAAGCCCTCGGTGACATATCTAAAACTAGTCCCATTCGGCTAGGAATGCCTTTAAAATACCAAATATGAGAGACAGGAGCTGCAAGCTCAATATGCCCCATACGTTCACGACGAACCTTTGCACGTGTTACTTCAACACCACATCGGTCACAGACAACACCTTTATAGCGGACACGTTTATATTTTCCACAATGACATTCCCAGTCCTTCGTCGGACCGAAAATTCTTTCACAGAATAAACCATCCTTTTCAGGCTTCAATGTACGATAGTTAATCGTTTCTGGTTTTTTGACTTCTCCAAAAGACCAAGAACGAATTTTATCAGGTGATGCCAAACCAATCTTCATATACTCAAAATTATTAACATCAAGCAAGGGGCCTACCTCCCTTTCTATCTAGAAAATCATTAGCTGAAGCACGCATAGGAGCTTCAGCTAAATCTTATTCCTTTGAACCAACCTTTTCAGATTCAAATGCTCTTGTTTCAGGAACGACGTTTAATGCATCGACTTGCTGTAAGTCATCATCATCTTCCGTATCACGCATTTCAATTTCTTTTTCATCACCTGATAGGATTTTAACATCCATACCCAGACTCTGAAGTTCTTTTATTAATACTTTGAACGATTCAGGAACTCCTGGTTCCGGTACATTTTCACCTTTAACAATCGCTTCATACGTTTTCACACGACCTACAACGTCATCTGATTTTACTGTCAGAATTTCTTGAAGAGTGTATGCGGCACCGTATGCTTCTAGCGCCCAAACCTCCATCTCACCAAAACGCTGTCCGCCAAATTGTGCTTTACCACCAAGCGGCTGCTGGGTTACAAGTGAGTATGGTCCAGTTGAACGAGCATGTAATTTATCATCAACCATGTGGGCAAGTTTAATCATATACATGACACCAACAGAAACACGGTTATCAAATGGTTCACCGGTACGTCCATCATATAGGACCGTTTTTGCATCTCCAGCCATTCCAGCTTCTTCAATCGTTTCCCAAACATCATCTTCCGTTGCACCGTCAAATACAGGTGATGCAACATGGATTCCAAGCGCTCTAGCAGCCATACCTAAATGAAGCTCAAGCACCTGACCGATGTTCATACGTGAAGGAACCCCTAGAGGATTCAACATAATATCAATCGGGGTACCATCTGGTAAATACGGCATATCCTCTTCCGGTAATATCCGAGAGATAACCCCTTTATTACCGTGACGCCCTGCCATTTTATCGCCTTCATGAATTTTACGCTTTTGAACGATATAAACACGTACAAGTTGATTTACACCTGGTGGCAGTTCATCGCCATCTTCGCGGTTAAATACTTTAACATCGAGGACAATACCGCCGCCGCCATGCGGAACTCTTAAGGAAGTATCACGAACTTCACGTGCCTTTTCACCGAAGATTGCATGCAATAGGCGCTCTTCAGCAGTAAGTTCTGTAACACCCTTCGGAGTTACTTTACCAACTAGCAAGTCACCATCTTTTACTTCAGCACCAGTACGGATAATTCCACGCTCATCCAAATTACGAAGGGCATCTTCCCCTACATTTGGAATGTCACGGGTAATTTCTTCTGGTCCAAGCTTTGTATCACGAGATTCTGATTCATATTCTTCAATATGAATAGATGTATAAACATCATCTTTCACAAGGCGTTCGCTCATAATAATCGCATCTTCATAGTTGTAGCCATCCCAGTTAACGAAACCAACTAAAACATTACGTCCTAGAGCTAGTTCCCCTAATTCCATTGACGGACCATCAGCAAGAATTTCACCTTTTGTTACGTGGTCACCCACAGCAACAATTGGGCGTTGATTATAGCATGTTCCTTGATTAGAACGGATGAATTTCAACATTTTATATTTATCAAGGTCACCTTTTACATTTTGACCATCGACTATATTAATTCGACGTACCCAAACTTCACGGGCCTCAACATGTTCAACGATACCCTCATGCTTACAGATAACCGCTGCTCCTGAGTCTTTACCAGAAACATATTCCATTCCAGTTCCAACTCGTGGGGCTTCTGGCTGTAAAAGCGGCACTGCTTGACGTTGCATGTTCGCACCCATTAGCGCACGGTTAGAGTCATCGTTTTCTAGGAACGGAATACATGCTGTTGCCGCAGAAACAACCTGTTTAGGAGATACATCCATATAATCGATACGCTCGCGTTTTACAACAGTGTTTTCACCACGGAAACGAGCAACAACATCTTCATCAATGAATGAACCGTCATCACTAAGACGGGAGTTTGCCTGTGCTACAACATAGTTATCCTCTTCATCTGCTGTTAAGTAATCGATTCGACTTGTAACCTTTCCAGTATCAGGATCAATCCTACGATATGGAGTTTCGATAAAGCCAAAACGGTTTACCTTTGCAAAAGATGATAGTGAGTTAATTAGTCCAATGTTTGGTCCCTCTGGCGTTTCAATTGGACACATACGGCCATAGTGAGAGTAGTGAACGTCTCGAACTTCAAATCCTGCACGTTCACGTGTTAATCCACCAGGTCCTAATGCTGATAAACGTCGCTTATGGGTTAATTCAGCAAGCGGATTCGTTTGATCCATGAATTGCGATAACTGCGAGCTTCCGAAGAACTCTTTAGTTGAAGCAATAACAGGACGAATATTGATTAATTGCTGCGGTGTGATCGTTGCCGTATCTTGAATAGACATTCTCTCACGAACCACACGTTCCATACGAGATAAACCAATACGGAACTGATTTTGAAGCAATTCGCCAACTGAACGGAGACGTCTGTTTCCTAAATGATCGATATCATCCGTGTCGCCAACACCATGCAGTAAGTTAAAGAAATAACTGATAGATGCAATAATATCTGCAGGCGTGATATTCTTAATTGGCTCTGCAACATAGGCATTTCCTAGCACATTGATAACTTTTTCACCATCGTCATTTGGTGCATAGATTTTGATTCCTTGAAGAATAATTTCTTCTTCTACTACACCGCCAACTGGATTAAAGCCTTTGAAATTAATATCCTTTTCAAGTGCAGGTATGATTCGATCGAGATTTCTACGGTCAAGCAGAGTCCCTTTTTCCGCAATAATTTCGCCCGTTTCAGGATCAACAAGTGATTCAGCTAAACGTTGATTGAATAAGCGATTTTTAATGTGAAGTTTTTTGTTTATTTTATATCGACCGACATTTGCAAGGTCATAACGCTTTGGATCAAAGAATCTTGATACCAATAAACTCTTGGCGTTTTCAACGGTTGGAGGCTCACCTGGACGCAGACGCTCGTAGATTTCTAATAGCGCTTTTTCTACTCCCTCAGTGTTGTCCTTTTCAAGAGTATTCCGAATGTACTCATTATCACCGATCAATTCAATGATTTCTTGATCAGATCCGAAACCAAGTGCACGCAAAAGAACCGTAACGGGCAGTTTCCGAGTACGATCTATTCTGACATAGACGACATCTTTGGCGTCTGTTTCATATTCAAGCCAAGCGCCGCGGTTCGGAATTACCGTAGCTGTAAATCCTCTTTTTCCATTTTTATCAAGTTTTCCACTAAAGTATACGCTTGGTGAACGTACTAACTGAGAAACAATAACACGTTCTGCCCCATTGATGACAAACGTACCCGTTTCAGTCATGAGTGGAAAGTCACCCATAAAAACATCTTGATCTTTTACTTCGCCTGTTTCTTTGTTTACAAGACGTACTTTTACACGCAATGGTGCTGAATATGTAACGTCCCGCTCTTTCGATTCCGCAACAGAATACTTTGGTTCGCCAAGGCTGTAATCAATAAAATCAAGTGATAGGTTACCAGTAAAGTCTTCAATTGGTGAAATATCATGAAACATTTCACGCAAACCCTCATCAAGAAACCATTGATAGGAAGAGGTTTGGATTTCAATTAGATTTGGTAATTCTAACACTTCACTGATTCGTGCGTAACTTCTCCGTTGGCGGTGTCGTCCATACTGAACTAGTTGACCTGTCAACTGATTCACCCCTCAAATCAAGCGTTTTTAAAAACATATATTTTGGTCTATGTAAGGATTTTAAAGCATCCTCCATCAGACAAAAAAGAAAAAAGGGTTTTTATCCCTAAAAAACCACATTTTCACATTTTGACTATTATTTTGTCATCATTTCCGTCTGAAACTTGTTTTATACTAATAAAAAAAGTATTTTCAGGAATAATTCGGAAAATATTATGATGGCATTTTATAATGCTAACATATTTGACAATTTCAAGTCAACTATTTTTCAGCCTTTATAATAAAATAACCTTTAGACTTGTCAATAGTCTCTACTGTTGTAAATAGTTCTTTTAATTTCTCTATAGCAGAAGGTGCACCTTGCTTCTTTTGAATCACAACCCAAATCTGACCACCAGAAACTAAATGCATATGACTTTGTTCAAAAATATCATGGACCGTCTTTTTACCTGCCCTGATTGGAGGGTTTGTTAAGATCGCAGCAAATTCTCTATCCTTTACACTTAACAAACGATCACTTTCATAAATATGAACATTGTTAATATGATTTTGCTCAGCGTTTTCTTTCGCTAATTGAATAGCCCGTTCATTTACATCAATCATATGTACGAGACGATTTGGAAAATCCTTAGCAATTGATAACCCAATTGGACCGTAACCACAGCCTACGTCCAAAACATGCCCTTCTACCTCAGGTATTTCAAAAGCTTCTATTAATAATCGCGAACCAAAATCTACTTCCTTTTTCGAAAAAACACCATTATCCGTTTTAAAACGGATCTTTTGATTCCTTAAGGTAAAATCCCAATATTTTGGATTACTTTCAACATTTTGGGTACGAGAATAGTAATGTTCAGACAATTAGCTGTCACCTCCTTGAGGAGTTTTATATTGAGGTACTCGGGGAAATTAAACAGCGAAAAAAAGCCCGCTTATATAGCGAGCTTTTCTATCAGGTTATTACTTAACTTCAACGTTAGCTCCAACTTCAGCAAGCTTAGCTTTAACTTCTTCAGCTTCTTCTTTAGAAACGCCTTCTTTAACAGCCTTAGGTGTGTTGTCAACAAGATCTTTTGCTTCTTTAAGACCAAGACCAGTGATTTCACGTACTGCTTTGATAACTTTGATTTTTTGATCTCCAGCGCTAGCTAGGATTACATCAAATTCAGTTTGCTCTTCAACAGCCGCAACAGCTGCTCCGCCTGCTGCTACTGGTGCAGCTGCAGTTACGCCAAATTCTTCTTCGATTGCTTTTACTAGGTCGTTAAGTTCTAAAACAGTCATGGATTTAACTGCTTCAATGATTTGTTCTTTAGTCATTTTAATTTTCCTCCTTAGTTTTCATTCCGGTATTTTAGTTTGCGTTTTCGATGTCCAGTTCCCGCGCCTAGGAGCTCGGGTCATAAGCCAATCCGTCAAGAAGGCTCGTCTTATGCCGGTCGCTCCTGGGCAAGGCGCGTCCACTTTTCGATCAACTTACGCGCCTTGTTCTTCTTTTTGTTCTGCAACTGCTTTTGTAACAAGAGCAAGGTTGCGGATTGGAGCTTGTAGTACGCTGAGTAGCATAGAAAGCAAGCCTTCGCGTGAAGGTAGTTCTGCAAGTGCTTGAACCTCTTCAACTGTTGCTACATTGCCTTCGATTACACCAGCTTTAATTTCAAGTGCATCATGCTTTTTAGCAAAGTCGTTAAGAATTTTCGCAGGTGCTACAACATCTTCTGCACTGAACGCAATTGCGTTCGGGCCAGTTAATGCTGCGTTTAACTCTGAAAGTTCAGCTGCATCAGCTGCACGGCGAGTCATAGAATTTTTATAAACTTTGAATTCGACACCTGCTTCACGAAGCTGTTTACGAAGTTCAGTTACTTCAGCAACAGTTAGTCCACGGTAGTCAACTACGATTGTTGAAACACTAGCTTTTAACTTAGCTGTGATTTCATCAACAATTTGAATCTTTTGATCGATTACGCTGCTCATCTTTACACCTCCTGTAGAATCTCTACATTTATACCAGGCAAAGTAAAACCTCCATATCAATAGTCAGACATGGAGGTGCATACAATAGCCGAAGATTTCAGCCAATTATCGCATTACCTCGGCAGGAAATTAAGCTATAAATAGCACCTGCTGTCTTCAGTACAAATGTTTTTATTTAAACAACAAAATAGATTATATAAAATATATCTATATTTGTCAATTGGTAAGAAATTACTTAACTGTTACAGATGAAGGATCAACCTTCACGCCAGGTCCCATTGTTGAAGTAACTGTAACGTTCTTCATGTATGTTCCTTTTGCAGCTGCAGGTTTAACTTTTACCATTGTTTCGAATACAGTTTTGAAGTTCTCAACAAGTTTTTCGTTTTCGAAAGAAGATTTTCCGATAGGCACGTGGATATTTCCAGCTTTGTCTACACGGTACTCAACTTTACCTGCTTTAATTTCATTAATTGCTCTAGTTACATCAAATGTTACAGTTCCTGTTTTAGGGTTTGGCATTAAGCCTTTAGGTCCTAATGTACGACCAAGCTTACCAACTTCACCCATCATATCAGGAGTAGCTACGATTACATCAAAATCAAACCAACCTTGTTGGATTTTGTTGATGTATTCTGCATCGCCAACATAATCTGCACCAGCAGCTTCTGCTTCTTTCACTTTTTCACCCTTCGCGAATACTAAAACGCGTTGAGTTTTACCAGTTCCGTTTGGAAGTACAACTGCACCACGGATTTGCTGGTCAGCTTTCTTAGGGTCAACGCCTAAACGGAAAGCCACTTCAAGTGTTGCATCAAATTTTGCATAGTTTGTTTGCTTCGCAAGTTCAATTGCTTCTGCAACTGGGTAAGCTTTAGTGTTATCAACTAGCTTAGCAGCTTCTAAATACTTCTTACCTTTTTTAGCCATTTTAATTTCCTCCTAGATTGTGGTTTTAACGGAATAACCTTTAGCGGAATTACCTCCCACGAATAAAGGTTGCGCAAAGTAACGCAACCCCCTTCATTACAACAAAACAGTTTACATGGATTAGTCTTCGATTACGATTCCCATGCTGCGAGCAGTACCTTCAACCATACGCATTGCTGCTTCAACGCTTGCAGCGTTTAGGTCTGGCATTTTCTGTTCCGCAATCTCGCGTACTGTATCACGCTTAACTGTTGCTACTTTATTACGGTTTGGTTCACCAGAACCAGACTGGATTCCAGCTGCTACTTTTAAAAGAACGGCAGCAGGAGGAGTTTTCGTAATAAATGTAAATGAACGGTCTTCAAAAACCGTGATTTCAACAGGAATGATTAAACCAGCTTGATCAGCTGTACGAGCGTTAAATTCCTTACAGAATCCCATGATATTAACACCGGCTTGACCTAGTGCAGGACCAACTGGTGGTGCAGGGTTTGCTTTCCCAGCAGGGATTTGTAATTTAACAACTTTAATTACTTTTTTAGCCACGAGACACACCTCCTTAAAGTCCGTGATGTGGTAATAGGGCTTTTGCCCTCCCACTCAGGTATCTGTCTTTATATAAAGATAAAGATTTTATTAAAAGTCTAGTCTCACAAGAGACATACTGACCTATGAAATATTACCACTTTTTAAAAATGATTTCAAGTTTTTTTCAAATTACTATTTATTTTCCTTATTTTAAAGCTTTTCAATCTGTGTAAATTCTAGTTCTACCGGGGTGTCACGACCAAACATATTTACAAGAACTTTAAGTTTAGCTTTATCCTTGTCCATCTCTTCAACACTACCTGTAAAGTTTGTAAATGGTCCTTCTTTCACCCGTACCGTTTCGCCAATTTCATAATTTACATCAATCCGTTTTTCCTCAACACCCATACGTTTAAGAATCGTGACGACTTCTTCAGGCAGGAGCGGAGTTGGTTTTGACCCAGCACCGGCAGAGCCGACAAATCCAGTTACCCCTGGTGTATTACGGACTACATACCAAGAATCATCTGTCATTACGATTTCAACAAGCACATACCCAGGAAAAACCTTTCGTTTCACAACTTTCTTTTTACCATTTTTAATCTCGGTTTCTTCTTCTTCTGGTACAATTACCCTAAAAATCTTATCCGTCATACCCATTGATTCAACACGTTTTTCTAGATTCGCTTTAACTTTATTCTCATAACCTGAGTAAGTATGTAAAACATACCAATTCTTTTCCATTCAAGAGGACTAAACGTCCATCCCTCCCCGTACCTTTTATAAAAAACTTTATAAGACAAATGAAAAAACCCGTTAAACGGGCTTCACGTGAAAACTTCTTTATTATTCACCATTATACCATGAAATACCTTTTATTATTCAAGAATAAGACGAATCAATTTAGAAATTCCTAAATCTAAGACACCAAAGAATATTGCAAAAAAGGCAACTGTTGAAAAAACCGTAATGGTATAGCGTGTCAGTTCCTTGCGTTTTGGCCAACTAACTTTTCGCATTTCACGGAAAATATCACTGAAGAATTTCTTTAAACGCTGCATATCTATAACCCTCCAACTATCGGAATAACATTGCCAGTAATAAACTTATTTTGTTTCTCGGTGGATTGTATGGGAGGCGCATGTTTTGCAGTACTTTTTTAATTCTAATCGTTCTGACTGTCCCTGGTTCCCATTGGTAGAATAGTTTCGTGAACCACATTCGGCACATGCCAGAATAATTTTTTTACTCATAATTCGACACCTTCATTATCCATCTTTTATATCTTTAAAAATGTAACATGACACCTAATTATTGTCAACCACGCATAAGAGCGGTTTCAAATAATTGTCATGAAATAGTGTCTACAAACTAAATTCCCTAATTTCTAAATAGCGTTCTAGTTTTCTTTTTACACGCTGCAGGGCGTTATCAATAGATTTAACATGACGATTTAGCTCTTCTGAAATCTCTTGGTAAGATTGACCATCAAGGTACAGTGCTAAAACCTTGCGTTCTAAATCGCTTAATAATTCAGTCATTTTCAGTTCTATGTGATCAAATTCTTCTTGATTAATAATTAATTCTTCTGGATCGAGTACCTTTGCACCGGAAAGGACATCCATTAAGGTACGGTCCGATTCTTCATCATAAATAGGCTTGTCCAATGATACATAGGAATTTAACGGAATATGTTTTTGCCTTGTTGCTGTTTTAATGGCCGTGATTATTTGCCGGGTGATACATAATTCAGCGAATGCCTTGAATGATGTAAGCTTGTCCTCACGAAAGTCTCGAATTGCCTTATAAAGGCCAATCATTCCCTCTTGAACAATATCTTCCTTATCTGCTCCGATTAAGAAGTAGGATCTTGCTTTTGCACGTACAAAATTACGATACTTGTGAATTAAGTAGTCCAACGCCTCAGTATTACCTTGGTGCACTTGATCAACAATTTCCTCGTCATCCAATGAAAAAAAAAGTTCGTTGCCTTTTTCCCCGAAGTCTGTACCCAATTAAGATCCCCTCCACCGAACAAGCATAGATAGTATTATTATACGGTCGAAAACTTTTGAACGTCAACGCTTACTTTTTACCTCTGCGCCATTTTTCGAAAATTTCTGCCACTTCGTTACTAATCGGTATCTTGGAGAATGGTCTTTTCTCTTGTATTTTCTTAACCTTTTTTTCTATCCCTTTTTCTATAGAGGACATCTCTATAAGCAGTTCCCGAGCGGATTTCCTTAGCGCACCTTGTCCAAAAATGGCCCATTGCTCAGTAAAATCAGAAGTAGCCACATGGATTTGTGTTCTTCTGTTATTTAGGGAAATGGCCATCTTTTCAATCCGCTCATCTGCTGTTTCATTTTCTTTTGTAAAAATGACATCAACCTTGTGATTTTTATACTTTTTCTCTATTCCTTGAACATAGTAGGCATCAAATACTACAATTACACGATAGCCAGAGTAAGCCTGATATTCGGCCATTCTTTCAACCAAGCGGTCACGGGCTGCGGGTAAATCATGATCCTTTAGTTCCCTTAATTCTGGCCATGCACCAATGATGTTATATCCATCGACAAGCAAAATGTCCATTTCTATTCCTCAAGAGGATGCCGCCTGCGGTATACCTCGTACATTAGTATCGCTGCTGCAACAGACGCATTTAATGATGTAACCTTTCCAGCCATCGGAAGATTGATCAGAAAATCACATTTATCTCTGACTAGCCGCCCCATGCCTTTTCCTTCACTGCCAATCACAAGGCCAAGTGGCATCGTCCCATCAAATTGCCGATAATCCTGTTTACCACTAGCATCGGTACCTGCAATCCAAATACCTCGTTCTTTTAATTCGTCTATTGTTCTTGCCATATTGGTAACTCGTACTACAGGAATATGCTCAATTGCACCTGTTGACGCTTTCGCCACAGTAGCTGTTAATCCAACTGCTCTTCTTTTAGGAATAATAATTCCATGCGCCCCCACCGCATCTGCTGTTCGCATGATAGATCCAAGGTTATGTGGATCCTCAATTTCATCCAATAACAAAAAGAATGGAGTTTCGTTTTTCTTTTCTGCCGCTGCAAATAAATCATCAATTTCCGCATATTGATACGCAGCCACATATGCAAGAACACCTTGATGATTTTCATCAGATAGTTGATCAATTTTTTTCTTTGGGACAAATTGGACGATAACATTTGCTTCTTTGGCTAATTGAATTAACGGCTGCATTTGACCTCGCTGTGAGGATTCTGCGATCAGTATTTTATTGATATCTCTTTCTGACCTAAGTGCCTCCATTACTGGATTTTTTCCAATGATGTAATCCTTGTTCTCATTCATTCGCTTGTTCCTCCTTTCTTTTCTTCAACAAATTCAAAGGACTTTACAATTAGTTCTTCTAATCGTTCTGTTGCCTCGGTTAAATATAAAAATCCTATTAAGGCTTCAAAAGCTGTGCTGTAATGATATGTTTGGACATCCGTGTTTTTAGGGACTGTCCCTGATTTTGCATTGCGTCCGCGCATCACTACCGCAAACTCTTCCTCCGTAAGGAGTTTTTCATCCATCATTCGAAAAAGCACTTGGCTTTGCGCTTTTGCCGAAACATATGTTGTTCCTTTACGGTGAAGATGATTGGGTCTTACTTTCCCGCTTTGCAGAAGGTGACGTCTGACATAGGTTTCATACACAGCATCACCCATATATGCAAGAGCAAGACTATTCAATTGATTGGCATTTACTTTTTCTTGATAATCAAGCATGAATTAGCCTCTTTTCCATCTTGTACCCTGCGGAGTATCTTCTAAAATAATATTCATTTCCTTTAATTGATCTCTAATTTGGTCTGATAGCTGGAAATTACGTTCTTTACGGGCTTGGATTCTTTTTTCAATTAAGGCATCAATTTCATCATCCAGCATTTCCGAAGCCGTTTCAAGTGTCAGCCCTAGGACCTTAAATAACTCATCAAATTGATGGGTGAATGTATCAATCACTTCTACTGCTGTGTTTTTTTCTAATAGATAATAATTTGCCAGCTTCGAAAGATCAAATAGAACAGAAATGGCTTTTGCTGTGTTGAAATCATCATCCATTGCTTTTATAAACTCAACCTCTAGTGCTTCTATTTTCTTTAACCATTCTTGATTATTATTGGTTAACTCTGTGCTAGACTCCTTACGATGCTTTAAATTTTGGTAAGAAGTTGTTAATCGTTCAAAAGCCGCCTTTGTACTTTCCAATAACTCATCACTATAGTTGATCGGATTGCGGTAATGTACGGATAGCATGAAAAACCGCAGCACTTGTGGATTATGTCTTTTGATAATGTCATGCACTAACACAAAGTTCCCAAGCGATTTTGACATTTTTTCATTGTCAATATTAATATATCCGTTGTGCATCCAATAGCGGGCAAAAGTTTTTCCAGAAAGCGCCTCAGATTGGGCAATTTCATTTTCATGATGAGGGAACGTTAAATCTTGACCACCTGCATGAATATCAATCGTTTCACCTAAATATTTTTTTGCCATTGCTGAGCACTCAATATGCCAGCCAGGGCGCCCAATTCCCCAAGGACTTTCCCAATAAATTTCCCCTTCTTTTGCTGCCTTCCATAGTGCAAAGTCTAAATCATCCTGTTTCTTCTCACCAACCTCAATTCTCGCACCAATTTGCAGGTCATCTATTGATTGATGAGAAAGCTTACCATATTCATCGAAATTTCTAGTCCGGAAATAGACATCACCTTCTGATTCATAAGCAAAGCCTTTTTTAATAAGCTGATCAATAAAATCAATAATAGTATCCATGTTTTCCATTACACGTGGATGAATATCCGCCTTTTTGCAGCCTAATGCTGTTACGTCTTCAAAATAAGCTTGAATAAAACGATTGGCAATCGTTGGGACATCTTCCCCAAGCTGGTTAGCGGCACGGATTAATTTATCATCTACATCTGTAAAGTTGGATACATAGTGGACATCGTATCCCCGGTACTCTAGATAGCGGCGAACGGTATCAAAAACAATCGGCGGGCGGGCATTGCCGATGTGAATAAAATTATAGACAGTAGGACCACAAACATACATTTTTACTTTGCCTTCTTCAAGCGGAACAAATTCTTCTTTTTTACGGGTTAGTGTATTATACAGCTGAATGGTCATTCATCTTATTCCTTTCTCTCTTCAATTCGATTAACTCTTCTTTCAACTCATTTATTTCAAATTGTAAATCTTTAATACGATCTGCTATCGGATCAGGAAGATTACAATGGTCTAGGTCCTTGCCAATTCGTTTACCGTCTTGGATAACTACCCTGCCTGGAACACCTACAACGGTTGAATTAGGCGGTACTTCCTTCAAAACAACGGAGCCTGCGCCAATTTTCGAATTTTCCCAAATGGTTATTGAGCCAAGTACCTTTGCACCAGTAGCAATTAATACATTATCTTTTATAGTGGGATGACGCTTCCCTTTCTCTTTACCTGTTCCTCCCAGTGTTACACCTTGAAAAATCGTTACGTTATCGCCAATTTCACAAGTTTCTCCAATGACTACTCCCATTCCATGGTCAATAAATAATCTCCTGCCTATTTTGGCACCAGGGTGGATTTCAATACCTGTGAAAAAGCGACTAATTTGAGAAATCACGCGAGCAAGAAAGTAAAACTTCCGTTTGAAAAATGCATGGGCAACTCGGTGCCCCCAAATCGCATGTAAACCAGAATACGTTAGAATCACTTCTAGGTAGCTTCTTGCTGCAGGATCTTGTTCAAAGACAACCGCAATATCCTCCTTCAACATTTTGAACATTTTCTCATTTCCCCCTTAAGTAAATGTAGCCAAGCGTCATATTTGATAATGATCCCCTTGTTTTTTTCAAATAAAAAACGCCTCTGTCATAACGACAGAGACGCAATTGCGCGGTTCCACTCTGATTAGACCTTAAGCTTATCTTTGATAAAGCCTATCCTGGTCTCACTCTACCTGTTAACGGAAAGGTTCCGCCCAAATCTACTCAGATTTTCATCTTTTCAAAATGGGACTCAGAGGTGCATTTTCAAACATGAGAGGCTTTGACCACTTTCAGCCGGTGATGGTCATCTCTTTAAAGCATCATATTCTACTTTTCCTCATCTACACTTTTTCATATAGAAAGTTTATTTCCTTTACTATATTACATTTTCAGCTTAATGTTAACCAATTAATTTTTCAATTCTCTTTAAAACTTTTTCTTTTCCTAAAAGTTCAATGGCTTGAGGTAAATCAGGACCGTGTGTTTGGCCAGAAACGGCTGCACGGATGGGCATAAACAGATTTTTTCCTTTTTGGCCTGTTGATTTTTGCACGGCCTTCATTGCTGCCTTTATTTCATCAGCTTTAAAGTGTTCTAGTTTCTCAAGCTCTTCAGAAAATGCTTTTAATACTTCCGGTACTGTCTCGCCAGCTAACACTTCCTTGGTATCCTCTTCGTAGTCTGCTTCATCTTTAAAGAACATATCCGATAGCTCAACGATTTCCGCACCAAAGCTCATTTTTTCTTGTAAAAGGGAAACTAAGGATTTTGTCCACTCTAGTTCCTCATCCGTTACGTTTTCACCAATTCTGCCAGCTTTAACTAGATGTGGCAAGGATAATTCCAATAGCCTATCGACCTCTATTTTTTTCATATATTGATTGTTCATCCAAGTAAGCTTGTTCGTATCAAACAAAGCAGGCGACTTCGATAAGCGGTTTGCATCGAAAATCTCAATAATCTCCTCTTTCGAGTAAAGCTCTTCTTCTCCTGCCGGTGACCAGCCTAATAGTGTTATAAAGTTAAATAAAGCTTCAGGCAAATATCCTAATTCTTCGTATTGCTCGATGAATTGGATGATTGATTCATCACGCTTACTTAACTTCTTTCTGCTTTCGTTCACAATCAATGTCATATGGCCAAATATCGGCGGCTCCCAGCCTAATGCTTCGTATACCATTAGTTGCTTAGGAGTATTAGAAATATGGTCATCGCCGCGAAGCACATGAGAGATTTTCATTAAGTAATCATCAATGGTTACCGCAAAATTATACGTTGGGGTCCCATCCTTTTTGATGATTACCCAATCGCCCATTCCTTCAGACTCAAAAGAAACCATTCCTTTTACCATATCATCAAATGTATAGGTCTTTCCTTCAGGTACAACGATTCGAATACTTGGCTCACGGCCTTCGCTTTCTAATTTTGCACGTTCTTCAGCTGTAAGATGGCGGCATTTTCCTGAATAATGAGGAGTTTCTCCTCTTTCCATTTGCTCTTCCCGCTCGGCTTCAATTTCTGCTTCTGTACAAAAACATTTATAGGCATGGCCATTGTCGAGTAATTGATTATAGTAGGTTTGGTAAATATCATTTCTTTCTGATTGCCGGTACGGACCATATTCGCCGCCGACATCCACGCTTTCGTCCCAATCCATTCCTAGCCATTTCAGGTATTTTAATTGACTTTCTTCACCGCCAGCAATATTTCGCTTTTTATCTGTATCTTCAATACGGATTATAAATTTCCCTTGCTTACTCCGTGCAAACAAATAATTAAATAATGCTGTACGGGCATTTCCAATATGTAAATGTCCAGTTGGACTTGGAGCATACCTTACACGAACTTCCTTTGACATATTTTTCAGTGCCTCCTGTAATAACCCATTTTCTTCATCCTGATTTATTTTACCATTGAGTATTTCAGCAATAAAGATAATTAAATCTTTTTTAGTAAAACTGCAACTTGTGAGGCAATCCCTTCACCACGACCCGTAAAACCTAACTTTTCTGTTGTTGTTGCCTTCACGTTGATTTGTTCTGGATCAGCTTCTAGTAACTCTGCAATTCGTTCTTTCATTTGCTGGATGTAAGGTGCCATTTTTGGCTTCTGTGCAATAATGGTACAATCGGCATTAACCAACTCATATCCTTTATCTTTCACCAGCTGCCATACATGTGACATTAGCTTTGCCGAATCCGCATCTTTAAACTCTGGATCTGTATCTGGAAAGTGCCTGCCAATATCCCCTTCCCCAATAGCACCAAGACAAGCATCTGAGACCGTATGTAATAAAACATCCGCATCTGAGTGACCTAGCAGCCCTTTTTCATATGGGATGGTTATGCCGCCGATAATGAGAGGACGGCCCTCCGTTAGTTGGTGTACATCAAAGCCCTGACCAATTCGAAACATTTTTAAAAACTCCCTTGTCTTTTCTTTATTATCGCTTCGGCAAAAAATAAATCCTCTTGGGTAGTAAGCTTGATATTATCATAATCCCCCTCAATGATGGTGACTGGATGAGAGGTTCGCTCGACCAAACTCGAATCATCGGTACCAACAAAGCAATCCTTTTCTGCCTGTTCATACGCCTTATATAATACAGAAAAACGAAAAGCTTGTGGGGTCTGGACAGCCCACAAGCTAGATCTTTCGACAGTTGCCAATACCGATTGATCATGTACTGTTTTCATGGTATCTTTGGCTGGCACTCCAATGATGGCCGCACCTGTTTCCTGTGCTGTATCTAGTAATCGGTGAATATGTTCCTTGAGAATAAAAGGACGAGCTGCATCATGAACCAGAATAATCCCGTCAGTTTTCACTGTTTTCAATGCATTATAGATGCTATCTTGACGTTCTTTCCCACCTGGAACTAAATCCAGCACCTTCTTCACCTTATGCTTTTTTAATAATAATTTAATTTCCCCTTCATCCTGTGGGCTAATCGCTAAAATAATACCCTCACATAATTCATCTTCATCAAAAACCTTGAGGGAGTGGATGAAAATAGGAATGTTATTTAATTCTAACAGGAGCTTATTTTTCCCTGCTCTCATCCTCTTCCCTTGACCTGCTGCTGGGATAATGACTTGATAAGCCATGTTAAAACTCCAATCTATACGTTCTGTCTTGTCTAGCTACAGCGCCTAGGGGCTCGGGGTCATAAGCCAATCCGTCAAGAAGGTTAAAGAACAACCTTCCCGCCGGCTCGTCTTATGCCTGTCGCCCCTGGGCAAGGCGCTTCCGCTTTTCGAGCTAAAGGGCTTTTTCCAATAATTTTGGTTTTGCAAAAATCATTCTTCCTGCTGAAGTTTGAAGAACACTCGTAACTAGAACTTCAATTCTTTTTCCGATGTATTCTCTACCTTCCTCGACAACAATCATCGTTCCATCATCAAGATAAGCAACACCTTGGTGATATTCCTTACCATCCTTGATTACCTGCACGGCTAATTCTTCCCCAGGCAAAACAACTGGTTTAACAGCATTGGCTAAATCATTAATATTCAATACAGAAACGTTCTGTAATTCACATACCTTATTAAGATTAAAATCATTCGTAACAAGCATACCGTTCGTAATCTTGGCTAGTTTCACCAGCTTGCTGTCTACTTCTTGAATTTCATCAAAATCGCCTTCATATATTTCTACTTTAATCGCAAGTTCTTTTTGAATTCGATTTAATATATCCAAGCCCCGCCTGCCTCTATTTCGCTTAAGGACATCCGATGAATCCGCAATATGTTGTAATTCCTCAAGCACAAACCGGGGAATAACAATCGTTCCCTCTAAAAATCCTGTTTGGCAAATATCTGCTACACGACCATCAATAATTACACTCGTATCTAGGATTTTAAGCGATTGACCTTCAGCCTTCTCGGCATCTTCATCGCCAGACTTTTTCTTACCTTTGCTGCCAAAGAGATTTAAAAGCTCATCCCTTTTCTTAAATCCGACCTGAAAGCCTAAGTAACCAAATAATAAAGTCAGTAAAAGAGGAGCGACCGCATTTAGTATAGGTTCTTGAATTGCATTTAGAGCAAATCCGATTAAAAAGGCTACTAACAAGCCAAAGATTAAACCTAAACTGCCGAAAATCACATCTGTTACCGGGATTTTCACCAGTGAATCTTCTGCCCATTTAATAAACTCAAGTACATAATCAACTGCCCAAAAAGTTATAAGATAAAAAATAATTGCACCTAGAATAGCCGCAGCATACGAGTTACTGATTATTGGAATGTCGTCAAAATTAATTAATTTTAGCAATAGTGGGATCAATAATATTCCCAGCGTCCCGCCGGTAATGAGAAAACATGCTTGCACAATACGTTTTAACATTCCTTCACCTCCTCTATTTCATTATAAACATATTCCCAAAAATGAAACCTTTGTTTATTGATTATTTTTATAAAATGGCAAATTTAATTGATCCAGTTTTTGTGTCAATTTTCCACTTCAAGGGTAGCATTGGTAAAAATCTCTGTCAAACAAATGGAAATTTGTGTTTCCAAGATCTATAATTGCCTCTCTGTATATAAGCGATCTTTTATTAGTTTTAAGCCTTCTTTAATTTTTTTTGCACGAATTTCTCCTATCCCCTCAACATCATCGAGATTTTCAACAGTAGCGGAGACAATCTTTGAAAACTCACCAAAACTGCTAATAATATTTTCAATAATAACCATAGGAAGGCGAGGGATTTTGTTAAGAATCCGATAGCCACGCGGATGTTTATTTTCATCAAGTGGAATATATCCTTGATAGCCCATTAGTTTCAGTATAGCTAGATCTTCTAATGCTCCGTTACTGGTTAATACCTGCATTCGCTTGAGAACATCCTTCTCCTTAATATTCCGATCAATAGCATAATCTTTAATAATAAGGGACGTCTCCACTTCTAAATCAGTTAGGATTTCATTCATTTGCAGCCGAATAAGCCTGCCTTCCGTACCAAGTTCGTTTAGGTAAGCGATAAGTTCATTTTTTATTTTAAGCACCATTTCAAATCGGTGAAGAACAAGTAAGAAATCGTTATATGTAACAGATTCTTCAAATTCTAAAATACTCAAATTAGCAATACTTCGCTCAAGGACTGATTTATATTTTTCCAACATTTGAATTGCTTGATTTGCCTTTGTAAAAATCACCGAAATATCTTTTAGGGCATACCGAAAGTTTCCTTGATATAAGGTGATGACATTTCTCCTTTGAGAAATAGCGATAACAAGTGCCTTTGTCTGCCTAGCCACTCTTTCAGCAGTCCGGTGCCTCATACCTGTTTCTGACACAGAAATATCCGAATCCGGCACTAGTTGGGCATTAGCAATAATAATGGTATTACCTAATTCATTTAGAATAATAGCACCGTCCATTTTTGCTAGCTCATAAAGATAACTCGGTGAAAATGGACAATTAATTTGAAATCCTCCATCTACGATACTTTTAACCTTATCATTGTATCCGACAACGATTAACCCACCAGTATTAGCCCTTAGTACATTATCGATTCCTTCACGTATCGGTGTACCTGGGGCAATAAACTGTAATACTTCACTTACGGTTTGTTCACCCAGTTTTTTATTTTCCATGAACTACACTCCCAACGCTGCTTTTAACGCTTCAGCTACAGTTGACACACCGACTAACTCTACACCTTTGGGGCTTTGCCAGCCTCCTAAATTATTGGCAGGTAGGATGACCCGTTCAAAACCTAATTTTGCCGCTTCCTGAACGCGCTGTTCAATCCTCGAGACCCTTCTTACCTCTCCTGTTAACCCAACCTCGCCGATGATACAATCTGTTGCTCTCGTAGGCTTATCTCGAAAGCTTGAGGCAATACTTACTGCAATGGCTAAATCAATGGCTGGTTCATCTAATTTTACGCCACCTGCCACTTTAAGATACGCATCTTGATTCTGAAGCAGCATTCCCATTCTTTTTTCTAATACTGCCATTAACAATGGTACACGATTATGGTCAATCCCTGTTGCCATTCTCCTTGGATTTCCAAAACTTGTTGGCGATATTAACGCTTGGATTTCCACTAGTACGGGTCTGGTCCCTTCCATTGAGGCTACCACTGTTGATCCGGCTGCACCTTGTGACCTCTCTTCTAGGAAGATTTCAGATGGATTCGCAACTTCTTCAAGTCCTAATTCTTTCATTTCAAAAATTCCCATTTCATTGGTTGATCCAAAACGGTTCTTCACGGCGCGTAGTATTCGATACGTATGGTGTCTTTCCCCTTCAAAGTATAGAACGGTGTCTACCATATGCTCGAGTAGCCTTGGTCCGGCAATTGAACCTTCTTTTGTGACATGACCTACAATAAAAATAGCAATTCCATTCGTTTTCCCTATCCTCATTAACTCTGAAGTACATTCACGAACCTGCGAGACACTCCCAGGGGCAGATGTTATATCCGGATGGAATACCGTTTGAATAGAATCAATAATAACAAAGCTTGGTTTTGTACTTTCTATATTTCTATTTATTTCTTCTAAATTTGTTTCAGCATAAACGAGGAGATTTTCAGATTTTACCCCAAGTCTTTCAGCACGAAGCTTTGTCTGTCTCAGCGATTCCTCACCGGATATGTATAAAACCTGATTTCCCTTATTTGCAAGCTGCGATGATACCTGTAAGAGGAGTGTCGATTTTCCGATACCCGGATCACCGCCAATTAATACGAGCGATCCCTTTACCACTCCACCGCCTAAAACACGGTTGAGTTCATGTAGATCGGTAAGTATCCTCGGTTCAGATAGTGACTCAATGGCTGTAATAGGTGTTGGTTTGGCTAATACTGCCCCGCCGCCATTGGAATGAGAGAAGGCTCCTCTTCTATTCCCTCCAGTTACCTCCACTTCCTCCACCATTTTGTTCCATTCTCCGCAGCCAGGACATTTTCCCAGCCATTTAGGAGACTCATATCCACAGTCTTGACACATGAACTTTGTTTTTCGTTTAGCCATATCTATCTACCCCTGACTCTAAATACAAAAAGGAGTACACGGTCGAACTACTATCGTGTACCCCTTTTAGTTGTTCTTAAACATCAATAATTGGTTTATTTAGTTAGTGTCGTTTTTTCTGCTGTTCTAACTACGAACTCACCATTATCTACATCAATTATAACATGCTGGCCTGTTAAAACTGTACCTCTTAACAGTTCTTCAGAGAGACGGTCTTCAATATGCTTTTGTATTGCCCTGCGTAATGGACGGGCACCATACTCTGGATCGTAGCCTTCTATAGAGATTTTTCCCTTCGCTGCTTCCGTTAATTCTAAAGAAATATGCTGCTCTTTTAGGCGTTTCACTAATTGGTCAGATAGAAGGGTAACAATTTCATCTAGATGCTTTCTCTCTAAAGCATGGAAGACAATTATTTCATCAATACGGTTTAAGAATTCTGGACGGAAGACTTTTTTCAATTCTTCCATTACCTTGCCCTTCATATCCTTATAGTTCTGTTCGCCATCTTGAATATTAAAACCAACATATTTGTTACGTTTTAATGCTTCCGCTCCGACGTTGGAAGTCATGATTAGAACAGTATTACGGAAATCAACTGTTCTGCCTTTAGAGTCGGTTAACCGGCCATCCTCAAGGACTTGCAATAGAATATTAAATACATCTGGATGTGCCTTTTCAATTTCATCAAGCAGAATAACTGAATATGGTTTTCTTCTTACCTTTTCCGTTAATTGACCGCCTTCTTCGTATCCTACATATCCTGGAGGTGATCCAACCAAACGGGAAGTAGAATGCTTCTCCATGTATTCGGACATATCAATACGAATCATAGCATCCTCATCACCAAACATTGCTTCAGCAAGGGCACGTGCCAATTCGGTTTTCCCTACCCCAGTAGGTCCAAGGAATACAAAAGAGCCAATTGGGCGTTTTGGATCCTTTAAGCCAGCTCTCGCACGACGTACCGCTTTGGAAACAGCCTTAACCGCTTCCTCCTGACCAATCACTCGAGAATGCAGGATTTCCTCTAAATTAAGCAATTTAGCCGTCTCTGTTTGTGCAAGTTTTGAGACTGGTATACCCGTCCAGCTTGATACAACACTTGCAATATCTTCAACAGTAACTTCGCTGTTTTCTTTTCCTTGTTTTTCTTTCCATGTTTTCTTCGTTTCTTCAAGCTGTTCACGAAGTCGTTGTTCCGTATCTCTTAGTGAGGCTGCTTTTTCGAATTCTTGACTCTGAACAGCAGAATCCTTCTCTTTTCGGACTTCATCAAGCTTAACTTCTAATTCTTTTAAATTTGGCGGTGTTGTATAAGAGCGTAAGCGAACCTTCGAACCTGCTTCATCTATTAAGTCGATCGCTTTATCTGGCAGGAATCGGTCAGATATATAACGATCAGATAGCTTAACCGCAGCTTCAATCGCCTCATCAGTAATCGATACACGGTGGTGGGCTTCATAACGATCTCGAAGGCCCTCTAATATACGGACAGACTCATCAGCTGTTGGCTCTTCAACGCGAATTGGCTGGAAGCGTCGTTCTAAGGCTGCATCTTTTTCGATATATTTACGGTATTCGTCAAGCGTGGTTGCACCGATACATTGAAGCTCTCCACGGGCAAGGGATGGTTTTAAAATATTTGAAGCATCAATAGCCCCTTCTGCTCCCCCAGCTCCTATTAATGTGTGTAATTCATCGATAAAGAGAATGATATTACCCGCTTGGCGAATTTCATCCATTACTTTTTTCAAGCGATCTTCAAATTCTCCACGATATTTAGTGCCGGCTACTACAGTTCCCATATCAAGAGTCATAACCCGCTTATCACGAAGAATTTCTGGAACTTCATTATTTACAATTTGTTGAGCAAGTCCTTCTGCGATTGCCGTTTTACCAACACCTGGTTCACCTATTAATACAGGGTTGTTTTTTGTACGGCGGCTCAATACTTCAATTACCCGCTGGATTTCCTTGCTTCTTCCAATAACAGGGTCCAAACTTCCTTCTCTAGCAATTGCTGTAAGGTCTCTAGCAAGACTGTCAAGGGTAGGGGTATTCGCACTTACAGACGCTCCTCCCTGATGACCGCCTGATTCATTACTGCCTAATAACTGCAGTACTTGCTGCCGTGCCTTATTTAAACTAACTCCAAGGTTATTAAGAACTCTTGCAGCTACACCTTCTCCTTCACGGATTAACCCGAGGAGAATATGCTCAGTTCCCACATATGAATGTCCTAATTTCCGGGCCTCATCCATCGATAATTCGATTACCTTTTTCGCTCTTGGTGTATAGTGAATTGTTTGGGATGCCTCTTGGCCTTTGCCGATTAATGATTCAACTTCCTTTTGAATTTTTTCAGATCCGAGTCCAAGACCATAAAGAGCCTTGGCAGCAATGCCTTCTCCCTCGCGGACTAAACCTAATAAAATATGCTCTGTTCCTATATTATTGTGTCCAAGTCTAATTGCTTCCTCTTGTGCTAAAGCTAAAACCTTTTGGGCTCTTTCAGTAAAACGGCCGAACATCATATTCCATTCCTCCTCACTATTTTTCTTGCTCCATTTTTAGTCGTTCTCGAATTAATGCTGCTCGTCTTATATCTCTTTCATCCGGTCGTAAATGCCCTCCAGCATATTGCTGCAGAAAACCGGGCTGTGTTAAAATCATTAATTCATTTAATATATTTTTAGGCAAATGATCAATAAAACCCATATCAATTCCTAGGCGAACATCAGACAGGCATTTAGCAGCCTCTTTTGTTTCAATAATTCTGCAATTGGATAACACGCCATAAGATCGGAAAACTCTATCTTCTAATTGTATGTTTGAAGTTTTGCGTAATGCTTCTCGAGCAGACCTTTCTTGTGAAATTAACTGACTAACTACACCTTTAAGGTCTCGGCAAATATCTTCCTCGGATTTTCCTAATGTAATTTGATTGGAGATCTGAAAAATATTTCCGAGCGCTTCACTCCCCTCACCGTAGATTCCTCTGACAACCAATCCAAGCTGATTTATGGCAGGAATGATACGACTAATTTGTTGGGTTAACATAAGCCCTGGCAAATGCATCATGACCGAGGCCCGGAGACCGGTACCTACATTTGTAGGGCAGCTTGTTAAATAGCCATGTTTCTCATCAAAGCCAAAGTGGATAAAACTCTCAAGCCAATCATCCGCTTCGTTGGCTGCTTCTAAAGCTTCTGCTAATTGAAGCCCTGGAAATAAGCACTGAATCCGAATGTGGTCCTCTTCATTTATCATAATACTTACTTCTTCATTTTCGGTTAATAGAACTGCACCATATGGTGAATCCTCTGCTAAATTTGGACTAATCAAATGCTTTTCTACTAAAACCCTTTTTTGAAGCGGCTGTAATTCATCAATTTTCAGTAATTCCATTTGCCCAAACTTAGTGAAATTGGAATCACGGAGTATCTCTTCCATTTTTAAAATAATCGATTGTGCTTCTTCATGTGAAAATAATGTTGGAAATTTAATGTCCTCAAAGTTTCGGGCTAAACGGATTCGGGAACTTAAGACAATATCTGAATCAGGGCCCTCCTCGCTCATCCACGAGCTGACTGCTTGATTTATAAAGCGTTCAAGCGACACGTTATTCCCCTCCCTTATGGCTGCCTGGTAAGTCTTTTTCGAGTGTGCGTATTTCATCTCGTATCATAGCAGCTTTTTCAAATTCCTCTTGTTGTATTAAATCCTTAAGGTCATTCTTAAGGCTTTCAATTTGTTTTTTAAGGTGAATCCCGCCGCCAATTCGCTTGGGAATTTTGCCGCTATGGGACCAATTACCGCTGTGAAGTCTTCTTAAAACTGGCGGAAGCTGTTCCTTAAATGTTTCATAGCAATGAGCACATCCAAAACGCCCTACTTTAATAAATTGTGGAAAGGTCATTGAACACCCATTGCATTGAAGGATTTCTTCTTGATGAAATGTATTTTGATTTTGTTTCTGTACAGAAGGATCGATATTTAATAGACCTGCTAAAAGGTTATTAAATGTAAAACCCGAACCCCCATTGATCATAAACATCTCACCCTTTTCTTGGGCGCATTTTTCACATAGATTTACCTCGGTTTTTTCACCGTTAATAATTTTTGTAAAATGCAGTGCTGCAGGCCTTTGATTACATTCCTGGCAAATCATTTTTAACTTCACCTCTCAAGCTGGTATATATTATTTATATTTTAATGATGTTAACATTGCAGTCAACATTCTTGCTCTTAACTCATCTCGGAATGGAAGATCAATATAAAGGACAGAACGATCAATGACACTTAACATAATTTTGGCTTCTCGTTTTGTGATTATCTCCTCATGGACTAGTCGATAAATAACATCTTCAGCAGTGGTTTGTGCGATTCGATTATCAATGAGAGATAATAAGTGATCAATTAGATCAACGAAATCATGTGACTGAACCTTTATGATTCGAATATATCCGCCTCCCCCGCGTTTACTTTCTACGACATACCCGCGCTCGATGGTAAATCGCGTATTTATAACATAATTGATTTGTGATGGAACACAATGAAATTTATCAGCAATTTCACTCCGTTTTATTTCAACATGCTCCTGTTCACTCATTTCTAACACTTGCTTTAAATACTTTTCGATTATATCGGAGATGTTTCTCATCTTCCCACCCCCTTTGACTTTGACTATATTTGACTTTAATTATACTGAAAATTTTATGTAGTTGCAAACAACTGCTACTAATGATTTTTTCCAATTATTGCGTGTGTGAAACATGTTTAATTTGTTTTTAGGAAATTAGTTGGGGGTTTTGGGGTTTTGATTCCCTTTGTTCTAGAAAGATTAGGGTAGAGGGAATCAAAAGGGGGTTTTGGTTCCCTCTATCGTAAAAAAATCAAACTCATGGGAACCAAAATTTTTTTCTAGCCCTTCTGGACAATGCAAAAAAGCACAACCCTTATCAGGTTGTGCTTCGTTTTGCCTGGCAACGTCC
>NZ_JBALNQ010000021.1:152472-158973 GCF_036961885.1 Neobacillus niacini | reverse complement strand
GAAGATTAGTCCTCAATCCCCCCACATCGAGGACAAATCTTATAGGAGTTTCCTAGCGTTAGCGATTTCATTCTTCTAAAAAGTTATTCGACAATTTGCAGGAATTTTGTCACTCACTGTTGAATGGATTCAAAAAGAATAAAGGAGTGATTCATCATTGAGAGAACCTTTAAATGATACAACCATCAACCTATCGGAAGGGGGGTGTGTCTGTGCGTTTTTACCAAAAAGAAAATCATTTAATTCCAACAAAAGAAAAACATAACTCCCTACCTATTTCCCAAATTCCCAACATTCCTCAACCATTTTTAAATCCTTCCTATTCCTTTAATCCTGATCTTCAAAAGCTGCTTACTGGCAAACAACTCTTACTAGATGACATCCCATACCCTCTCGAAGACATCCAACACCATTATGAAAATGGATATATCACCTACAAAAAAGGAATTGAATATAACCGGAATAAGCCAGTATGTTTCCGTTGTGGAAATAAAGATACGCAGTGGTTTGCTATTTTTCCATGTTCGAGGTGTGGCGAACAATGCCTTTATTGCCGTAAATGTTTGATGATGGGGAGAATCAGTGCCTGCACCCCTTTACTTGGCTGGAATGGTCCAGCACCCGACCATCTGCTTCCTGAAAAAATTCTCGAGTGGAAGGGGCAATTGTCGGAAGGACAGCAAATAGCATCAAATCATGTTGTGGATGCAATCCAGCAGAATCAAGAGCTGCTTATCTGGGCTGTTTGTGGAGCAGGGAAAACAGAGGTCCTGTTCGCTGGAATTGAAGCAGCGCTTGCTGCCGGAAAAAGAGTTTGTATCGCGACACCGCGAACGGACGTAGTCCTTGAGCTTAGCCCGAGATTGAAAGCGGCGTTTCCTGGAATGACGGTCGCTTCCTTATATGGAGGGAGTGAGGACCGCCATCTCTATGCCCCTCTTACCATAGCAACTACACACCAGCTGCTCCGTTTTTACCACGCCTTCGATACCGTCATCTTGGACGAGGTCGATGCTTTTCCATATACAGTAGAGGAATCTCTTCAATATGCGGCTGTTCAGGCAAGAAAACCAGATGCAGCCATGATTTACCTTACAGCGACACCAAATGAAAAATGGCAAAGGGAATGCTGCACTGGTAAGCGGGCTTTTACTACCATTCCTGCCAGATTTCACCGTCACCCGTTACCAGTACCACACTTTACCTGGTGTGGAAATTGGCAAAAGGGGTTAAAAAAGGATAAGCTGCCAGCCAATGTGATTCTCTGGGTTAAAGAGCGTCTCCGGAATGATAAGCAAACGCTACTCTTTTTCCCGCATATAGCCTTAATGGAAAAGGCACTCCCCATCCTGCGCCTGCTCGCTCCCGCTATTGAAGCTGTCCACGCTGAGGATCCATATCGGAAAGAAAAGGTTCAAAAAATGCGAGACAAAAACATCCCGATCCTGTTGACGACAACCATTTTAGAACGAGGTGTAACATTTCCCAATATTGATGTAGCGGTTGTCGGTGCTGAGGATGATATTTTTACTGAAAGTGCCCTCGTCCAAATTGCTGGGAGGGCAGGGAGAAGCAAGGATTATCCAGGTGGTGTTGTGACATTTTTTCATTATGGAAAAACGGAAGCCATGCTTAAAGCACGTAAACAAATGATCAACATGAATCATGAGGGTGTTAAAAGGGGGCTAATTGATTCATGAGTCTATTCCTTCAGGACTATTGTTTGATTTGTCATGATAGTATTCAGCCAGCTATCGGTTGGAAAGCCATTTTTTCAGAAGAAAAAGAATTACTCATTTGCCCAACCTGTGAGGGGAAATTTGAAAAAATTGAAGGTGAAAAATGTAAAATATGTAGCCGGTTGTTTCGTCATTTGGATGAAAGGTTTAGACATGTTGATTTGTGTCACGACTGCGTTCGGTGGGAGGAGGACAGCGAATGGCAGGGGTATCTCGATATAAATCATTCAGTATTTCTTTATAATGATTTTTTCAAAGAAGTAATGGCAAAATATAAATTCCGTGGAGACTATGTATTGGCAAAACTATTTGCTGAAATTATCAAAGAGTCCCTGCGAAGGATAAATCCGGATTTACTTGTACCCATTCCTTTAAGTAGCGAGCGGCTATATGAGCGAGGATTCAATCAAGCAGAGGCACTTATCCTTGAGTCAGGATTAACCCCTGCAAATCTTCTTACCCGGATACACTTGGAAAAACAATCGAAAAAATCACGAGCAGAACGTATTCATATTCCCCAAGTTTTTCAAGTGAACCAGCAAACAGAATTAACAGGGAAGGAGATACTGCTAATAGACGACATTTATACAACAGGATCGACACTTAGACATGCTGCAAAGCTGTTAAAAGAAAGGGGAGCGAAAAGTGTGTGTTCCTTAACGCTCGCCCGATAGCCAGCTAGTCTTTTAATATTTCATTTTTAAGGCTTTTTGGGCATTCTCTATATCATGTCCCAACAAGCGTCCTAAATCGTAAGCAGGATAAAGCCCATGTTTGTGCATATAATTAAAAATCCGTTCATGACCTTTAATAGCCGCGCTTATTTGTTTGGTCAGAACATTCCTTAAAGCTGGTGTTGCAGTTTCTGTTATAGCAATAGATAGATTCCTAACTAGGGCTTTTGAAAGAACGAGAAGGTCACCGGCATAAAAACCGACATCCTCACGATAGTCATCGTTATCATCCCTGCCTTCGTATCCTGCAGCGGAAGGATAAAATTTGAGTAATTCAGTTAGGTTATGCTCAAGTTCATGAATACATTTGTTGTAGATTTCTTTTAGCTCAGCATCAGGAACCTTTTTATAAGACATTTTTAATTTCATTAATCCGACAGCTTGAAACGCAACCAATTCATGTAGCTCTAATGTTTCGTGCCAGGCTAGCGTTTTTCTTTCCTGCTGTTCCATTTATTAACTCCTCCAGTCATTTTTCATCTCCGTACTTTATTCATAAGACTTAAAGGTGGTAATTTGTCCTTGAAAATAATAGACTTAAGGTGTAGAGACATTTCTAAATGACCATTGTAAGCGGTTTATATTTTTTACTATTTCCCCTGTGTTTTTGTCAAAATTTCGACAAAATTTTTATTCGGATTTAGCAGGAGAATCATAGGGTAAAATAGAAATGTATTTACATAGGAATATAAAGGAGGAGTCCACAAATGAATTATAACGTTCGTGGTGAAAACATTGAGGTAACTCCAGCAATTAGAGAGTATGTTGAAAAGAAAATTTCTAAATTGGAACGCTATTTCACAGAAGCACCTGAAGCAACGGTACATGTGAATTTAAAATTTAATCAAGATAAAACGTCAAAGGTAGAGGTAACCATACCACTGCCAAATCTAGTCCTTCGTGCCGAAGAAACGAATGTTGATATGTATGCTGGAATTGATTTAATCTCAGACAAGCTTGAGCGTCAAATCCGCAAGCATAAAACAAAAGTTAATCGTAAATTCCGTGAAAAGGGTGTTATACCGATTACGTTTGCAACTTCTGAAAACACTGAAGTTCAAGAGGCAGATGAAGATGACTTAGAACTTGTTCGTACTAAACGCTTTGATCTTAAGCCAATGGACAGCGAGGAAGCAATCCTGCAAATGAACCTGCTAGGGCACAGCTTCTACGTGTTCAACAACGCAGAAACGAACCGTACAAACGTTGTTTACAAGCGTAAAGACGGGCGCTATGGTCTAATTGAAACACATTAATAAAATACAAAACGCAGTCCTGAACAATCGGGGCTGCGTTTTTATGAAAGGCTGTTTTCGTAACGATTGTTGTTAAAATCTTAAAGCCGATTTTAACGTGAAAATAGTTATTTTTACCCCATTGATTATAGTTTACAAGCTCTTTTCTTTTTAAAGTTTCCGCTGTTTTCTAAGAATGCACAGCATAAACATTAATTTTGTTATAAAAAGCAACAAAGTTTAAGAAAAGAGCCTTATGAAAATAAGGAGGCTATTACTATGACATTTTCTATTGTAGGCTTTGATCCACTCGAAAAAGAATGGGGAATTGCTGTTCAATCCAAGTTTTTAGGAGTGGGTGCAGTCGTGCCTTGGGCGAAGGCAGGTGCCGGGGCCGTTGCGACTCAGTCCTACGCAAATACGGCTTATGGACCTAAAGCACTTGAACTAATGGAACAGGGGAAAACAGCACAAGAAACATTGGAATTACTGCTTGCTGATGACCTAGACAGGGAAATGCGTCAGGTCGGGCTGATTGATTCAAAGGGAAATGCTGCAACCTTCACAGGAAAAGCTTGCTACGATTGGGCCGGCGGGGTGACAGGCACCCATTTTGCTGCACAAGGCAATATTTTAGTCGATGAAAAAACAGTCGATGCTATGGCACATGTATTTACAGAAACTACTGGAACACTGGCTGACAAGCTCCTCGCTGCGTTGGATGCGGGGCAGGAAGCTGGAGGAGATAGTAGGGGGAAGCAATCCGCTGCCCTTTATATTGTCAAAGAAAAAGGCGGGTATGGCGGCTTTAATGACCGCTATATGGATCTTAGAGTAGATGATCACCAAGATCCGATTAAAGAATTACTTAGAATTTATCAGTTGCAGCAGTTGTATTTTGCACCTTCCAAGCCTGAAAGAATTGCCGAGATTGAGGGAGAAATAAAAAATCAATTACTTCATCATTTAACAAGATTGAACTACCTTAGCAGTGAATTGCCAAGCAGTGAGGAGATTTTTAAAGCGCTAACCGCTTTTATTCATACGGAAAACTTCGAAATGAGAGAACAGAGTACTGGGTTAATTGATCTAGAGGTTCTTGAGTATATGAAGCAATCATAATCCATCCAACCTCCTTCCCAATAGGAGGATTTTTTTTGTGAAGCCCCCATTGATAGTAATATTGGAATTTAATTGAAATATAGTATAATAGTTGGAAAATTTGAAAAATGGGGGTAGGTACAAAGTGGGAAAAGCATATTTAAAAATAGCCGTTGTTTATTTTACAATTGGGGTGTTGGCCGGGCTGATAATGGGGATTATTCATGATTTTCGTTTTTCTTCTGTTCACGCACATGTTAACTTACTTGGCTGGGTATCGATGGCATTATTTGGAGTTATTTATCACTTATATCCAAATGCAGCGAATTCAAAATTGGCGAAAACTCAGTTCTGGTTACACAATATAGGGGTCCCTGTCATGTTAGGCGGGATTGCTCTACAGATATTGGGGGTCTCAGCAGCACTTCCACCAACCATCATCGGTTCCATCGTCGTTGTAATAGGAGTTATTTTATTTACAATCAACGTCTTTAAACATGTTGGAAAAAATTAAAGGCCGCTTAACTTTAAAAGCACAGAGGATATCATTTTCGATACCCTCTGTGCTTTTTTATATGGAAAGTTGGTAACTATATTAATCTTGTATAAAAATTGCTAAAATTAATTCCAAACATTACCGACAAAAAAAGAGCTGCCGTAACGTAGATTTTAGTAGAAATTCTTTTTGGGAGGCAAAATCAACATGAAGACAAAAAAGTTAACGCATATTTTATCAACTGGTATGATCGCTACAACGCTTATTTTTTCAGCAGGTGCAGGACAAGCATTTGCTAATGAAGATGGTGCGCAAACAACTGAAACAAGTGTGATTGAAGAAACAACAGCAACAGAAACTGGGGAAACTGTTGTTGATTTAACCCCTGTGAGTGAGGAGGCAGCTTCCGAGGGAACAGAGCCTGTTGTTGAGGAAGGCACGGACGCTGAACCCATAAGTGAAGAAGAATCTGGTGAACCGGAAGTGATTGATCTAGGTGGTGAAGGTACGGAGGACACAGCAGAAGTTGACGAAGAGGCTCCAACGTTAATTCCTGGTGATTTTTTCTATTTTGTAAAGGTAATGGCAGAAAAAGTTCGTCTTGCCTTTACTTTTGATGATTACAAGGAAGCAAAGTTGATAGCGGAATTTGCTGCTGAGCGTATTTCAGAAGCGAATGCGTTAATTGCTGATGGAAAAACAGCGGAGGCTGAGGAGCTCTTGAAGGAAGCTATTGCCACCCAGGAACAAGCTGAAGAAACACTTCCAGAAACAGAAGAAGCCACTTCTGAGGAAACGGTTGCAGAAGAAACAGCAGTAGAAAGCAAACTTGCTCATAATATTGATTCGCTATTGGTTGTTCTGGCAAAGGTTGAAAATCCAAAGGCACAGCAAGCAATCATGAAAAATCTGCAAAAGTCGTTTGAACATCTAGAGAAGAAGTCTGGTAAACTAGCAAAAAAGAAAGCTAAATTTGCAGACAAAATGAAGGAATTAGAAGAAAAAGTGAATGATGGACAAATTTCAGAAGAAGATGCAGCTGAGGAACAGTCTAATCTGGATGAAGATCTAGCCAAAGATGAACTGGAAGTTGTAGAAGAAGCAGCAAAGGATGCAGCGGAAGTAGAAAAAGAAGCAGCTGAGAACCAACAAGAAGCAGCAGTAAAAGCACAAGAGAAACAACAAAAAGCAGCTGA
>NZ_JBALNQ010000021.1:85128-152405 GCF_036961885.1 Neobacillus niacini | reverse complement strand
CAGCTGAAAAAGCTCAAGAACAACAACAAAAAGCAGCTGAAAAAGCTCAAGAGCAACAACAAAAAGCAGTTGAAAAGGCTCAAGCGCAGCAACAAAAAGCTGCAAACAAGCAGGAAAAAGCAGCTGAAAAAGGAAAAGATAAAGGTAATAATTAATTTAATACAAGAGGTGCACCTTATTAAGGGTGTGCCTTTTTTGTATTTAGATATAGTATATTCCCTATATATCGGTCTAAAATGATACTATTATAAATAATAGATTCGGATTTGAGGGAGAGAAGATGATGATTAAATCGGTAGGCAGGAATGAATCTTGTCCTTGCGGGAGTGGGAAGAAATATAAAAAGTGCTGTGGTGCGAACGAAGCCGTTTCGATAACCCATGTGATTGAAGGTGAGGTCGACGATCTACAAAAGCGCCTCATTCACTTCGCGCTTGATTATTATGAAGATGAAATACTTAAGGGGTTTGATGATTATCAAGATTACTTTGAGATTGAGGAGGACCAGCGTCAGTTTTTTGAATTTGTTTATACGATCTGGTATTCCCTATTTCATGAATTGGAAAATGGTAAAACCATTTTAGATAACTTTATAGCCTCAGAGGCTGGAAAAATTAAACGGCCGAAATTAAAACAGATTATGCAAACTTGGACAAATGCTAGAGCGATCGCAGGGGAAATCATTGACGTTGAAAATAATGTTCTGACTGTTATTGATGGACTTTCATCAGAAAAATTAAAGGCCATGGTAACAAATTTACAAAGTCCATATGAAAAAGGGTCATTTTTTGTTGGAATCGTTCTTCCATTTGACCAAATGCATGTATTTTTCCCAGCACCGTTTGATTTGCCAGATTTACCGCTCCAAGAGGCAATCATGTTTATTAAGCAAAAAAGTGAAAGGGCAGGTTATGACTCCCCTCAGGAATTCTTTACTGATTTCTTTATGGAAATCATGGGGGACCTTCCTGGGATTGGCGGAATGGTAGATGTAAATAGCATGGAGTGGGAGCCGCCGGTTTATAAGGAAGTGGCGGAACGATTGAAGAGAGAGCTGGAATTGCTTGGTGAAACACCGCCAATCGTGGATTTAGGGATCATTCTCTGGTTTCAATATTGTGAGAAAAAGCAAAAAAGAATTAAAAATTCGAGTCTTTATGCAGCATCTCTGCATTATTTACTCACAACGTTCACCCCTATGGAATCACCACTTACCCAAAAGGAACTAGCCGAGAGGTATGGGGTACCGGTTGGCTCACTTTCCTCTACATATAGGGAATTAGATGACGAACTAGAGGAAGAGATAAGAAGAGTCATTGAGATTGCATTTGAAGAGGAAAATGATTCCTTTCCTGCTGTTGCGCTTAATCCACTTCGGGGGCCAAGTCTTACAGAACAAGTCATGCAGGAAGCATTGGAGGGTATCCAAGATCAAAATTTTGAGAACATGGAAGAATTAAATGAATTTCTGAATAAAAAGCTTTCAGCTCCAACTCCTAAAAAGGAACCGAAAACGAACAAAGGGCGTGCCCAGCAATTGGTTTACGATGCGATGGAGGCAACCGGTGACAGGCGCAGTAAACTAGCCCAAGAGGCTCTTACGTTAAATCCAAAATGTGTAGATGCCTACGTAATTCTTGCAGAAAATGCTGATACCTATGAGGAAGCGATGATGCTTTCCAAAAAAGGTATGGAGGCTGGCGAAAAGGAACTTGGGAAAACCTTTTTTAAAGATAACAAAGGTCATTTCTGGGGATTACTTGAAACAAGACCATATATGCGTGCAAAAGCAGCCTACGCAGATGCCCTCCATCAATTAGGATTTACCATGATGGCGATACGTGAATACGAACAGCTTCTAGAATTAAATCCAAATGATAATCAAGGTATTCGTTATATCCTGTTTGTGGCTTACTTGGAAGAAGGTAAATGGGAAGCTGCAGAGCGCTTGTTGAAACAGTACGAGGAACCAACAGCAAATGGGTTATATAACAAGGTTTTACTTGAATTATATAAAAATGGTTTTTCGGCAAATGCCGCAAAAATGCTGAAAGACGCGAAAAAGGCGAACCCACATGTCATTCCATTTCTTTCGGGTAAAAAAAGAATCCCGATGTCCTTACCAGAAGGATATCGATTGGGGGACGAGAGCGAAGCAATTATTTACGCAGGCGAACATTATCAATTGTGGGAAAAGATAGAAGGACTGCAGAAATGGCTGAAGAAACAATGATTTCGAGAGGGTAACCTCTCGATTTTATTTATTATAAGGGGAGGGGTCAATTAAGCGATGGCAGGAGTGACCGAAAGCTGATAGGAAAAGAGTTTTGGGTCAATGCGAAGTGCCCGAAGCCCGATTACCAAAAGCATTTGGGTAATTGAAGGGGTTCATAGTGACCGAAATTAGAAAGGAACTCGAGTTTCGGTAACTATAGGAGGTCCATAGTGACCGAAATCAGAAAGGAACTCGAGTTTGGGTAACTATAGGAGGTTCATAGTGTCCGAAACCAGATAGCAACTCGAGTTTCGGTCACTATAAGAGCTTCATAGTGCCCGAAACAGAAAGGGTATCAGAATTACGGTAACTATAAAATGAAACTTTACTTAAACTTCCCTAAAATGTTCACAAGGCCATAGTTTATATGAATATCCCCAAAGCTATAATTGGAAACAGATACCTTATTTGAAAGGATGTTTGTTTCCGTGAAAAAAGCTGCACCTGTTATCGTGTTGATCCTCCTAGCAACAGCTTTGTTCTCCATTAAATATTTTACAACTCTGCTAGATTCCAAGGATTCCGCGACGATTGTTAATAAACCATACACCTTTAAAGATGATTACACGGATAAAAGAAAATTAGCAAAAGCTGTTGATAATATATTTATTGGCGAGGTCATTAGAGAAGTCGGAACCAAAGAATACACTGGAAGTCCAAATACCCAATTTTTAGTGAGAATCACTCAAAATATTAAAGGAGCTTTGCTTGGGGACATCACGATCAATCAAGAGGGTGGATACTTCAAAGAAAAGGGGAAATTGTATTTCCTATCCTATGAAAAGACACCACTGCTAAAAGAGGATCAAATGTATTTGTTCACCGTTACCCGCACTAAAGAAGATTATTTTGAAATGCTGCCGAAGTATGGAAGTGTACGGTTAGATAATGAAGATGAGAAATATAAACAAATTAAAGCGTTCAAAGAAGTTATCGAGTAACCATTCGAATTACAGGGGGAAGATGAATGCAGAGGGTCATTTTTTGTATTGTTTTATTATTGATCAGTTTTTCGATTGTAAGTACTCAAGTAGAGGCAACAAGTTGGGTCGCACTAGAACCACAAGAAGTAGTAACTAAGGCTCAGGTTGTTGTCCTAGGTAAATACGACTTTTCAAGCACTCCTATCCCAGGAGAGCAATCGATGTTTGAGGGCCTAAAGTTCGAGGTAACCAAGGTTTTCAAAGGTGAAAATATTCCATCCACCATTACAGCGGGAATCAATGGTTTCGATAATGGCTGGGTAGATGAATTCCAACAACAGGGTGGAGAAATGCTGCTCTTTTTAGAAAAAGGGGATCCTAGCTTCCTGACACCAGTTGGCGGGCCGAATGGAATGATTCAAATGAAAAATGGACAGGTTGTACATCCCGTAGAAAAAATTAGAACCTTTTATCAGGACTACCTAAAAGAGGAGCCTAAAGAAACCGTACAGGAAGAAATAACTCCTAAGGTAAGGAATCATCAAATTCAGATTGAGGAAAAACAGGCATTTCCTTTTCAAACTGTACTGGTGGTACTAGTATTGTTGTCCATAACCATATTCGGGGTCATACGTTTTAGAAAAAGAAATTAAAGGAAGAGGGCCGGCCATTACATACGACGGCCCTCTATTTCACGTTTCTGATTACGTCTAAGTGGTATTTTCTCTATTGAAGGTATTCAAAACCCGTCTTTGGTTACCATTAATCAGCATTTTCACCGTTAGAGGGAATCAAAACCTATCTTTGATTACCGCCCAGCAGCATTTCCCCCAAAAAAGGGAACCAAAGCCCTCCAGTGATTACCACACCTACAGTTCGAAAAATAAAAAGGGCCGCAATTCGCCGGCCCTCCAACTTTTCCTATTTCGCTGCCCCATGGCAGTTCTTATATTTCTTACCACTTCCACAATAACATGGGTCATTGCGGCCGATATTCATTTGGTTCACTTTTGGTTTTTTCTTAACAGGCTCGCCGTCTTCCTTAGGATTCACAGCCTGACCTTTTGCGACTTCTTGGCGCTCAAGATTGTTGCGGATTTCAGCTTTCATGATATACCTAGATGCTTCTTCCTCGATGGATAAAACCATTGACTCAAACATCGCAAAGCCTTCATGCTGATATTCTCGAAGAGGGTCAATTTGTCCGTAAGCTCGAAGGTGGATACCTTGACGAAGCTGATCCATCTGATCAATGTGGTCAATCCACTTACTGTCAACCGCACGAAGCGTAACAACTTTTTCGAATTCACGCATTTGTTCATCAGATAGAACTTGTTCTTTTTCACTATAGCGTTCCTGTACCTTTGCAAAAATTGCTTCAGTCATTTCTTCAGGATCTTTACCGCGTAATTGCTCGATGGTAATGTCACCTTCATGAAGCAGATTTGCATTTACAAAATCAATAATGCCCTGCAGGTTCCATTCCTCTTCATCCTCATGCTTATTTGCATGGGCTTCAACATTTCGCTGGATAGTAGATTGAATCATTTTTTCAACAATTTCACGCAGGTTTTCGGATTCCAGCACTTCATCACGCTGTGTATAGATAATTTCACGCTGTTGACGTAAAACATCATCATATTGTAAGAGTTGCTTACGTGCATCAAAGTTGTTGCCCTCAACACGTTTTTGTGCAGATTCTACGGCTTTTGAAACCATTTTACTTTGAATTGGCTGAGTATCATCCATTCCTAGACGTTCCATCATCGCTTTCATATTGTCAGAACCGAAGCGGCGCATCAGTTCATCTTCCATGGATAAATAAAACTGTGTTACCCCTGGGTCCCCTTGACGTCCAGACCGTCCACGAAGCTGGTTATCAATCCGTCGGCTTTCATGGCGCTCGGTACCAAGAACAGCAAGACCGCCTAAGGCGACAACACCTTCACCAAGCTTGATGTCCGTACCACGACCAGCCATGTTTGTGGCAATGGTAACAGAACCTTTATGGCCTGCTTCCGCAATAATTTCGGCTTCACGCTCGTGATTTTTCGCGTTCAAGACATTATGTTTAATCCCTTTTTTCAATAAATATTTAGAAATTACCTCTGAAGTTTCAATCGCTACAGTACCAACAAGAACAGGCTGTCCTTTTTTATTGCGCTCGGCAATATCCTCAACTACCGCACGGAATTTGCCGTCCATCGAAGCATAAATCAAATCCGGGCGGTCATCACGTGCGATCGGTCTATTGGTTGGAATGACGATTACATTCATATTATAGATGTTGCGGAATTCTTCCTCTTCCGTTTTAGCTGTACCTGTCATACCAGCAAGCTTTTCATACATACGGAAGTAATTTTGGAACGTAATGGTCGCCATTGTCATGCTTTCATTTTGAACTTCCAAGCCTTCTTTTGCTTCAATGGCCTGATGTAAGCCCTCGCTATAGCGGCGCCCCTTCATTAAACGACCGGTAAATTGGTCAACAATAATAATTTCTCCATCTTGGACAACATAGTCAACATCAAGGTGCATGCTGACATTTGCCTTTAGTGCCTGGTTAATATGATGGTTTAGGGTTACATGTGACATATCGAACAGATTCTCAATCCCAAAAGCTTGCTCAGCTTTATTAATTCCATCTTCAGTCAGCATAACGCCTTTTGTTTTTTCATCGTACGTAAAGTCTTTGTCTCTTGTAAGCGTGCGGACAAAGGCATTTGCCTGAATATAGAGCACAGCCGACTTTTGTGCGGAACCAGAGATAATCAAAGGTGTTCGTGCTTCATCGATTAAGATCGAGTCAACCTCATCAATAACAGCATAGTAAAGCGGCTTCTGTACCTTTTGCTCTTTATATAGGACCATGTTATCACGTAAATAATCAAAGCCAAACTCATTGTTTGTTCCATATGTAATGTCGCAAGCATAAGCTTCCTGCTTTTCTTCTTTTGACATACTGTTTAAGTTCAAACCAACGGTTAAGCCCAAGAATTGATATAATTGACCCATTTCAGTGGCGTCACGGCTTGCGAGGTATTCGTTGACGGTAATAACATGAACACCTTTTCCAGAAAGGGCATTTAAATACACAGGCATGGTCGCGGTTAACGTTTTACCTTCCCCAGTCTTCATCTCCGAAATATTTCCTTCGTGAAGTGAGATACCGCCCATTAATTGAACATGGTACGGATACAAACCAAGTACACGGCGAGCACCTTCACGTACCACTGCAAACGATTCAGCTAGCAAATCCTCAAGGGTTTCACCTTTTTGGTAGCGAAGCTTAAACTCCTCTGTTTTTTCACGGAGCTGATCGTCGCTAAGTTTTTCAGTTTCTGCAGCCAAGGCATCAATTTGATTTGCCATTTTGTCCAGTCGCTTCAGCTCGCGTTTATTAAGGTCGAACACTTTATTTAAAATCCCCATCATATGATGAAACGCTCCTTTATTTCTTATTTATCCATCTAAAAACAGTTCATTTTATGTTCCATAATTTTCGATAATTACCCTTTTTATCTTACCACTTCCGATTTAGAGTGACAACATTGTTACCGTTATAGCCACAATTACAAAAAGCATACAAATTGTTCGAAAACGATCTTTTGTAAAATTGTCAAACATTTGTATGCAATTTATTGAAACCAATATGCAAAAAAAAACGCAGACAATGAATAAATATACTTATTATTGTATAAGTATTACTTGTTTTTCACGTTTGCAACTCGGTTATGTTGTTAACAAAACCCTTGCGATTACAACATTCCTATGTTGTTTTTAGGGATAATGTCCTAAATATCCTTTGTGAAAAAATATTCACAAATTGTACATTGGAAAATACTCTTACAATGTTAGATACTACCATTAGAGAGGTTAACTAAAGAAAAATATAGAGAGATAAAAATTCAAAATGGGAAGGGTGAGTCAAGTGGCTTTTTGGGGGAAGAAAAAGAATCAAAATATAGATCCTGAAACAAGAGAGAAAAAAAATAAGCCTGGATTATTTCGCAGACTCTGGCAGAAATTTAAAAACATAGACTGGAAGGATCCAGTTACAAGATGGAAAGCATTATTTGTTGCCCTAATAGGGTCTATTATTATTTTTGGAGGCGGATACGGAGTTCTCTCGTTTACTAACTCGCCTTCATTCTGTGCCAACTGTCACGAAATGGCACCTGAAGTAACAACATTTACCGCCAGCGCTCACAGTGAAATCACCTGTGTTCAATGTCATATCAAGCCTGGCTTCGTTAACATGATGACCCATAAAGTCATTTCCTTGAAGGAAGTCTATCACCACGTAATGGGAATACCGGAACAAATCGTTCAAACGGAGCATGAAGCCGTTTCAGATGAAAACTGTTTACAATGTCACTCTAAGAACCGGCTTGTAACCGCGTCAAAAGACTTAATTGTTAACCATAAAGGGCATATTGAAGAAGGTGTACCTTGTATCAGCTGTCACTCCGGAGTAGCACATGCGAAAATCGCTGCCCGTGGTATTAACACTGAAGAAGTTCGCGGTCACTGGACAGATGAAGTAGCTCAACAAATGATGGAACAGAAATATCTAGCACCAAACATGGGAACATGTATCGACTGTCACGATAAAGTAAACAACGGTGAAAAGCCTTGGAAAGATGCTGCTTATCTTGTTCCGCCTAATCCAGAACATTTAGAAGAAGCAAAGAGCACTACCGGTAAAGTAAAGGATGACGCAACAACTGAAGAAGAAGCGGCGGAGGCCGTTGCATCACATGACAAAAAAACACAAGCGCTTATTTTAGAAGCAGTTGGAAAGCAAACAAAAGATGTAAAGCTTTCAATGTCATGTGAAACTTGCCATCAACGAGTCAAAGTTCCGGAAAATCACAGAGTTGCAAGTTGGGGTGGAGATCATGGTGGTACAGCCCTTCAAGAGCTAGACACATGTGTTGATTGTCACCAGGATTCAAAGTGGATCAGAGATATTCCTAAGGAAGACCTAATGTCATTGTTAAAAATGGCTGAGGTTAAGGAAGAGGATAAAGATCACAAATATACAGCAAACATTAACGTGGTTCGTGAACAATCACGTATCAATAAGTTCTGTAGCGCTTGTCACGGCGAACGCCCTGATAGCCACGCAGAAAGCGATGTTTGGTTAACTTCTCACGCAGATAAAGCACAAACTCCTGAAATGAAAGCAGAATGCTTCGTCTGTCATGATCGCGAAGAACCAAAAGCAGATTCAACAGAAGTTAAAGCACCAACAGATGTTTATTGCCAATACTGTCATAGAACTGGCTTTAAGGATGATGTTAAAAAATAAAGTTTTGATGTTTAATAGGAGGGAAAGTGAATGGAAGAAGAACATATAGAACAAACCCCCCCTCCCAGGACTCGTTATAGATTGTATAAATATTTAACAGTAGCACTGTTTTTCATCGTTATTTTCTTCTCATTGGGACTAGTAGGAGTAGAAACAACTTCAAGTTCGGAGTTCTGCTCCTCCTGCCATGAGATGAAGCCTGAATTTTATACGTGGAAGGCGTCCACACATAGTGAAGTGGATTGTGTCAACTGTCATATCGGGTCAGGCACGGAAGAATACACGAAAGCAAAAGCAAACGGACTTTTGCAAGTTTATAAGAAAACTACACAAACCTATACAGCACCCATTCAGATGCCCAAAGAGATTCCAGATGAGGCATGTGAAAAATGTCATAATATGAATCTGCGTGAGGTAACACCTTCAGGCGATCTCATCATTCCCCATGATAAGCATATGGAGCAAGATGTAGAGTGTATTCAATGCCATAGTGGGGTTGCACACGGGAAAATTGCAGAACGGAAAGTAACATTCAAGTCTGACTATGATAAATGGGATACTTCTCTTGGTAAATCGATGATGAGTGAAAAGAAATTCACAAGTCCGAAGATGGAAGAATGTATGGATTGTCATAAAGCTAGAAATGTAACAACCGAGTGTAGCGCATGTCACACGTCAAATATGTACCCTGAGAGTCATACAAAAGAGGATTTTAAGCTTACATCACATGGCTCGTTGGCTAAAGATGATGTTCAAGAGTGTAATGATTGTCATAAGTATATGTCTACTAAGGAGATTACATTATTTAATGACCTGCCTGCTTATACTCAATATTTAAGAGATCAAAAAATCCAAAGTAAACAGGTTAGTAGCAAAGACTATGCAAAAGAAAATACATTCTGTAAAGATTGCCACACCCAGCGTCCAGAAAGTCATGAAAAAGGGTTTATTAAAAAACATGGACCGGCTGCAAACAACAACGAAGAAGCTTGTTTAACCTGTCATGACCTTCAAAAAAATGGGAAAAATGAGATTTCAAATATTACCTGTAATAGCTGTCATCCAAGTAGCCATGAAAATAAAGATTGGAGAAAGACTCATCCGATAAAGGTAGCTGAGGGTGCAAAAGTTTCAGAGACATGCTATCTATGTCACAACGAACAGAAATGTCAATCTTGCCATAAAGAAGATTAAAGTGCATTTAAGTAGAGTAGGAGGGTTCGTATGCAAGAAAAGGAACAACTTGAAACCAAAGAGCCTGAAAAAAAAGTAAAAAATGACCGGTTTACATGGTGGCAATCATCATTGTTATTAGTTGGAACACTAGCAATATGTTTGGTAGCCGGTTATTTCATTAGTGATAGATTCCTATGGGATAATACCGATTCAAAACAAATTGAAGAACAGCTTAAGTTTTATAAAGGAGAAGTAAAAGAGAATCCCAATGACCCTGAAAGCAGGGTTCAACTTGGCTATGCATATTTTTTAGATAAAGACTACGATGAAGCAATTAAACAATTTAAAACAGCTAAATCTTTGGATAAAAATTATTTTGATGCCTATTTAAATTTAAGTATTGTATATGATAGACAAGATCGAAATGATGATGCTCTACAAAATGCTATTAAAGCGACTGAAATCTCTCCTAAGGATTACAAAGGACACCTTATGAAGGGAAAAAGTTATCGTAAATTAAAAATGTATAAAGAAGCAAATGAAGCTTTAGCAGAAGCAGATCGTTTAAATGTAGGAAATACAGATACGATCTATGAAATCGGACTAGTAGCAGAAGATCAAGGAAAGAAAGAGGAAGCTGAAGCAATTTATAAAGAAGCACTTGCTTATGATCCTCTTTTTAAACCAGCTTTGAATGCACTAGATAGATTAACATCTAAAGATAAAAACTAGAATGTAAGGAGTTGAACTCATTGAAAAGAAGAACCGCTTATATATGGATGGGCACAATTGTTGGATTGAGCGTTGTCTTGTTTGCTGCAATCTATTTCTTAAATCTAGGTCAAGAAGTTGATAAAGCTGCTAATAATGTTAAAGGCGGTGCGCCTAATTTTAGTTACTTTATACAGGGGGATTTCAAATCTCCGTTAGATAAACCAATGGATGTCTCGAAAATTGGTGAATACGTGTATGTAACGGATACTAACAATAAGCAAGTCCAGGTCTTTGATAGCAGTGGTACCTCGATATTTAAGTTTGGTAAAGAGGGTGAAGGTGAAGGGGAATTTAAGTTCCCTTATGGTATTACAGGTGACAAGGACGGAAATGTTTATGTAGCAGATTTATATAATGGAAAGATATCTATTTTCTCGAAAAAAGGAAAGTTTATTAAATATTTCGAGGAAAAAGATAGTACTACACCAGCAATTACAAGTCCTGCTGGGTTAAGGATTTTTGATAACAAACTATATGTTACAGATATCGAAAGTAAAAAAGTCATCGTATTTAATCTGGACGGTAAGAAATTACTTGAAATTTCTTCCGCCTCTAGCCAAGAAGATGTGTTTAATGCTCCCAACGCGATTACCATTGACAAGGACAAAAATATATATGTTTCAGATTCAGGTAATCTAAGGGTTGTTGTCTATGATGAAAAGGGAAAATTCGTACGTGTCATTAATGGTAACAAAGATGCAAAAGGTGAATCAAAGTTTGTTAATCCAAGAGGATTGGCTGTAGATTCCAAAGGAACACTTTATATGATCGATAATATGACTCACTTTGTTTATGGTTTTGATAAAAAAGGTGAACAAGTCTATCAATTTGGTGGACTAGGCTCAGAAAATGATCAATTCTTCCTTCCAAATGGCCTATTTATTGATGAAAAAAGTCAGCTTTATATTACAGATACATTTAACCAACGAGTTGCCGTTTACTTTTAAGTCTACTAAATTCTTAAAGGAGGTGATGCTCAAAACTAGATTTAAGGATTATAAGTTCGTAGAAGTATGGTTTTAGAGAGAGAAAAAGAGAGAGAAAAACAGGGAGGTTTTTAGAAATGAGTAAGATTAAACTAAGCTTCTCACTACTGTTAGCATTAATTTTAGTGGGAATGCTAAGCAATGCTGCATTTGCAAAAAGCCCATTTAATTTTGCGGCTACTCAAAATGCAGACAACACTTATACTGTGACATTTAAAGCTCTATCTACTGATAAAGCTGGTACAGTTTTTACTGTGACAGTAAGAGATGCGAATAATGCTGTAATTGGAACTGCGCAAGACTTTACAACTGCAGTTGACGCAGATCCTCAAACATTTAGCTATACTACTGAAGCTTTAACAGTTGGAGCAAGATACACTGCTGAATTAGTTTATAAGGCTGCTGACCCAACTGTTGTTGTTGCAAGTTCTGATCTACTTGTAGCAGAAAGCAATAATGCAATTATTGACACTTCAGAAGTTGACCATAGTACTAATATGATCAACGCGAACGAAACTGGTTTTGAAGGATTAAGCAAAAAAAGATCTGGCCAAAAAATGCACGGATCTTACCAAAATAACACAAACTCATGTGCAAGCTGTCACCAAACACATACTGGTGAAGACCACTATCTATTATTCAGAGATGGAACATATAGCACTTGTGCTGCCTGTCATGACGGTACAATGGGAGCCAATTCAGTATTTAGCAGCCCAACAAACGCTGGTACATTCGGCGGATCTCATGATGGTAATATGTCAGTTCACTTATCAGATGGAACTGTTGATGTTAAAGCTGCCCCAGGTGGAAATCATAATGAAGAAGGAAAATGGGCAGAAGAATTTACATGTGCAAGCTGTCACAATCCACACGGATCTGATAGCACTCGTTTATTGAAAGCTGACCCTGCTGGTTGGATTAAGACTGAAAACATCATTACTGGTGCTGATGCTGTTAATAAAAACGGTAACACAAATGGCGGTATGAGTTTTAAAGACCGTAGCATCTATGAAAAAGCTTCCCTTCCATCTTCAAACGTTGGGGATTACATCCTTGTAAGAGAAACAGTAGTAGCAACTCAAGTAGATGATACTAAATCAGCTGATGATAACGTATTCTTTAAGAAAGCTGGGGTTCCTGCAGATTCTGTAGTGATTTCAACTTACAAATGGGATTATAAAGGTAAGAAATATATTTCAGACTCTTCACTTTGGATTCGTTATAATGGTGACCGTAATAACCCAATTTATACTGCATTAAAAGTAGGTAGTACTGAAAAACCTGCAACTGCAGACTTCGTTTATGTTTGGAAAGATGGCTTCGCATATAGCAAGAATGGTGACACAACCGCAGCAAGCATTGATGGAGCTTCATTCTTAATTGGTTCTGCTGTTGATAAAGTTACAAACAACTATGATTATTTTGATAGTGCTGCACCGACTTATGTAAAAGACAGTGGAGTACAAATGAGTAAATTCTGTGCTTCTTGTCACACTGACTATCTATCTGCAACTTATGCAAATGCTGATACAGGCGTATTTACAGATGCTCACCGTCACCAAACAGATACAGACAGATTGACTTGCGTACGCTGTCACTATGCACACGGTACTGATGCAACAATCATGAAGGACTCTGTAGATAGAGGTCTTACAGAATTAACAGCTGTTGGAGCACCATTTGATCCTGCTAAATATGCTGGTGATGCAAATGCTGCTAAAGTTGCTGCTACAGATTACTTGAAAGATCCAAACCCATCATCTGCACTTAAGCGTTACACTGGTATGGCTGTATGTTTCGGATGTCATGATGGTTCAATCGCAAGTGACGAAACAACTTGGAGTAATTACAATGCATTACAACCAGGTGTTTATAAACCATAAAAAAGCCAACAAATAGCGCCACTACTTGTTAGCTTAAAAGAAAATTGATTTTATTATATTAGTAAACAAGGTAGCAATAGTTATATTGTTACCTTGTTTTTATTATTCCACATAGTCACAAATCTGTCAAAAAATCTCTTCATTTTTGCCCCATTTTTTCTTTGTATTCACTGTTATAATATACATATAAACCCTGTAGAAAATAACTTTAGCATAATAACTAAACATAAATTAACAGAAAATGAGTTGAGAACTGATGAAGAAAAATGTCATGAAATTTCAGCAAATCTTTTATAGTTTCTTAATAATACTTATAGTAGGTGCCTCGATTTTCTCTTTTCCGTCTACTAATGTATTTTCGGCTATTGGAGATAAACCTACTATATCAATTGAACCCCCTACCCCTAATGGAGTGCTTAATACAACAAAAGTAGTCCTAACTGGAACATACACGGATGACAATGTTACTAAGGAGGGACTTCTTTTTACAGCCTACGAGAATGAGATCGTACTCTCAGACTCCATCACAAGTGCAGAGGAATGGAAAATTGTCGAAAACGGGACAGAAAAAACTTGGACTTTTTCAACAACCTTATCAGAAGGAATCCATAATCTGTCCATTGAAATTAAAGAAAATCCACCTTCTGAGGTTACGATGGTAGCTAATCAAAATGTTACGTTTACTATAAACACTACAAGACCATTTGTAACTGATACAGGGATTATCCTCCCTGATAACAGGACCCTTACTGGAGAGGATTTTACTAGAGTGCCTCTAGATGCAAAAATAAAAATAACTGTTGCTGACGATCAGCCAATGATTCAATTGGTAAATAAAATAAACGCACCTACTGATCCTTATAACCCTATTAATGTAGTGTTAGGAACGAAACAGTTAGATGGTACTCCTGAAATTATTGACCTAGGAATCCAAGATGGAAAGTATAAGTATGATATTATTTTTACACCTAGCAATAATCCTTTAGATTGGAAAATAAATACAACATATAAAGTCTACATCGATTCATTGCTTGTGGATGATGCGAACAACCCTTTGTATGCGAAAACATTTAAATTTACAACGATGAGTAATATGTCTGAATCTGATAATCCACATGGTCATTATATTGCGAAAACAAATATGTGCGCTGCTTGTCATAGTACACATGAAGGTTCTCCTAATACTTTAGCTGGTAATTCCTACAAGGATAAATTCAAGGAGGAGCTGCAAGCAGATCCATCTTCAAACTATTGTATGGCATGTCATGATGGGACAATGAATGCCCCGATAATTGACCAAATTGATAAAAAGTATCATCATAATAATCCAGCTGAATACACTGAATCAGGAACAAATGAATTGAAACAAGCAGAATCGTGTACATCATGTCACAACCCTCATTCGGGTTGGTCAGAAGAAAATCAAAATCTGCTAAAAGACCATTATGTTTATAAGCATAAGGAAGCTCATCCGGAAAAAGGATTGGAAACTCTCATAGTAGATAGCTTAGAAACATCTTGTATTACATGTCATGAGGATGACACAATTTATGACCGAGATAAGTATCCTGATGTTGTTTATGAAGTTTTTTCATATAATAAGTCCGTAACTACAGCAGGGGCAAAATCGACTAAAATTACAGATCCTAACTCTCAAACGATAAATGATTATTCACTGTGTTTACGGTGTCATAGCACGGACAAAAATAAAAATATAGAAAAATATTACTTACAAACAAACTCAGGACATTATTTTACAATTCCTGAGGGTAAACAAACAAATATTGACGGAAGTAAATTAAATGGTCCTATCCCTTGTGCAGAGTGTCATGATACACATGGGTCAAACAATATTAAATTGCTGAGAGAACAATTCGGTAATATGAAAACTGATGATACCTTTAATAAAACTGAAGGTAATTGGCTACCATCAGAAGAGCGCGACTTTTGTCTGAAGTGTCATAACAAATCTGTTGAAATTTATGGAAGAGAAGCAGAATTTAAAGAAATAAATGGAGATGTGGACATAGTTGGTCACCGACCAATTGAGGATAAAGATGTAAGGTGTTCTACTTGTCATGGTGGAGAATCGAAGACATTTATCGAAGCTGCTCATTCACCTGGAAAATTACCATATTAATTCAGAAGTTAGTTGTGAATTCTTAATAATTTTATATCAAAATATTGATGTCAAAAAATTATTTGGATTACGGCGGAGGAAGCTATTTAAAAGAAAAAAGTGAAAAGAACTTGATGTATGTAGTATTATGTAATTACCCTAAGACGAGAGGAGTTCCTCTCGTTTTTTTTTAGCAAACTTTTAAAAGTGTTAATAAGTACTGTTAATATGTTGATATGTGGATAGATTTTTTGGATATTTCCGAAAAATCTGTAGATAGCTTTACATATCCACAGCCATTCTAAAAAAAATTAAAAAATCCGCTGTTGATAAGTGAAGTTATCCACAAGACTAAAGGTTTGAATCCTTGAGACATTCTTATTATATATTCATTTTTGATATTCCCCCTACATACAGGCTATAATGGATAAGGAACAAATGAACGACCAAGACATAAGCTACAAACAGACGTAATTTTTATAGAGGTGAAGGAAATGGAATTAGCAGAAATTCGAAACGAACTTGAGAAAACAGCTAAACGTTTAGCGGACTTTAGGGGGTCTCTTTGACCTTGAAAATAAGGAAGCACGAATAGCTGCGCTCGATGATCAAATGCTTTATCCTGATTTTTGGAATGACCAAGACAAGGCTCAAATTGTCATTAGTGAAGCCAATGCACTGAAAGATCAGGTAAATGAATTTAATGATTTGTTCGAAACATTTGAGAATCTAGAAATAAGCTATGAGCTTGTCAAAGAAGAAAGTGATGATGAATTACAGACTGAACTTGAGGAAGAGCTAATCAAACTGACAGCTAGATTGAATGAATTTGAGCTTCAGCTGTTATTAAGCGAAGAATACGATAAACATAATGCCATCCTAGAGCTGCATCCAGGCGCGGGCGGAACGGAGTCACAGGATTGGGGCTCGATGCTTTTGCGAATGTATACACGTTGGGCAGAAAAGAAGGGTTTTAAGGTAGAAACTCTTGATTACCTTCCAGGTGATGAAGCGGGGATCAAAAGTGTAACCTTGGGGATTAGAGGTCATAATGCCTATGGGTATTTAAAGGCAGAAAAAGGTGTACACCGTTTGGTGAGAATTTCACCGTTTGACTCTTCTGGCCGCCGTCATACTTCCTTCGTCTCCTGTGAAGTGATGCCAGAATTTAATGAAGAAATTCAAATTGATATTCGGACCGAGGATTTGAAAATAGATACGTATCGCGCCAGTGGGGCTGGGGGTCAGCATATTAATACAACGGACTCGGCCGTAAGGATTACTCACTTGCCAACAGGTGTTGTCGTTACTTGTCAGAATGAGCGGTCACAAATTAAGAACCGTGATGCAGCAATGAAGATGTTGAAAGCGAAGCTATATCAACGTGAAATTGAGCAGCAAGAGAAAGAATTGCTAGAAATTCGCGGGGAACAAAAGGAAATCGGCTGGGGAAGTCAGATCCGCTCCTATGTATTCCATCCTTATTCCATGGTAAAAGATCATCGGACGGGTGCTGAAAGTGGAAACTTGCAGGCAGTAATGGACGGAGATATCGATCAGTTTATAGACGCTTACCTTCGTTCTAGAATTTCATAATCATTTAGAGAAACTTGCTGTAAAGGCAAGTTTTTTTATTTTCCAGGTATTCCATTGGATAAAAGTATCTTAAAATAACATTTACACCATCAAAACTAGGTTAATGTTACTATCTTATTAACCGACTTTAGACCTGTAATTTTACCAATAATTACTGGAAATACCTACCTCGAGTAATTAATTTTTGGTAAGATAGGAATGTAAGAAGGTGATAAGTATGAAATTATGGAAAAATAACAAACAAGAATCTGACCAAGAAACTGATCATTCTCGTGAAGGCAACGGGAGTGAGAGAACAAACAGGAAATTTGTAAAAAGGTGGCGGCTGCTGGATGTTTTTATCGTCTGCTTTATTGGCATGATTGGTTTATTATATGGAGCCATCAGCTACACCTCGACACCATCATTCTGCGCGAATTGTCACGAGATGGCACCAGAACATGTTACCTTTCAGGCTAGTGCCCATAATGAAATAAAATGTACACAGTGCCATATTGAACCGGGTGCAAAAAACTTAGTTGTACATAAAGTAGAATCTCTTAAAGAAGTATACTATCATATCGTGGGGCCGCCAGACCCGATTGTACAAACAGTCGCTGTAACAAATGAAAGCTGTGAACAATGCCACTCGAGAAACCGTTTAGTCACTGCAACAGGTGATATAATTGTTAATCACAACGAGCATGTAGAAAAAGGGATCTCCTGTATCAACTGCCACAGCGGAGTGGCCCACGCTAAAATAGTTGAAAGGGGTATTAACGGCTCTTCTACCTATGATGCTTGGACAAATGAAAACGCCAAAAAATTAATGGGTAAAGAATATGAAAAGCCAAATATGGGGACCTGTATTGATTGTCACGATAAAGTGAATCAAGGAAAAGAGCCTTGGAAGGATACAGACTATGTCCTACCCGAAAATAAACATTCTAAGGAACAAGAAGAAGCTGCGGAAGTAACTGCCGTTATTAAGTCTTCTCCAGAGATGGAAGCAGGTGTCCTAGAGAGAAATTTGCCTGAGAATACCCAAAAAACAATCCTCGAAGCACTTGGCCAGCAGCAAACAGATGTAAAGCTTTCGATGGAATGCAAGACGTGCCACCAGCAAATCAAAGTTCCTGAAAACCATGAGAATACGGACTGGTCTATTAATCATGGTCAGAATGCAGTAAAAAAGCTAGAAGAGTGTCTTAATTGCCACAAAAACTCGTTATGGGTCAAAAAATTGGAACGACAGGATATTAGAATCTTATTATCTAAAATAGATCAACCTGTATCAAATAATAAAGATGAATATTCAGTGACGAGATCAACAAGCAGCAATTATTTTTGTTACGTGTGTCATGCTACTATGCCTAATAATCACAAGGATCGTTATTCATGGTTATATGATAAGCATCGTCATAATTCAGGCACGTCGGAAGAAAGAAAAAGCTGTTTTGTCTGTCATGATAATAAAAAGCCGGTTGCGGGGAAACCGAAGGCCCCATCAGATGTATATTGTGAATTTTGCCACCAAGGTGAGTTTGAAGGCGAAGGAGTTTAATAAAGAATTAGACTACGGATCAGTGATAGGAGGTCGAATAGTGAAGTCAAATCCGTTCCTACGTATTCCACCCGTTTTCCTGCGCTCAAGAATTTCATAATATTAATAGGCTGTTTTCGTAAGAATTGTTGTTAAAATCTTAAAGCCGATTTTAACGTGGCAATAGTTTTTTTGCGCCTGTGAATATAGTTTGCAAGCTCTTTTCTTATAAATTATGCAGTTTTTTGCGAAAGCACAGCACATATTTATTTTTGCTCCTAAAAGCAAAAAAGTTTAAGAAAAGAGCCTTAATAAAAGCCTTTGCCAATAAGTCGGCAAAGGCTTTACTTTTGGGATTTAGTTTACCGATCTAGGTGGGAGAATTATGGGGAAGATAGGAGAATTTAATTTTATTCTACCTTTTACCATTCAGTTCATCTGAAACCATAACAAACATTCTATCATGATTGTCGAGTTTCTCTTCTATGTGCCTAAAGTGACTTCTGAATTCGATAGCATTATTTTCAACTGTTTCTTGAAGAAATTCAATTTTAGACTCTACTTTATCAAACCGTGTATCCATTGCAGCTAATCTATTGTCCATTGCGTCAAACCGTGTATCCATTTGATCAAACCGCTTATCAATAACATCAAACTTTTTATCAATTGCTTCAAAGCGATTGTCCATTTTCTCAAACTGATTATTCATTTGCTCCATCATTTTTATTAACTGCTGCTCTATACTTATCACCTCCTCTATTCGAAAATTCTACCGTTTTTTAGGAAAGAAATACTATCCTTAGAATTCCACATGAAAAGTATTTTATTAACAAATACTATCATAAATTTAACCCTTTAATGCTTCACTTTAGTGCCATTTACATCGAATAATTGCCATGCTATACTCACTTCGATAAAAAAAGAAACATTATAGTGAAATGGAAATTTAGAGGGGAATCGTCCGATGAAGAGAAGAAATAAACAAGCAGCACCTAAATTTAAAAATTCATTAGAATATATAAACGTCTTGATTGGATCGGCTATTATCGCGCTGGCATTCAATGTATTTCTCCTGCCCAATCAAATTGCTTCTGGAGGCGTCAGCGGAATCAGTACAATCTTACTAAACGTGCTTGGATGGGAACCTGCTTATGTCCAATGGGCTTTTAATATTCCGTTGTTTATAGCTGGAGTAATTTTACTAGGAAAACAGTTTGGCCTAAAAACGCTAGTGGGAACACTATTTTTACCGTTTATCGTTTTTTTAACAAAAAATATAGAGCCATGGACGAATGATGCCCTGCTTGGAGCTTTGTTCGGGGGAATCGGAGTTGGACTTGGCTTAGGAATTGTATTTAGAGGAAATGCTTCAACAGGCGGGACAGACTTGGCTGCTCAGATTATTACAAAGTACACGGGGCTTACCTTGGGGACAAGCGTCGTCCTGATAGATGGATTGATCGTCATTGCAGCAGCACTTGTCTTTGATATTGAACGCGGATTGTATGCGCTCATTGCCCTATATGTGACAAGTAAAACAATTGATATCGTCCAGGTTGGTTTTGGCAGGTCAAAGACAGCGATGATTATCACAAACAAGCAAGAAGAAGTTCGTGAGGGAATTCTTAATAAAATTGATCGTGGAGTGACAAAACTATCTGCATATGGAGGATTTACTGACAATGAGAGGCCTGTGCTCATGTGTGTAGTGGATCAACGGGAGTTCACAAAATTGAAACAATTAGTCAAAAGTCTTGATCCTTCTGCATTTGTCGTTGTTATGGACGCTTCCGAAGTGTTAGGAGAAGGTTTCAAAAGAGCGTAATACTGGGTATAATAACTTCGTATGGAAATTTTTTCTTAGGGGGAATGAATATGAAGAAAAATCTACTTAGAATGTTGTTAGGTACAGCTCTTGTTTTGGTTCTAGCTGCTTGCGGCGGCGGGAATGACGAGGGTGGCGACACAGCACAAGCTGGGGATGCTGAAAAAATTTACTCACAAAAATGTTCAAGCTGTCACGGCGGGGACTTAAAGGGCGGTATGGGACCTGACCTTACTGCTGTAGGTGCAAGTAAATCTAAAGAGGATATTGCCGCAATTATTAAAGATGGTACGAACGGCGGAATGCCTGGTGGCCTAATCGAAGGCGATGACCTTGATAAGGTTGCAGATTGGCTAGCAACTAAAAAGTAATAAATGTTAACGTTCTGTGATTTCTACAGGACGTTTTTTATTTTTTTGTGAATCTATGGTGGTTTATTAAGATAGTGTTAACTTTTGTCGAATAATATTGGGTGAAAATAATAAGTTATGTAGGTTTTGAAAAGAAACTGTAATAATTTTACCGCTTTTTTTACATGTATTGAGTGTTATAATGAATTTGTGCGAAATCCTGCATTTTTTGTCTAGGATTTTGTTTTTATGCAAGAAAATAAAAGGTTATTGTCGAAACAATTGTTCGAAACTAACTTATAAAGGTGATCTAAAAATGATAGAAATGCAAGATGTATTTAAAAAATACCCAAATGGGGTTACTGCGATAAATGGAATTGATGTACGAATTAATCAGGGTGAGTTTGTTTATGTGGTTGGTCCAAGTGGTGCAGGGAAATCGACGTTCATTAAAATGATGTATCGTGAGGAGGCACCAACCTCAGGGACCATTACAATGAATGGCGTAAACCTTGCTAAACTAAAGAATAAGAAGGTACCCATTTTTAGACGGAATCTTGGTGTTGTCTTTCAGGACTTTAAACTATTGCCAATGAAAACCGTTTATGAAAATGTAGCCTTTGCGCTAGAGGTTATTGAGGCTCAGCCTAAGTTTATTAAGAAGCGCGTGATGGAAGTTCTTGATCTCGTTAACCTTAAGCATAAAGCAAGAATGCTTCCAACAGAGTTATCCGGAGGAGAGCAACAACGTGTCTCCATTGCGCGTTCGATTGTAAATTCTCCAAAAATAGTGATTGCGGATGAGCCTACAGGAAACCTTGACCCGGAGACATCATGGGAAATCATGAAAATCTTCGAAGAAATTAATAATCGAGGAACTACGATTGTAATGGCTACACATAACAGAGAAATCGTTAACACCATTAAACATCGTGTTATTGCGATTGAATCTGGAAAAATAGCCCGTGATGAACAAAGAGGTGATTACGGTTATGAAAATTAGAACTCTTGGACGTCATGTGCGTGAAAGCTTTAAGAGTATTGGAAGAAATGGATGGATGACGTTCGCATCTGTAAGTGCCGTTACGGTAACGCTCATTCTAGTTGGTGTCTTTTTCGTTATTATGATGAATCTCAATAAAGTGGCACAAACCATAGAAGAGGACGTCCAAATTCGCGTTCACATCGACGTTGCTGCGAATCAAGAAGACCAGCAAAAATTAAAAGGTGAGATTGAAAAGATTTCAGAAGTACAAAGTGTGAAATATTCACCCAAAGAGCAGGAGCTTCAAGATTTAATTCAGAGCATGGGTGAAGATGGACAAGCATTTAAACTTTTTGAACAAGACAATCCGCTTAGCGATGTATTTATCGTAAAAACGAAAAACCCGAAAGAAACCATGAGAGCAGCAAAGGATATTGCAAAACTAGAGTATGTCACAAAGGCTGTCTATGGTAAGGGAACAGTTGAAAAATTATTTAATTTTATAGAAGCAAGTCGTAACGTTGGTATTGTTCTAATTGCAGGTTTATTTTTCACAGCAGTCTTCTTAATATCTAATACCATTAAGATTACGATCATTGCTAGACGAAGAGAAATAAAAATTATGAGGTTGGTAGGAGCAACAAATAGCTTTATTAAGTGGCCATTCTTCTTAGAAGGGTTATGGCTTGGTATCCTTGGAGCTATCTTGCCAATTATCCTCATTTCGATTGCTTACTACAATGCTTATGATTATCTTGCACCAAAACTAGTTGGCAACTTTATTCAAATTCTTCCATATGATCCGTTTATTTATCAGGTATCCGGAGTTTTGATTCTAATGGGCGGATTGATTGGAGTTTGGGGAAGCATGATGTCTGTAAGGAAGTTCTTGAAAGTTTAATTTTTACAGGAAGGGCATTGAAAGTGAGCCCTTCCTGCTTATGATGATGAAATAAATAACGATTTACCCGTACATAAGTAAAAGTGGGGAAGGAGAAAACGTTTGTGAAAAAAACAGTATTCACACTAGCAATTGCAGGAACGGTCGGATTAAGCAGTATTTTTGGGGGAATCGTTGAAGCTGAATCTATTTCAAGTTTAAAGAATCAGCAAAATCAAATTCAAAAAGAAAAATCAGAAATATCATCTGATATTAATGATGCAGATCAAAAGATTAATAGTTTAAAAGAACAACAGTCAGGTGTAAAGGAAGAAATGACACGCCTTGATTTTTCAATCGATGATACTCACAAAAAAATTGGTGAAAAAACGGCCAAGCTGGAGGAAACGAAAGCAGAAATCACTAGATTAGAAGAAGAGATTAAAATTACCAAAGATAGAATTCTAAAGCGTAATGAGCTTTTGAAGGAGCGTGCCCGAAATTATCAAGTAACAGGTGGAATGGTTAGCTATCTTGATGTGTTAATGGGTTCAAGAAACTTCAGTGATTTTATTGACCGGGCTAGTGCAGTGGCAACGATTATGGCAGCAGACCAAGATATATTAAAGCAGCATGAGGCTGATAAAAAGAGTCTAGAGGAAAATCAAATCAAGGTTGAAGAAGAGCTTGCGAGCGTCCAAACCATGTTAGCGGATTTAGAAAAAATGAATAAGCAATTAAATGCGCAAAGAGCTGAAAAGGATCAATTATTAGCTTCCCTTAAACAACAAGAAGAAGAGATTCATGAGCATAAAATGGAGCTTCAAGAAGAATCTCAAATCCTTGCAGCCCAAGCAGCAGCCCTTCAACAAGCAATCGCGCTTGAACAGAAACGCCAAGAAGAAGCGAGGTTAGCCGCCGAAGCAGCGGCAGCAGCAGCAGCCGCGGCAGCCGCTGCAAATAATACCGCCGGTTCAAGTGGCGGTACAACAGTAACTGCGCCGCCAGTTTCTAGCGGGGCATTTACCCAACCTGCGAATGGAAGGTTTACATCTGGATTTGGAGCTCGTGGAGGTACAATGCATTTTGGTGTTGATATTGCCAATCGGGCAGCAGGAGTACCAATTTTGGCCGCTGCTGATGGTGTTGTGATCCAATCCTATTATTCTAGCAGCTACGGCAATGTCGTATTTATTGCTCACTCTGTCAATGGTCAAACGTATACAACTGTATCTGCGCATATGGAAACTCGCTATGTTAGTTCTGGAGCGGTTGTATCAAAAGGCCAAGCAATTGGCATTATGGGTAATACCGGTGATTCATCTGGTAAACATTTACACTTTGAACTTCATAGAGGCGGATGGAATGGAAGCAAGAGTAACGCAATCAATCCAGTTGGAATTGTTCCAATGCCATAATTTGCAAAAGGGAGAAGCCGCGCTTCTTCCTTTTTTTTCGATGAAAGGGCTCATTTAGCATAACTCGTCCCTCTCTTACATATTAGTTAATAAACGAGCAGGAAGTTGTGATTAGGACAGTCAATCGCTGCTGCACATGAGGGGGGACAGGATGAAAAGTAAATGGATTGCCCTGATGGTAGTTGGTTCGCTTCTAACGGGAGCAGGGGGCACATATGCAGGAATGCAATGGTTTGGACAAACAGAAGGGATCTCAGCCCTTGAACAAACCTTAACCAAAGAGGAACAAGTTGCTGCGGATCAAACGGATACTGAAGACCTACTAAAAGTCAGTCAGGCATATGAGTTAATTCAGAGCCGATATGTTGAAAAGATCGATAGTGAGACACTCATTGAGGGTGCGATTCAGGGAATGCTCACTGTTTTAGAGGATCCCTATTCTGTTTATATGAATAAGGAAACCGCTCAGCAATTTAGCCAAGCGTTAGACTCATCTTTTGAAGGCATTGGTGCAGAAGTGGGGATGGTTGATGGAAAAATCGTCATTATTTCTCCATTTAAAAATTCTCCTGCTGAAAAAGCGGGCTTAAAGCCAAATGATGAGATTTTAAAAGTGGATGGGAAAAGTGTTGAGGGGCTTGACCTCAATAAAGCCACTCTGAAAATTCGTGGTAAAAAGGGATCAAAGGTTAAATTAGACATCTCTCGAAAAGGGCTAAAGGATCCCATCACCATAGAAGTGACTCGTGATGAGATTCCACTCGAGACCATACATGCATCTGTGAAAAATCAAGATGGGAAAAAGATTGGATATATTGAAATTACTTCATTTTCAAAAGAGACAGCTTCCGATTTTAAAGCGGAGTTACGTTCGCTAGAGAAGAAGGATATTGAAGGATTAATCATAGATGTTCGTGGAAACCCGGGCGGGCTGCTTGTAAGCGTAGAGGATATTTTAAAAGAATTTGTTACAAAGGATAAGCCGCTTATCCAAATTGAGCAACGAAATGGGGACAAGGAACGACACTTCTCAAACCTAACAGAGAAAAAGGATTATCCCGTAACAGTCCTAATAAATAAAGGCAGTGCGTCAGCATCAGAAATACTTGCAGGAGCATTAAAAGAAGCAGCTGGGTATCCGTTGGTCGGAGAAACGACTTTTGGCAAAGGAACGGTACAGCAAGCTGTTCCAATGGGAGACGGCAGTAATATCAAATTGACTTTATTTAAATGGCTCACACCTGATGGGAACTGGATTCACAAGAAAGGGATAAAACCGGATGTAGAAGCTAAGCAGCCGGCGATTTTTAATACACATCCACTGCAAATAGATGAACCGCTTGTGGAAGATATGAATAATGAGCAGGTGAAAAGTGCACAAGAAATATTGGCAGGTTTAGGGTTTGCTCCGGGCAGAACAGATGGTTATTTTAGTGTGGAAACAACAGTAGCAGTCAAAGCCTTCCAGAAAAACAGCAATCTGCAGGCAACAGGAAGAATTGATGTGAAGACAGCCGCAAAGCTGGAAGAAGAAGCAAGTAAAGAAATGAAAAAAGAGAAAAATGACATTCAGTTGCAAACGGCTTTGAGACTAATTGTAAAATAAACTAAACAGGGGCATTGCCTCTGTTTTTTGTTTGCGACAAAAAACTATAGAATGCAAGGGGCATGTCGATAATTTCCATGGAAATATTGACGAATTTCGCTGAACATAGGAAGTAGTGATACATTCTTGTTTAGAATTCGACATTTTTTTGTTTTTAAAAGAAACTAGCAATAGGCTTTATTCTTTCAGTTTGGTAAAATAATCTTTAGGAGCTAGAATAGTAGAACTTATGATAGAGGCAGGTGGCAGGATTGGTGCAAGTATGGCTTTTTGAGCTGTTAAAAGGGACAGGGAAACTTTTTCTTCAGCCTGTTTTTTACTATCTCATTTTCTTATCAGGGATATTGGGAGTTTTACGAGTGAAACGGGAGCGGAAAAATTTCAATACAAGGACATTTGATGCATATTTTGAACTTAGACAGTTGTTTCCACTAGGAGTCATTTTGGGTCTAGTGCTTTCTATAATAATTGTTACGACTGGTTTGACCGTTCCATTTGCAGCAATCCTCCTTATCGCTGCTTTTACATTATTATGGAGCTTAACCACGAATATTCGATTAATGTCCCCAGTTTACACAATTGGAGCTGCATTTTTTGGAACGATACTCATAGCGGAATATAACCTAAACATTCCAATTTTTAAAGAGGCATTTCAGGCAATTGATGAAAAGGTCTATCCTTCCTTGGTCATTCTGTTGGCACTTTTATTAATAGCAGAAGGAATCCTTATTCTTAAAAATGCTAGTAAAGGATCATCCCCCAAGTTAGTAAAAAGCAGGCGCGGGCAAAATGTCGGGGTCCATGAAGTGAAACGATTTTGGATGGTTCCGCTGTTTTTGCTTATCCCTGGAGATGTGTTAACATTACCGGTTGACTGGTGGCCAGTCTTTCCGATCGGAGCGGAGTCCTACTCCCTTATTCTTGTCCCGTTTGCTGTTGGATTTCACCAGCAAATTCAAGGAATGCTGCCAAAGCAGTCGCTACAGGTACATGGTCGGAGAGTGATCGCACTTGGAAGTTTGTCATTGATACTCGCAGCTATCGGTTATTGGTTTCCAATTATTTCAATTGGGGTTGTAGCCTTAGCGATCATCGGACGTGAAATGATCTCCTTACTGCTACGTCTGAAGGATGATAATTTACCTTTTTACTTCTCAAAGAAAAATAATGGCTTAATGATTATTGGGATTATCCCTGAATCACCTGCCGATAAAATGGGATTTCAGGTGGGTGAATTAGTATCAAAGGTCAATGGTGTTACTGTACGGGGTGAGCAAGTATTTTATGAAGCTCTACAAAAAAATCGTGCCCATTGTAAGCTGGAAGTTTTAGATACAAATGGTGAAATCCGTTTCGTTCAACGAGCTTTGTATGAAGGTGATCATTATGAGTTGGGCATTCTGTTTGTACAGGACGATAGAAAGTTTGATGAAAGAATAGGATAAAGATCAAGCCAAAGGATGAGCTCCTTTGGCTTTTCTTTAGGCTCTTTTCTTAAACTTTGTTGCTAATTAGAACAAAATTTAATGATTATTCTAAGTTTCTGCAGAATATAGAATATATTTAATAAGAAAAGAGCTAGCAAACTAAATTCTAAAACACAAAATACCAAATTCCACGTTAAAATCGGCTTTAAGATTTTAACAACATTCTTTACGAAACCAACCTTTATTTATTTGTACATTAACACTTGAAGTTTTGCAATTTTGGTATATTTGGTAGCGTGGGTGCAAACCCTAAAATGGAAATTTCAAACCCAAGAAAGGCGGTATTAGCCATATGATTAGCTTTCTAGATTTTTACGCTCCAACAAATATCAACTTTGAAGGCTTTTCAACTGTTATTTTTTATTTCACTATCTATTCAATGATTGGCTGGTTATTAGAAAATAGCTATAGTTATGTTACAAAACGGAAGTTTTTTAAACCGAATTTTTTTCTTGGACCCTTTAAGCCTATGTATGGTTTTGCCCCTGTGCTCTTGGTTTATTTAATAGGTCCGGAAACAAATTGGGGAGTTGTTCTTTTGCTATGCTTTTTTATTCCTACCTTTATTGAGTATGTAAGCGGAGTTTTCCTGCAAAAGCTTTTTCAACGTCAATGGTGGGATTATTCAGATATGCCCTTACAAGTACATGGACATATTTGCTTACCATTTTCACTTTGTTGGATTCTGTTATCCTTAGCCTGTTTAAAATGGGCTCATCCCGCCATTGAGTCAGTTTATAAAGCAGCCGAATTTTTGTGGGCATGGATTTGGCCAGCGGTAATGCTATATTTTATTGCAGAGTTTACATTATCCATCCGAAGACATTTTGTGCATTCTTTGAATGAACCAGAATCATCGAATCCCCTTCGATAAAGAACCTCCCCAAGAGAGTATGTAAACTTTTTTATGTAGAGCCTAAATCAAACACAGCCTTTCTGCAGTAATTGTCGAAATTGTGAAATTAGTTATTGCAAGAATCTAAGAGGTATAGTATGCTTAGTTTGTTAAATCATATATATGATGTTATATCACATATGTGATTTAAGGAGGGTGGAAATATGTCGGTAAAATCAGCTGAACGTGTTTTGAAGGTTTTTGATTTACTTGCCCAACATCCAGAGGGGTTAACCATAAAGGAGATTAGCAGTATACTTTCCTTTCCGCAAAGCAGTACCTCTGGTTTGATTGAGACGCTATATACAAACAGCTACCTAATCGCTGATCATTTTAGAAAATATAAGCTTGGACCTAAATTAATCCAGCTTGGTGGTGCCGCTAAGGATTCACTAGATCTTTATACGCAAGGGCTGCCTTTTCTAAAAGAATTAATGGATGAGGTTCAGGAAACTGTATTTATGGCCATTTTAGATCAATCAGAACTGGCGTATATAGCAAAAATAAATAGTAATCGTTCTATACGTACGACTGCGGAGCCGGGAAAAAGCAAACCTCTCTACTGTACTGGTTTGGGTAAGGCATTTTTAACCTTTCTTCCGGAAAACAGGACAAGCGAAATTTTACGCAAGTTAAGACTTGAGCCTATCACGGATAAGACTATTACGAAAAAGGAAACCCTTTTGAAGCAGTTAGAATCGTTCGCTGAACAGGGTTACTCTATTGATGATGAAGAAAATGAAGAAGGACTTTATTGTCTTGCTGCACCTGTTTATGGGGTTGACCAAACCATTCAGGCTGCGATCAGTGTAGCAGGTCCGAAAGAACGAATGCTAAAGCACAAGGATAGGATCGTTAAGAAGCTGCTCGAGACCGCTAGGGAAATATCAGGCAGTATTGGATATAGATAACCTAAATTAATAGCTTCATAATAACGAATAATTTTTTTAGTCATTATATGGTGTCACTACCATTTAAATATTTTGATAGCGCTTAAATCCTTTGCTGCATTAGAATTTGCAATAAATTTTTTTGCCATATAATGAAACCGCTATCACTTTTTACAATTATTTTGCTATTAAAAAGAGGGGGAAGATTATGAAAAATAGTTTCGTAGGTTTTAAGAAGGCAGCTGGTTATCTTGCATTAGCTGTAGGGATTAGTGCTGCGCTCGTGGGCTGCAGCGGTGGGACAGATAAAGCATCTGATTCTAAACCAGCAGATAAAACGGAGAAAAAGGTCCAGGAGATTCGTGTGGTGGCAGCAAACCATCCATGGACAGAGTCTATTAAAAATGACTTAGCTGCATTCGAGAAAGAAACAGGAATCAAGGTAAAAATTGATAGCTACTTTGAGGATCAACTAACACAAAAAACATCTGTTGAGTTTGCTTCTAACTCAAAGGGTATTGACGTCGTAATGTTCCGTCCACTTCAAGATGGAAAGATGTACAACAAGAGCGGATACTTTGCCGATATGAGCAGTTACGTCGGCAAAGAGAAGGGTTACACTGATGACTTCATTCCATCATCTCTTGGAAGTGTTAAGGATGGAGATAAGTTTTACGGATTGCCTCTCGTAACAGAAACCCAGGTTTTATACTACCGTAAGGATCTATTAGAGAAGGCTGGGATTGAAGTTCCAAAAACACTTGAAGAACTTGAAGCAGCGGCAAAGAAATTACATGATCCAAATGGAGTTGCCGGGTTTGTTTCTCGTGGAAAGCGTGCTGCAGCAGTTACTCAGTTCTCTAGCTACCTGTATGCTTTTGGCGGCGATTTCATGAAGGATGGCAAGTCAACGATTACATCGCCTGAAGCGATTGAAGCGTTTAATTACTACGGAAACATGCTCAATAAATACGGTCCTAAAGGTACGTTAAACATGAGCTGGCCAGAAGCGATGGCCGTGTTCACTCAAGGGCAAGCGGTGTTCTATACGGATGCTTCATCCTTATTTACCAATGCAACTGATCCTTCTAAATCACAGGTAGCAGATAAAGTTGGGTTCGCTCCATTCCCTGCAGGTCCGAAAGGGTCAAAGCCTTATAATATCACTTCGTGGGCACTTGGTATCGGAGCTAATTCCGAAAAGAAAGATGCTGCATGGGAATTTATTAAATGGGCTGAAAGTAAAGAAATGGTTCTAAAGCTTCAAGCTGAAGGTAATCCTGGTGCACGTATTTCTGTCTGGGAATCCGCTGAAGGAACAGCAAAATTCCCGAAAGATTTGGCTGCAGCCATTGGAGTAAATGGTGAAGCTGAGGCAGTTCCTTACGATCGTCCAGTTCTTATTAACGTAGGTGCTGCTCGCGACGTCATTGGAGATGTCATCTTAGCAGGAATTGAAGGGAAAGACATTAAAGCAGCTGCAGAAAAAGCAGATGGAGAATTCCAAAAGATTATTGACTCAGAGTAAATAAAAAACGGATATAACCTATTTCAAACGGCTTTCGGTAGCAATCTGGGGTTGACTTCTGGATGCTCTCGGGAGTCCGTTTATTTTAAAGGCCATTATCATTTGTTAGAGGAGGAGAAGTATGACAAATTGGATTGATCGCAACATTAAGTGGGTTTTTACCATGCCTGCTGTGATCTTTGTAGCACTAATGATGGTCGCGCCTGTAGGATATACATTTTGGCTAAGTTTTCATGAATGGAGTATGTCGAATATTACCCCACCGCTATGGGTGGCTTTTCAAAATTATCTCGAATTATTTCAAGATGAACTTTTTATAAAATCGTTAAAACTAATGTTTTACTTTACCATTGTTGCCGTAACCCTTGAAACGGTATTTGGTGTAGGACTTGCCATTCTGATGAACCAAAATATTGTCGGCAAAGGGTTGGTAAAAACACTTTTTCTATTGCCAATGGTGGCAACTCCTGTTGCGGTAGGTTTAATCTGGGTTTTAATTTATGAACCTAATATCGGGATCGCCAATGTCTTTTTAGAAAAATTAGGGATTCCAGGTCAGGAATGGTTAACATCTCAGAGTCTCGTTATGCCATCGTTAATATTTATTGACATCTGGGAATGGACACCAATGATTGCTTTAATTGTATTGGCAGGTCTCGTTTCGCTTCCAAAGGATCCTTATGAAGCCGCGATGATTGATGGAGCAAGTACGTGGCAATCCTTTACAAAAATCACCCTTCCTTTATTGAAGCCGACCCTTTATTCGGCCATCTTGCTAAGGATGATTGATGCATTGAAAACGTTCGATATTATATATGCTACAACCCAGGGTGGACCGGGAACATCATCCCAGACCATTAATATTTATGGATACGTTTTAGGATTTCAATACTTTAAAATTGGCCAGGCATCAGCCTTGCTAATGATTTTCTTCATTATTGTCCTTAGCATCAGCATTTTCACAATCCTTTTACGGAAGAGAGCGGGGGTTAATCTATGAGTAGAAAAAAATCCATAACCGTTAGATCCATCGTAACTCATGTTGGTGTCTACTTATCCCTGTTTTTGTTTTTACTACCTTTCCTATGGATGATCCTTGCGTCATTTAAAACGCAAGTACAGATACTAGATACATCTAAACTATTTGAAATTACCGCTAATTTCAGTAATTATTTAAGCGTTTTTAATGAGTATTCATTTCTTTCATTTATTTGGAACAGTTTTATTGTTGGTATAGGAGCGACGATATTTGGCCTAATTCTGGGGCTGCCGGCTGCTTATTCCATTGCAAGATACAAGCAGGAGGGTCTTGGACTTTTAATACTAGTTGCCAGAATTGTTCCTGGTATCTCTTTCCTTATTCCTTGGTTTATTATTTTCTCGAAGTTGCAATTAATCGATACCTATACATCCCTAATTCTCAGTCATATGCTTGTGACGATGCCGTTTATTATTTGGGTTATGATTCCTTTTTTTGAAGGACTGCCTCATGAACTTGAGGAATCTGCCCGTGTTGATGGCTGTTCTATCCCTAGTGCATTTGTTCGAGTGATGCTTCCTATCTCGGGACCTGGAATTGTGACATCATCGATCTTGGCGTTTATTTTTTCATGGAATAACTTTATGTTTTCATTGATTCTAGCAGGCGACAATACGAAGACCTTACCGATCGCTATCTTTAATTTTATCTCCTATTCCGAGATAAACTGGGGTGGTTTGATGGCCGCTTCTGTGATTATTACAGCACCGGTTCTTATTTTGGCGCTCTTTTGCCAAAAGTATATTATTGCTGGGCTAACGGGAGGCAGTGTCAAAGGTTAATTTACTAGTCTAATAGGAGATGAAGTCAAATGAGCACCTCGCCATTAGAGGAAATAAGAAAAGCAAAACTGGTAGCAATTATCCGTAGTCACTCGTTAGAGGGATTAGAAAATACAGTTAGAAGCCTTTTTCAGGGAGGTATTCGTGCGGTTGAAATCACGATGAATACCCCTGGTGCTCTTAGTGGTATTGAACGGATGAAAGAGAAGTATCCAGAGCTGCTGATTGGGGCAGGGACTGTATTAGATTCAGAGACTGCTAGACTGGCGATTATGTCTGGGGCAGGCTTTCTCCTTACCCCAACCTTGAAAAAGGAGACCATTGAAATCGCCAACCGTTATCATGTGCCGATTATCCCAGGAGTTATGACTCCGACTGAGGTGTTAACGGCATATGAATACGGAGCGAAAATGGTCAAAATCTTCCCGATTCGACAGCTTGGTCCCAAGTATTTGACTGACTTAAAGGGACCGTTGCCCTTTGTAGAAGCAATGGCTGTCGGGGGAATCACCTTAGAGAATGCAGGTTTATTTTTACAGGCAGGAGCGCATTGCTTAGGAATTGGCAGTTCGCTTGTGGATGAAAAACTAGTACAACAAGGTGATTTTACAGAAATTGAAAGACGGGCAGCTAGCTTCGTAGAAATTGTCAGTCAAGTTCCATCACCAAATTGAATTGATGAGAAAAGCGGTGTTGAATGTGAAGGTAATCCTGATTGATTCTGGTACAACCAATTCTAGACTAAGGCTATACGACCAAACATCATGCAAAGTCCTTGATACCGAAAAAATACGAATTGGTGTAAGGGACACAGCCATATCAGGCAGCAATACCAACCTAAAAGCCCAATTAAAACAGGGACTGGAAAGATTATTAACTAAAAATCAATTAATACCCACTGATATTGAATATATGGCTGCATCGGGGATGATTACTTCCAATTTAGGGATTTATGAAGTCCCTCATATCCCTAGCCCTGCAGGAATGGCTGACTTTGCAAAGTATGCAAAAGTGACAAAACTTGAAGAATTTCTCCAAATCCCTTGTGTATTTATTCCAGGGATGAAAAACACAGTTCAATCAATGAATAATGATAAGGATGTGACTTCCGCTATTAACCAGTTTGATGTTATGCGCGGGGAGGAAGTAGAGTCCTTTGGTTTGTTGAAACAGTTTGATGTGAAAGGTAAGGGAGTGATTGTTCTCCCCGGCTCTCATACAAAATTTGTGGCTGTGGATGAAAATAAGGATTTGTTGAATTGTTTATCGACATTAGGAGGGGAAACCCTGCAGGCTATCCAGAAGGAGACCATTCTTTCGGATTCCTTGGATTCATGCCTTATTGGAAACATTGATCAGAAAATGCTTGAATATGGTTATGAAGCGGCGAAACAATATGGTCTAACAAGGACTTTTTATCATATTCGCCTACTGGATTTATTTGCAGAGCTTGATGAAAATCAACGGGCCAATTATTTTGCTGGATCTGTTATCTATAATGATCTTCAGGCTCTTTCTCAATCAATGGAAAATACGGACCATATCGATTGGATGATTGTAGGAGGTTCAAACCCGTTACGAAAGGCCTTTACCCATTTACTAAGATATATGAGTAATAAGTGGAGAATCATTGAGGCTGAGGACAAGCAGGTAGAACTTTCAGTTGTATTTGGGGCAGCGGATATTTTAACAAATTACTATAATTTGGGTTTTACAGAGTGAGATATTTTTCTATAGAAGGCACTAAAAGGAGTGTTTGCAGATGAAAATACGCGGTTATGAGCTTTTTCAAGTTCCTCCACGCTGGTTATTTTTAAAAATAGAAACGGATGAAGGAATCGTTGGCTGGGGTGAACCGGTAATCGAAGGAAAAGCGGCCACGGTTAAGGCTTGTGTTGAGGAATTAATGGAATTCTTAATTGGCAAGGATCCACTCCGAATTGAAGATCATTGGAACATGATGTATCGTTCCGGATTTTATCGCGGCGGCCCCATCATCATGAGTGCGATTGCGGGAATTGATCAGGCGCTTTGGGATATTAAAGGAAAGTACTTTAATGCCCCTGTCTATCAGCTGCTGGGCGGTGCCTGCCGAGACTCGATTAAGGTGTATTCCTGGATTGGCGGCGATCGTCCATCCGATGTGGGTGAGGCGGCAAAAAAGATCGTCGATGTGGGTTTTACTGCTGTTAAAATGAATGGAACGGAAGAATTACAGTATATTGATTCCTATGAAAAAATTGATCAAGTGCTGGAACGAATTGCTGCAGTTCGTGAGGCTGCCGGACAGTATGTAGGAATTGGCATTGATTTTCACGGGCGGGTACATAAACCGATGGCTAAGATTCTAGCAAAAGAACTGGAGCAGTTCCGTCCGATGTTTATTGAAGAGCCAGTATTGGCAGAAAATAATGAAGCGCTGAAAGAAATTGCTCAACATACATCGATCCCGATTGCAACAGGAGAGCGGATGTTTTCACGCTGGGATTTCAAATCAGTGCTGGCGGATGGATATGTTGATATTATTCAACCGGACGTATCCCATGCAGGCGGAATTACCGAATGTAAGAAAATCGCCACGATGGCTGAAGCGTATGATGTCGCACTTGCACCTCATTGTCCATTAGGACCGATTGCACTTGCAGCCTGTCTGCAAGTGGATGCGACAGCACACAATGCCTTTATTCAAGAGCAAAGTTTAGGGATCCATTACAACCAAGGCAGTGACTTGCTGGATTATATCGTTGATAAATCCGTATTTGAGTATAAAGACGGCTATGTCAGCATCCCGCAAGGACCAGGATTAGGGATTGAAATCAATGAAGAATTTGTAAGAAAACAAGCAGTGATTGGCCATAACTGGAAAAATCCGGTTTGGCGCCACAAGGATGGAAGCATTGCGGAATGGTAGTATAGCAATGGAACAAGAAACCAGCTTGAGTTAATTTCAAGCTGGTTTTGCTATTTTTTTGAAAAAAATGGGGAAGTTAATCCCAGTATTATTCTGTTATTTTTCGCTGAAGAAAATTAAGAAATTCATGTGGTTCATCTGGCCGAAGGTGAACCTTGTTTACCTTTTTTGTAAACCCGTACATCATTTTAGCTTCTTGGTTTGTAAAAAACTCAATTTCAATAGAAGGTTTTTCTTTCATAATATCCGGAAGTACAGCATCAAAAAGCTGCTTTGTTTCTTCTCTTGTTAGCTTCTCTGGACCTTGATAGTAGTGAACGCTTTTAATTTCTTCAAGTGGTACTTTCAGTCGTTTCATCATTCCCACCTGTAAATATAAATGGTGATCCGTAAGAATGAAAGGGACCAGGCGAATCGCTTGGATTTCCGCCAAAAAGAACAATAAACCATAGCCATTTAATAGTAGAACAACCATGGCAACAATGGGATTCCAAGAATGAAGAAAAAAATGAAATCCGATTGATTCCAGAACTAGTGCATGAATGAGCATGATATAAAAGGCGACAGCACTTGTCTTTTTATGAAAAGTAAATACTTGACCATCAATAACGGGCTTTTTCCGCCATGAAAATAGGCTGTAATAAAACATGCTTATTTCAGAGGAGATGATTTCTAGGAATCGATTGGTTTTCATATGATGTGCCAATGCCTGCTCAATACGGTATGAGAATGCTGGTATTTCATTTTCCTTCTTTTTATAAAACAGAAAAATTGCTGGCAACTTGCTAAGCAATTTAAACACGATAAAAAGTTCAACCAGTAAAAAGGCACCCTCGCCGGCAATTAAAAGGTATTTAACAAAAGAATAAGAAGAAAAGTAGCCTTGCGGGACGATCAATGCCGCTGCAGCATATCCAGCCAACACGACAAATAAAAGACTTTTTAAAGAATACCGCTTTCGAATAATAAAAAAATAGGTGAGCAGTGGAATGATAATCATGAAATCAACCAATGTTCCAAGGGCAACCTCGTTTGGGAGCGGCTGCATTAGGTCCAAACGATAAAGAAGAACATTCGAACAGATAATCAAGGTAAGCAGCCCAAAAAACCATAAATGTTTCCTATTTGTAACAATCGTCATCACTGAATTCCCCCTTTTTGAAAAGGTGATATTACTAAGTTAATAACAGTTTTAATCTAGTAATATTGTACCATAAGTTGGAAATACATAAAAAGGGAAGAATAAGGCTTTTGTTGAAAAAATCATTGACATTCAAATAGATGTTTGAATATTATATAATCAAATAAAGATTTGAATATATGACGAGGTGATGGAATGAAAGATCGCGATATTTGCGAGGTTACCTGTGTAGACAGCCACAAAACCTCACGGCTGCAGCCCTTAATTGAAAAAAGTAATATCGTTGAAGTAACAAAGCTGTTTAAAGCAATATCCGATGAAACACGACTGAAAATAGCTTATGCGCTCACACTTGAAGAAGAGCTTTGTGTTTGTGATGTGGCCATGATTGTTGGAGCTACAACAGCAACTGCCTCCCATCATTTACGCCATCTGAAGAGCATGGGACTTGCAAAATACCGTAAAGAGGGAAAGTTAGTCTACTATTCTCTCGATGATGACCATGTGAAACAACTCATTCATATCGCTTTTGAGCATTAGCAAGAGGTATCTGTCAGAAAGTAAGTATGTATGGCAAAATAGAGGAAAGAAAAAACTAAGAGACAACTCTAGTTGGGAGAGGTATTTTTATGGGACATCATCATGGACACTCTCATGGGCATTCGCATGGACATGGACATGGACATTCACATACAAGTAATAAAAAAGCACTGCTAAGTTCATTTATTTTGATTGCTGCTTTTATGGTCGTTGAAGTCATTGGCGGTGTATTAACCAACAGCCTAGCTTTATTATCTGACGCAGGCCATATGCTTAGCGATGCGGCTGCACTTGGGTTAAGCTTTTTCGCGATTAAACTGGGAGAAAAACAAGTATCACAGGAAAAAACGTATGGTTACAAGCGGTTTGAAATCATTGCAGCTGCATTGAATGGACTTACGCTGATCCTTATTTCCTTGTATATCTTTTATGAAGCCTTTCAGCGTTTCTTTGCCCCGCCTGAGGTGCAAAGTACAGGCATGTTAATCATTTCAGTAACGGGATTAGTCGTAAATATTATCGCTGCTTGGATTTTAATGAGTGGTGACAAGGATGATAACCTCAATGTCCGCAGTGCATTTTTACATGTACTGGGCGATATGCTCGGGTCGGTCGGCGCCATTGTAGCTGCCTTGCTTATTATGTTTTTCGGCTGGACGATTGCCGATCCAATTGCCAGTGTCATTGTCGCGGTTTTAATTATTATTAGTGGTTTTCGTGTCACGAGGGATTCCTTCCATATCTTGATGGAAGGTGCACCAACACAAATTAATATCCAGCAGGTAAAAGAAGCACTTAGTAAAATTCCTAAAGTTAAGGAAGTCCATGATTTACACATCTGGACGATTACTTCAGGGTATCCAGTATTGAGCTGTCACATTACGATTGTAGATGAAGCTATTCATGATGAGATACTGGCTCAATCGCAAAAAATTCTCCATGATGAGTTTCATATTGAGCATAGTACGATCCAAGTTGAAAAGGCTGAAGTTGGCTGCCCTAGCCCGCATGGAACATGTAACTAATTAAATCATTATCATTTTTGTTGCAATTTTATAAATATATTTCTAAAATATATTAACAGAAACGAATAAATGAGGTGTACCCATTGGAAGAGGTTATTAGATACTTGTCTGCGTTTATTATGCCAGGATTGCTCGTTTTGCTTTTCAGCCGGGTCACTTATAATCGCTACATCGGTCTTGCCTTAACTGTAGGACTTATAGCAGCTTCTGTTTATAAGGGTTACACAAACACATTTCTACTTATAGTAATTGATGCATTTTCTTTAACAGCTGGTTTTTGGCTTGCGGAAAAAATGAAGCACAGAGTTTTCAAACAAACATAAACAAAAATATATAGCAGCCTGTCAATCAAATGACAGGCTTTTTGCTATTGGTGGGGATATGGGGTTTTATGCCCAATAAATGGTAATATTCGGCTGATAATTCCACGTTTTCTCCCGAAAAATGAAATTCCACCAAAAAAACGAATGTTCGTTCGCATATTAGTGGTTTGTTTTTAGTGAAATGTGTTAGAATGATACTATTAGTTTTAAAGGAACACTTTCCGGCACCGTCCCGGACTTTTTGCATGTTTAAAAGCTAGAAAGTGATTGAAATAGCGGGAGGGAAATCTGTGAAGGACCAATTTGAATTAGTTTCGAAGTATTCACCACAAGGTGATCAGCCTGAAGCCATTCGGCAGCTAGTCCAGGGGATCAAGGAGAACAAACGCTATCAGACGTTACTGGGCGCAACCGGAACAGGAAAGACATTCACTGTTTCCAATGTAATCAAAGAAATAAATAAGCCAACGTTAGTGATTGCTCATAATAAAACATTAGCGGGACAGCTCTACAGTGAGTTTAAGGAATTTTTCCCGAATAATGCTGTTGAGTATTTTGTCAGTTATTACGATTACTTTCAACCTGAAGCCTACGTTCCATCGACAGATACATTTATCGAAAAGGATTCAAGCGTCAACGATGAAATTGATAAGCTGCGTCACTCGGCGACGTCCTCCTTATTTGAGCGGAAAGATGTCATCGTTATTGCCAGTGTATCCTGTATTTACGGTCTCGGTTCTCCAGAAGAATACGGAAAAATGGTTTTGTCGCTTAGGAGAGGCATGGAGATTGAGCGCAATCAGTTACTACATCGGTTAATTGATATCCAATATGAACGAAATGATATTGATTTTAAGCGGGGTACCTTTCGGGTCCGCGGAGATGTTGTTGAAATCTTCCCAGCTTCCCGTGATGAACATTGCATGCGGGTTGAATTTTTTGGCGATGAAATCGATCGGATTCGTGAAGTCGATGCGCTGACTGGCGAAATCATGGGTGAACGTGAACATGTTGCCATCTTCCCAGCTTCCCACTTCGTAACTGGAGAAGAAAAGTTACTTAAGGCGATTGAAAATATCGAAAAAGAAGTGGAAGAGCGCCTTGAAGAACTGCGGGCAGATAATAAATTGTTAGAAGCTCAGCGGCTTGAACAACGAACGCGTTATGATCTTGAAATGATGCGCGAAATGGGCTTTTGCTCGGGTATTGAGAACTATTCCCGACATTTAACGCTTCGGCCAGCTGGTTCCACACCCTATACATTAATCGATTACTTTCCAGAGGATTTCTTAATGATTGTCGATGAGTCACACGTTACCCTCCCGCAAGTAAGAGGGATGTTTAATGGTGATAGAGCACGGAAACAGGTGCTAGTTGACCACGGCTTCCGTCTGCCGTCTGCACTTGATAACAGACCGTTGACATTTGATGAATTTGAGAAACATATTCACAATGCAATCTTTGTTTCGGCAACTCCTGGTCCATTTGAGCTGGAGCATACTCCAGAAATGATCAAACAGATTATTCGACCAACTGGATTACTTGATCCAACGATAGAAGTTCGCCCAATAGAAGGACAAATTGATGACATTATCGCTGAAATACACGAGCGAATAAAAGTAAATGAACGTGTCTTGATTACGACTCTGACTAAGAAAATGTCAGAGGACTTAACGGATTATTTAAAAGAAATTGGAATCAAAGTTCAATATTTGCATTCTGAGGTAAAGACACTTGAACGTATCGAAATTATTCGTGAACTGCGGCTAGGCAAGTATGATGTCCTTGTCGGGATTAACCTGCTCAGAGAAGGACTCGATATCCCTGAGGTTTCACTCATTACGATTCTCGATGCGGATAAAGAGGGATTCCTTCGTTCGGAACGTTCATTAATCCAAACCATTGGCCGTGCTGCTCGTAATGCGAATGGTCATGTCATCCTGTATGCAGACAAAATGACCAATTCAATGGAAATAGCGATTAATGTAACGAGAGAGCGTCGCAAAATCCAAGAAGAATATAATCAAAAGCACGGCATAACGCCTATGACGATTCAAAAGGGAATTCGTGATGTTATCCGTGCGACACATGCGGCCGAGGAACAGGAAGATTACAAACCAACAGCATCCTTCGGCAAGATGTCAAAGAAAGAAAAAGACAAGCTAATTGCTACCATGGAAAAAGAAATGAAAACAGAAGCCAAAGCGCTTAATTTTGAACGAGCTGCAGAGCTTCGTGATTTACTGTTAGAGTTAAAAGCGGAAGGATGACGTAACATGGTTATGGATAAATTGATTGTAAAAGGCGCCAGAGCCCATAATTTAAAAAATATAGATGTCACCATTCCGAGAGATAAGCTTGTTGTTTTAACAGGACTATCCGGTTCAGGGAAGTCCTCCTTGGCTTTTGATACGATTTACGCAGAAGGACAGCGCCGCTATGTGGAATCTCTATCGGCTTACGCACGGCAATTCCTAGGGCAAATGGATAAGCCAGATGTTGATTCCATTGAAGGATTGTCTCCGGCGATTTCGATTGATCAAAAAACAACGAGTAAGAATCCCCGTTCAACGGTAGGAACAGTAACAGAGATATATGATTATTTACGATTACTGTACGCTCGTGTGGGCAGGCCGACATGTCCCATCCACCATATTGAGATATCTTCGCAAACCATTGAACAGATGGTAGACCGAATAATGGAATATCCAGAACGAACCAAAATGCAGATTCTTGCACCGGTTATTTCTGGTCGAAAAGGCCAGCATGTAAAAGTACTCGAGGATATAAAAAAACAAGGCTTTGTGCGTGTCCGTGTTGACGGGGAAATGCTCGACCTTGGTGATGAATTTGAATTAGATAAAAACAAAAAGCATTCGATAGAGGTTGTCGTTGACCGAATTGTCGTTAAAGAGGGCGTTGCTGCAAGGATAGCAGACTCGCTTGAAACAGCGTTACGACTTGGAGCAGGAAAAGTAATCGTTGATGTTATGGGTGAAGAGGAACTCCTTTTTAGCGAAAACCATGCCTGTCCTCACTGTGGCTTTTCAATCGGAGAATTAGAACCGCGGATGTTCAGTTTCAATAGTCCGTTTGGTGCTTGTCCAGAGTGCGATGGACTCGGCTCCAAGCTTGAGGTAGATGTCGACCTTGTGATCCCAAATAAGGATCTTTCTTTAAAACAACATGCGATTGCTCCATGGGAGCCGACGAGTTCACAGTATTATCCACAGCTGCTTGAAGCTGTTTGTAATCATTATGGTATCGATATGGACATGCCGTACAAAGACATTCCCCAACATCTTATCGAAAAGATTCTTTACGGGGTAAAAGGTGATAAAATCTATTTCCGTTATGAGAATGATTGGGGTCAAATCCGTGAGGGTAATATTGAATTTGAGGGCGTCATTCGTAATGTAGAACGCCGATATAAGGAGACAAGCTCTGATTATATCCGTGAGCAAATGGAGAAATACATGGGGCAGCAGCCATGTCCGACATGTAAGGGCAATCGTTTGAAAAAGGAAAGCTTGGCTGTACTTATCTCAGGGCGTCATATTTCCCAAATTACTGATTTGTCTATTGAAGAAACCTATCAATTCTTTAATGAAATAGAACTATCGGAAAAAGAGATGCAAATAGGTAAGCTAATATTTAACGAGATTCATGAGCGCATTGGTTTCCTTTTGAACGTGGGACTTGATTACTTAAGTTTAGGACGTGCTTCAGGGACTCTTTCAGGAGGGGAAGCGCAGCGAATTCGTTTGGCGACCCAAATTGGTTCGAAGCTAACGGGTGTTCTCTATATTTTAGACGAACCATCGATTGGACTTCATCAGCGTGATAATGACCGGTTAATCGAAACGCTTAAGCAAATGCGGGATATTGGCAATACGTTAATTGTTGTTGAGCATGACGAAGATACAATGATGGCTGCTGACTATTTAATTGATATTGGACCTGGGGCCGGGGTGCACGGTGGCCAAATTATTTCTGCGGGCACACCTGCTGAGGTATTAGCCGACCCGAATTCGTTGACAGGGCAATATTTATCAGGCAAGAAGTTTATCCCGCTGCCACTAGAGCGACGTAAGCCGGATGGCAGATTTATCGAAATCAGAGGGGCTTCAGAGAACAATTTGCGAAATGTAAATGTAAAGCTTCCATTAGGGATGTTTATTTCGGTGACGGGTGTTTCTGGGTCTGGAAAAAGTACATTAATCAATGAAATTCTGCAAAAATCGCTTGCGCAGAAGCTTCATCGTGCGAAAACAAAACCTGGTGAGCATAAAGAAATCAAAGGGATTGAGTATCTAGACAAAATCATTGATATAGACCAATCACCAATCGGAAGATCACCGCGCTCCAATCCAGCAACCTATTCTGGTGCCTTTGATGATATCCGCGATTTGTTTGCAACAACAAATGAAGCAAAGGTCCGCGGCTATAAAAAGGGCCGGTTTAGTTTCAATGTGAAGGGCGGACGCTGTGAGGCTTGCAAGGGAGATGGGATACTCAAAATTGAAATGCATTTCCTGCCTGATGTTTATGTTCCGTGCGAAGTATGTCATGGAAAACGCTACAACCGTGAAACACTTGAAGTGAAATATAAAGGAAAAAATATTGCTGAAATTCTAGATATGACTGTGGAGGCGGCTGTCCAGTTTTTCGAAAACGTTCCAAAAATCAATCGGAAGCTGCAGACGATTTTTGATGTCGGCCTAGGATATATTAAATTAGGTCAACCAGGAACAACCCTTTCAGGAGGAGAAGCGCAGCGTGTGAAGCTAGCTTCAGAACTTCATCGCCGCTCAAATGGGAAAACCCTTTACATCCTGGATGAACCGACAACTGGCCTTCATGTCGATGATATTTCACGGTTATTGGTCGTTCTCCAGCGTTTGGTTGAGAGTGGGGATACTGTCCTGGTTATTGAGCATAATTTAGATGTCATCAAAGCTTCCGACTATATTATCGATCTCGGCCCAGAAGGCGGGGATAAAGGTGGTACCATTGTTGCAGCAGGACCACCAGAAAAGGTCGCTGAAGTACCCGAATCCTATACAGGCAAATATTTAAAACCAGTCTTAGAGCGTGACCGGCTGCGAATGAAAGAGCAAATTTTAGAAAAAGAAACCATTGCAAAAAGCTAAAACCTTAGGTTTTAGCTTTTTTGGATTGTCGAGGAAGGGGATTTTTCTCGGCCCATTTCGCTGATGACCAAAACTCATGGAAAAATCATAAAAAAGGTCGTCATACGATCGATGATGACCGAAATGCATGAAAAAATCATGAAAAAGGTCATCATATCATCATTGATGACCAAAACGCACAAAAAATTCATAAAAACTGGTCATCATAACATCGATGATGACCGAAACGCACAAAATAATCATGAAAAATGGTCATCATACCATTGACGTCTATGTAGGTATAAAAGAGAACTGTTATTTTTTTCAAAAAATGAAACTTTCAATTTCTATATCCGTAGAAAAGGAATAAGGAGTTGATGGAAATGGAAACAAGAAAGGTTCTGTCTGGTTTATGTTACTTTAGTATTTTTTTTGCAGGGATTCTTTTTCCACTTGTTGTCATGTTTGCCTCTGGGGATGACGTAACTAAAAGCCATGCCAAAAAAGCATTCGTATCACATTTACTACCACTTATTCCAGTGCCGCTGCTTATTTTTGCACTATTTACTGATATAAATGCCATTAACAATGAAGCTATTCCTGTTTTTACCCTGGTCACTGTTGGAATTATGGTCTTAATTGGTCTAATTGTAACGATCTGGAATGTGATTAAAGGCGTAAAAGTCTTCACGATGGAATAGATTTTATTGAAAACTAATTTTGGAGTGGATAACGATGAAGGAAGAAAGAAAACGGATTTTAAAAATGGTCGAAGAAGGAAAATTGAATGTCGATGAGGCGCTAGTCTTACTCGAGGAACTTGAGAAAGCAGGGCAATCCATTGAACAAAAGCAGGAACAAATTGCCCAAGAGATTTCCTCTGCCTATACGTTTGAAGAAGCCAAAAAGGAAGAAAGCACACAGGGAAAGGTGCACACGACGAAGGATAAAATTTTTGATTTTGTTGATACAGCTTTGAAAAAAATTAAGGACCTTGACCTTGATTTGAATTTTGGCCAGTCTGTGGAAATCTCACACATCTTTCACCAGGGCGATGTCTACTTACGTGATATGGATATTGATCTTGCCAATGGATCACTGAAACTAGTACCATGGGACCAAAAGGATGTCAGAATTGAATGTCAGGCAAAGGTTTATCGAGTAGATAACGCTGACCAAGCTAGGGAGAATTTTTTAAAGGATATCTTGTTTGCGATTGATGGGCAAAAATTGCGGTTCATGACCCAGCAAAAATGGATGAAGGTCGATGCGGTGGTCTATGTCCCTCAAGCTGAATACGAACGGGCACGGGTAAGAATTTTTAATGGGTCCATTTCAGGTGAAGAACTAACCATCAATGATTTACGGATGAAAACAGCCAATGGAAAGATCGAGCTAGTCGGAATAAATGGGAAAAAAGCGGAAATTGAAACCGCAAATGGCCATATTACACTAAAAACTAGCACGATTGATGACCTTGAGGTAGAAACCATTAATGGTGCGATTAAACTTGATGGTGACTTTAGAAAGGTAGAATCTCAAACATTTAATGGGAATACTACCTATAACCTAACTGGAAATCGCTGTGAATTAATTGCTGCTAAGGCGACTACAGGTGGGATCGATTTGTTTATTCCTGATGGTGTGGCAGCGAGCGGAGAGTTAAAGACAAATCTTGGTGGTTTCAACATTAAACTTGATGGAATTCAGGTTCTTGAAGAAAAGAGCGAAATGATTCAAAAGATGCTTCGCTTCCAGTCTGTCAACCACCCAGAACGAATGTTAAAAATATTTGTCGATACGAAAACCGGGTCGATTACCCTTCATAAATCGGATGGAGTAAACAACTAATAGGAGACATGATAGATGAAATGGTTGATTGGGATTTTAATCAATGCAGTTTTGTTCATGGCAATTGCGGGCTATTTTTCTGAAAGCTTTGTGCTGAAAAGCTTTTCAGCTGCACTGGGCGCGAGCTTCTTGCTATCGATTATTAATATTATCGTCCGTCCGATATTAGTCATTTTAACCTTACCTGCAACAGTCTTAACATTAGGTTTCTTTCTGTTTGTCATAAATGCGATCACCCTTGAGATAACCGATTATTTGATGGGAGATGCGTTTGACATTACAGGTTTCGGTATGGCGCTTCTGGCCGCAATCATCATGTCGGTTGTAACTTTGATAGTAAATAATACGATTCTTAAAGCTTCCAAGAAAAACTAGCGCAGTATTTTGCGCTAGTTTTTTTCGTTAATCTATGACTATAAAAGCCTGGTATCCCTTCGCATTTAAACGGGCTACGAGTTGTTCAGCGTTATTTCTTTCGGTAAAGGCACCAGCTTGTACTTTGTATAAACCATCAGTGAAGACAAATGCTTCAAATCCATCAGATTTAAGCTTCCTTAGATGGGCATCTGCATTACTCTTTTCGGAAAAAGCACCAGCTTGAACTTTATATAAACCAGATTTTGGCGGTGTGGAATTACTGAGCGGAGTAGGTGTAGTACTAGGTGGTGGAGATGTTTGTGTTGCTGTCAAATTGTATTGTGCTGCGAGTCCATTGACAATAGCTCGGGCACAATTTCTTTGAAATGCATCTGTACGCATTAGCGCTGCTTCATTTCTGTTTGTCATGAATCCACATTCAACTAGAATAGCAGGCATCTTTGTTTCTCTAAGAACGTGGAAATTTGCAGTTTTGATTCCGCGATTTCTTAAACCGGTTAAAGCAATAAGATTGCTATGAACCTTCTGTGCCAGCTGATAGGTCTCTTGATGGTTAGTCGTATACACGTAGGTTTCAATACCATTGGCATCATTCCAGGTTGTTCCAAAAGCATTAGCATGAATGGACACATAGGCATCGACGTTAAGTCGATTTGCAGCATTTGTTCGTTCTTGCAAAGGTACATCTCGAGAATCTGAATGGGCGAAATAAACAGAAACATTTTGATAGGCTGATAACATTTCACTCGCAAATGCTGCTACTTTTCGAGTGAATTCGTATTCCCGCATTCCATCGATACTTCGTTTTCCAGCAGTGTTATAGCCGTGACCAGCATCAAGCATGATTTTCATTAGATCACTCTCCTTATGTCCCTTTATTCGTTACTCACTATTATCATATGTTTTCGAAACAAAATTGGACATTTAAATGGCTAAACTTGTGAAATAAAGAGCAATTGACCTATTGTGGTCAATTGCTCTTTATCGTTTCATGGTATGGATAAATCGGTAGCGGTCAGCACGAAAGGCGGATTTTACTAATTCAAAGGGAACTCCATCCTGTAAATAAGAAATCCGTTTAATCAAGAGGAGAGGATCCCCAATCGAAATTTCCAATGTTTCTGCTTCCAAACTACCAGCATTAGAAGCCTCAATTTCTTGAGTGGCTTCGCTTATGGAAAGAGAAAGATTGTCCTCAATATACTGGTATAGAGATAGATTACTGTTTGCTTCTGTAAGTCCAGGAACGAGTTTGACGGGAATATAGGCTGTTTCAATTGCCATGGGTGAACCATCGGCTAATCGGATTCGCTTGATTTTATAAACAGACTCATTTTCCTCAACTTTAAGATTTAAAGCCGTTTTATTGTCAGCAGGGATGATTTGAAAAGATAATAGGGTACTGCTTGGACTCATTCCCCTAGAGCGCATGTCCTCAGTAAAACTGGTCATTCCCTGTAGTTCTTGTTCAACCTTTTTCCTATTTACAAAAGTTCCTCTGCCTTTTTGCCTCTTTAAATAACCTTCTATCACCAAGTTATTGATTGCCTGTCTAACGGTCATGCGGCTTATCTGAAACATTTGTGCATATTCTCGTTCTGATGGAATGATGGCTTCTTCCTTTAAAATACCATTTTCTATTTGCTGTTTAATGTACTCTTCTAGTTGATGATAAATGGGAACCGGTGAATTTTTGTTAATCATCTGCAAACACTCCTAGTTAAAGGCTGTTTTTGTAACGAATGTTGTTAAAATCTTAAAGCCGATTTTAACGTGGAAATAGTTATTTTGTTCCTCCGATTAAAGTTTGCTAGCTCTTTTCTTAAAAAATACTGTTGTTTTCTGCAAAACAAGCAGAATTAAAAATTTTTGTGATAAAAAGGAAATAAAGTTTAAGAAAAGAGCCTTGCGAAAAGTACTAACAATATTTTAATGCATCTCGATCCGCAATTACAGTGACATTCTTATGGTTCTTCAAAGCAGATGCAGGGAAATCCTCGCTTATTTCTCCATTCATAAACTTGGATAATGCTTCAGCTTTGTTTATTCCCGAAACTAGCAGGAGAATCTCCTTACTATCGAGTATCGAGGCAATTCCCATTGTTATCGCATGTGTTGGGACGTCGGTAATGGAATGAAAAAATCTTGAATTCGCTTCTCGAGTATCTTGTGCAAGTGTCACGAGATGTGTCCGGCTGTTAAAGGGTGTTCCTGGTTCGTTGAAACCAATATGCCCGTTTTGACCAATACCGAGAAGTTGTAAATCAACTCCCCCTAAGTCTTTTATCAGCTCGTCATATCGGCGACATTCATTGTCTAAATCATTGGCAGCTCCATTTGGAATATGCGTATGACCTTCGCTAATATCTATATGATTAAATAAATTTTGTCCCATAAAATAATGATAGCTTTGAGGATCTTTCGCAGGTAAACCGGCATATTCATCTAAATTAATCGTATTCACCTGCTCAAAAGAGGTTCCATTCTCCTTATGGTTCTGAATTAAATAGTCGTAAACACCTTTGGGAGTGCTGCCTGTCGCCAATCCTAGCGTTATATTTGGTTTAGAATGAATTTTTTTAACGATGATTTTCCCAGCCTCAAGGCTCATTTCCTGATAGTTTTCTGTCCGAATTAGTCTCATTTTATTACCCCTTCCTAAATGCAATTTCTCCACGGCATAGTGTCATTTCAACTTGATAATCATTCGTTAATATCGTGAAATCAGCATCCTTCCCCACTGAAAGGCTGCCTTTGCGATCATAAATGTTTAATTGTTTTGCAGGATTCACGCTTGCCATTTGAACGGCTTCTAGTAGAGAAATATCTGCAGCTGCTAGAATATTCTTTATGGAATCGTTCATTTTTAAAATACTGCCCGCTAGTGTTCCGTCTGCGAGAAGTGCCTTTCCATTTCCGACGGCTACATCTTGTCCGCCTAGATCATACGTGCCATTCTTTAGGCATTTCGCCCTCATCGCATCTGTTATCAAAATCACGCCTTCTGTTCCTTTAGCGTTAATAATAAGCTTCATTACCTCAGGACGAACGTGAATCCCATCAGCAATCAGTTCCACCATTAATTCTTTAAAAAGAAGGGCAGAGCCAGCGACTCCGGGTTCCCGGTGATGTAAACCTCTCATGGCATTAAACAAATGGGTCACTTGTTTGGCTCCTGCATTTACAGCACTTTCCATTTCTTCATATCGCGCATCAGAATGACCGATAGAAGCAATCACACCATTTTCGTTTAAATAGCGGACAAAGTTTGTCCCATTGGCAAGTTCTGGTGCAAGTGTTACGAGCTTAATGTTACCGTCGGCGAGTGCCTGCCAATGTTTAAATAATTCAATATCGGGGTTAATAATATATTCCTTCGGCTGTGCACCAGCATGGTTTTCATTAATAAATGGACCCTCTAAATGAACACCAAGAATTTCTGCTATCCCCAACGTATTGTTGCTTTTTAGATATTGTGCTGTATTACGTAAGGCATTTTCGATATTTTCGTGTTTTTGGGTAATGGTTGTGGCTAAAAAGCTTGTAGTTCCTTCAGCTGGAAGTGCTTTGGCGATTGTTTCTAACGCCTCAATCGATGAATCCATGGTGTCTGCGCCTGCAGCGCCATGAATGTGGACATCAATAAATCCAGGAACGACACTTTGATTTACAGGGATATCTATTTTTTCAACATTCGTTAAATGAGAAGGAAGTGCATGGATGGGACCCATCGCTTGAATTTTTCCATTTTCAATCAAAATATAGATAGATTCTGCTACTTCATTTTCTAAAATAGCCTTGCCATGAACCATTAAAAGTAGGCTCAAAATCTTCATCTCCCATTTCAAAAAATATACTTCTTTGAGTTTATTATAGTATCAAGTGGTTTAGTTGTCTATACCAGTTAACGAAACCTAGTCTATTTATTTTTCTCTTTAAATCGAGAATATATAATAACAAATCACTTCCATGTTGGTATGAAATTTAAATAGTGCTAAAATAAGAAGAAATTGAAATTAATTTTAACACTATATTAACTGTCTAGCTACAGCGCCTAGGGGCTCGGGGTCATAAGCCAATCCGTCAAGAAGGTTAAAGAACAACCTTCTCGCCGGCTCGTCTTATGCCTGTCGCCCCTGGACCAGGCGCTTCCGCTTTTCTGATAAGGAGGAAAACTTTTGCCAAAGGTACGCACAAAGGATATTTATGAAAAATTCCACCTGGAATTAATTAGCGGTGAAGAAGGAATTAATCGTCCGATTACTATGAGTGATATTTCAAGACCGGGAATTGAACTCGCTGGATATTTTGAGTATTATCCGGCAGAACGAATACAGCTATTAGGAAAAACTGAGCTTTCCTTCTTTGAGGGATTATCCCAAAATGAACGTAACTTAAGAATGGAGCGGTTATGCACGGACATCACCCCCGCCATTATCATTACAAGAGGATTAGATGTACCAACAGAGCTTATAGAAGCCTCAGAGCGTGAATCGGTTCCTGTCCTCCGTTCAAACATGAAAACAACTCGTTTTTCAAGCCGGCTTACCAACTTTTTAGAGAGTAAGTTAGCACCAACAACTGCCGTCCATGGAGTTTTAGTTGATATTTATGGGATTGGTGTATTAATTACTGGTAAAAGTGGTGTGGGTAAAAGTGAAACGGCATTGGAACTAGTAAAGCGCGGACACCGGCTTGTGGCTGATGATTGTGTAGAGATTCGTCAGGAGGATCAAGACACACTTGTTGGAGCCTCTCCAGATTTAATTGAGCATTTATTAGAAATTCGTGGCTTAGGCATTATTAATGTGATGACACTTTTTGGAGCAGGAGCAGTTCGCAGCAATAAACGAATTACTATGGTTATTAACCTAGAAATTTGGGATTCCACCAAGCAATATGACCGCCTTGGTTTAGATGAAGAAAAGATGAAAATCATTGATACCGAGATTACTAAAATCACCGTTCCAGTCCGTCCAGGGCGAAACCTTGCTGTCATCATAGAAGTAGCGGCGATGAATTACCGCTTAAAAAGGATGGGCGTAAATGCGGCACAGCAATTTACCGAGCGCCTTTCTGATGTTATTGAAGATGGCGACCACGAGGAATAAATATATAAAAGGCTAGAATAGAGCCATATAAAAAGGAGAACTCGAATGAATTCAACCATTCAACCGCTTGACCCAATTGCATTTGCCATAGGACCGATTCAAGTCCACTGGTATGGTCTAATTATTGGTGCAGGATTAGCGCTAGCTCTTTTTCTTGCTATTAGGGAAGGAGATAAGAGAGGACTACCGAAGGATACATTTGCAGATTTAATGCTTTGGGCGATCCCCATTGCCATTCTTTCAGCACGAATCTATTATGTTATTTTTGAGTGGGGCTATTATGCCCAGCATCCAGGTCAGATTTTCCAGATTTGGAATGGTGGTATTGCCATCCATGGAGCGCTGATTGGTTCCGTCCTTACAGCTTATGTTTTTGCTAAAAAACGCGGAATATCGTTCTGGAAGATTGCTGATATTGCTGCACCAAGTATTATATTAGGTCAAGCTATCGGCCGCTGGGGAAATTTCATGAATCAGGAAGCACATGGTGGGGAAGTTACTAGAACGTTCCTCGAAAACCTGCAGCTGCCAGAGTTTATTATTAATCAAATGTATATCAATGGAGCTTACTATCATCCGACCTTTTTATATGAATCGATATGGAATATCATTGGATTTTTTCTGCTAATTTTACTGCGCCGTGTCAACTTGCGCCGTGGAGAACTTTTTCTCTCTTATGTCATTTGGTATTCAGTAGGACGTTTTTTCATAGAAGGCTTAAGAACGGATAGTTTGATGCTGGGCGGATTACGAATGGCACAAACAATTTCAATCGCTTTGATCATTGGCGCAATTATCATTCTGATTTACCGCAGAAAGAAAAATCTTGCGAAGGATCGTTACCAAGACAAAAACAACCAAGCTTTTACGCATAAATAAAGGAGATTTTTGAAAAATGATTAGCTCACTAAAAAGAGGATTACAGGTAGGGTTAAGAACAACATGGACCTTAGGGAAAATTATATTTCCGGTAACCCTTATTGTGGCTGTCCTGCAGTATACACCTATCCTGCCTTGGGTCATTGAGAGAATTGCCCCTTTCATGAAGCTGATAGGATTATCAGGTGACGCAGCCATTCCACTCGTCTTAGGGAATTTCCTTAATCTTTATGCTGCCATTGGTGCCATTTTAACACTTGATTTTACAGTAAAAGAAGTTTTTATTTTAGCAGTAATGCTCTCATTTTCTCATAATTTAATTGTCGAGTCGGGCGTTGCGTTGAAAGTTGGCATTAAGCTTTGGGTTGTCCTCGTTACCCGGTTGGGACTTGCATTTTTCTCGGCAATGGTAATTAATCTTGTTTGGCAGGGGGGCGGCGAAACGGCCCAATATGGTCTAATCCAAGCCACAAATGATGACCAAATTTCTGGATTAGGTTCCATTTTACTCTCAGCGCTTGAAAAGGCTGGACTGGGAATTCTACAGTTAGCAATGATTGTTATCCCGCTAATGATTGTGATCCAAATCTTAAAGGATTTACAATGGTTGAAGAAATTTTCACAGGGAATGTCGCCTGTTACTAAGAGTCTAGGGATGAATGAAAATACTTCTACGACGATGGCAGCAGGTTTATTATTTGGGCTTGCCTACGGTGCAGGGGTTGTGATCCAAGCGGTGGAGGAAGATGGAGTCAGTAAGAAGGATATCACTCTTGCGTTTGTATTCCTAATGTCCTGCCATGCGGTCATAGAAGATACGCTTATCTTCATTCCACTCGGTATACCTGTCTGGCCGCTCTTTTTGATTCGGCTGGGTGTCGCCGTCGCCCTAACCCTGATTGTCGGCCTTTTCTGGAAACGATCAGGCATCATGAGTAGAAAGGAAGCAGAACCCACGTATGAAAAATAATATTACTACGATCCTATTTGATTTAGATGGAACATTAATTGATACAAATGAGTTAATTATTTCAACCTATTTACACACACTTGAAAGATACTATCCAGGCAATTATTCACGAGAAGATGTCCTGCCATTCTTGGGTCCAACCCTTAATGAGGTTTTTGGTAAAATGGCTCCCGATCGAGTGGAGGAGATGATACTGGAATATCGCGCCTACAATATCGCAAATCATGATTTGATGGTGAGGGAATTTGCAGGTGTCATTGAAACGCTTGATATTCTAAAGGGAAAAGGCTATAAACTGGGGATTGTTACAACGAAACGGCACGATGTTGCTCTTAAAGGTATTCACTTAATGAAGCTTGATTCGTATTTTGATGTAGTGGTAGCATACGATCATGTGAAAAAAGTAAAGCCAGATCCTGAACCGATTTATTTGGCACTTGAACAGTTAGACTCGAAACCTGAAGAAGCGATGATGGTTGGAGATAATTTTCACGATGTGCTTGCTGGTAAAAACGCTGGGACGAAAACTGTAGGGGTGGCTTGGACGATCAAGGGTCGAGACTATCTTGCAAAATATGATCCAGATTACATGTTGGAGAATATGTCAGATCTATTAGACATTCTTGGAGAGAGTTAAGGATGAGGAATACAAGCCGCTTCCCTGTTGAAGGCGCAAACTCCTTATGGCATGTTTACAAAACGGTACCCTTTTGGAAGGTTGTCAAAAACTTCATTGTGATTCAGCTTGCCCGTTATACACCCTTTCTTGGGATGAAAAATTGGCTTTACAAAACTTTTTTAGGACTTAAGGTCGGGGAGCACACGTCTTTTGCTCTAATGGTCATGCTGGATGTAATGTTCCCTGAGAAAATCAGCGTAGGGCGTAACACGGTTATTGGTTATAATACAACGATTCTTGCCCATGAATATTTAATAAAGGAATATCGTCTCGGTCCGGTAAATATTGGCAGTGAAGTGATGATCGGTGCAAATTCAACCATCCTTCCAGGGGTAACGATTGGTGACGGTGCCATCGTTTCCGCAGGGACACTTGTCCATAAAGATGTCCCAGCAGGTGCTTTTGTCGGCGGCAACCCCATGCAAATCATCTACTCGAAAGAAGAATTAGAAAAACGGTGGGCCAATGATCCGATTTATGGGAAAAGTAAATAGAAATGAATAAAGCTGGGTTGTGAAACCTGGCTTTTTTTTAAATAGTTTGTGTTAATAGATACTGTTGATTTAAGAACCTGTTGATTTGCGTGGAAGGCACGAGACTCCTGCGGGACTAGCAGGTCAGGGTGAGACCCCGCAGGCGCGCAGCGGCGAGGAGGCTCACCGACCGCCCGCGGAAAGCGAAGTGCCTGGAGCGCAAATCAACAGACTCGTTTAACACAGCTTTTTTTTATCTATTTTTGGTTGACGGAAATTTCAAAAAAGAGTAAACTTTAATTTATTAGCACATTAGCGAACTAAAGGATTATGAAAATAAAGGATGATTTAGATGAGCCGTTTATTTATGTTTGAAAAGCCTTTAGGCATGAGAGATACGCTTCCAGAATTATATGAAAAAAAACATCAAGTCCGGTCCTTGATGGAGGATGCTATTAAAAAATGGGGATACCAGTTTATAGAGACACCTACTCTAGAATATTATGAAACGGTTGGAACTGCCTCAGCAATTCTTGACCCAGAGCTTTTTAAATTACTTGATAAAGATGGGCACACACTCGTTTTACGTCCAGATATGACGGCACCCATTGCCAGGGTAGCAGCATCACGCCTTTTAGAAAATGATCTTCCCCTTCGTCTCGCCTATGCCGGTAATGTATACCGTGCACAGCAGCGAGAGGGCGGCAGACCTGCAGAGTTTGAGCAAATCGGTGTGGAATCTATTAATGATGAAACTGTTTCAAGCGACGGAGAAGTAATCGCCTTGCTCGTTTCCTCGTTAAAAAAGGCAGGCTTGAGTCAATTTCAAGTTTCAGTTGGTCATATCGGTTTCGCGCAGGAATTATTTATGCAGATCTTAGGAACGAATGGACGAGCCACTGCTCTTAGACGATTTTTATATGAAAAGAATTTTGTTGGCTATCGTGAGCAAGTAAACTCTTATTCGTTATCATCGATTGATAAACAGAGGCTCCTTCAACTTCTAGAGTTACGAGGCGGTGAAGAGATCATTGGTAAAGCACTCGATATTATTGAGGATGGCCATGGAAAGGAATCCCTTCTTCAACTAAAGGAATTGTGGGAGGTTATTACAGATTTTGGTCTTAAGGATCATGTTAAATTTGATTTCACGATTGTGAGCCATATGAGTTATTACTCGGGAATTTTGTTTGAGGCCTATGCAGGAAATGTCGGCTTTCCGATTGGAAATGGCGGACGTTACGGGCTGATTGAGAAATTTGGAAAAAAAGCGAGTGCAACTGGATTTGCGGTTAGACTCGATAGACTGCTAGAGGCATTGGGATCCCAAGCGTTTGACACTACGGTAGAATGTATTTTTTTTAGTCAAGAAAGACGAAAAGAAGCCTTTCAATTGGCTGAAAAAATGAAAGCTGAAGGGAAGAGTACCGTGCTGCAGGACATTAACGGTGTAAAAGATCTCGATGCCTTTACGAAGAAATTTGCCAATACCACCTTTTTAATCGGGGGGGCGTAAAGATGAATACGAAATTAACGATCGCGATGCCAAAAGGAAGAATTTTTGAAGAAGCATTAGAATTACTACAAAAGGCAGGCTATAACCTGCCACCAGAGTTCGATGACTCGAGGAAATTAATCATCGATGTTGAAGCAGAAAACATGCGTTTTATCCTTTCAAAACCAATGGATGTGGCAACCTATGTCGAGCATGGTGTTGCCGATGTCGGTATCGCAGGTAAGGATGTATTACTTGAGGAAGAGCGAGATGTATACGAGCTGCTTGATTTACGAATCAGTGCCTGCTATTTGGCTGTTGCTGGTCTTCCAGGAACATTCATGAATGATGTTGCTCCGAAAGTAGCAACCAAATACCCGAATATTGCCGCAGCTTATTTTCGTGAACAGGGTGAACAAGTTGAAATTATCAAATTAAATGGTTCTATCGAGCTTGCACCCTTAATTGGGCTTGCCGATCGAATTGTTGATATTGTTTCGACCGGAAGGACACTCGTTGAAAATGGCCTCGTAGAATATGAAAGAATCAAAGATGTCACATCAAGGCTCATCGTCAATCCAGTAAGTTACCGAATTAAAGACCAACGAATTAATGAATTGGTGTCTAGGTTAAGCGGTGTTGTCTCTTTGGAGGTAAAGTGAAATGAAAATCGTTAAAGTGAATGACTATATTTCAATTAAACGTTCCATTGATTCTGGTACAGCCGAGCAGGTTGCGGTTGTTAAAAAGATTATTTCCGACATCCGGACTTACGGTGATGATGGGTTACGAGAGTATACGGAAAAATTTGACCATGTCGTGTTGGAATCCTTTCTTGCTACGGAAAATGAGATCGATGAAGCCTATGGACAAGTTGACTCAGAGTTTATTTCCATTGTTCGAGAAGCCGCAGACAATATTAGACGTTTTCATGAAAAACAACTTCGACCTTCATGGATGACAACCGAAGAAAACGGTAGTATTCTTGGGCAAAAAATAACTCCGCTCGATTCAGTAGGTGTTTATGTTCCAGGAGGAACGGCTGCCTATCCTTCTTCCGTGCTAATGAATGTTATCCCTGCAAAGGTAGCAGGTGTGAAGAGAATTGTGATGGTATCACCTCCTAACAGTAACGGTAAACTACCAGCTGCCGTGCTGGTGGCAGCGAAAGAAGCAGGTGTGGAAGAAATCTACAAAGTTGGTGGAGCGCAGGCGATTGGTGCATTGGCTTATGGAACAGCATCGATTGCCCCAGTTGATAAAATTACCGGACCGGGCAACATCTTTGTTGCGTTGGCAAAGCGTGAGGTTTTTGGGGATGTCGATATCGATATGATTGCCGGTCCAAGCGAGATAGCTATCATTGCCGATGACTCTGCCAGAGCCGATGAGGTTGCCGCTGATTTGTTATCACAAGCTGAACACGACCCACGTGCATGCAGCGTCCTGGTTACACCATCTATTACATTAGCGGAAGAAGTTGCTGTTGAAGTGGAAAAACAGCTGGCGTTATTGCCAAGGAAGGAAATTGCCTCAAAGTCGATTGCAGATTTTGGTGTCATCTATGTTACCTCCTCCATTGACGAGGCTGTAGAGACGGTGAATCAGCTTGCTCCAGAGCACCTTGAAATCCTGACTGAGAATGGGATTGAGCTGCTGGGGAAAATCAGACATGCCGGTGCTATTTTTATCGGCCGTTATAGTTCGGAGCCAGTAGGTGATTATTTTGCCGGTCCCAATCATGTGCTGCCGACAAATGGAACGGCTAGATTTTCAAGTCCGCTAAATGTGGATGATTTTCAAAAGAAATCAAGTGTCATTATATACAGTGAAAAAGCTTTAATGGATAATGGAGAAAAGATTGCCAAATTTGCCCGTATGGAAGGTCTTGAAGCCCATGCGCGTGCAGTGGAGTTAAGGCTGGAAAATAAATAATTTTAATGCCAGGGGGTCGTTTTCATGGAAAGATACGCAAGCATTGAACGAAAAACAAATGAAACTCAAATTAGCTTAACCTTAGACATTGATGGCCAAGGACAGTCCGAACTTGAAACCGGGGTTCCATTTCTTAGCCACATGCTTGATTTATTTGCAAAACACGGGCATTTTAATCTTACCGTAGATGCAAAAGGGGATATTGAGGTAGATGATCACCATACAACCGAAGATATCGGAATATGTATTGGACAGGCATTGCGAGAAGCTCTAGGTGATAAACGGGGAATAAAGCGTTACGGAAATGCCTTTGTCCCGATGGATGAAGCTTTGGCACAGGTCGTTGTTGATCTTAGTAATCGCCCGCATCTTGAAATGAGGGCTGAGTTCCCTAATGCTAAGGTTGGTACCTTTGATACGGAACTCGTTCATGAATTTCTATGGAAGCTTGCCCTTGAGGCGCGTATGAACCTTCATGTCATTGTTCATTATGGACATAATACGCATCACATGATTGAGGCTGTTTTCAAAGCCCTCGGTCGAGCGCTTGACGAAGCGACCACAATCGACCCTCGCATTAAAGGGGTTCCATCAACGAAAGGGATGTTATAGATGATTGGAATTGTCGATTATGGCATGGGCAATCTGTTTAGTGTCAGTAAGGCACTAGAAAGGTTAAACGCAGAATATTTTATTTCCGGCGACCGAGAAGAGCTCCTTAGTGCGGACGCCCTGCTACTGCCAGGGGTTGGCTCCTTCCGTGATGCGATGGAAGTTTTGCAGGCTGATACGATTAAGGAGTTTGCGGCAACAGGAAAACCTTTGCTTGGCATTTGCCTAGGTATGCAGCTGTTGTTTGAAAATAGTGATGAGAATGGATTGACTAAAGGGCTTGGATTATTACCTGGTAAGGTTCGTCGCTTCACAGGTAAGACGGTTGCTGGAGAAACCTACAAGGTTCCACATATGGGCTGGAATAAACTAGAATTCACGAAACCTTCTCCCCTTTTGGATGGGTTAGAAGAAGATTATGTGTATTTTGTTCATTCGTACTATGTCACTGCCGATAACTCAGAAGTACTCTTGGCAAAAGCCGATTATCATGAAGAAGTTACTGCCATTGTCGGCAGGGATAATATATTTGGAATGCAATTTCATCCTGAAAAAAGCAGCAAGCTGGGAATGGCATTGCTGAATAACTTTTTACAAATCGTTGAAGAAAGGAAGACGGTACTATGACCATTACGATTTATCCGGCAATCGATATGCGCGGCGGGAATTGTGTCCGCCTTCTTCAAGGGGATTATGATAAGGAAACGATTTATGGTGACTCACCTTTTGATATGGCACAAGCGTTTGCTGCAGACGGAGCTTCCTTTCTTCATATGGTTGACCTTGATGGGGCAAAGGATGGAAAACGGGTGAATGACTCCTTTGTTATTGAAGCTGCGAAGCAACTAAAGGTAAATGTCCAGATTGGCGGGGGCATTCGTTCTGAGATGGACATCCTTCATTATTTGGAAAATGGTATAACGCGGGTAATTATTGGGAGCATCGCTGTTTCTAATCCAGAGTTTGCGATTGAAATGATTCGGAAATACGGCAAGCAAATCGTTGTTGGGATTGATGCGAAAAATGGGTATGTGGCAACACATGGCTGGCTTACCACTTCCGAAGTGAAAGCTGTTGAGTTGAGTAAACGGTTTGCAGATGCAGGTGCCGAGACATTTATTTTTACTGATATAGCTACGGACGGAACACTTTCAGGACCTAACATAGCGGCTGTATGTGAAATGGCTGAGGTTACGGGAAAAGATGTCATCGCTTCTGGGGGAGTGAGCAGCTTAGCTGATTTGCGTGCTCTTCATGCCGAGGGTGTAAGAGGGGCCATTGTCGGGAAAGCCCTCTATGAAAATCGCTTTACATTGAAACAAGCACTTGCTATTAATGAGGTGAGAAAATGACACTGACCAAACGAATCATTCCCTGCCTTGATGTAAAAGAAGGAAGAGTTGTGAAGGGTATTCAGTTTGTTCAGCTTCGGGACGCAGGTGACCCGGTTGAATTAGCAAGATTTTATGATGAGCAAGGAGCGGATGAACTCGTCTTCCTTGATATTTCAGCATCTGTTGAGGGTAGAAAAACCATGGTAGAAGTCGTAAAGGCTGTGGCTTCAGAGCTTGCCATCCCTTTTACAGTTGGAGGCGGAATTAATTCATTAGAGGATATGAAACGAATTCTCCGTGCTGGTGCTGATAAGGTGTCATTAAATACGGCAGCTGTATTGAATCCGGACCTCATTTCTGAGGGAGCAGGCTTTTTTGGGACACAATGCATCGTTGTGGCGATTGACGCGAAGTATGATGACGACCTTGGAACATGGCGTGTTTATACACATGGCGGCCGGACACCAACAGAGCGGAAAGTCATTGAGTGGGCAAAAGAAGCAGCAGACCTAGGCGCAGGGGAAATTTTACTGACAAGCATGGATAGTGACGGCGAGAAAAACGGATTTGATCTCAAATTGACTGCAGCGGTAAGTGAGGCTGTGACGATTCCAGTGATTGCTTCAGGCGGTGCAGGAAATGCTCGTCATTTTGAAGAAGCATTTGTAGACGGCAAAGCAGATGCCGCTCTTGCCGCTTCTATTTTTCACTATAAAGAAACATCCGTACACGAGGTGAAAAGCTATTTGCTAGAGAGAGGAGTGAGTGTTCGGTGAATATTCGTTTTGATGAAAAAGGGCTTGTACCTGCAATTGTTCAAGATGCCGACACGAAAGAAGTATTAACATTAGCGTACATGAATCAGGAATCACTGACAAAAACAATTGAATCTGGGGAAACATGGTTTTTCAGCCGCTCCCGTCAAGAGCTTTGGCATAAAGGGGCAACCAGTGGAAACACTCAGTCGGTTGTTAGCTTGAAATATGACTGTGATCAGGATGCGATCCTAGTGCTCGTGGAGCCAAAGGGACCAGCATGTCATACGGGCGCAGTTAGCTGCTTCTCTGAAGGCATTACCGAAAGAACTTCTAGTCTTGCGGACTATCAGATTTTACAATCATTAGAGAAGTTGATCATCGAGAGAGAAAAAGACCGTCCTGAAGGTGCCTATACCACCTATCTATTTGAAAAAGGCGTCGATAAAATTTTGAAAAAAGTCGGGGAAGAGGCCGCAGAAGTAATCATCGCAGCCAAAAACCGCGACAAACAAGAACTCAAATGGGAAGCCGCCGACCTGCTCTACCATTTGCAAGTATTACTAGTCGAACAAGGCCTGCCATTTAAAGAAGTTTTGACTACGTTAGAAGAAAGACATAAGCGATAATACGTTGTCGATAAAACGGTGCCTGTCACCATTTATGCAAAAAACGCTGTTTATGCAGCGTTTTTTGTATGTTTATTATTTCCAACTTGTTCAATTATGTTGATTTTCTTCTCGCACAAGCTGTGGTTATGGTATACTACATAAGTTAGTTTATTGTAAAAGATGGAGGTCTCCATGGGTAAAGACGCGAAGGCTAGAATTCAAAAAGGAAAAATCCTGTCGTTTGTTCCGACTGGAGAATATTATTTCACGAAGGGTATTAAGGCATACCATCGCCGTGATTTTAAAAAAGCTAAAAAGTATCTCGGGCGGGCGATGCAGCTGGAGCCGGGTGAACCAATGATAATCTGTCAGCTTGCTATCGTGTCAACAGAGCTTGGTGAGTTTGAAAATTCTAATCGACTCTTGCATTTAATCCTTGAAGATCTTGATCAAGAAATGGCAGAGTGCCATTATTTTTTAGCAAATAATTATGCGCATATGGGCTTCTTTAAAGATGCCTATCATCATGCAATGATGTATATAGAATTGGATCCAAATGGTGATTTTATTGAAGATACAGAAGATCTTCTCGAGCTTCTTTCGTTTGAGGCGGAGGGGTTGGAAGATGAACTTTATGAACAGGACGATCTGATCATGAAACAGGAGCAGGCTCGCGATTTATTGGAATCTGGATATTTTCCAAAAGCCATTGAGCTGTTAAATGATGTTGTTGAAACATACCCTGAATATTGGTCTGCTTATAACAACTTAGCTCTTGCTTATTTCTATTTAGGTAAAACGAAAAAAGCAGAATCGATACTCGATGATGTCCTAGATAGGAATCCAGGAAATCTTCATGCCTTGTGTAATCGGCTCGTTTTTGCGCATTATCAAGGAAAAACAAAAGCAGTCTCTCGTTTAATGGAGTCCTTAAAGAAAATTCAGCCAATGTTCATTGATCACCAGTTTAAGTTGGGGGCAACCTTTGCTTTAGTGGGTGAATATGAATCTGCATACTTTTGGTTGAAAAAATTATATAAAAATGGTTTTGATGGTGACGGTCCATTCTATTATTGGCTCAGCTATTCTTCCTATTATACAGGTCATGAAGCCTTTGCAAAAAGCATTTGGAAACTAGTCCTTAAACATAGCCCTGATAAAGAGGACTTTGAACCATGGGGTGTGAATAAACCTATTGCGATTGGATTCGAAGATTACTCTGGTTCTATTTTCCAAAAATTAGAAAGTGAGTATATTGAAGAACGTTTATTTGCGATATTCTTGGCTTCTATTTCAGGAAAAGCAGGAGAAATCTTTATTTCTAAACGTTTTTATGAAAATCAAAAGCTCACCACAATGGAAAAGAATTATGTCTCATTCCTGAAGTCAGGGACACCTTCAATAATAAAAGGTGCACAGGAAATTGCTGAGGTCCTTTATGAAAGTCATCAACCTATCGGAACGGTTGAGTCAGGATTATATTTAATGTGGTTTTCCGTGTTTGTAGAAATATCCAAATCTGGGCTGAACTTGACCAATAAACGTGCCTGGGCTGGAGCAATGGAATATGTCTGGTATAAGGCTAGCAATGAAAAGATATCACAGCAAGAAATTGCCAGACGCTATGATACTTCACCAGCAACCATTGGAAAATATGTAAAACTAGTGAATAAGCATATGAAATAAAACATATGAAATAAGCAGATAAATGGACTTCAATCCAATTGTTTTATACGATTAAGTTGGTAATACTACACTTAATCGTTTTTTTTATATAAGGAGTGAACCACATGTCTGAAGAAAAAATTTATGACGTTATAATTGCTGGTGCCGGCCCTGCTGGGATGACAGCTGCTGTTTATACATCTCGTGCAAATCTATCTACCCTCATGATCGAGCGTGGAATGCCTGGCGGTCAAATGGCTAATACCGAGGATGTAGAAAACTATCCAGGCTTTGAAAGCATCTTAGGTCCGGACTTATCAACAAAAATGTTTGATCATGCAAAAAAGTTTGGTGCTGAATATGCTTACGGTGATATTAAAGAAATTATCGACAATGGCGATGTAAAAACTGTTGTTGCAGGCTCAAAGCAGTATAAAGCCTATTCCGTTATTATTTCTGCTGGTGCTGAATATAAAAAAGTTGGAGTACCGGGCGAGAAGGAACTTAGCGGCCGTGGTGTATCCTATTGTGCCGTATGTGATGGTGCATTTTTTAAACAAAAAGAATTATATGTCATTGGCGGCGGAGATTCTGCAGTTGAAGAAGGCGTTTATTTAACTCGCTTCGCTTCAAAGGTAACGATTGTGCATCGACGTGATGAGCTTCGTGCTCAGAAAATACTTCAAGACCGCGCGTTTGCAAATGAAAAAATTGATTTTATTTGGAACCATACGATTAAGTCGATAAATGACAAGGACGGTAAAGTTGGCAGCGTGACACTTGTTTCAACGCAAAATGGCGAGGAACAAGAGCTTCCAGCAGACGGTGTGTTTATTTATATCGGGATGATTCCTCTTTCTAAACCATTTACAAGCCTAGGTATCACAAATGAAAATGGCTATATTGAAACAAATGAGCTTATGGAAACGAAGGTAAAAGGAATATTTGCTGCTGGTGATATTCGCGAAAAAACATTAAGGCAAATCGTAACAGCTACAGGCGACGGCAGTATCGCTGCTCAAAGTGCGCAACACTATGTAGAAGAAATAAAAGAGGAATTAAAAATCAAGCAATAAGTTTACAAAATTTTCATAAACGTAATCCTGATTTAATTCTTCTGTAACAATGATGAAATATTAATAAGGTAAAATAAGAATTAAGAATTGACCCCCTTTAAAATATTCACATGGTGCACAGGCTCAGTGAGCCTGTGCTATTTTTTTGTCTAGCTCCAGTCCATACGTCGCTAAACGAGCGCTTCCGCTTTTCGATTTTACATATTTTTAACATGTTTGTTTCATTGTGACCGCTTACCAAAAGGAGTATAATAAATAGAATAAATATACAGTAATTAGCTTGTTATATAGAGGGTGAATGTTGTGCAGCGAGTCACCAATTGTGTATTAATTAAAGATAATCAAGTTTTGATGCTGAAGAAACCGCGCCGTGGCTGGTGGGTAGCACCTGGTGGTAAAATGGAACCTGGTGAATCTGTTAGAGACTCATGTATCCGTGAGTATCGTGAAGAAACTGGAATCTATTTAAAAAGCCCACAGTTGAAGGGGATTTTTACGTTCATTATAAAAGAAAACGATCAAGTTTTATCTGAATGGATGATGTTTTCCTTTTTTGCTACGAATTCTGATGGAATGCAGTTAGACGAATCAGAAGAGGGTATGCTTGAATGGCAGCCGCTCGATAATCTGAAAAATCTGCCAATGGCGGCTGGAGACTACCATATTATCGATTATATGATTCATGGAAAAGGGATCATTTACGGTACTTTTACTTATACAAAAGATTTTCAACTAATCAGTTATCGATTAGATCCAAGTTAACTAGAGGGGGAATAGATAGATGAGTACCGGATCAACGAGCGAAACGCAAATGGTCATCATTACAGGGATGTCTGGGGCCGGCAAGACAGTTGCCATCCAAAGTTTAGAGGACTTAGGATTTTTCTGTGTAGATAACCTCCCGCCAACGTTGCTGCCAAAATTCCTCGAACTAATGAAGGAATCAGGGAATAAAATGAATAAGGTAGCATTGGTTATGGATTTAAGGGGAAGGGAGTTCTTTGACCATTTATTTAAAGCACTGGATGAACTAGCTGAAACCTCTTGGGTAAATCCGCAGATTTTGTTCTTGGATGCTGATGACGCTACTTTAGTTAGAAGATATAAGGAAACTAGGAGATTTCATCCACTTGCACAATCTGGATTGCCTTTAGAAGGAATAAATCTAGAGAGAGAGCTTCTTGATGAATTGAAAGGTAGAGCCCAGCTCATTTACAACACATCACAAATGAAACCACGGGAGTTACGTGAAAAGATTATAACGGAATTTACGACGAATAAAAAATCAATTTTTACTGTCAATGTCATGTCATTTGGATTCAAGTATGGAATCCCTATTGATGCCGATCTTGTTTTTGATGTACGCTTTCTGCCAAACCCTCATTATATCGATCACATGAGGCCAAAAACAGGATTAGATGAAGATGTTTCTAGTTATGTTCTAAAATGGAACGAAACGCAAAAATTCATTGAGAAGGTTACTGATTTGCTAAGCTTTATGCTGCCGCATTATAAGCGGGAAGGCAAATCACAGCTCGTGATAGCAATAGGATGTACGGGAGGGCAGCACCGTTCCGTTACTTTGGCAGAATATCTTGCTAAATTTTTTGCGAATGATTACAAGACACTTGTTTCACACCGTGACATTGAGAGGAGAAAGGATCAGACTACATGAGGGAGTTAGGACAACCAAGAATCGTCATCATTGGTGGAGGCACAGGCTTGCCGGTTTTATTACGGGGATTAAAACATTATCCAGTTGATATTACCGCCATTGTGACAGTTGCGGATGATGGAGGCAGTTCAGGAAGGCTCCGTGATGACCTGCAAATCCCACCACCAGGGGATATCCGAAATGTGTTAGCTGCGTTATCAGATGTTGAACCCCTTGTTGAAGAAATGTTTCAACATCGGTTTAAGACCTCTAATGAATTATCTGGGCATTCACTAGGTAATTTGATATTGGCGGCAATGACATCGATAACGGGAAACTTTGTTCACGCTATTCAAGAAATGAGTAAGGTGTTAAACGTTCGCGGGAAGGTTCTCCCTGCCGCGAATCAAAGTGTTGTCCTTCATGCGGAGATGGAGGATGGTACAGTAGTATCAGGTGAATCAAAAATTCCCTTTTCAGGGAAAAAAATAAAAAAAGTTTTTTTGACACCCGAAGTGATCACACCTCTGCCAGAATCGATACAAGCGATTAGACAAGCCGATTTAATTATTATTGGTCCAGGAAGTTTATATACTAGTATCTTGCCTAACTTGCTCGTACCTAGATTAGGGGAAGAACTTTGCCGCTCTCAAGCAAAAAAGGTGTATATTTGCAATTTAATGACACAAGCTGGTGAAACGCACGGATATACAGCCAGTGAGCATGTAAAAGCGATATATGAACATATGGCCTGTGCTTTTATGGATACAATATTAATTAACGATCAAGAAATACCGGAAGACATCCAACTCCGCTACAATGAAGAATTTGCTAATCCTGTTCATTATGATTTAACACAGATTTTTGAACTGGGTCTTGAAGTGGTTCATGCAGACATTGCCATACAAGAAAATGGAGCACTAAGACATGATCCAAAAAAGGTTGCCCAGATTTTATATAATTTGCTAATAAGTGAAACCAAAAGGCGTTACGAAGCGTAATACTTAATACTGGGTTGTAAAGGGGGTGAAGGGATGTCTTTCGCTTCGGAAACGAAAAAAGAATTGACGAATCTGGAACTAAAGCCTTGCTGTGTTCGAGCAGAACTTTCTGCACTTATACGAATGAATGGTTCCATGTCCTTTTCTAACCGGAAGCTTATCGTTGATATTCAAACTGAAAACGCAGCGATTGCAAGAAGGATTTATACGTTAATAAAAAAGAGCTATGATGTTCAAGTCGAACTGCTTGTTCGGAAAAAAATGCGTTTAAAAAAGAACAATGTTTACATTGTCCGCTTAACGCAACAGGCTAAGGTAATACTCGAGGATATGAAAATCCTTGGTGAAGGATTTACCTTCATTCATGATATTGCAAGTGATCTTGTAAAAAAGAAATGTTGTAAACGTTCTTATTTACGTGGTGCTTTTCTTGCAGGAGGTTCCGTTAATAATCCGGAGACATCTTCTTATCATTTGGAAATTGCTTCGCTATATAAAGAACATAATGACTCCTTATGCGAATTGATGAATAAATTTGGTCTAAATAGCAAAACACTTGAGCGAAAAAAAGGCTATATTACGTACTTAAAAGAAGCAGAAAAAATTACTGAGTTTTTAAATATTGTTGGTGCGGTCAATGCTCTTCTGCGGTTTGAAGACGTAAGAATTGTCCGCGATATGCGAAATTCAGTTAATCGTCTGGTTAATTGTGAAACTGCGAACTTAAATAAAACCATCGGAGCGTCCATTCGTCAGGTAGAGAATATCCGTTATATCAACAATACAGTCGGGTTGCATATTCTACCTGATAAGTTAAGAGAAATTGCTGAACTCCGATTGCATTACACGGATGTAACCCTTAAAGAATTGGGGGAGATGGTTTCTGGCGGTACGATTAGTAAATCTGGAATCAATCATCGGTTAAGAAAGATAGATGAAATTGCAGACAAATTACGTTTAGGTGAAGTGGCTTCAAGAAAATAGAGGAATAAATTGAGGAGGATTTTATAATGGTAGAAAAACAAGTGGAAGTAAAATTGAAAACGGGTCTTCAGGCACGACCTGCAGCATTATTTGTACAGGAAGCTAACCGGTTTTCATGCGATATCTTTTTAGAGAAAGATGGTAAAAAAGTAAATGCAAAAAGCATCATGGGGCTGATGAGTTTAGCCGTTGGTTCAGGTGTGGCTGTTAATATTCTCGCTGAGGGCGATGATGCAGAGAGAGCAGTGGAAGCACTGTCTAATTTTGTTCAAAATGAACATTAAACATTGAAAGAGTTTGACCTTAAAATCGGTCAGACTCTTTTTTTATATTTGGTGAACTATGAGGGGTTTATAGTGACCGAAAAGTAAAATATGGAGAGGTATGGGTAACTATGAGGGCTTCATAGTTACGGAGAAGTAAAGTATGGAGGGATATGGGTAACTATAAGAGCTTTATAGTGACCGAGAAGTAAAATATGAAGGGGTA
>NZ_JBALNQ010000021.1:8581-85069 GCF_036961885.1 Neobacillus niacini | reverse complement strand
AAGGGGTATGGGTAACTATAAGAGCTTTATAGTGACCGAGAAGTAAAATTTGGAGAGGTATGGGTAACTATAAGGGCTTCATAGTGACCGAAAAGCGTTCAGAAACAGCATTCGGGTCACCCCATCCAACTATTCCCAAATAAAAAAGCAGCCGTCAATAAAACGGCTGCTCCACTATTACTTATCTTTCTTGTCTTCTGCAAGGCTTCTTGTGATAATATGATCAACAAGGCCATACTCTTTTGCTCGTTCAGCAGTCATGAAGTTATCACGGTCGGTATCCCTTTGGAGAACTTCTAAAGGCTGACCAGTGCGCTCTGCTAAAATTCCATTCAATTTTTCACGAAGGAATAAAATACGCTTAGCTGCGATTTCGATCTCAGTCGCCTGACCCTGTGCTCCACCTAATGGCTGATGAATCATAACCTCAGAATTCGGTAACGCATAGCGCTTGCCTTTTGTTCCTGCTGCAAGTAAGAACGCACCCATTGATGCGGCCATACCGATACAAATGGTTTGAACATCTGGCTTAATGAACTGCATCGTGTCATAAATAGCCATACCAGCTGTAATGCTACCACCAGGGCTGTTAATATAAATAGATATATCCTTTTCAGGGTTTTCAGCTTCAAGGAAAAGTAACTGTGCTACAATACTATTAGCAACATGATCGTCAATACCACTGCCAAGCATAATAATCCGGTCTTTTAACAGACGAGAATAGATGTCGTATGCTCTTTCTCCACGGTTTGTTTGTTCAATAACTGTAGGAATCAAATTCATTTTTCTTCCTCCTTTAAGTATGAAAGATTTTACTTATGTATTGTTATCATACACTGATGGTCAATTAAGGTCAAACAATTCGCCTTCAAATGTGTTCGACAACTTTCCCTATTTCAGCATAACCATTTAGGTCATTTTTAAACCTATTCTAGCTTGCAAAGTTCTGCTAATTGGCATATAATATGTAAGTCGCACATAAGCGCTCGTGGTGCAACGGATAGCACGCAAGCCTCCGAAGCTTGAAATGCAGGTTCGATTCCTGCCGAGCGCATCATAATTTCCGCAATAAAAAAATTCCCTACGAATTTCTCGTAGGGAATTTTTTTTATCCAATAGTTAGATTTCACCTAGTACGAAAAATTGACAAAAATAGAGGAAATTTTATAAATTTTAGCGAATTTGTAAGAAAATAAATAGAATGGAGTGGTTCTTGCATGAATTTATCGGAAATCGAGGCATTTCTTGCGATTGTTGATTCACAAAGCATTACGAAGGCAGCTGAGACGCTATACTTATCCCAATCTACGATAAGTCATCGCCTAAAATCCCTTGAAAAAGAGCTTGAAACTACCCTGATTATCCGTGGAAATGGACAAAGGACCATTTATTTGACGCCAAAGGGGGAGGAATTTGTCCAAATTGCTCGAAAATGGGCAGCACTATGGAGGGATACACAACAGTTTAAAACGGACCAAGCCTTTTCGTCCATAACAGTAGGATCGGCAGATAGTTTAAATCTCTACCTTTTTTCTAACCTATACAATCGAATTTTAAATGATCAAGCACCCATTAATCTTCAAATTAGGACTCAACAATGTTCCTATAACTATATGTTACTAGAAAACCGGGAAATAGATATTGGTTTTACGGTAACACAATTTCGCTATAAGAATATCATCACAACACCGCTATTAAGCGAGCCAATGTTTTTAGTGTGTCGTTTAAATAGTTATAAACCTGGTCCCATCCACCCAAGTGAGCTTGATCCTAGGAAAGAGCTTTATGTGGCATGGGGATCTGAGTATCAGAGATGGCATGATTATTGGTGGAATCCGGCGATTAATCCTTATATTAGTATTAATGCACCTTCTTTTCTATTTAATTTCATGAGAAATTCAGATTGCTGGTCGATCATGCCGATTTCGATTGCTAAAGTTTTTGAGAATATGGGTGGATTTGAGATCCATACCATTTCAGAGCCTCCTCCAAATAGAATTTGTTATAAACTCACACATAGAGACGGAAATCCCGAAAATCCCAATGGGATGGAAATCTTCGATGGGTATCTAAAAAATTTCTTATCTAGTGAAGAGTGGATTGAAAATTGTAACTATTCCATTGCCTCTTCTTCCAAATAATCGATTTTAATAGAATGGCTTTACGGCAAAATTCCAAAAAACATTCATTTTGTTAATGTTATACATCAAATAAATTCATTTTTAAAATATCTTGTCCTGAGTTATCATAAAATTGTAAATATTAAAAGCGTTTACAAATTCTATGATCATCCAGGGGGTTAAAAGAATGTCTATGAAAATGTCAGTACTAAGAAATGTTAAAAGAGAGGATATTCCACAGAATTTTGAAAATGGATTTGCAAAAGGAGAAATGCTTCCGAATACGTATCCAGGTGTGGCTACCTACAAATGTACGTTAAAAGCAGGTTCAAATGTGACACCAAAGGTTTATACCGATAAAACTCAAATCTTCTTTTTTACGAAAGGAACAGGATATATCGCAACACCTAAGAAAGCTTACAATATCACTGAAGCAGCTGTTTATATCCCAATGTTTGATGCAGAAGGGTTTTCTATACAAGCAGCAACTGACTTAGAATATTTAGAGCTTTTAGTAGATATTACAGAAGATGATAAAAAGAAACTTCATCATTCTCGTATGACACTTCCACACTTCCGGTTACTTTCAGATTGTGATCGCTATGAAGAAGGATTCAAGAGTAAAGGTATTCTTTCTTATATTATTGTTACTCGCGGTAGACTTGCTAGAATTCTAATGGGACTTGTTTCAGGTGATGGTCCAGATTATGTTGGAGAACACTCCCACGAAACGGTCATGCAGTGGTTCTATGGAATGGATGGAACGAAATTTGAATTTACAGCTTCTGGCGAAACCATCACAGTTGAAGATGGGGATTGGGTTTACATTCCAGAAAAGACGCTTCATTCAGCTACAACTGCTGCGGGTGAAAAAATAAATTATGTCTGGTTTGAGGTTGACTGCGATTAAAAACTAGCGGTCGGAGGGAGGGGGTCCCTTCGACCGTAAAAAGCAGAAATTCTCTAACAAATATAGAAAGGAGAATTTAGTTGACATTTTACTTTGTTGAAGATTATTGGATGTACTATCTTGAGGGCTTTAAATGGACAATTCTCCTAGCCTTTTTCGCAGTGATCATAAGTATTGCATGGGGTATAACGTTAGCTCTATTTAGACTTTCAAGTATAAAGGTACTCAGTTGGTTTGCAGTAGCCTATATTAACTTCATCCGAGGAACTCCTCTCTTAGTACAAATCTATCTCATTTACTACGGACTTTCTTTAAATCTTCCAGATTATTTAGCTGCTGTCCTCGCTTTATCTGTTCATAGTGGAGCGTATATAGCAGAGGTTGTCCGAGCAGGCATTCAGGCAGTGGACAAGGGGCAAATGGAAGCGGCGAGAAGCCTAGGGATGACGCATGGAAATGCAATGAGACGGATTGTTGTTCCACAAGCAATTAAAAACATACTACCAGCGCTTTGTAATGAATTTATTATTATCATTAAAAATACATCCTTGATGTCCGTTATTGGAATTTCCGAACTGATGTATAACGTTGATACGATAAGAGGAAATACGTATTTGGCATTTGAACCATTAATCGTTGGGGCAATCATTTACTTTATAACAACTTATGTATTAAAGCATTTAATTGGCATCCTAGAGAGGAGGCTGAAGGCAAGTGATTAAAGTTAATGGGTTAAAAAAGAGTTTTGGCAAGCTTGATGTCCTTAAGGGGATCGATATCGAGATCAAAAAAGGTGAAGTCGTTGTTGTCATTGGTCCCAGTGGTTCAGGTAAGAGTACCTTTTTACGCTGTCTAAACTTGTTAGAGGAACCAAGTGCAGGAGAAGTTATTTTTGAGGGTGCTTCTCTCACGGACAAAAAAACGAATATCAATAAACATCGAGAAAAAATTGGTATGGTCTTTCAGTTGTTTTACTTGTTTAATAATTTAACAGTTTTAGATAATGTTACGATTGCACCGCGGGACGTAAAGAAATTATCTAAAGAACAAGCAACTGAAATTGGTATGAAATTACTTAAGAGAGTTGGTTTGGAGGAAAAGGCCAATGTTTTCCCATCCAAGCTTTCTGGTGGGCAGAAACAGCGTGTTGCCATTGCCAGGGCATTAGCGATGGGCCCTGATGTCATGTTGTTCGATGAGCCAACTTCAGCACTAGATCCTGAAATGGTGGGAGAGGTACTTGAGGTTATGAGGGAGCTAGCAAGAGAAGGGATGACAATGGTTATTGTCACACATGAAATGGGTTTTGCTCGTGAGGTAGGGGATCGGGTCATCTTTATGGATGAAGGAATTGTATTAGAAGAAAATAAACCAAGTGAGTTATTCGGTAATCCACAGCATCCAAGAACCAAGGATTTTTTAAGTAAGGTGCTGTAAGATAATAGATTTAGTAAACCAAAATGGTTCTTTAATACAATTACAGGGGGTAAGTGTTTATGGTGAGAAAATTTACACTGAAAGCTAGCTTATTAGTATTGGTTGGTATTTTAATGTTAACTTTGGCTGCCTGCGCATCTTCATCTAAAACAACAACAGAAAAGCCAGCAGCAAATGATTCTCCTACTGCTAAGCCTGAAGAAAAACCAGAAGAAGCTAAGGAACTTGGGCCAGTTTTAACAAGAGTGAAAGAAACTGGCAAAATGACAACGGGATTTGCTGCTCAGACACCTCCTTGGAGATTTCACAAAATGGTAAATGGCAAAGATACTCTTGCTGGATTTGAAGTTGATTTGGTTTATTATATTACCAAAGAAGTTGAAAAATATTTGGGCGTTCCAGTTGAACTTGAAATAAAGGAACTGCAAATTGACGGTGCCCTAGCTGCATTGCAAGCCGATAAAATAGACTTTGCTCCAACTCTATCTGCAACCGAGGAAAGAAAGAAAAATATGGATTTCTCGATTCCATATCACAGATCATTACAAACCATTGCCATTAGAACAGAAGACAAGGATAAACCTTTGTTTAAGGAGGAAAACCAATTAGCTGGTGCTAAAATCGGTTCGATCAAAGGAAGTTCTACTTCCGTTACACTCCTTGAAAAATATCCAAAAGCAGAGCTTTTTGAGCTAAGCAAAGCACCGGATATCCTTCTTTCGCTCTTAAACAAAAAGGTTGATGCTGCAGTATTTAATGAAAAGCAAGGAATACTTTATGTGAAGGCTAACCCTGAAATTATGTTGGTAGACTACCTCAAATATGATGTTCCTAAAGACAGAGATCCAGGTGCCTCTATCGCATTTCCAAAGGGAAATGAGGATTTTATAGAACTAGTGGATAAGGTTTTAAATAGAATTTTAACCGATGGTACTTTTGCGCAATTTGAAAAGAAATCACTGGAAGATTTAAATGATCCAGATCTACTAAAAGGTTTTACAGGTGAAAATATCCTTAATCAATAGATTAATAGCATCAATAAAGGGATTTAGAACCAATATTCTAAATCCCTTTTGTTTTCTTAAAATATAAAAGATTGTGATGTGAAAGGGTATGGGGAAACCGGATTGTTTGATAATAGAAAAGCAAATTGCTGCAATGAACATTCATTATTACTACTATTCCTTTGAATACTTTCTAGACGTACAAAGAAAATTAGGCTGCAGTAGTATTGAATTATGGGGAGGCTCTCCACATTTTTGGGTTGATCACTTATCATATAATGATTGTAAAATAATAAAAAAACAAATCGAGCATAGAAATCTAGACATTGTCGCCTTTACCCCGGAATGTACCTCCTATAGATATATGTTATGTGCAACAGATCCAGACAGGCATAGAAAGTCTATAGAGTATTTTAAAAAATGCATTAAAGTAACTGCAGAGCTAGGCGTATCGGTGATGCCCATTAATACAATGGGTAAATATCAGGATGAAGGCTATGATACCGCTTGGGAGAGATGTGTAGAATCTGTTTCTATTCTATGTGAAGAGGCTAAGCGAAATAATGTCACATTGGCAATGGAAACATTGTGTCCTGACCAAATAGGCGTCATCAGGAATTTGAACGAGTTAACTAAATTATTTGCAGAAGTCAACAATGACAATTTAAAAGCGCTCCTCGATCTTGTTTCTGTTGAGTCAGCAGGTGAGAGTATTGATCAATGGTTCGCTACGTTAGGTGAGAAAATTGTCCATACCCATTTTGTTGATGGCAGAAACACGAGTGATCATTTGGTCTGGGGCGATGGCTGCTATCCTTTGGGGAGATTTATTACAAAGCTAAATAATCATGGCTACAAAGGTTATTTGGGCCAAGAAATTACTTCACGTTCCTACTATAAAGATCCAGCATTTGCGGATATGAAGAATATGAAGGCACTTCGTAAGTATTTGAAATGCTAGAAAGGAGAAAGTATGATGAAGCCTTCAATTAGGCGTGACCAAGTTGCTGGAATGAATATTCATTATAAAAATTACTCTCTCGATTATTTCTTAAATGCCCAACAATCTATAGGGTTTACAAGTATTGCTTTATGGGGAGGACCCCCGCATTTTTGGCTTGATTATGTAACCTATAGCGACTGTAAAATGTTGAGGAATAAAATTCAATCTATGGGTTTGAACGTAGTCGGTTTTGTTGCTGCCTCCGTTTTATATCGCTATCAATATTGCCTTTTTGAACCTGAGTATAGAGAAAGGAGTTTTCACTATTTTTCCAATGGAATAAAAGCGGCGGCCGAACTAGGAAGTAAGTCACTACATATCAATTCGGGGTGGGGATATAAAACAGAAAATCGTGAGGAAGCTTGGAAGCGCTCAAGAGATATGCTGTTTCGATTAGCGAACGTTGCCCAACAGGAAGGGATTGTCCTTTCAATGGAATCCTTGCGTCCGGATGAAACAGGACTTGTTACCACTTTACAGGATGCGAAAAGAATGTTTGATGAGATTAATCATTCTTCTTTTAAAATCATGCTGGACACAAATCCGATGGGGGTAGCGAATGAAACTATTTGGCAGTGGTTTGAAACCTTTGATCAAGATATTGTGAATATTCATTTTGTAGACGGTACTCCATTTGGACATTTAATTTGGGGGGATGGCACCTTTCCGTTAGAGGATATGGTTACCTGTCTTAATACCTATAATTTTGAGGGGTATTTATGTCAGGAAATAACGGATGCAGGTTATTTTAACGACCCAGTTGCAGCAGATGGTCAAAATATGAAAACTCTGAGTAGATACTTTATTTAAGGCAGTGTAAACTTGGCTATAGTTAAGTGTTCCCTCGTTTACCAAGTAAAAAGAGAGTTAAATTATTTAACTTTTATTTTCCATACACGAAACCCCTTTCATCATGTAAAATGGAACAAGGGGGGAATAGGATATGGATTTGAAAGCAGGCTTATGGCAACAACAATCGTTAAAATTGGCAATGACTCAGGAACTAACCCAAGCGATTGCGCTTTTACAATATTCAGCACAAGAGCTTACTGCATTCCTAGAAAACAAGGCGCTTGAAAATCCCCTGCTACAGGTTGAGAATAAGAATATTCAGCCTATTAACCCATTAATAGACCGCAATCGGCGGAAAAAGTATAATAATAAAAATACAGAAAATGAGTGGATAGAACAAATCGCAGCCAAGTCATCTACTACGGAAGACCAATTGATTAATCAACTTACCCTTCATAAATACTCTAGCAGACAATTGAAAGTGATTAAATATCTAATTGAGAACCTAGATGTAAACGGATACTTAGCTTCTGAACCAAGCGAAATCTCAGAATTTTTAGGAGTCCCATTAGAGCTGGTAGATGAATGTATTATTGTCATACAAACTCTAGAACCTGCTGGAATAGGTGCTCGAAACCTTCAAGAATGCTTAGTAATTCAGATAGAACGAAAAAACTTAGCGGACCATTTAGCGCTGACTATCCTATCTGATTATTTCGTTCCATTTGCAGAAAAGAAATGGAAGCATATTGCTAAGGAATTACAAATTCCTATTCAAAAGATTCAAGAGGTATTTGACACTGTCCAGCAATTGAATCCACGACCTGGATCAAGATTGGAACAAGAGAATGCCTCCTATATTATCCCTGATGCGATTGTGGAACGGTTCGAAGGTGGATATTCAGTGAGGCTGTGTAATGACAGCATTCCTAAAATTAGTTTTAATGATCAATATTATCAAAAACTTACTAGTACACAAGATTCCCAGGTAGGTCGCTTTTTGCAGGAGAAGGTTCAGGATTATCATTGGATTATGAAAAGTATTGAGCAACGGAAGGAAACTCTAACACGGGTTGTGAGTAAAATTGTTGAAAAGCAATCGTGTTTTTTTGAAAAAGGACGGGAATACTTAGTCCCAATGACGATGAAGGAAGTAGCAGCTGAACTAGAAATACATGAATCAACCGTAAGCCGTGCTGTAAAGGAAAAATATGTTCAAACTCCAATAGGAACTTTCTCGTTAAAATCGTTCTTTACGAGCACCATTCAAACGGTCTCAAACGAAAACACATCATCAAGCCAAGTGAAAAATGCAATCGCTTCGTTGATTGAAACGGAAAATAAACAAAATCCGTTTTCAGATCAAGAAATTGTTGAAGTCCTTAAGACAAGTCAAGGGATTGTTGTTTCAAGGAGAACAGTTGCTAAATATCGGGATCAACTTGGAATAGCTTCCTCTTCGAAAAGAAAAAGGTTTGATTGAAAGGAAAAAACAATGCCACAAATAGTAATTACCTTATATACACGAAAGCAATGTTCCTTATGCGAGAAAGCAAAGCAAATAATCATTGAGTTAAAGCAAGATTGGGACATTATATTAGAAGAAGTTGATATTGACGAAAGTGATGAATTAACAGAACTGTACGGAATTATGATTCCAGTGGTTAAAATGGATGGGGAAGAAGTTGCTTTTGGAATTATTGATAAAATGGACATACGTAACCGTTTACAAGAAAAAAAGGGAAACTTTTAAGTTGAAAAAGGTTTTCACTCCTGTTAGAATGAAAATTGTTAGCAGGGGTGATTTTTTTTCGATGAAGTGGGACATAATTTGTCTATGGTGGACATTTTATGACCATCTACATACAATAAAGGAGCAAGGTGTTATGCAATCACTCATCGATATTCAAAAAAGATTATTACCTGATCTTCTTCAAGTACTACATAAGCGGTATTCTATCCTGAGGCATATAGGTTTTATGCAGCCTGTAGGAAGAAGGAGTCTTGCAGCTAACCTTGGATATACCGAAAGAGTCCTTCGAAGTGAAGTAGATTTCCTAAAAGAACAAAACCTTATTTCGATTAACAATATTGGAATGAGTTTGACCTCTGAAGGGAAAAATTTGCTAGAGGACTTAGAGGGTTTAATCCGAGAGTTAAGGGGTATTGATGTAATGGAGCTAGAGTTAAAACACCGCCTTAAAATACATAAGGTTGTGATTGTACCTGGTAACAGCGACGAATCCTTAATGGTTAAGGAAGACCTTGGTAAGGCTAGTGCGAATTGCATGAAAATGAACCTAACAGGTAAAAATATTATCGCTGTAACTGGTGGCTCGACCATGGCTGCTGTCGCAAACGTCCTTACATCAGATCTTGGCAAAAAAGAACTGCTGTTTGTCCCTGCCCGTGGCGGTATAGGTGAGGATGTTCAAAACCAAGCGAATACCATTAGCTCAATCATGTCAAAAAATACACACTCGAAACATCGTGTATTCTATGTACCCGATCAAGTTAGTAACGAAATTTATGAATCACTTATTAAAGAGCCCGAAATTCATGAAGTTTTAGATTTAATAAAATCAGCAAGCATGGTTCTTCATGGAATTGGGGATGCTATCACAATGGCTGAACGAAGAAAATCTAAACCCGAAATTTTGCAGAAGTTAGAAACGAACGCAGCAGTTGGGGAAGCCTTTGGCTATTATTTTAATGAAAAAGGTGAAATCGTCCATAAGGTTTTAACGATTGGACTTCAATTAGAAGACCTAGCACAGATTCCCAATGTGTTAGCTGTGGCAGGCGGCGCTTCAAAGGCGAAAGCAATTAAGGCCTATATGAAACAAGCACCACCCTCGACCATATTAATTACCGATGAGGGTGCAGCAAGAAAGTTATTAAAAGGTTAATTCCTTTTTAAATAAAAAACCTTTTTTCAAAACAAGGAGGAAATTAAAATGACAGTAAAAGTTGGTATTAATGGTTTTGGTCGTATCGGCCGTAACGTATTCCGTGCGGCATTAAATAACACTGAGATGGAAATCGTAGCAATCAACGATTTAACTGATGCAAATATGCTTGCGCATCTTTTAAAATACGATACAGTCCATGGTACTCTTCAACAAGACGTTACAGTTGATGGTCAATATCTAGTTGTTGGCAACCAAAAAGTAAAAGTACTTGCTGAACGTGATCCTGCTCAATTAGGCTGGGGTGAACTTGGAGTAGAAGTTGTAGTTGAATCTACTGGACGTTTCACAAAGCGTGAAGATGCTGCAAAACACCTTGAAGCAGGCGCAAAGAAAGTAATCATTTCAGCACCAGCTTCTAACGAAGATATTACAATTGTTATGGGTGTTAACGAAGATAAATACGATGCGGCTAACCACCACGTATTATCAAACGCATCTTGTACAACTAACTGTCTAGCTCCTTTTGCAAAAGTTTTAAATGATAGCTTTGGAATTAAACGTGGAATGATGACTACAATCCACTCTTATACAAATGACCAACAAATCCTTGATTTACCACACAAGGACTACCGTCGTGCACGTGCAGCTGCTGAGAACATGATTCCTACATCAACTGGTGCTGCAAAGGCAGTTTCATTAGTTCTTCCTGAGCTAAAAGGCAAATTAAACGGTATGGCAGTTCGTGTTCCAACTCCAAACGTTTCTATTGTTGATTTAGTTGCTGAATTAGAACAGAATGTAACAGCTGAAGAAGTAAATGCAGCATTGAAAACAGCTGCTGAAGGTCCATTAAAAGGAATTTTAGCTTATAGCGAACTTCCATTAGTTTCTACTGATTATAACGGTGCAACCGTTTCTTCTACTGTTGATGCACTATCAACTATGGTTCTTGAAGACAATATGGTAAAAGTATTATCTTGGTATGACAACGAAGTTGGCTACTCAAGCCGTGTTGTTGACCTAATTGGATACATTGCTCAAAAAGGACTTTAATATTTCATTTTAAGCTGAAATTGGAAAATCAATCATTTCCAGTTTATAATGTTTAATGGTTATGTCAAAGGGGAGAGGGGAACATTCCCCCCTCCCTTTTTTTATGGGAAACGAGTCAATATATAGGGAGGCTTTTCGCATGAACAAGAAAACATTAAAAGATGTTGATGTAAAAGGAAAACGCGTTTTTTGCCGAGTGGATTTTAACGTTCCAATGCAGGAAGGTAAAATTACCGATGAAACAAGAATTCGTGCTGCATTGCCTACTATCCAATACTTAATGGACCAGGGTGCAAAAGTCATCTTAGCGAGCCATTTTGGACGTCCAAAAGGTAAAGTTGTAGAAGAAATGCGCTTAACTCCAGTAGGTGTAAGACTTTCTGAACTTCTTGGCAAAAACGTACAAAAAGCAGATGAAGCATACGGTGATTCTGTTAAATCGTTGATTCAAGGTATGAATGAGGGCGACGTACTTCTTCTTGAAAACGTCCGTTTCTACCCTGGTGAAGAAAAGAATGATCCGGAACTTGCGAAATCCTTTGCGGAGCTAGCAGATGTGTATGTGAATGATGCATTTGGAGCAGCACACAGAGCGCATGCCTCTACTGAAGGTATTGCTCATCATCTTCCTGCTGTTTCTGGGCTTTTAATGGAAAAAGAGCTTGATGTATTAGGAAAAGCACTATCCACTCCTGAGCGTCCTTTTACTGCAATTATTGGCGGTGCGAAGGTTAAGGATAAAATCGGAGTTATTGAAAACCTATTAGAAAAGGTGGATAACCTAATCATTGGCGGCGGACTTGCTTATACTTTTGTTAAAGCACAGGGTCATGAAGTTGGTAAATCACTTCTTGAGGCAGATAAAATTGACTTAGCGAATTCTTTTATAGAAAAAGCAAAAGAAAAAGGTGTTAATTTCTATATCCCAGTTGACGTAATTGTTGCTGATGATTTCTCAGCAGATGCGAATTCAAAGGTAGTTGCTATAAACGAGATTCCTGCAGATTGGGAAGCACTTGATATCGGACCAAAAACAGCTGAGATTTATCGTGACGTCATTCAAAACTCTAAATTAGTCATCTGGAATGGACCTATGGGTGTATTTGAAATTGATAAGTTTGCCGGCGGAACTAAGGCAGTTGCTGAAGCACTAGCAGATTCAGAAGGTACCTATTCTGTTATTGGCGGCGGAGATTCTGCAGCAGCAGTAGAAAAATTTAATTTAGCTGATAAAATGAGCCATATTTCAACAGGCGGTGGCGCTTCACTTGAATTCATGGAAGGCAAAGCACTTCCAGGCGTCGTTGCTTTAAATGATAGATAGAAAAGTGGAAGCCCTAAGGCGCTGCACTAGTCAAATAATTTAGTAAAAAGGAAGTGCCAGTATGCGTAAACCAATTATTGCAGGTAACTGGAAAATGAATAAAACCTTTGCTGAAGCAAAAAGCTTTGCTGAGGAAGTAAAAGGACTTGTTCCTGAGTCTGGAAAAATCGATTCAATTATTTGTGCCCCTGCTTTATTTTTACAAAATCTTGTAGAAGTAACAGAGGGAACTGATGTGAAGATTGGCGCTCAAAATATGCACTTTGAAGAGAGCGGAGCGTTTACAGGTGAAATCAGCCCGAAACCTCTTTCTGAAATTGGCGTTCAATATGTCATAATTGGCCATTCAGAGCGTAGAGAAATGTTTAATGAAACAGATGAAACGGTTAACCAAAAGACTCTTGCAGCCTTTAAATACAATTTAACACCAATTGTTTGTTGTGGTGAAACACTAGAACAACGTGAAAATGGCGAAACAATGGATTTTGTAGCTACACAAATCCAAAAAGCACTAACAGGATTAACGGATGAGCAAGTGAAACAATCCGTGATTGCCTACGAACCTATTTGGGCGATTGGAACAGGTAAATCTTCAACTTCACAAGATGCAAATGATGTATGTGCACACATTCGTCAGGTTGTTGCTAAACAGTTTAACGAGGAAGTTGCAAATGCGGTTAGAATTCAATACGGCGGAAGTGTAAAGCCAGAGAACATTAAAGAATATATGGCTCAGCCAGATATCGATGGTGCTCTTGTAGGCGGAGCAAGCCTAGAGGCTCGTTCATTCTTGCAGTTATTGGAGGCAGGAAGTTATGAGTAAGTCCCCCGTTGCCCTCATCATTCTTGATGGCTTTGGATGCAGGGATGAACATAAAGGGAATGCAGTCTATCATGCAAAAAAACCAAATTTTGATCGGTATTGGAATACGTTTCCACATTCACATTTAACGGCTTCTGGTGAAGCAGTCGGTCTTCCAGAGGGACAAATGGGCAATTCCGAAGTTGGTCACTTAAATATTGGTGCTGGCCGGATTGTCTACCAAAGCTTAACACGTGTGAATATTGCTATTCGTGAAGGTGAATTTGTGAAAAATGAAACCATCCGCAGTGCAATGGACCATGTTAAGAGCAATGGTAAAAATTTACATTTATTCGGCTTATTATCCGATGGTGGTGTACATAGCCATATCAATCACATGTTTGCTCTTTTAAAGATGGCCAAAGAGGAAGGCGTAGAGAACGTTTATTTACATGGGTTCCTTGATGGACGTGATGTTGGTCAAAAAACCGCGGCAAAATATATTCAACAGACTATCGATAAAATGAATGAGTATGGCGTGGGTGAATTTGCAACCATCTCTGGTCGCTACTATTCAATGGACCGGGACAAGCGCTGGGAACGGGTTGAAAAGTCCTACTGTTCAATGGTTTATGGTGATGGTCCTACCTACACGAACCCATTAGATGTAGTAGAGGATTCTTATCAGCATGGAATTTATGATGAATTCGTCATTCCATCCGTTATTACCAAGGAAGATGGCAGCCCTGTTGCGACGATACAAGATGATGATGCCGTTATTTTCTATAATTTCCGTCCTGACCGAGCTATTCAAATTTCCAATGTATTTACAAACGAAGATTTCCGAGGGTTTGACCGTGGTGAAAAACATCCGCGCGATTTATTCTTCGTGTGTTTAACGCATTTTAGTGAGTCGGTGAACGGATACGTTGCGTTTAAACCTTCTAACCTGGATAATACATTAGGTGAGGTATTATCGCAAAATGGATTAAAGCAATTAAGAATTGCTGAAACAGAAAAGTATCCTCATGTTACATTTTTTATGAGCGGTGGCCGTGAAGATAAGTTTCCTGGAGAAGAGCGGATATTAATCAATTCACCAAAGGTTGCAACCTATGACCTGCAGCCTGAAATGAGCGCATATGAAGTGACTGACGCACTTCTAAAGGAAATCCAAGACGATAAGTTTGATGCCATTCTCCTAAACTTTGCAAATCCTGATATGGTCGGCCATTCAGGAATGCTTGAACCAACTGTTAAGGCAATCGAAACAGTTGATGAATGCTTAGGTAAAATTGTTGATTTAATTCTTGAAAAAGGTGGATCTGCCATCATTACCGCAGACCATGGTAATGCCGATGAAGTCATTACACCTGAAGGCGATCCAATGACAGCCCACACCACTAATCCAGTTCCCGTCATTATTACAAAAAATGATGTAGAATTGCGAGAAGGCGGAATTTTGGGAGATCTAGCTCCAACGATGTTAAAATTGCTTGGATTAGGACAGCCTGAAGAAATGACAGGAAAATCATTAATAAAATAAATTTTTATATTAAAAGGAGAGAAATTAAATGCCATTTATTGTAGACGTATACGCAAGAGAAGTATTAGATTCCCGTGGTAATCCAACAGTTGAAGTTGAAGTTTTTACTGAATCAGGTGCTTTTGGCCGTGCCCTAGTTCCAAGTGGAGCTTCTACTGGAGAATATGAAGCAGTAGAACTTCGCGATGGTGATAAATCCCGCTACCTTGGTAAAGGTGTATTAAAAGCAGTCGAAAACGTGAACGAAATTATTGCTCCACACCTTGTTGGTGAAGAATTTAGTGTTTTAGATCAAGTTTCTGTTGACCATGCACTAATCGAGCTTGATGGTACTGAAAATAAAGGTAAATTAGGCGCTAATGCGATCCTTGGTGTTTCTATGGCTGTAGCTCACGCTGCTGCAAACTACCTAGATATTCCTTTATATCAATACCTTGGAGGCTTCAATTCTAAACAGCTTCCAGTACCAATGATGAACATTGTTAACGGCGGAGAGCACGCTGATAACAACGTTGATATTCAAGAATTCATGGTTATGCCTGTAGGCGCTCCTAACTTCAGAGAAGCACTTCGCATGGGTGCAGAAATTTTCCACAGCTTAAAGTCAGTTCTTAAAGAAAAAGGACTTAACACAGCTGTTGGGGATGAAGGCGGATTTGCTCCAAACCTAGGGTCTAACGAGGAAGCACTTCAAACGATTGTACTAGCAATTGAAAAAGCTGGCTACAAACCAGGTGAAGAAATATTCTTAGCAATGGACGCTGCATCTTCAGAGTTTTATAACAAAGAAGATGGTAAATACCACCTTGCAGGTGAAGGCGTTGTTAAAACTTCTGCTGAAATGGTTGATTGGTACGAAGAGCTTTCTAACAAATATCCAATTATCTCAATCGAAGATGGTTTAGATGAAAACGATTGGGAAGGACACAAGCTTCTAACTGAACGTCTTGGAAAAAAAGTTCAATTAGTTGGGGATGACCTATTCGTTACAAATACCAAGAAGCTTTCAGAAGGTATTGAAAAAGGAATTGGTAACTCAATCCTTATCAAAGTTAACCAAATCGGTACATTAACTGAAACTTTTGACGCAATTGAAATGGCTAAGCGCGCTGGCTATACAGCAGTTATCTCTCACCGTTCTGGTGAAACAGAAGATAACACAATTGCTGACATCGCAGTTGCAACAAATGCAGGTCAAATCAAAACAGGTGCACCTTCACGTACTGACCGTGTTGCGAAATACAACCAATTGCTTCGCATCGAAGATCAATTAGGTGAAACCGCACAATACAACGGATTAAAATCTTTCTATAACTTAAGTAAATAATCAGTTAAGCCAGGGCACTCATTGACGAATGAGTGCCTTTCTTTCTGGAGTGACCGAAGAGCAATATGAAATTGCATTTGGGTCAATGCAGAGGAGCTGGAGGGACCGAAGAGTATCCAGAAAAGGCATTTGGGTCAATGCAGGGGAGCTGGAGGGACCGAAGAGCATTCAGGAAAGGCATTTGGGTCAATGCAGAGGTGCTGGAGTGACCGAGTTATAAAAGGAACCTTCTAAAAGCTGACACAAAAGCTAGTATTGTTAAAAACTCAATAATATGATACATTAAAAATACTGTGAAATGTACGAACTAACAGGAGGTAGCTTTACATGCATGCATTTGTTGTTACGTTATTAGTAATCGTTAGTATTGGACTTATTCTTGTAGTATTATTACAATCAGGTAAAAGTGCTGGATTATCGGGTGCCATTTCAGGTGGTGCCGAAACATTATTTGGTAAACAAAAGGCACGTGGACTTGATTTGATTTTACACCGTATTACAGTAGTGTTAGCTGTTCTTTTCATTCTTCTTGCTGTCTTAGTTGCATACTTCGAAGTTTAATAAAGAATGCTCAAAAACCTGGCTTAATAATAGTCAGGTTTTTTTTTGAACTAAAATGAAGGCTTTTTTCTGGAATGTTAGCCAGTTGTTTGCTTAAACTAAGATAATGGATTTTATTGATTGGTTGTGTAAACAAGTCTGTTGATTTGCGCTCCAGGCACTTCGCTTTCCGCGGGCGGTCGGTGAGCCTCCTCGCGCCGCTGCGCGACTGCGGGGTCTCACCCTGACCTGCTAGTCCCGCAGGAGTCTCGTGCCTTCCGCGCAAATCAACAGGTTATAAAATCAACCATTTCCTTAACACAACCTATTGATTTAAAGGAGTTTTTACTATGAAAATTGCTGTACCCAAGCCCTTTACCTTTATAGGAGGAAAGCGAGCGGTTTTATTGCTTCACGGTTTTACTGGTAATTCGGCAGATGTTCGGATATTGGGACGTTTTTTAGAAAAAAGGGGATATACCTGTCATGCACCCCACTACAAGGGACATGGGGTTCCACCAGAGGAATTAGTGCATACTGGCCCTGAAGATTGGTGGCAGGATGTCTTAAGTGGTTACAATTTTTTGAAAAATCAAGGCTATGAAGAAATTGCAGTAGCTGGACTATCACTGGGTGGCGTATTTTCCCTAAAATTGGGTTACACTGTACCTATAAAGGGTATTGTCCCAATGTGTGCACCCATGTACATAAAAAGTGAAGAAATCATGTATCAAGGAATCCTCGAGTATGCCCGTGAATATAAGGTGAGGGAAGGAAAAACCGAAGAGCAAATTGAAATAGAAATGAATGAGTTTACGAAAACACCGATGAATACTTTGAAGGCTCTGCAAGCGTTGATTTCAGATGTTCGCGACCATGTAGACATGATTTATGCTCCGACATTCGTGGTTCAAGCTCGCCACGACAAAATGATAAACACCGAAAGTGCTAACATCATTTACAATGAAGTGGAGTCTGACTTAAAAGAAATTAAATGGTACGAGGAATCAGGACACGTGATCACGCTCGATAAAGAACGTGATCAGCTACATGAAGATATTTACGCCTTTTTAGAAAAATTAGATTGGCAAAATTAATCCTGTAAGGAGGGATTTTTATGGAAGATAATATTCAACTGCACGTTGATAAGCTTTTACAATATATGAAGGACGAGGCATACAAACCTTTAACCGTTCAAGAACTAGAAGTGGCATTTGGAATTGCCGATTCGAGCGACTTTAAGGAATTTGTTAAAGCACTTGTTCAAATGGAAGAAAAAGGACTGGTTGTTCGGACACGCAGTAATCGATACGGACTACCGCAAAAAATGAACCTGATTCGGGGAAAATTAACTGGTCATGCGAAAGGGTTTGCTTTCGTAATTCCAGATGAGCCGGGAATGGATGATATATTCATTCCACCTAACGAAACCAATACAGCGATGCACGGCGATACCGTACTTGCCCGGATTTCATCTGAAAGCTCAGGGCAGCGCAGGGAAGGCAGCATTATCCGTATTCTTGAGCGTGGAGTTCAGCAAATAGTCGGCACGTATGTAGAAAGCAAAAGCTTTGGTTTTGTTATTCCCGATGATAAAAAATTTGCCAATGATATTTTTATTCCAAAAAATGCATCTAAAGGTGCGGTGGAAGGCCATAAAGTGGTTGTAAAATTAACTACCTATCCTGAAGGAAGAAAAAGCGCTGAAGGTGAAGTTATTACGGTTCTAGGGCATAAAAATGACCCTGGGGTAGATATCCTATCCGTCATCCATAAACATGGGCTGCCGATGGCCTTTCCGGATGAGGTATTAAAACAGGCAAATGAAACACCGGATACCATTGAAGAGAGCGAATTAGAGAACCGTCGCGATTTAAGGAATGAAACGATTGTCACGATTGACGGAGCAGACGCAAAAGACCTTGACGATGCTGTAACTGTGACGAAGCTTGCTAATGGAAACTATAAGCTTGGAGTACATATTGCGGATGTAAGTTATTATGTACAAGAAGGAACGCCCATCGATTTAGAGGCAGAAGATAGGGCAACGAGTGTTTATTTAGTCGACAGGGTTATCCCCATGATTCCCCATCGTTTATCTAATGGAATTTGTTCACTAAATCCAAAAGTTGACCGTTTAGTATTATCATGTGATATGGAAATTAATTCTGAAGGGGTAGTTGTTAATCATGAAATTTTTCAAAGTGTGATTAAAACTACCGAGAGAATGACCTATTTTGATGTCAATAAGATATTAGTTGATAAAGATGAAGAAACACGCACTCGATATGAATCTCTTGTTCCGATGTTTGAACAGATGGAAGAACTAGCGCAAATCTTGCGTGAGAAGAGAATGAAGCGTGGGGCGATTGATTTTGATTTTAAAGAATCAAAGGTCTTGGTCGATGAAGAGAGTAAACCATTAGATGTTGTGCTTCGTGAACGTTCGGTAGCGGAAAAACTAATTGAGGAATTTATGCTCGCTGCTAATGAAACGGTCGCAGAGCACTTTCACTGGATGGAAGTACCGTTTATTTACCGTATCCATGAGGATCCAAAGGAAGACAAGCTAAGGAGATTCTTCGAGTTTATCACCAACTTTGGTTATATTGTTAAAGGGACAGCAAATGATGTACATCCTAGAGCCCTTCAGGAAATTATTGAGGAAGTTCGAGGAAAGCCAGAAGAGATGGTTATTTCGACCGTTATGCTCAGGTCCATGCAGCAGGCGAAATACGATCCTGAAAGCCTTGGTCACTTTGGATTATCGACTGAGTTTTATACTCATTTCACCTCGCCAATTCGCCGTTACCCCGATACAATCGTTCATCGCTTGATCCGAACTTATTTAATTGAAGGGAAGCTAGATGAGACGACGAGGGAAAAATGGAATGCCAGATTGCCTGAAATTGCTCAGCATTCATCAAAAATGGAGCGTAGATCAGTTGATGCAGAGCGTGAAACAGATGAGCTTAAGAAAGCTGAATACATGGAAGACAAGATTGGCGAAGAGTATGACGGTATTATCAGCTCAGTGACCAATTTTGGAATGTTTGTCGAGCTGCCAAATACGATTGAAGGCCTTGTCCATGTTAGCTATATGACGGATGATTATTACCGGTTTGACGAACGCCACTTTGCAATGATTGGCGAGCGGACAGGGAATGTATTCCGAATTGGCGATGAAATCACTGTTCGAGTCGTTAAAGTTAATAAGGATGAGCGTTCCATCGACTTTGAAATCGTCGGAATGAAAGGTACTCGCCGCGAACGCTCAGAGACAACGAAGGTATTTAAAACAGGAAGCGATACGAAAAAGCCACGTCGTAATAAAACGGATGGCCGCAGTGGAGAACAAAAGGCGGAAGGTCGTGGTGGCGGAACTGGTCAAGGATCGGGAACCCGCAAGAAAAAGAAGTTTTACGAAAATGTCGCTAACAACAAAAGCACGAAGCGGAAAAATAAGAAGAGATAATATTTTATTCGTTTCTGGCCCTTATAATGCCCGGACCCTTGGATTGGATAGGGGTGCGGTCACTATAAGGGCATTATAATGCCCGTAATCTGGATTCGTGAGGAGTCTGGGTAACTATAGAAGCTTTATAGTGACCGTAAACCGAAATCGAGTGGAGTTTGGGTAACTATAGAAGCTTTATAATGCCCGTAAATCAGAATCATGAGGAGTCTGGGTAACTATAGAAGCTTTATAGTGCCCGTATACCGAAATCGAGAGGTATTTGGGTAACTATAAAATGTTTGATGATTGCTTGTGCCTGCTTTCAATTGTTATGAGTACACTTTTCTGCTAAAATTAACCCATAACGAGGTGAGAGACATGCCAAAAGGAATAGGGAAAGTGGTTGCGCAAAATAAAAAGGCATACCATGATTACTTTATTGAAGAAACATACGAAGCTGGAATTGTGCTGCAAGGAACAGAAATCAAATCAATACGTGCCGGCAAAGTGAATTTAAAAGATTCCTATGCTAGAATCCAAAATGGTGAAATGCACTTATTAAATATGCATGTAAGCCCATATGAGCAAGGAAATCGCTATAATCACGACCCGCTCAGACAAAGAAAGCTCTTGCTCCATAAGCGGGAAATTAATAAGCTTTTTGGAGAAACAAGGGAAGCGGGATTCGCATTAATCCCATTAAAAATCTACTTAAAAAATGGATTTGCCAAGGTTTTATTAGGACTAGCAAAGGGTAAAAAGAATTATGACAAACGTGAAGTCCTGAAGCAAAAAGAGGCAAGTCGAGATATTGAGCGTGCATTCCGTGAGCGCCAAAAGATGTAATTACAAATCTTTACAATTGAAAAATGCGCTCAGTGTGTTATAATAAGTATGTCGCTAAGGAGCGATGAAACTTTTGCTCAAACTATTGTTGAGCATCCGACGTCTGCAGCTTTAATCTTTAAGTAGATTTCAGCTCATTTTATAATGGGGGCGCTACGGATTCGACAGGGGTAGTTCGAGCTTGGGTTGCGAGTCGAGGGGATCGGCCTCGTTAAAACGTCAACGCCTATAACTGGCAAAACTAACAACAACCTAGCTTTCGCAGCTTAATACTGCATAGCTGTTCGCCCCTCCATCGCCTATGTGGTAGGGTAGCGGACTCACTCTAAGTAGGCTACGCCGGAGTCCACCGTCTGAGGGCGAAGGAAGAGAACAAACAGACTAGCTGACCGGCCGCCTGTCGATAGGCAAATGGATCAGCGAAACGCCAATATGTCGACTACACTCGTAGAAGCTTAAGTGCCGATATCTTTGGACGCGGGTTCGATTAGTAACTTAGTCGCCTTATGTGGTAACACATAAGTGAAAATTCGGCTTTATCGGTGAAACCTACGTCGCTTAAATGCGATAAGGCAATGCCGAGCGGTATGTGGAGTAATCCAACAGCCGTGTATCGACTTATAGGCTGCCATGTTAAATGGTAGTACTAGGATGCGAAATTCTGCCTGGTAAAGGTAAAATTATATTTCGCATAATACGCCGGAGGTCCTGATAAAATTAGGATCAAGATATAGTCAGTGCCATGACGAAAGCATGGAAACGCACGTCCCGCCGTCTCCACCAAATACATATTTGGTGGTTTTTATTTGTCTATAACATAAAGCATAAATTTTCCTGCTGGAAAGTTTATGCTTTATTTTTTTATATTAAAAAAAATGCATCTTCAAAAGCTAATTTCCGTTCTAATAATTGTGGATTATATTTTCCGTTTCGTGGAGTTACCTTTTCATAATTCTCAATTATCAACTGAGATCGGTTTCTTTTTTTATCAACTCTTAGGTATGGTTTTATGTTAATTAATAAAGAAAGCACTGCTTCTTTTTTCTTAATATTTAATGTGTATGAGTCTTTATGTTTATCCGGATTATAATTCTTTTTATTATTAATTTTTCCTCCTGTTAGAGTTTGAATATATATTAAGAGCTCTATATCTGTGGAAGCAATCGAAATGCAAGGACGACGATGTTCGCTCTCATGCATTCTTGTTAGTGAAATTGATCCCTCTCCATCGATTATTCCCGCAATGTAAGCAGATTCCCAGCATTCCATTACTAGTCCTCCCATTCTAAATATAAGCGAATGTATGTTCTCGTTTATTATAGTATTTATGTAAAATATTTTCAAACAAGGAGCATCTTTTTCATTTGAATTCTGGGAAAGTGCTGGTATTACTGGATACATAAAGGTCCATTTCTTCCAATGCAAAAGGAATTTTGATTTTTTTTGTTAACTTGTGTTTGTTCTCTCTTTAGATTTGACTAGGTGTACATTGTATTCCAGTAGTGTGATGAAGAAATCTTTTCATGATAAATTGAGTGGGTGGTTACTATATATATATAAGTCAAAAATATAATGCCTTTTACATAGTGATAAAGATTCAAAAATAGTAAATCCCGTTCATATATCGCCGTACATATTTTTTATGCTTATACAAAAAGGAGCCATCATATGGGAGAAACAAAAAAGTTAGTCTCTGCTAAATCTCCATCTTATTTAAAACAGGCAATGAGTGTGAACACAAAATCGTTTCCTTGGGTAAAAGCATTTTGTGCAGGGATAGCTGCAGCATTGCCAGTCATGATTGGATTATTGTTCGGCAATTTCGAATATGGGTTGATAGCAGGAATGGGAGGATTCACCTACCTTTACTTTTTCAATATTCCCTATCCTCAAAATGCACAAAAGCTATTTTTCGTTGTACTTGGTATGACTTTGGTTTCAGCACTTGGAACACTTGCTGCACCTTACCCGCTTGCCATTGCTATTTTAATGGGGGTGATAGGAGCCACAGTTATTTTTATTTTTGGGGCATTGCGAATTACTGGGCCATCTGCTATTTTTTTTGTTTTAGTTTTTGCTATGACTACCGGTATGCCGGTTAATCCAGAACTTGCTCCAATACGTGCTGGTCTCGTCTTTTTAGGGGGGACATTATCGTGGATCATTGCCATGAGTGGTTGGTTATTTAATCCTCATGGTCCAGAAACCAGTGTAGTAAAAAGAGTTTTTTTAGAACTTGCTGCATTTGTTGAGTCAGTTGGTACAGAGAGGTTTAATGAGTCGAAGAATCGAGTTATGTCCGTTTTAAAAGAAGCGGATGAAACACTTGCAGCCGGGTATATTCCTTGGCGAAAAACAGAATTATTTAATCGACTGTATGTATTGAATGATCATGCAAACCAGATGTTTTTGTATATACTCGAAAATTTTTCAGAAGATCATTCAACACTACCACCGGAACTAGGGCAAACGATCCGGGAAATGACCAAGTCACTGGATAAGAAGAATACGTCAATAGGGGTTTGTAAAAAAATACTCCAGCCAGAAGGAATGAATGAAAATGTGGCTGTATTATTCAAAAAAATATATGATGCAGATGCGATAATGAATGAACCAGCATCAAAAATTAATAACGTGATACTAATTTCTAAACCATCCCCTAAGATGATTCTTGGTGGAGCATTTGACAAAAATTCAATTGTATTCATATCTGCCTTACGGTTCGGTGTCGTAACGATCATCGCAGCGTTCATCGCCTATCAATTTGATTTAGCCCGCTCCTACTGGGTGCCATTATCCTGTGTTGCTGTTATGTCAGGATCAACGATTATTTCTACCTATCATCGTGCGATTCAAAGAGGATTTGGCACAGTTGTGGGTATTCTCATTGCTGGCTTCATTCTTGCTACACAGCCACATGGATACATCATTGCTCTTCTTATTCTACTATTGACGTTTATTACAGAGCTTTTTATTGTAAAAAATTACGGGTTAGCAGCACTGTTCTTCACACCGAATGCATTACTGATGGCTGAAAGTACAAGTCAGGGAGGATTTAGTTTTTCTTACTTTGCTTCAGTTAGATTAATCGATGTCCTCATCGGGACTGCCATCGGCCTAATTGGCGTATGGTTTGTAGGGAGAAGGTCAGCATCTAGCCGGCTTCCTCATTTAGTAACCAAAACCATTCGAAGTCAAGGACAATTTTTATTACTGCTTTTCTCTAAACACGGAGTAGGATGTAATGTCGAAGAATGCAGTGAAATTAATAAAATGCAAACAAATATCATTACGGTAAAAACACTCTATACTACCGCTGCAGGTGAAATTCCGGTCGATCAAAAGGCGTTGGATTATTATTGGCCAGTTATATTCTCCATCGAGCGATTAGGGTATTTATTAGAAAATGGCTCAAAAGTAGACAAGCGTCCGATTCTTTCAGAGGAAAAGCTTGCCCAACTGCTGTATGTTTGTGAAACGATGGCAATTGCTGCCGGACGAAAACAGTCGCTATCTATTAAAAACGTTCCTGAAATAGAAATGTTCCCGAGTATACAGAATGAGATTATTCACTTACAAAAATCTCTTCAAAAGTTTAATTGAATAATTTAAGCATCGTTATAGAAGATACTTGAGATTCCAAGGATGAAAAAAAGCTATCCCTTCACCATGAAAGGATAGCTTTTTACTTTTAATGTCGCAAATTGTTGTTCATGTTCATATTGTTATTCGGCATTTGCATTTGCCCCGAAGGCATTCCTTGTGCAGGTGCGAATGCATTGGTGTAATGAGTCATGTCGGCCTCAGCCAGCTGTGGAACCTGATAATAATGATGTTTATTTTGATAAATAGAAAGTTCATAGCCCATTTCAATGCAATTTGGCACAGAATCGGCAAGTACACGGCGCACTACAGGATTCGTTGCTTCAAGTGCTGCCATTGTTTTCATGGAAGCACTCGATTTACAAGACGCCAGCATACAGCTTGAAATGTATTCATCATTAATTTCAGAAACCGACTGCCAAGGCTTCTTAGGTTGCGCTGGCTTCATACCATAGATGAAGTCATTCCCCTGATTCATCATATATTTAGAAGTAGGATGTGAAGGGTTCTGTCCGGTTTTGAAACATTCCACTGTGATATTGTACTCATCCTGCATAAATTTGTATTGGCGATCCAGAATATCTAGTAATTCTGGGTCTTTTACGTGTTGGCGCAACAACATATACTGATTCATGCTGCCAACTACTGCCCCTAAAACTTCATTTAAATCAATAACCTCATGTCCTCCATGATTTAGCTGTGGCGGTACATTTCCTGTATGCATGTTTTGGTGCATTTGACCTTGTTGTCCCTGCTGGTTTTGCATCATCAAATTTTCCTCCTTATGGTGTGATAATAGCCATTGTTATTATGTATCAATCGACCGGAGTTATTCATAACCCCATTTATCAAAATGCAGCGTAAAACCCCTATCTTTAGAAAAAACTACTATAAAAAGGGATAGACCATATCCGCGAACTTGTGACTGGCAATTATTAATCACACGAAGGATTTAAGTTTTAAAATAGAATTTTATTAAATTTTTGTTTAACATGTTTTTTCTGGAGAAAACAATTGGAAATTCTCTCCCTTTTTCTCGTCATGGGGCAGGAATAAAGCGTAACATCTCGAATTAATATATTACTTTATTATGCCGAGGTGAATTATGGAAAGAGAACAATTGATTGAAGAATTGAAGCAAATTCTTATAAAAGAGATCCCCAAAGCTGTGAGGAATATCAAGTTAAATGACGAAGATAAGGTTTGTTACCTATCTTTGCTTGGAACGGATTATGAACCTGTACTTGGTCTCATTACATTAGGGATCGATTCTTATCGAAACCAAATAATCGAAGAATATGGCATCAATGATAAGTATAGTTTATGGAACTCAGGAGAAATGCCAGTTGAATACCAAACTATTATTCAAGATAGCGAATTTTTAAAGAAGCAGGAAGAACTTGTAAAACTATTTGGAGATGCAGAATGGGAGGAAGGCTGGCAAGCCTGTCAGAAGCTTCGATTTGAGGTAGCTAAGGAATTAAATACATATGATTGGAGCGATATTCTACCTTTGACTGAGGACTTTATCGTCTACTCAGATTGGGAGGCAATTGACGTTAAAAATGGAGATTTACTTCCAAGTATCCCAGAAAGCAAAATGGAAATACTAGTGAAAAAGGGCTTGATTTAATGGTAATAAAGCCAAAATAAAAAATGCACAGAGTTTTTTTTCTCTGTGCATTCTTTATTTATGCAAATTGAACCACTTTTACTTCCACTGGGAACGTATCATTTGCGGTATGATGACAGTATTGTATGGAATTCAGGCAGGTTTTGGTTATCATCGCTATTATGATGACAGTATTCAGTGAAATTACAGCTGTTTTTGGTTGTCAGCCTCAATGAAAACCAGTTTCGTATGAAAATTTGTGAGTTTATGACAATAAAAAAGGCGATAAACCATCGCCTCTAACTATGCTTGCTTAATGTTTATTTCCGGAAGTTTATTCTGACCTACACCAATCATTCGAACATATATGGACTTATTTGTATCTCTTAAGATAATACGTAGAGTATCATTTTGCCTGAATCGTTGATAATCCCCTTCAGCCTCAATACCGTTCATTTCAATCTTACAGTTTGACTTATTATAGACTAGTAATGCAAAGTCTGTTAGTGGGATAAAATTGATTTGTTCCGTTTCAGTGAATTCTTGTGACAGCTTGAACAACTGCAACAGATTGAATTCTCCTTTAAAGCCTTTTAATTTTTCATACTTTGGTTCAAAGAGTTCTTTTGTATCTTCATTTTTTATTTCAATCATTATTTGCCCAAAAAAGCCAGGTTTACCTTTTCTAATTTTAAAATAGATAACTATGAAAATAACCAATAGGAGAGCCCCTATAGCAAAAAGACCAGCATATGTCCATGGAAAAGGCTGAGCTTCTTTTTCTGGACTTACCTTTGCTTCCGAAGAGGCAGCAGTCTTTTCCACTGAAATTTGTTGAACCGGTGTTTCACGGAAAAAACTATTTCCTTCTGCCTTTACCAGCATCTCATAGGTATCTGAAATTCCAAGAATAAATTCCCCTGTATACCCTTGCTGATTTGCCGCTAAAGGGATTTCCTCGGTTTGACCTGTTTCTAAATCCGTCAATAAAAGAGTAGCTTTCATTGTATTATAGAGATCAATGTTTGTAACTTGCTGCCCATTATCTTCAAAGAATGCCTCAACCTTGATTGTATCTCCAGCCTTATACTTTTTACTATCAAGTGTAGCGAGTGAAAGCTGTAAATCATAGTTAAACACGAGATTAATATCAATTTTATCCGCGGGCATGCCTTTGACCTTTAGGGTCCAATCGCCTGGAACAGGACTGAGCATTTTAACCATCGAATAGGACTTAGATTTTGTAAAAGTAAGTTTATCTGACGGTAGGGTTTGTTCAGTGCCGGACGGGTCGAACAATTTAATCTCCACTGGTTGACTTGAGACAAGTGAAAGGTTTGCCTCTAATACATTTGTATTTGGAATGGTGATGGTAACATCTTGAAAATCACCTTTACCAACTACTTCATCAACGGGAACAACCTTTAATTTTAAGTGGTTGGCAAAAATCTCACTAAGGATTCCTGGCAAATCATCCGCTGAGCTTGTTTCAAAAAATTTCCCGTTCGTTGTAGTGGCAATGTTTTTTAAAACCTCTTTATTCAGTGTTCCATCCGCGTTTAGACCAATAACATAGACTGGATAACCCTTGGTTTTTGCCTCTGCAACTGCGGTGTTCAAGCCATCTGTTGCTTGCTGTAGTGTCTTACCTTGTTTCTCATCTACATCATTGTTACCATCCGCTAGTAAAACAATCAGCGGAAGATAGTCCTTTTCATGGCTGGCATCTAGGGTATCGATGGCGTCTTTCAGTCCAACGGATATGTCGGTATTTGAAAATTGGCCAAGCGAGTCAATAAATGCTTTTAAGTCGGTTTTATCTTTCTCGATCTGCAGCTTTACTAGATCCTTTTTGGCAACCACATCACCTGCATAAGCAATAGAACCGATTTTATCTCCTTTCAATGAAGACATATCAATAAACATTTTCATTGCTTCATTGCTGATTTTGTTCGGGTCACTTGTCAGCATCGATTTACTTACATCTACAACTAGAACCCCTTCAATCCGTGAAGAGGTGACAAAGGAATCCTCCGCTTGCACACTCGTTAGTGAAAATATAAAAATGAACAAGACTAGAATACCAATTGTTTTTTTAAACACCGGGTAACACCTCCATAGTAAAAACATTAATAGAACAAGGTGTTCTTTATATAAAACGATTTTAACATCAAAACGAACATTTTGTATATACGGATATTGTTCAAATACCAAAAGAGCTGATTTTTCGTAGAATTCAGCTCTTTTGGAATTCAGAATCAATAATCGAAAAAGTTTGGAACAAATCCTTTTCCAGATCCAACTACGCTGTCATTTCGGTAATTCACCACTTCATAATTGTATCCAGCTACATCCAGGCTAAATTGACTTTCTGTGTACATGTCAATCGGCAGACCATCATAAACAACCTCAGAGACTGTATCCTCTGTTGGCATTCTATTTACGAGAGTAACCTTTTTGCGAGTAATCACCATTCGATCCGCAGGCTGAAGTGAATCATCATAACTGAAATTAACTTGCATTACTCTTGACTCAAAATCAAGAGTATCATTCTCCACAGTAATTAAATTTGGGGAGATAAATTCTGTATTTCCCAATCCAACCATTTTTCCTTCGCTATAAGCTTCTACCCGAACCGAGTAGATTTGACTAGGTGAAAGTTCAGAAATATGGTAATTGGCTTGAGTTATACTACCATTTAAAACCTCATCATTATTGATAAAGATTTTATAATCATCTATATGAAGGTCTGAAGGTGTAGGAAAATAAATATCTGCGGAAAAATCAGCATGAACAGTTGATGTTACAAGAATAGGTTTTGCAACAATAGGTTCCGGAATAGAAACCATCTTACTACTTTGGCTGACGAGTTCATCTTGATACCAGCCTTCTATTTTTATAAAATGGTCCCCTGGTTGAAGATCAGGTAACGTTGTGTTCTGTGTTGAAGAAGCCGAAGGTGTTAGTGTTGTGTTGAGTGTGCCATTAACAAAAACCTTATACTGGTCAGGGGCTAATCCTGAGTTCAGATTGGGCCACGTTAGGACAACAGAATCATCCGATTGAACAGTTGCTGTTATTTCTATTGGGTTGATTATAATAGCTTTTGTAAATGTATTATAAGTCGCTTTTGCTAGAAGCCTGCCATTTAACCTGGCTTCTACCGTATAGTAGTATTCAGTATCTGAATGTAAACCATTATCACTAAAACTGGTTTTTACGCCATCATAAATCTTTTGAGTCCCTCTATAAATAATGTATCGATCGGCTGCCTTCTTTGAGTTTACTAACTGATAGTTTAAGCTAATACTTTTATAGCTGCTAGTAGAGGTAACATTTATACTTGTGGTGTTGCTTCCAGTTGGTTTAGCTGCAGAAACAACATTTAACAACGTAAATAAAGATATAATTAACAATAGTAGAACTCTAAAACTCTTTTTCAATTTCTCGTACACTCCCTAATTTTTTTCTTAATTTAAACTTTTAGTTTTTAACGTGAATAAAACTTCCAATACGTATACCTAATTTTTCTGCCGCGCCTGCAGGCAGTTCTAATGTTGAATAGGCATTTTTTACAGGTTTGGTCATTTTCCAAGGCTGTAAACAATGATGAAGCTCAATCACTTCGTTTTGTTCGTTCAAAAGAACGATGTCTAACGGAAACTTCATAAAGAACATATGAACGGCATTACAGGGTACAATCCAAAGCCCCTCATTCTGTATTGGATCCTTTCGAAACATCAATCCCTTCAATCTCTTAAAAAAAGAATCAGCCATTTCAATATGATAAGGGATAGTAACAATCTTTCCTTCCATATAAAAACTCCTTCCATTGTTTTGTATTACTTGTTCATTATATTAAATAAAAAATTCTTTTTAAAGAACGAAAAACTAAGATAAATTAAGAAAAGTAGAGAAAAAGATAGAATAATAGGTAAATATCCTCAAAAACGAACGAAAATGAACGTTTTCAAATCTTTAAGTTCGTTATATATTAAATTCAAGTTCTAAATACAGAACGAAAAAACTAAAAACTAGTAGGAGGAAACAAAATGTTAAAGAAAATCAAAAATTTATTTGTTGAAGAAGAAGGGCAAGCTTTAGTGGAGTATGGGTTACTTGTTGGATTACTTGCAGTTGCCGTAATTGCTACATTATTATTACTTGGACCTGAGATTGATGATATGTTTGACAGAATCCTTACTCAGCTAGAAGCTATTGTTTAATAATTAATCAATAACTATTGAAGCCCTACTTTTTAAAAGTAGGGCTTCTAAAAAAGATGAGGTAGTTTTAAATGATGATAAAAACCGTTTTAATAGTAGCATTACTTATTTCTCTAATCACAGATATAAAAAATAGAAAAATCTTAAATATAGTCACTACTCCTTCGGTATTATTTGCATTATTCTATTATACTACAACTCTTGGTTTAGAAGGATTTGTTTTTAGTATTAAAGGTTTTGGGGTTGGTTTAGGTTTACTATTGATTCCTTATATGTTAGGTGGTATGGGTGCAGGAGATGTTAAATTAATGGCTGCAATAGGAGCTTTAATGGGAACGAGTTTTGTTTTTTATTGTTTTCTGTATACCGCCTTGATTGGAGGACTAATAGCATTAATGATAATTCTTAAACAAAAAGGGCTGGTTATAACGATAAAAACTTTTTTTTATAAAATCGTATTTTTCCAAAGTAATGTGGGGTCCATTGTATTAAAAAAAGAAAATCAAACTGGAATTTCATTCCCATATGGAGTTGCAATAGTGCTAGGAACACTTTTTACATTAGTTTGGGGAGGGTTCTAATGAAATCAGAAAGCGGTCAATCGCTTGTTGAATTTGCTCTTATTCTACCACTATTAATTTTACTGCTGTTTGGAATCGTTGATTTTGGACGGACTTTCCATGCCTATTTAACTATTGATCATGCAGGGAGAGAGGCGGCCCGGGCAGCAAGTATTGGCAAAGATGATACACAAGTAAAAAGTACTGCTGTGACTGACGCAGTCGGCATTGGTTTAACAACTGATAGAGTAGTTATTTCTCCAACAGGGACACGAGTTTCAGGAGATGATGTTTCAATTACAATTACTTATCCTATTACCTTTCTAACTCCGGTGATTGGAAGCATTGTAGGACCTATAACCTTGAAAGATACCACAGTAATGAGGGTGGAATAGATGAAAAGAATTCTAAAATTATTAAATTTGCGTGATGAAAGTGGTGCAGTACTAGTAATGGTGGCCATAGCTATGGTAGCTCTGTTGGGCTTTACGGCATTAACGATAGATGGGGGAAGACTTTTTTCTGAGAAAAGCCAGCTTCAAAATGCATTAGATGCAGCCGTTCTAGCGGGGGCTCAGGGTTTAAAAACGAGCACCACAGAAGCAAAAGCAATTGCCATTGATGTAGCAACAAAAAATGGTTTCCCAATTACCGAGACGGACCTTACAGTAACATCCGACTCAATTAGAGCAACGAAACTAGTTAATGTTCCTTTAACTTTTGCTAGAGTATTAGGAAAAAATGATGCGGATGTGAGTGCTACATCGAAAGCAGTTATTGCACTATTACGTTCAGCTAGTGGTATTGCACCTATAGCTGTGGAAGAAGATGAAATTCCTGATGGAAAAGAATTAACATGCTTTAATCCAGGTGATCAGCAGGGCAACTGTGGTTTCCTTGCTATCGACGGCTCAGGTGCAAAGACCTTAAAAGAAGCCATCACAAATGGAAGTACGTATACAGTTGGAACAGAGGTGGAAACTGAACCAGGGGAAATGTGGGGTCCGGTTAGCAGTGCTATTAATGATTTAATTAAGGCAGATAAAGATAAAACGCAATGTCAGTCCGCAGATACTGCAGACAGTACCTGCGAAAGAGTTATTTATGTAGTTGTAACTGATACATTCGAGGACGCTAGCGGTAGGGATGTAATCAACGTTGTAGGTTTTGCTGCCTATTGGATAGAGGGATTTAGTGGAAAAACACTTATTGGCGAATTTCTTGAAAGGTTTGAGCCAGGACAAATTGGCGGTGTAGACACAGGAACAATATACGGGGTCAAGTTGGTGGAGTAAGTCCATGGAGGAAGGGATTTAGGAGGACATTATGAATACAAAAAAAATATGGATAATTTCATTAATATTAGGAGTGACCGTTGCAGGGTTTATTTATCTTTCGATGTTTGCAAAAGATAGCGGTTCAGCACCTGCAAGTGCGCCTGTAAGTGAGGAACAAGAAAAAACAAACGATGAAAAGACTAAGGAGCAAAAGGAAAAAGAGAAACAGGCTGAAAAGGAAGCAGCACTAGTTAGAGAATTTAACAATCCAAGTGTAGATGTTAGTAAAGGGAAAAGAGCTATTTCAATAAAGGTAGAACTGGAACACGGTGTTTCTGGATATATTGCTCCAAATTCAATGGTTGATGTTATTGCTTATGAGACACAAAAGGACGATGCCACTAAAAAGGAATTTAAATCTGCAGTACTTGCCCTCGAAAATGTAAAGGTCCTGACATCTGGTAAATCTCCTGATAATAAGGAAGAGGCGCTCCACTATGAAACGGTTACATTAGAAGTAACCGTCGAGGAAGGTGTCATGCTCAGCCTAGCCTCCAAGGATAAGGACGGTTTCTATTTAATGTTAAGAAATACAGAAGATGCTGAAACTGGAAAAGCTGGATATAAGCAAACTCGAGAAGTAATCAAAGAGGAGGCTGCTGAGAAGAAATGAGCATAAATTGGATTTATTTTTCTGAATCGAAAACTACCCCTGGAGAAGTTAAAACATTTCTAGAAAAGGATAATTTTCAACTAACTACGACAAACCAACTAGAAAGGCTTCATGCACTCTTAAGGGAGAGTAATCAGTCTGTTCTATTTTTAAAAGCTGGTTCACTATATAACGTTTATGATCTTTCTCAAGAAATTTCAGCACTTTATCCGCATGCTTACATCATTCTAATTATGCCTGATAACATGGAGAACCTTAAAAAGGCCATGCAAATGGGGGCATCCGATACTTTACGATCTTCCTTCGAAGAAAATGATCTAATTGAAGTCATTCAACATGCAAAGAAATTCATGGAGCACCGTTCGAAATTGGATCAAAATTATGTAAACCCACCAAAAGAAGAAAGCAGAGTGTTTGCAATTTCCAGCCCAAAGGGTGGTGTTGGAAAAACATCTATAACAATAAATCTCGCAGTCTCATTTGCCAAGATGGGGAAAAAGGTTGCGATTATGGATGGGAACCTTCAATTTGGTGATGTTGCGATGTACTGTAATTTAAAACCGAAACGAACGATTTATGAGTGGGTTAAAGAAGGGTATGGACGAGATAATTATACCATCAGCCAATATATGACAAGCTGTGAATACGGTATTTCAATCCTTGCTGCACCACAGAGACCTGAATTTTTTGAAGGAATTTCAGAGCACCATATAAAGGCTGCCATCGAAGAAATGAAGAAACAATTTGATATCGTCTTAATTGATATGGCAACATACTTATCGGATATTCACTTACGTTGCCTAGATTTAGCTGACGAAATACTGTTAATTACTACGAATGAACTTTCAGTTATGAGATTAACACAGCTTTACCTTGAAACGTTAGAGACTATTAATATAAAAGATAAGGTTAAGCTTCTTTTGAATCGGTTTCAAAAGGGACAGAGCCTTGAGGTGAAAAAAATCGAAGAAATCTTTGGGATGGATGTCTACCACACATTATCAGAGCAATCCAATGTTGTAGTGGCTTCGATTAATGCTGGATATCCATATATCCTATCCAACTCACGAAGCCATTTAAGTAAGTCGGTCCTAAAGCTATCAGAGACCCTGTTTGCAGAGAAAAATAATGAAATACTAGAAATTAAAAAGGATAAACGTTGGTATCTACTGGGGAAGTGAGGCGAAGGCTATGTCATTATTTAAAAGATTTATAGAGGAAAATATCTCTACACCTACAACTAAAACATCTCAAGAAATCCCCAATGTGGAAAAGTCTCAAGAATTCTGGGATATTGAGGCAGACCTTCACAATTACCTTTTGGAAGAACTGAAAAAAAATCCAGGGCAAAATAAGCAACAGGAAAGTGAGAAATTAGAGGTATTGGCCGATTCCTTTTTTGAACAGGAAGGTACAAGATTGACCTTTGAGGAGAAGAAAGATCTTCTTCATTATGTTAAGGACGAATTGCTTGCATATGGGCCGATTACCCCTTTATTAGAGAATCCTTTAGTCAGTGAGGTTATGGTGAATAGCTATAACGAAGTTTACTACGAGAAAAAAGGGAAGGTTTATCGGAGTAATGTAAACTTTATTGATAATCAGCATGTTATGCGGGTTATTGAGCGTATCGTTGCCCCTATTGGCCGCCGCGTGGATGAAAGTTCACCAATGGTTGACGCCCGTCTGCCTGATGGCTCGCGTGTGAATGCGATTATTCCCCCGCTGGCACTTAAGGGGCCTAGTTTAACCATCAGAAAATTCTCTGAAACTCCTTTCACAATTAAAGATTTAATCAATTTCAACACCGTAAGTGAACAGATGGCTGAATTTCTCGAAATTTGTGTTAAATCGAAGCTCAATATCTTTATTAGCGGCGGGACCGGTTCAGGTAAAACCTCAACACTAAATGTATTATCATCCTTTATTCCTAATGATGAACGGATCGTTACCATCGAAGATGCAGCCGAGCTTAAGCTAGAACAAGAGCATATAGTTGCGCTTGAATCCCGACCGCCGAATATTGAGGGAAAGGGTCAAATTACGATCCGTGATTTGGTTCGAAATGCACTTCGGATGCGGCCAGATCGAATTGTAGTCGGTGAGGTTCGAGGAGCAGAGGCTCTGGATATGCTTCAAGCAATGAACACCGGTCATGACGGCAGCTTGAGCACGGGACACGCCAATTCTCCACGCGATATTCTATCCCGCTTAGAAACAATGGTATTAATGGCAGGGTATGAACTTCCTGTAAAAGCAATCAGGGAGCAAATTGCCAATGCTATAAACTTAATCGTCCACCAATCTAGGATGAAGGATGGGACGAGAAAAATTACCCATATTACGGAAGTTCTAGGACTGGAAGGGGAAACGATTGTCCTTCAAGACCTTTTTATATTTAAGGAAACACGTCATTCGATTGATGGCCGAATTGAAGGTAAATTCATAAGTACTGGTATACGTCCAAAGTTCGCCGAGCAGCTTGAGTTAAATGGCTATAGTCTTCCTTCATCATGGTTTATTGGAGAGTGGTAGGAATGAAAACCGCGGTAATGATTCTGCTGTTATTCATTGCAGCAAGTGGTACTTTTTTTCTCATTTTAGTCACCTATGTAGAAAATCGAAGGATTAAACAACGGATAACTGAGTTTTTACCTTCACCAGAGAAAATATCAGTACTGAGTGAACGCGAAAAGAAACCATCTGTCAGTAATCAGTTGGTAAATAAAATGGCAGGTATCTTTAAAAATGTTCAATTTAATGAAGGTACAGAAAAGCTATTGCTCGAAGCAGGAAGCAAATTGAAACCAGAAGATTTTTTCGCACTAAGGATTTTAACAGCTGCTGGCCTTGGATTAATGGGATTATTTATAGGCTTACCATGGTATTTTAATGCTGTAGTGGTGATCATCGGCTTTGCTATCCCTAAAATCCTCATGAAACGAAAAAGAAAAAAACGCTTGGCATTTGTAAACTATCAACTAATTGAAGTATTAGGAATGATGGCAAACTCGATGCGAGCAGGCTTTAGTTTTATGCAGGCAATGCAGCTGGTTGGCAAAGAAATTCCCGATCCGCTCGGACCTGAATTTGAGCGCGTCATTCGCCAGGCAGGATTAGGTGTTCCTTTGGAGGATGTTTTCGAAGAAATGGAAAAACGCCTTCCAAATAAGGAGCTGGAAGTTGTCATTAGGGCTATCCTTGCTCAAAGAAGAAGCGGCGGCAACTTGGCTGAATTGATGGAAACGATGGAGGAAACGATTAGGGGCAGAGTTCGAATCCTAGAAGAATTGAACACGTTAACTGCACAGGGCAGGATGTCGTCTTGGATTATTACTTTACTCCCAGTTGGCCTTGGTTTGTATTTAGCACTAGTGAACCGTGAATATTTTGCGCCCATGCTAGAGCATCCTTTAGGATGGCTGATGATGTTCGTAGCCTCCGTTTCTATCATTATTGGCTGGGTGGTCATTCAGAAAATCATCCGAATCGAGGTGTAATATGCTGGATATCCTTTTATTATTTTTACTGGCCGGATGTGCAACGACATTCATAGCAGCTTTTATGTTTACCATATTCAAGAAGCAAATTTCCTTTAATGAGCGGGTAAATAAGTATTTTGCTGAACCACTAAAAAAACAAAAAGAGGAATTATTAGAAGAAAAAAATAAAAAAGGCATTAAAATAACATTGGAATACTATTGGGGCAAGGGAACCGAAATTTTAAGTAAAAAGGTTTCGGCAGCAGAAAGAAAAAAATTAGACATGCTCCTTAGGGATGCAGGTTACCCTTTTAAATCAGCCATTGATTTCAGGCTGTTTCAAATTGTCCTAAGTGCAGGATTAAGTTTACCGATATTGTTTTTCGTTCTCCCTAGTACAGATAACAAACTGTTAACCTGGATAATGATGTTGACGTTGGCATTGTTAGGTTTCCGACTCCCAATCTTTTACCTCGGCAAGAAAAAGACTGCCAGAATTAAAGCGATTAATGTCTCCATGCCCGATTTCTTTGATACTGTAAATCTATTGTTGGAGGCTGGAATGGGGTTAGATTTAGCCTTGCTTGAAGTCTCGAAGAAGATTAAAGGGCCGTTGGCGGATGAGTTTTTTCAAACATTAGAAGATATGAAGTTAGGTAAATCAAGAAGAGAAGCCTTTTATGCTCTTCGGAAGCGAGTGCCATCTGATTCCTTCCAAAGTGTCATTACCTCATTAATCCAAGCGGACCAACTTGGGATAGGAATGGCAAAGGTATTAGGTAATTTAACAGTAAGAATCCGCGAGCAGCGTCGTGAGGCAGCAAGGGAACAGGCTATGAAAGCACCTGTTAAGATGTTATTTCCGATGGTATTTTTCATCTTCCCATCGTTATTTATTGTAATTTTAGGACCCTTGGCCATTACGTTAATAACAAAAGGATTAGGCGGGTGAGTTAAAAAATTACATCCAGGGGTGATTCGATGGACGGAAATAAACTCAAAGCGTTAAGGATAGAAAAGGAAATGTCTTTAAGTAAGTTAAGTGAACGGACCGGTATATCAAAATCATACTTAAGTTTAATCGAGCGGAATCTTCAAACGAACCCGAGTTTAGAGATACTCGAAACATTAGCAGAAACGTTTGGGGTGGCAGTGGAGGATTTGGTTCGAAAGGAGAAAGAACAGTCCCCCTATTTTTGTAAGGGAATCCTACAGGTGAAGAGTAAGCTCAAAGTGGAGATTGAGCTGACCGATGATCAATTAACGACTGAAAAGATAAACCAAATAAAAAAATTAATTGATGCCATTAATTCAAATTAATCAGGGGTTTAGTTTACGTATAAATTTTTTTATCCTAATTGTTCTTTATAGTGAACCAACTGTTCTAAATACAACCTGAAAGGACTGATGACGATCAATAAGTTTAAGGTTCTCTTAGGATTCGTGATGATTATTTCCACTGGCTTCTATTTTAATTACTTTTTCCCAAAAAGTGCTCAAACGAAAGAACTTGTGATGAATGAGATTCCTAAAAGGAATTTACAACTAGTAGAGAAGTTCATTTCGAAATATCCTGGATGGGAAATCGCTTTTTATGACGAGTTTAATGATTCAGTGCTTAATGACGCCTGGACTGCGTTGGAAAGAGCAGATAAATATAACAATGAATTGCAGGTTTATAAAAAAGAGAATGTACACCTAGCAGGTGGCCGCTTGCTTTTAATAGGGAAAAATGAAAACCAAACCTATACCTCTGGTCTTGTACAGACAAAGGGGAATCAAGACATTTTATATGGGAAGGTAGAAGTGAAGGCAAAATATCCTGCTGGAAAAGGATTATTCCCTGCAATTTGGCTGCTAAGGTCCGACGATCAGGACGCTTTGCCTGAAATTGATATTTTAGAAAGTGTAGGAGACGACCCAGAAGTAGTCTATATGGTTCACCATTGGAAAGAAAATGGAGTGAAGAATAGAATTTATAATACCTCAACTGTTAAAACCTTTGATCAAGACCATCTCTACAGTTTAGAGTGGGAGCCAAATGAGATTCGCTGGTACATCGATGGAAATTTAGTGTTTTCTTCTAATGAAAATGTACCAGATGTCCCCATGTACGTAATCATAAATCTTGCCATCGGCGGGAACTGGCCAGGTAGCCCCGATGAAAGTACCGTTTTCCCGGCTGAATTTTCAATTGATTATGTAAAAATTTACCGGAAAGTAGGGGGAGTAAATGGATAACATTTTCATTTTATGGTCTTATATCATTTTTGGCATTTGCCTCATTTTTCCGATTTTCCATATCTTTAATTCTCTGACGAGTTTAAGAAAAAAACCATATTATCAAAAATCAGAAATAAAATTGTCTGAGAAACCATTAACGATTCTGGTTCCTTGCTACAATGAGGAATCGATAATCAAAACAACGATATTAGGTGTGGGAGGACTTAACTATAAAAATTATCAGTATATCCTCATCAATGATGGTTCTTCCGATCATACCTTTGACATCATGGAGGAAATGCTAGATTTAGAAATTCATAAAATAAAACCAAACAATGGTGATTTAGTATTTTCTACAGTAAAAGGAATATATCGATCAAAAAAGGATCCGAGGATAGTTGTCATAGATAAATTTAATGGAGGAAAAGCAGATTCACTAAATGCCGGGATCACCTATGCTGACAATGATTTAGTCATTACGTTAGACGCGGATAGTATCTTAGATGAAAAGGCTCTTCAGGTTATTAACAGAGCATTTGAAGATCCTAACTTAATTGCCGCTGGGGGAACCGTCAATGTTTTACAGGGCAGAAGGTTAAGAAATGGTACGTTAAAACCGACATTAAAGGTTAAATCGATTGTAAAACTTCAAATTGCTGAGTATTTTCGCGGATTCTTTATTTATAAAGCTTCTCTTGCGACGGTCGATGCTCTTTCCATTATTTCTGGGGCTTTTGGGATCTTTAAAAAAGATATTTTGATTAAAGTTGGCGGGTATCGAAAAACGGTTGGTGAAGATATCGATATCACCTTAAAAGTACAGCAATATAAGAGTAAAAAAACGGGGTTAAAGGTGGCTTATATTCCAGAGGCTATTTGTTATACCGAGGTACCTGAAACCTGGAAGGGTCTATATAATCAACGAATTAGGTGGCAAAAGGCTTTTATGGACTGTACAGTTCTCTATTTAAAAGAATTGTTGTACACAATTTTTAAAAGCCCTTTATCCTTTTTCTTTCTGATAGAGGCCATATTTGTAGGGGTATTTTGCGCATTTTTGACGGTGATCGGTTTATTAACGTTCCTATTCTTTTTAGGTAATAGTAAAGTAGTTCTAATTTATGCGGTCATCACATTGGTGATAAACCTAGTTTATAATATGGCGGGCTTTGTTATCTCCTATTATTATCAAAATCGTTTTTCCTACAAAGAGTTCTTAAAGATCGTATTCGTTCTATTTTTCGATATATTCTTTTTTAGGTTTTTTTTATTGGTTTGTACCATTAGCGGAACGGTACAATACTTTATTAACAAAGAGGGATGGAACAAAGTCGCCAGAACCGGTAGACAATATCATATTGAACAGGAAGGGAAATTTTTTTAGGTGAAGTTGTTCTTTATAGTGGATGGTTTGTCCTGTATAGAATTATTAACTCCATTTAAATATGACCCGAGTCCAGCTATCATTATGCATCTAGCAACTAAATGATTCCTATTCGTGAGAACCCAATTCAAATTGAACTGGGTTTTTGGCTTTGAATAACTCATAAGTTCTTTTGACCTTCAGGCAAATCCATCCGTTTTTTTGTAAATACGTGGTTTTTGAATATTGTATGGCAGCTCTAGGCTATTTTGCCTGTCAATAGCACAGAATTTTCCCTACTTTTTATTTTAAAAGGTAACATTCATGGACTTATTTGTTATAATAAAAATAATACATAATCTAAGACAAATAATGGGGTTTGGTATATAAAATGATAAATAATCTATTGAAAAGCAGCGGTTTTAAGAGAATTTCAATTTTTGTCTTACTTGCATTAGTTCTGTATGCACTAAAAGATATGATTAACTTGATTTTATTTACATTCATTTTTACCTTTTTAATGGACCGGTTGGTCATCTTTCTGTCACATAAAATCCCACTTAATCGGAAAATACTGGTCATTGCTTCCTATTCCACGATTGTAGGTCTTCTCTCCTACGGCTTGGTTAAATATCTACCAATGATTGTTGGTGAAATAACTGCATTAATTAAGCAAATAACGGCCTTCTATACCAAGAAACATGACAATATCATACTAAATTACTTAGTAAGCCGTCTCGAGGAAATACAAATATCCAGTTACTTAGAAAGAGGATTCACCTTTGTGATTTCTTATTTTTCGGGTATAAGTTCATTTAGTTTGCAAATCCTAATCGCTCTTTTAATGAGTTTATTCTTTTTATTAGAAAAGCCTCGGTTAATCGAGTTTACAAAAAAATTCAAGACGAGTAAGATTGCCTCTATTTATGCGGAAATAGAATTTTTCTCCGTAAAATTTGTGAGTACATTTGGGAAAGTAATTGAAGCACAGTTAATCATTGCTGTTGTTAACTGTGTCCTGACAACGATTTCCCTTTGGATATTTGGATTTCCACAGCTAGGCGGACTATCGATCATGATTTTCTTCTTAGGTTTGATTCCAGTTGCTGGGGTAATTATTTCTCTTATTCCGCTTGCTATCATAGGCTATAGTATAGGTGGAATCATGACCGTTCTTTATGTATTTATAGCGATTATGATTATCCATGCGATTGAAGCTTATATTTTAAATCCAAATTTAATGTCTTCGAAAACAAATTTACCTGTTTTTTATACATTTCTAGTACTGATTTTTTCTGAACACTTTTTTGGAGTTTGGGGTTTAATTATAGGGATCCCTGTCTTTGTTTTCATATTAGATGTATTAGAAGTTACTGATCATCAAAAAGTCTAGAGGTGACAAAATGAGCGAATGCAAATTAAATCATTCACAGGAAGATGTTAGAAGTAAATATGACGCACAAACACCGTTCCTTCCGGATGATATGAAGCCGTTATTTGAACAATTCTTCACCAAGGAACATACTCAAGACCTATTAAATGAAGTGTTTCATCTGTTAAAGAAATATGATTTAGCATCAGAGGAAGAAAGAAACGCAAGAAATAACAGGTTATTTTTAGTATTAATAAACGTATAAAAGTGAAAACCCCCAGAAATGGGGGTTTTTCTTCTTTCTTAGAAAAATTTACTATTATAGCTAAATATTTAATGATAGACTATTTTCATGAAATTTAGGTTTTTAGAAAATAGTAAAGATAACTAAAAATGCTGAGAGAAGGAAGGAATATTATGGGGGAACTATTTCGTTTATTAAAAAAAGGTAATAAATCAGCGATGATTGCTGCTATTGTGAATACGATCATTGCCATTGCTAAGGGTGTAGCTTTTATGTTAACAGGAAATGTTGCGATGTTTGCCGAAACTATGCATAGTATTGGTGATGCAGCAAACCAGTTCTTTGTTTTTATTGGATCAGCCTTAAGCAAAAAAGCACCTACAGACCGTTATCCAAATGGCTTTGGCCGATTGGTAAATTTAGTTTTACTAGGAGCCGTTCTAATCGTTGGAATAATGGCGTATGAAACGATCATAGAAGGCTATCACCACATTCTTCATCCAACTGAATCAGGAGGATTCCTAATAAATATTGGAGTACTTGGATTTGCTCTTATACTCGAGTTATTCGTTCTTTATAAGGCAATGAAGGAAGTAATGCACGAAGTCGGAGAAGATGCAAAGGGTCTCAGTGTTATCTTCAAAAGTTTTGCCCATTTGGGAAGAGCTAAGCCAGCAACAAAGTTGGTTTTTATGGAAGATTTAGTTGCATCAAGCGGTGGTTTACTGGCAATTATCGCTGTGGTAATAGCCCACTTTACTGGAATCCTTTGGGTTGAGGGTGCTGCATCTATCCTAATCGGCTTGATGATGTTCTTTGTTGTCGGCAGGGTCTTTTTGGATAATGCCGCAGGTGTTCTTGGAAGAGCGGATGAGGAGATGGAAGAGAAAATTGGTCTTTTAGTGATGGCAGACCCAGATGTAAAAGACATTCAAAGCCTAGCTGTTATAAAAGAGGGAGAAGATTTACATGTAGAATTAGAAATTGAAATTGATCCCAATCTAACCATTGCAGCAGCAGATGATATTAAGGATCGCTTGCTTGAAAAAATTATCGCTGAAAAAGGCGTCACAGATGTAACCATTGAGTTTGATGAAGAAGATGGAGTTAGGACGTGGAACAAGAATATAGAACCGAAGAAAGAATCGTGAGAAAAGAAGGCTTGCCGTCTTGGCAAGTCTTATTCATACATGTTGAAAAAGAGAATGAGCATCTAGTATGATAATTTACATATAGGTATTCTTTTTAAGAAGGGAGGTTTAATGAAATGATAAAGATGCAAAAGGAAATTATTCAGGCGTTGAATGTGAAAGCTGAAATTAACCCTAAGGAAGAAATACAAAATAGAATAAACTTCCTAAAATCCTACTTGTTAAAAACGAAAGCGAAAGGCTACGTTCTTGGGATTAGCGGTGGCCAAGATTCAACTCTAGCTGGGCGCCTTACTCAGCTGGCAGTAGAAGAGTTAAGAGCAGAAGGCCATGAAGCCCTTTTTATAGCTGTCCGGCTCCCATATGGAGTCCAACAGGATGAAGCTGATGCCCAGCTTGCGTTAAACTTCATTCAAGCAGACCAGGAGTATAGTTTTAATATTAAAGCAGCTGTCGATGCTGTTCAATTGGAGTATAACTCCGTAACCAATAAAGAGCCATTAAGTGATTATCATAAAGGTAATGTAAAAGCGCGGTTGAGAATGATTGCACAGTATACCTTTGGCGGAATGGAAGGTTTGCTTGTTATCGGTACTGATCATGCAGCAGAAGCCGTTACAGGTTTTTATACTAAGTATGGCGATGGCGGAGCAGACGTATTGCCATTAACAGGATTAACAAAACGGCAGGGGAAAGCTTTACTAAAAGAACTTCGGGCTGATGAAAAGCTCTATTTAAAGGTCCCTACTGCAGATCTGCTTGATGTCAAACCTGGTCAAGCGGATGAAACAGAATTGGGAGTATCCTATGATGATATTGATGATTACCTTGAAGGAAAACCTGTATCACAAGAGATTGCAGAAAAAATTGAGCAACGCTATCGGATAACAGAACATAAACGTCAGCTTCCAGCATCAATGTTTGACACTTGGTGGAAGTAGAGGAGGGGAATCATTCCTTCCTTTTTTTTATGAGAGAGTATAATTTTTAAACTTAGTTTACTGTCCAGCTCCAGCACCCTAGCGGCTAGTGTCCTTCGCTCTCCACCCTACGATAAGTCAACATCGAATCGCCTGCGGCTCTTCGTGTTTCCTTTATCTCAGTTGGAGCGCTCCAGGCCATACGCCGCTGACCAGGGCGCTTACGCTTTTCTATTAAAGATTCATAAAGTTGATATAAATTGACTGATAATTTCTTTCGACAACGTTTTATAATTATACTTAAACAAAACGATTGTTAAAAAAAGGATGTGGAAAATATGATATCAAAAATGACGGAAACAAAATTCCTTATCTATACCGTTAGTGCCATTTTTCTCCTGATGATGGTTCGTATTTTCCTTTCACAAATAAATAATATCTATACCCCTCATAATTATGTTGGAATACACGCTTTTTTAGAAATCATCTGCGTTGCCATTTCTATTACTATCTTTCTATACGGTATAAAAAAGTTTAATACAACTAAATCAATCCGTTTGCTTTTGTTGGCTTTTACCTTTTTTACAGTAGGAATGATCGATATTTTCCATACCCTCTCATACAATGGAATGCCTTTTTTCATCACTCCAAGCTCTGTCCAAAAAGCAACCTGGTTTTGGATTATAGCGAGGATTATTCAATCCATACTCATGCTAGCTTTAATCCTCCTGCCTGACCGAAAATTAAAAAGAGATTATCGCCTGATTGCCGTGCCATTCGGGGTGGTACTAACATTCATTATTGGATTTATTATTATTTCCTATGAATCGAATCTTCCATTGCTTGTGATTGAAGGAAAGGGAACGACTTTATTAAAAAATAGTTTAGAGTATGGTGTAAGTTTTATTTTATTTATTTCTCTGATGGTTTCGCTTTATCAATATTATCTGGATAAAAAGGAAGATAAGTTATACTTTGCTCTAGCTTTTGTTTTTCTGCTCCTAACCGAATTAATCTTTACAATTTATCAAAGTGTCTTTGATCTTGATAACTTTCTTGGACATGTTTATAAAGTTTTCGGCTTTTATTTTATCTTGAAAGGTTTTTATTTCTCTGAATACGATGCTGATTCAGCCCAATTGAACGTGCAAAAGTCGATGGCCGACCATCCTGGGTTATTTTTTAGCTTAAAGAAAAAAGGGAACAAGTTTATTTGTACAAAAATAGACGGCGAATTATTAAAGGGAATCCATTATTCTTCAGAAGAAATTGTTGGAAAACCTATATCGATTATTCTTCCAGAACACGAAGCCTCTATGAATGATTATTGTGTTTTGACAATGAAATTACAAGAATGTGTCACTTTTGAAATGGTGTGTCAGGAAAAATATTTAATTATTTCCATTAAGCCTTCGGTTGACGAATTCAACGAGGATGTTATACTAGGAACGGCGATGGACATGACAGGAATATTTCCTCAAAAGTTCAGTCCAGAGCAATTCAAGCAAGCAGAAAATAAAAATGTCAAAATAGTAATGTAATCATCCCAGGAGGATTACCTTACTATTTTTTTGTTGAAAACTAGCCTGATACTTCGTAGGGGGTACATCATGGGAAATTCCAATAAATTAGGCTTTTGGGTATTAACGGCACTTGTCGTTGGAAATATGGTCGGTTCTGGTATATTTATGCTTCCACGGACGCTTGCAGAAGCAGCAAGTCCTGCTGGGGTTATGTTAGCATGGCTGTTTACAGGAGTAGGTGTATTAATGATTGCTCTTGTATTCGGAAACTTAGCAGTTCGGAAACCGAATTTAACTGGTGGACCACAAATTTATGCGAAGGAACTTTTTAAACCAGGGTCTCAAGCTTCAACCCTATCTGGTTTTATGGCATCTTGGGGTTACTGGATTGGGAATGTTGCAGGCAATGTTGCCATTATTACCACGTTTGCAGGTTACTTATCAACCTTCTTCCCCATATTAACCAGTCAAGCTGATTGGTTTTCCGTTGGCGGTTATACGCTAAAAGTTGGTAATGGATTAACGTTTATTGTCTGTACCGTTTTATTATGGGGAACACACTCCATCATATTACGCGGTTTAGAGAGTGCCGGGAAATTAAATTTTGCAGCAACTGCTGCAAAAGTAACAGGTTTTTTACTTTTTATCATTGTGGGGCTATTTACATTTGAAAAAACAAATATTCTTCCTTTCATCGATACAAGGGTCGATGCCTCAGGACAAACATATGGTTTGATGTCACAGGTGAACAATGCGGCGTTAATAACATTATGGGCATTTTGTGGATTAGAATCAGCTGTAGTTTTTGCTTCACGAGCCAAAAAGAAACTAGATGTTAAACGAGCAACGATTGTTGGACTTTTTATCGCTCTAGGTATCTACATTGGAATTAGCACCCTTGTGATGGGGATGTTGGACCAAAACAGTCTTACTTCTTCAGAAAAGCCATTAATCGATGCGATTCAATCAGTACTAGGTCCCGTAGCCGGGAAAGTATTAGCCGCCATTGGTTTAGTCAGTTTATTTGGTTCAACGATTGGCTGGGTGATGTTAAGTGCAGAGGTCCCCTATCAAGCAGCAAAGCAAGGATTATTCCTGCCTGCCTTTTTAAAAGAAAACAAAAAGGGCTTGCCCATATTCTCCCTTGTTTTCACAAATGGAATTTCGCAGATTTTCATTTTTTCAACGGTATCAAAGTCAATTTCAGGTGCATTTGATTTCATTATTGTTATTGCTACCCTTGCCTATTTGGTACCATACTTTATTGCTTCTATATACCAGCTTAAATTAGTTATGAAAGGCGAATCCTACCATAATACCAAGTCTAGAATGATCGATGGATTCATTGCATTGGTTGCAACAGTCTATTCTGTCTGGGTCATTATCTCTGGAACTTCAGATTTAAAGACATTCATTTTAGGGATCGTACTATTATCAAGTGGAATCTTCTTTTATGGACCGCTTAAGAAAAAACATGCTGCGAAAAAGAAAGAAACTGAACTAGTCGTATCAGCTTAATAAAGATTGTAAAACACCTGCTGGGAATCTAGCAGGTGTTTTACATTTTTGTGGAGTAAATTGGGAATGATAAAGGTGGTACATTATATAAATTCCTTTACAGTCATAAAGGATTATATTAAGATGATATAATCCGAGAAAAACAATCTGAATTAGGAGGATAAGCAAAATGAAGAAATTAACTATTGTTTTTGCACTATTAGTCAGCTTCATGCTGGTTTTGTCAGCATGTGGAAAAGATGAAAAGGCAAATGAGGCTAAAAAGAAAGACAACAAGACAGCTGAAAAACAAGATTTATTAGCGAAGATTAAGGAAGACGGTAAACTTCTAATCGGGACTGAGGGTACATATGCACCGTTTACGTTTCATGATGAAAGCGGAAAGCTAACGGGGTTTGATGTTGAGATTGCGACAGAAGTTGCAAAACGTTTAGGCGTGGAACCTGAGTTTAAGGAAACACAATGGGATGCGATCTTTGCAGGTCTTGATGCAAAGCGCTTTGATATGGTGGCAAACCAGGTGGGAATTCGTCCTGACCGCCAGGAAAAATACGACTTTTCAGACCCATATATTAAATCAGCCGCTGTGTTAATTACACACAAGGATAATGATAAGGTCAAGTCATTTGAAGATGTTAAAGGCTTAAATTCCGCACAATCGCTTACAAGCAACTACGGTGATATGGCTAAAAAGTATGGAGCTAATCTAGTCGGAGTAGAAGGCTTTACCCAATCCGTAGAACTACTTGCTTCCAAACGTGTGGACGTAACGTTTAACGATCGGATTTCGTTTTTAGATTATATGAAACAAAGACCTGATGCCCCAATTAAAGTAGTCGCTACGAGTGAAGAGGCATCTGTAAGCGGACTTATGTTTAGAAAAGATAGTGATACGCTTGTAGCTGAAGTTAACAAGGCACTTAAAGAAATGATTGACGATGGTACTTACACAAAAATCTCCGAGAAATGGTTTGGTGAAGATGTACTTAAATAGTATTTTTGCTGACCCAGAAAGAACCGCCCGGTTGATTGACATTGCTCAAAGTTCCTTTCTGCCCCTTCTGAAAGGGGCTATTTTTTATACGATACCATTAACGTTGATTTCGTTTATCATTGGATTGATCTTAGCTATATTAACAGCCTTGGCTCGTATTTCTCATGTGAAGGTTTTCCAAATAATAGCGAGAATTTATGTTTCCGTGATTCGTGGAACTCCCTTATTGGTACAGTTATTTATCATTTTTTATGGACTGCCCACTCTCGGGATTATTATTGATTCTTATATAGCTGCAGTCATAGGCTTTTCCCTTAGTGTAGGAGCATATGCTTCTGAGATTATACGCGCAGCAATCCTTTCAACCCCAAAAGGGCAATGGGAAGCCGGCTATTCGATTGGAATGAGTTATTCTCAGGTGTTAAGAAGAATCATTCTCCCGCAGGCAGCTAGAGTTTCTCTTCCACCACTTTCTAATTCGTTTATTAGTCTAGTGAAGGATACTTCCCTTGCATCTCTGGTGCTGGTTTCTGAGATGTTCCGAAAAGCCCAAGAAATAGCGGCGAGCAATTATGAATTCTTATTGGTTTATTCTGAAGCAGCGCTTATTTATTGGGTAATTTGTTTCATCCTTTCCGTCATCCAGCAAATGATGGAAAAGAAACTAGACCGGTACGTGTAATAGGAGGGAGGGATTTTCGATGATTTCAATTCAAGGACTTTATAAGCAATTTGGAAATTTAGAGGTTTTAAAAGGTATTGATCTGGAAGTAGGAAAAGGAAAAGTGATAGTTGTTATCGGACCATCTGGCTCAGGGAAGACAACTATGCTCCGGTGTTTAAACGTATTGGAAACACCAACAAAAGGTGTTATAAGTATTGAGGGAAATACCTTAGATTTCTCCAAGGGTGTACCGAAAAAAAACATTGCAGCATTCCGCCGGTTAACAGGGATGGTGTTTCAAAGTTACAACCTCTTCCCTCATAAAACCGCACTTGAGAATGTGATGGAGGGGCCGATCATTGTAAAAAAAGAGAGTAGAGATGCTGCTCGAAAAATGGCGCAGGCATTACTTGAAAAGGTCGGTCTAGGGGATAAAATTGATTACTATCCTGCCCAGCTCTCAGGGGGACAGCAGCAAAGGGTTGGAATTGCCAGAGCCTTGGCAATGGATCCTAAGGTTATGTTGTTTGATGAACCGACTTCAGCGCTAGACCCTGAATTGGTTGGTGAAGTTTTAAAAGTTATGAAGGACCTCGCCACTGAAGGAATGACGATGATAGTCGTCACCCATGAAATGCGCTTCGCAAGAGAGGCTGCAGATGAGGTTATTTTTATGGATCAAGGTGTGGTGGTCGAAAGAAACATACCAGAAGAAATCTTCACCAATCCAAAACAAGAACGAACAAGAAAATTTTTAAATATGATTCAGTAAGTGCTATGGCAAAAGTCATAGCACTTTTTTTATTATTTAGGTAAAATTTAGTTAGAAAAGTGAAACTTTTCCAATTTTTAATCGTATTAAAGTTGCGTACATAAGGAAGGGAATGGTGCCGATGGAAGTATTCAACCTGCCATTAGAAACAATTTATTTATATGGATTAATTGGCTCAGGTATTTTGACCATTTTGTATATCTTCTTTGCAGATGTTGTTCATTTTGACGGACCAGATTTTCTTAATCCGGTAATCATCCTAGCGTTTGTCACTATTTTTTCAGCCAGCAGTTATTTATTCGAGAAACTTTCGGCGTTTCATTACATGGCGATTATTGGAATATCAGCAGTTATGGCCTTTATACTTGTTACTTTTTTAAATGTTTTTGTACTCATTCCATTGTCGAATGCAGAAGAGTCATTAGTGTATAAAGAATCTGATTTACGAGGCAGGATCGGATCAGTAATTACGGCAATTCCAGTTGATGGTTTTGGTGAAGTTATGATTGAAAGTACTAGCGGCAGGATTGCAAAACCAGCAACAAGCTTTGATCGTGTTCCAATTGACAATGGCACAAATGTGCTTGTTGTTGATATAAAAGATGGGGTTCTTCAAGTGTCTTCCCATCAAGAAGTAGAGACGTATACATTATAGGGAGGTTGGATTGATGGATTTAGGTTTTTTGATTGTCATTGGGATTGTTGCATTTATATTAATTGCTTTAATTGGAGTTTTTGTTACGAAATATCGGACGGCGGGACCGGATGAGGCACTGATTGTTACCGGAAGTTTCTTAGGAAACGGGAGTGTCCATGTGGATGAATCAGGTAATAAAATTAAAATCATCCGCGGTGGTGGTAGTTTCATTTTACCAGTGTTTCAACAAGCTAAACCACTAAGCTTGCTTTCTAGTAAACTTGAGGTAACGACACCAGAAGTGTATACAGAGCAGGGTGTACCAGTCATGGCAGATGGTGTTGCTATTATTAAAATTGGCGGTTCGATTAGTGAAATTGCCACGGCTGCTGAACAATTCCTTGGTAAAGCGAAGGAAGACCGAGAAAATGAAGCAAAAGAAGTTCTTGAGGGCCATTTACGCTCCATCCTCGGTTCAATGACAGTGGAGGAGATTTATAAAAACCGCGATAAATTCTCGCAAGAGGTGCAAAGAGTCGCTTCACAGGATCTGGCGAAAATGGGATTAGTCATTGTTTCATTTACGATTAGAGATGTTCGTGATAAAAATGGATACCTGGATTCCCTTGGTAAACCAAGAATTGCCCAAGTTAAACGTGACGCTGATATTGCAACAGCTGAAGCTGATAAAGAAACTAGAATTAAAAGAGCAGAAGCTGCAAAAGAAGCCAAGCGTTCTGAGTTGGAACGAGCAACTGAGATTGCTGAAGCAGAAAAAATCAATCAATTAAAAGTTGCAGAATTCCGTCGTGAACAGGACAGTGCCAAAGCTCGAGCTGACATGGCATACGAATTGGAAAGTGCCCGCTCTAAGCAGGAAGTAACGGAGCAGGAAATGCAGGTTAAAATCATTGAAAGACAGAAACAAATCGAATTAGAAGAAAAAGAAATTCTACGCCGTGAGCGCCAATACGATTCTGAAGTGAAGAAAAAAGCGGATGCGGATAGATACTCAGTTGAGCAGGCAGCAGCAGCGAATAAGGCAAAACAAATCGCAGAAGCAGAAGCGAATAAATATCGAATTGAAGCAATGGCAAAAGCTGAAGCCGAACGAGTCCGTCTAGATGGTTTATCCAAAGCCGAAGCCCAAAAAGCACAAGGTACAGCTGAAGCCGAAATTATTCGTCTGAAAGGTTTGGCAGAAGCGGAAGCAAAAGAAAAGATTGCAGAAGCGTTCGAGCAATTCGGTCAAGCTGCCATCTTAGATATGATTATTAAAATGCTTCCTGAATATGCGAAGCAGGTAGCAAGCCCGCTAGCTAATATTGATAAAATTACCGTGGTCGACACAGGTGGTTCCGGAGAAAATAGCGGGGCCAATAAAATTACCGGTTATGCTACAAACCTAATGGCTACTCTCCAAGAGTCATTAAAGGCATCTAGTGGTATCGATGTCAAAGAATTAATCGAGAACTACTCAGGAAAAGGAAATGTGAAAAGCAGCATCGAGCAACTTACATCCACCATTAAAAAAACAGAAGAGTAATCATGTAAAGAATCCTTATCAAAATTGATAAGGGTTCTTTTTATAGGTATCAGATGAGCCTTCTGGTTACTGTTAAACCCAAAAAATCAGTGTAGAGGGAATCAGATGAGGTTTCTGGTTACCGTTAAGCCCGAGAAACCAGTGTAAAGGGAATCAGATGAACCTTCTGGTTACCGTTAAGCCCGAAAAACCAGTGTAGAGGGAATCAAATGAGCTTTCTGTTTACCGTTAAGCCCAAAAAATCAGTGGAGAGGGAATCAGATGAGCCTTCTGGTTACCGTTAAGCCCGAAAAATCAGTGCAGAGGGAATCAGACTAGTACCTTAACCTGTTTTTATACCTATATTCCAAAACCACAAAGTTTGAAAAACAGCTTTTTTATAAAAAAAATAGGGCTCCCACGTTGGGACACCCGTATGTAAAAAAAGAGAGATTAAATTTGGGAGAGCAAGTGGTTAATTTCAAATAACCTAAGAGAGCTTAATGCCTCTCTCATTGCTACAGGTTCATCTTATCGAGAAATATTGTAGATGTTATGAAGAAGTTGTGATGAATTTGTGAAGATGAAAAAAGCGAATCCCCAACATGATATATTATAGGTAAGGGGAGTGTTAACGATGAAAATACTACTAGTTGATGATGAGAAAAGAATCATGGAAGTCCTCGAAGCCTACCTAGAAAGAGAAGGATATGAAATTCATTGTGCTGATAATGGAATCGAAGCCTTAAAAAAAGCTAAAACGATAAATCCAGATTTGATTATATTAGATTTAATGCTTCCGGATATTTCTGGAGAAGAAGTATGCCGTTTAGTTAGAAAGGAATCAGATGTACCGATTCTGATGCTTACCGCTAAGTCTGCAGAAGATGATCGCATTAATGGGATTGTTATGGGTGCAGATGATTATTTAACGAAACCATTTAGTCCACGTGAGGTCGTTGTGCGCGTTCAAGCCATCCTCAGAAGAGTAAAGAAAACAGAGAAAATAGAACGAATTGAATTTAATAACAAACAGCTGGCGATTGACCTTAGTAAGAAGGAAGTAATCGTTAAAGGGCAGGATGTTATTTTGACACCCATAGAATATAAGCTGCTTACGAATATGGCATTAAATCCGGGGAGAGTATACAGCCGGATGGATTTACTAGAAAAAATTCAGGATGAAGGCATGTATTACGAAGGTTACGAGCGCAGCGTCGATACACATATCAAAAATCTTCGTAAGAAAATCGAATTAGATTCTAGACAGCCAACGTTTATCCTGACAGTGTTTGGGATGGGGTATAAATTTGGAGGGGTACTAGATGTTTCAAACACTGCGGTCTAGGATTCTCTTTTATTTATTGCTCAGCTCGATGATCGGGATCCTCTTTGTCAGTTTTTTTATGCAGTGGGGGTTTGAAGAAAGCTTTACGAAGTATCTAGATCGCAACCGAGATAAGAAGATTGATAGAATTATTACAGAGATTGAAAAGGGTTATCAGAAAAATGGGCATTTTACCAGGGACCCGGTTTTTGGTTTCCTCCATGAGCATGCGATGACCGACCAGCTTTATTTCGATTTGTATGATAATCGTGGTCAATTGCAAATGGGGACCTCTAATATTGTGGGGTATTTGAACAGCCTGGGATTGACTGAACCCGAACCCAATGATGAAGAATGGTATTCTGCTTCCTATACGTTGAGAGTGGACAATAAAGTGATTGGTAAGCTTGTTGCCATATACCCAATAGGCTTAATCGATGATGAGTATAATTTTTTACAAACGATACAGTTATACATTTATGCAGCAGTTTGTTTAACCATCCTTTTATCGATCCTGTTTAGCATGCTATTTTCGAAAAAAATAACCTCAGGTTTGAATAAGGTTTCCTTTGCTGCGAACGAACTCCAGCAGCATAATCTATCCATTAGGATACCATTAAAAGGGTTACCAACAGAGGTAAAGCAGCTAGCAATATCCTTTAATAATTTAGCAGAATCATTGGCAAAGGGTGAAATGTTAAGAAAACAATTTACTGGCGATTTAGCCCATGAACTGCGGACGCCCCTGGCGACATTAAGAAGTCAAATTGAGGCATACCAGGACGGAATCTGGGAGCCAACACAGGCGCGGTTACAATCAAGTCATGAAGAGCTGATGAGGTTGGTTAGGTTAGTTAATGAACTAGAGAAGTTACTCGCAGCCGAAAATCCACAAATTAGATTGGAAAAAGTAGAGGTAGAGGCAGGGAATGTTCTTGGGGCATTATGGGAAATGTTTGTACCATTGTTTAAGCAAAAAGGTGTCCACCTTCATATTGAAGAGCCTGATAGGGAACTCCTATTCCAAGCAGATAAAGACCGCTTAATGCAAATTCTCTCCAACGTTTTGAACAATGCTCTAAAATATACACCAGAAGGAAAGAATGTAACCATCTCCGTTTTAACTGAAAAGGAAGGGTATGTCGGATTTAAGGTGGAGGATGAAGGCTCTGGTATGGCTGAGGATGATATTCCCCATATTTTTGAGCGTTTTTACCGAGGCGATAAATCACGTGACCGTAAAACAGGAGGAGCGGGTATTGGACTTTCCATTGTGAAAGCATTAATGGAAGCACATCAAGGATTTATTAAAGTAAAAAGCAGAATCAATAAAGGTACCAGCATTATCTTATGGTTTCCAGAGGAAGATGATTAAAAAGGTTATTTTTGTAAAGATTGCTGTTAAAATCTTAAAGCCGATTTTAACGCTGAAATAGTTATTTTGAGCTTATGAATTTAGTTTGTAGCTCATTTCTTAAACTTTGTTAAAAAAACAAACAAATGACCCCTAAAAAAGGCCGCTATCTCATCAGGGATAGCGGCTTTGCGCTGCTGGTTTGTAAGGGATAGAATTTTTTCCATTCATTTAGGAAGGGAGCAGTAGCTGAATTGGGGTATTCGAGGACCCTTTTTGTTGGTCCATACTGTTTGACTTCTCCATTTACAATAATGGCAAGATTACTCGTTAGATAATTGATTTCCATTAAGTCATGACTGACAAAAGCGGTCGTCGTTCCCGATCCTTCAATGATTCCTTTAAAGTCATCCATTAATTTAATTTTTGTTGGAAAATCTAATGCTGAAAAGGGTTCATCCAAAAAAAGTATTTCAGGCTCAACAATCATCGCCCGTGCAAGGTTAACGCGCTGTGCTTCGCCGCCTGAAAGGAAATGGGCATTTTTCTTCGCCAAGTGGCTGATTTGAAACTGCTCCATCCTTTCATTGACCTTTTCTTTGATGATTGCTTTAGGGACCTTTCTTAACTTTAATCCAATTGCAATATTATGAAATACTGATCCTTCTAAAAGTAATGATTGCTGCAAGGCAACCGAAAATTTCCTCCGCAGTTCTAGTGAAGGAGTTCCATTTGGAATCACTTGCCCGCGGTAGAGAATCTCACCACTGCTTATACTGTCAAGCAAGGACATTACCTTAAGCAAGGTACTTTTTCCAGCACCATTAGGTCCCATAATTCCAAGGAATTCACCCGCATGAATCTCGAAGTGAGGGATGGTTAATATTCCTTTATTATTCGCTTTATAGGAAATGTTTTTAAGCTCAATTAATGGAATCAAGATAATCCCTTCCTTTGCTGTAACAGTGTTAAGGCTCCTGTGATAAGTAACGCAACCGTTAATAGAATAAAGGAAATCGCAAGGGCAACATCAAAGTTACCTTTTGATACTTCCATAACAATAGAAGTGGTTAAAATACGCGTATCTCCTTGGATGTTTCCACCGACCATCTGTGCAGCGCCAACTTCAGCGATAACACGGCCTAAGCCAGCCATAATGGCCGCGACGATAGCAATTTTCGTTTGTTTAAGAAGGATTCTAATGGTTTGAATTTTTGTAGCACCTAGTGCTTTTATTTGTAACAGCATTTTTTCATTGATTTGTTGAAATGCAGAACACGTTAAGCCTGTGACGATGGGTAAGGAAACTAGTACTTGTGCCATGACGATTGCTGTTGGAGAATAGAGCAATTGTAAATGACCCAAGGGACCAGAACGCCATAGTAACATAGTAATCCATAACCCCGCCACAACAGGGGGTAAGCCCATGCCAATATTAATGAAAATAAGAATAAGTTTCCTGCCTTTAAATTTTGTCAGACCAAGAAACATTCCAAGCGGCAAACCGATAATGGAACTGATGAGGATGGCCATAAAACAGACCCTTAGCGTCAGCCAAGTTATTTCAAAAATCATTCTATCTCCAGATAGAATCATTTCAATTGCTTTTTTCAGTCCACCAATAATAAGTTCCATCCTTGTTTGCCACCCTTTCACTTGTACCTGATGCTATTCAGTTTTGTAGATTACTGTTCCTAATTCTTGAACATCATAGCCTTCTAAATCGGTTAAACTGTTTTTAAAACTGTCAGACTGCAGGTAACGAATTAATTCGTTTAATTTTTCTTTATTTTCTTCTGTGAACCGGAACACCAAGTCAAATTGTTCCTTTGCAATGGGAATGAAATCAAGTCCTAAATGACTTGCAGCAGATTGAATTCCAAACGCTACATCCGCCATTCCCCTGCTAATATAGGAAGCAGTAGAGAGATGATTCCATTCTTCATTCGTGTAGCCAGTTATTTCAGCAGGATTGATTTCATAACTTGCAAGCATAGAATCAAACAGAAATCTTGTCCCTGCACCTTTTTGGCGGTTAACAAAGTGAATGTCTTTTCTTGTTAGGTCGTTAAATCCGGTAATTTTTTTAGGATTGCCTTTGGCTACGATAAAACCTTGTTCTCTTGAAGCGAATCGTAATACTAAAATAGATTCATAAACGAAGAGTTGATGGATAAAAGGTAAATTATATTCTTGTGAAGCGGGATCTAAAAGGTGCATTGCCGCAATATCCGATTGACCACGGTAAAGCATCATTAGTCCTTCAAGGCTGCCTATGTAGGTTGGCTGGATTTGCAAATGCAAATCTCTAGATGTTTGTTTTACAAAATGTTCAACAAGAAAGTCGTGACTTCCGGATAGTCGTACTGGTAGAGATGTAGGTGTCGCAGGCTGTTCTACTTGGATTTTCTTTGCAGGTGCTATAGAGCTTTCTTTATATCTTTCAATCTCTTCGTGTTCAATTCTCATTTTATTGCCCACTTTAAATGCCTGTAATTCTCCCCGCTTGATCAGTTCGTAGACGGTATGTTTGGAGATTTGGAACAGTTGTGCTACTTCATCAGGAGTATATACTTTTCCTTCCATCCGTTATTCCTCCACTCTATTCACAGTGTAAATATAATATAAATATACTATGGATTATGTGATTTTTGTTAAGTTTTGTTTAGTTTTATTGAGTTTAACATTGTAAATGTCACTTTTTGTTCATGATCATTGAAAAAGTTCACACTTTCTTCGAAAAATTCACTGATTGTTCATCAGTGAACAAGGGAATTTCTAGTACTATATGGATAGATGAAAATAATTTAAAAAGAGGGATGGGATTAGATGTCAAAACTTCTGTATATTACCGTTAACCCCAAAAATGATATAAAACTGTCGAAAGGCATGCAGTTAGGTGAGGCCTTTTTAGAAGAGTTTAAAAAACAGAAGCCGGAAGTAGAAATTGAACATATGCATTTATATGATATGGATATCCCTCAAATTGATATGGATTTGCTATATGCTCGTGCTAAATTATCCTTTATGGGTAAGACGTTTGATGAGCTTTCAGAGGGGGAACAAAAACAAATTACTGCTATGCATGCACTTGCAGATCGCTTTATTGCAGCTGATTATTATGTGTTTGTCACGCCAATTTGGAACTTTGGCTCACCAGCTATTTTAAAAGCATTCCTTGATAATTTATTTATTGTAAATAAGACATTCACGAATACACATGAAGGTGCAAAAGGGCTACTTACGAATCGCAAAGCACTTCATATTCAAACGCGAGGCGGCATTTACTCAACAGGTCCGATGGTTGACTTTGAATTTGGTGACCGTTTCTTAACAAAAGTACTTAACTTCTTAGGAATGGAAGTAATGCCAACTGTGTTCGCTGAAGGTATGGATCACTTTCCAAAACAAGTTCCTGAAATTATGGCTAAAGCAAAAGAACAAGCCATTGAAGCTGCGAAGGAAATGGCGAAAGAAACCGTTACCGTTTAATTTTAATACACATAAAAAAATGCGACTCGAAAATCGAGCCGCATTTTTATTTTAATAGACTGTTTATAGTGACCGAAACTGGAAGTGGACCGAAGTTTGGGTAACTATAAGAGGTTTATAGTGACCGAAAATCAAAATGAACAGGAGTTACGGTAACTATAAGAGGTTCATAGTGACCGAAAATCAAAGTGGACAGGAGTTACGGTAACTATAAGAGGTCTATAGTGACCGAAAATCAAAATGAACAGGAGTTACGGTAACTATAAGAGGTTCATAGTGACCGAAACCCCAAAAATTCAGCCGACCCGGTCACTATAAAATAATCATTCTAAAATTTCCCCGTAAATTGAAAGAATAACACCGCAAAACCCAGCACCCAGACATAAATAGCAAACGGCTTTAATGACCGTTTCTTTAAATACCCGATCATCCACTTCACCGCAAAATATCCGAATAATGCGGACGAGGCGATGCCTACAAGCAGGGCGGATAGGGAGATTTGTTCACCTGCACCGCTAACTAAATCTAAGGATTGGAGCACGACGGCACCGGCAATTGCTGGTGTTGATAAGAGAAAGGAGAAATAGGCAGCTGTTTCCCGGTCCAACTTTCTCCATAAAGCAGCCACAATCGTGAACCCCGAGCGTGAAATCGCTGGAAAAATTGCAGCGGCTTGAAATGAACCAATAATTAAGGCATCCGTATAGCTAATATCATTCATTTTTTTATAGCCATTTTTTGCAGAATCGGCAATCCAAAGAAATACCCCGGTAATTAGAAATTCCCATCCAATTGTAACACCTGTCTTTGAGATCTCCTCAAAATAGTCCTTAAAAAGAAGCCCTACCACTACAGCCGGTATCGTACCGACAATCAATAGGAAAGTAAGCTTGCTGAATGGATTTTTAATGATTTTAACAAATTCGTCCTTATAAAAAACAAAAACCGCCAGCAAGGTACCAACATGAAGCATCGTATCGAGTAATAAACCAGCCTCTTGTAGCCCAAATAAGTTCCTGCCTAAATACAAATGTCCTGTACTGCTAATTGGTAAAAACTCGGTTAACCCCTGAATAATCCCTAAGATGAGTGCTTCCAATTTACTTAACATAGATAACCTCTCTTTCTGCATCCTAAGCCTGTACTAGTATAAATATGCACGAAAAACAACAATTAGCCAATAAAAATAATTCAATTTTTTTAGAAGGCAAAAATAGTGCAAAATAAGTGGAACCTCCCATAAAATAGAAGTAAGTACATTTAGAGAGGAGTGCAAGCGTGAGAAATAGCCATCTACATTTCAACACAACCATCGGAGTTCAGAAACCGGAAAGTATAAGAAATAAACAGCAAGCATGCCCCTTTTGTGCGCGAGAAGAGCTGACAAACCTCATTGAAGTGGATGGACCGATCATTCTGTTAAAAAATAAATATCCTGTTTTGGAAAATGCCTATCAGACTGTGTTGATCGAAACAGACGACTGCCATGCTGATTTATCTACCTATGAGCTTCCGCATCTACATAAACTACTGCAGTTTGGAATCAGGCATTGGCTTGAAATGGATAGAACGGGAACATATGAATCCGTGATTTTTTACAAAAACCATGGTCCATTGTCAGGAGGGACCATTGCACATCCACATATGCAGATTATTGGCTTAAATGATATTAACTATAAAGAAAATATTGGTGAGGAAGTATTTGAGGGCATTACAATAGAGGAAAAAGATGGTGTCCATTTTACGTTATCAACAAAACCTAAAGTAGGCTTTTATGAGTTTAATATTGATATGGATGATCTCAGCTATAATGAAACCTTTGGGGTTAATCTTCAAAAAACGGTGCATTATATTTTAAATAACTTTCCTTTCAAAGCGAATAGCTACAATCTCTTCTTTCATCATTATAATAGAAGAATTTATGTAAAAATCGTTCCTCGTTTCGTTACAACTCCACTATATATTGGATATGGGATTCCCCAAGTACCCAATAATTTAGAATGGATGGCAGATGATATAAAAAGTAAATATTTCACGAGTGGAAGCGCCTAATAATAGGAGCTTCATTTTTTTACACATGTAAATTCATCCATTCTCACTTTAGAAGTTGTACTTTGTTCTTATTAAAAATATAATGAAATAATGTACAAGTTCCTTTTGAGGCTTTGCATTAGGCTGTCTTCGTAACGATGGTTGTTAAAATCTTAAAGCCGATTTTAACGCGGAATTAGATATTTTGTGCCTTTGAATTTAGTTTGTAAGCTCTTTTCTTATTAAATTTATGCTGTTTTTTCGCGAAAACCAGCACAATCATTAATTCTTGTTACAAAAAGCAATATAGTTTAAGAAAAGAGCTTTACATAAGGAGTGTGAAGAATGACATCATCTAAAAATACAACTTCAAAACTTGATTATAGTCTTGTTTTTATCTTACTTTTATTATTTCTTGCCAGTTGTGTATCGATTTATAGTGCGCAGGCAAGTGGTCAATATGTCGGAAACTTTTTATTAAAACAAATTATCAATTATGCCATTGGTTGTGGAATTATAGCCGTCGTGATTCGGCTTGACTCTGACCAGCTGAAAAAATTAACGTGGTATGCCTATGGGGCAGGCATACTTCTGCTCGTATTTTTAATTATTGCGCCTGAAAGCATTGCTCCAGTAAAAAACGGTGCAAAAAACTGGTTTAATGTTCCTGGACTTGGTTCCCTCCAACCATCAGAGTTTGTCAAAATCTTTATCATTGTAGCGTTAGCAAGAGTCATCGACGATCACCATCAAAAGAACACAATCAAAACTATTTCCACTGATTTTTGGCTGTTAGTAAAGCTGGTGGTTATAACGATGGTTCCATTAGCCTTGATTATCAAGCAGGACTTGGGGACTTCAATGGTCTTTTTGGCCATTCTATTAGGGATGATCTTTATTTCCGGTATCTCATGGAAATTGTTGGTACCCATCTTTTCAGTTGGAACAGCACTAATTTCGGTTATTTTTTATTTTGTGCTCTTAAAACCGGAGATTCTTGAAAAATATTTAGGTGTGAAGCAGTATCAATTTAGCCGTATTTACTCATGGCTTGACCCCTACAATTTTCAAAGCTCAACCGGGTATCAGTTGACACGATCACTTTTAGCGATAGGATCCGGACAAACCGGCGGTAAAGGATATGGGAATAGAGAAGTATATCTGCCTGAAAGTCATACCGATTTTATTTTTAGCGTGGTCGGTGAAGAGTTTGGATTTATTGGTGCAAGCGTGCTCGTTAGTTTATTTTTCTTGTTGATTTATCATATAACCAAGGTTGGTATGGAAACGAAGAACAATTTTTATACGTATATTTGTGTCGGAATCATTAGTATGATTACCTTTCACGTTTTTCAAAATATCGGGATGACAATAGGTGTGTTGCCCATTACGGGTATTCCCTTGCCGTTTATCAGCTATGGAGGAAGTTCAATAATGGGGAATATGCTCGGGATTGGTTTGATTTTCTCGATTCGATATCATTATAAAAAATATATGTTTTCGACATCAGCATAGAGAGAGCGCGGGGATAGAGATCCTCGCGCTCTTCTTAAAAGATTATTGTTTTGAAAAAATATCTTCCATATCATCTAACATTAAGTTAGCAGCTAATACACCGCCGGCAGTATTCCAGATGACATCGTCAACCTTGTGTATATTGCCTTTTTTAGCTACCTCAAGATTTTTGAAAAGCGGATCAGCAATCCATTCCTTTTCTAGTTCAGATCCTTTTCCATCACCTGTTTCGTAAGTGAAATAGAAGAGGATATCACCTTCCATGGCGGGGATCCTTTCCTTCGTTACGTTTCTTTCAGCAAAATCATCGACATTCTGGCTTTCCGGACGGGCAAAACCAAGGTCATTTAAGATAACGCCAGAGAATGTATCTTTATGATAAATCCGAACCTCTCCAGCCATAAACCGAACCATTGAAACCTTCAAGTTCAACTTGTCGCCAAACTTCTCTTTTAACTCCGCAATTCTAGCATCGTAATCTGCTAGAATTTTCTTTCCTTCTTCTTCCTTATTAAGGGCTTGTGAATATAACGTAAAGTTTGTCTTCCAGTCGCCACGAAGTGTCTCGGCAAAAACAGTCGGTGCTATTGCGTTTAATTGGTCGTAAATTTTTTCCTGGCGCATTTTATTACCAATGATTAAGTCCGGTTTTAAAGCTACAATCGCTTCAACATTGACTTCGCTTTCAACACCCACTACTTGAGTGTCTTTTAATTGATCGGCAATATGGTCATACCAAGGGTCACCAGTAAAGGATTTAACGGCTCCAATAGGAGTAACACCCATTGCTAAAAGTGCTTCAGTTCCTTCATTCGTTAAAATGACTACTCTTTCAGGGGTGCCTTTAAGCGTTGTTGATCCCATGGCATGTTCTATCGTGTAACTCGTTTCTTCCTTCGGTTTTTCTGTTTCTGGCTTTTCTGTTGTTTTCTCCTCAGCGGCACCGCATGCAGCTAATAATAAAAGTGCAGCAATCGAAAAGAATAAAAATAATTTTTTCATAGAGTATGTACCCTCCTGATCCTAATTGTTAATGATAATCATTTTCAATGACAACTTAATAATAAAATGGATTATAGGTGATGTCAACGCTTTAATTGAAAATCATTATCAATTTTAAAAGCACATCCACATTTAATTGAAAATGGTTATCAACCTCATTGACAATCATTATCAATAGAATATACACTAAAAGTAGTAAAATACATTTCTAATATAAATATATTGAGAGAAAGGTTTACCCAAGATGCTTTTAAAAAATCGTGCATTACGATGGAGTGGTTTACTAACCTCCGTACTCTTATTGATGCTCTTCATGTGTGCCAGCGTCATTTTTGGTTACACAGAAACATCGGTACGGACGGCCATTGATGCTTTTACTAATTATAATGGCTCAAATGAACATATTATTATTCAAAGTGTTAGACTTCCAAGAGCACTCATTGCGGCTGCGGTTGGTGCAAGCCTAGCGATAGCAGGGACGTTAATGCAAACATTAACCAAAAATCCGTTGGCATCCCCTGGCATCTTCGGTATAAATGCTGGTGCAGGTTTTGTGGTTGTAGCGGCTGTTACGCTTTTTTCTGTTTCAAGTTTGCAGGCATTTAGTGGACTCGCCTTTTTAGGAGCGGCAATTGCGGCGATCAGTGTCTATGCAATTGGTTCTGTCGGTCGAGAAGGTTTAACACCGATGAAACTGACATTAGCTGGTGCCGCAATCGCGGCCATGTTTTCGTCATTTACGCAAGGTTTATTAGTTGTCGATGAAGCGGCACTTGAGCAAGTGTTGTTTTGGCTGGCTGGATCTGTTTCAGGTCGAAAATTAGAAACACTTTTTTCTGTATTACCTTACTTGGGAATCGGATGGATAGCATCGATTGTGATAGCGGGAAAAATGAATATCCTTTCAATGGGAGAAGATGTAGCGAAGGGACTGGGTTTAAAAACAGGACTTGTAAAAATTTCTGTTGGTGTAATTGTCATTCTGCTCGCAGGTGGGGCCGTATCTGTTGCCGGCCCCATTGGATTTGTTGGTATCGTAATTCCTCATATTACTCGAGCGATTATTGGAATTGACCATCGCTGGGTCATTCCATTGTCTGGCATATTAGGGGCAATATTACTAGTCGCGGCAGACATCTCTGCTCGATATGTTCTTATGCCTTCCGAGGTGCCGGTCGGGGTTATGACAGCCATCATCGGAACTCCATTCTTCATTTACATAGCAAGAAAGGGGTTCAATGCACGATGAGCAAATATAAAAATTTTCGCCTGTTTAACGGTAAAGTATCCATGCTCCTTGATCGAAAAGCAGGCTTGACCATTATTTTACTTATGACAGTAGCTTTTATTGTTTTTGTGATCAGTACGGCCGTAGGAGAAATGAAAATAAACCCTCTTACTGTTTTAAAAGTATTTGTGGGCAGCGGACCTGAAATGGAAACCCTAATCATAACTTCCTTTCGTTTGCCAAGAATTATTATTGCACTGCTAGTTGGAATCTCATTAGCGGTTGCTGGTGGAATTTTACAGGGAATGATTAGAAATCCTCTTGCATCACCAGACGTATTAGGTATTACCGGAGGAGCAAGCGTGGCGGTAGTAGCTTTTCTTGCATGGTTCTCGGATGAAAGTAATGCATTAACGGTTAGTATTTCTTGGCTGCCCTTAGCCGCCTTTTTAGGTGCTGGAGTTGTTGCTTTCTTAGTTTATTTTTTGGCTTGGAAAAATGGGGTTTCACCTATCAGACTAGTTTTAATTGGGATTGGACTATCAACGTTGATGCAAGCCTTAACAACCTTAATGATGATTATGGGTCCCATCTATCAGGCCAGTCAGGCTAACATTTGGATTACAGGTACTGTTTATGGATCTAATTGGAAAAATGTAGCAACTTTGCTTCCATGGGCGGTGGTATTCCTAATTATTGCCTTTGCTGCGGCAAGAACCATTAATATTCAAGAACTTGGTGACGAGGTTGCAACAGGTTTAGGCGGCAAGATTCAAAGACAAAGATTCTTTTTATTAATGATTAGCACTGCTTTAATTGGTGGCTCTGTTGCCTTTGCAGGCGGCATCGGATTTGTTGGATTAATGGCGCCACATATGGCAAGAAGACTGGTGGGGTCATCTTTTGGTGCATTACTTCCAACTTCTGCATTAATTGGTGGAATCCTTGTCATGCTTGCAGATTTAATTGGAAGAACGATGTTTTCACCACTGGAAATACCTGCTGGCGTTTTTACTGCGGGAATCGGCGCACCGTATTTTATATATCTACTTTTTAAAACAAGAAATGCTTAAAGGAGCTGGGAACATGAAGAGTGCAATTGAAACGAAGAAGTTGACACTATCATATGGGGAGGCCTCAATCATTGATGAGTTAGACTTGAAAATTCCTCAAGGTGAAATTACCGTTTTTATTGGAGCGAATGGATGTGGAAAGTCAACTCTTCTCCGTTCAATAGCCCGTCTTCTGAAACCAAAGTCAGGTGTCGTTATTTTAGAGGGAGAGGCAATTGCGAAGCTTTCAACGAAGGAAGTTGCGAAGAAAATGGCAATTCTGCCACAATCACCAGCCGCACCAGAAGGGTTAACCGTCCTTCAACTTGTAAAACAAGGGCGCTATCCACATCAATCATGGTTAAAACAATGGTCAGAAGAAGACGAAAGAAAAGTAAATGATGCTTTGAAGGCTACACGATTAGAGGATTTGAAGGAGCGATCGGTTGATTCGCTATCAGGTGGTCAAAGACAACGCGCATGGATTGCCATGACCTTAGCGCAGGATAGTGATATTATCCTTTTAGATGAGCCGACAACCTATTTAGATATGGCGCACCAAATTGAAATACTTGATCTCCTTTTCGAACTGAATGAAAAGAAAAATAGAACCGTTGTGATGGTTCTCCATGACCTTAATCTCGCCTGTCGCTATGCCCATAATATTGTAGCCCTTAAGGACAAGAAGGTTTATGCCCAAGGTAAGCCTGAGTATGTGATCAATTGCAGTCTTGTTAAAAATGTATTTGGCATGGATTGTGAAGTTACAATTGACCCTTTATTCGGGACACCGTTATGTATCCCATATGGAAAAGGAAGACGTATTCTCCAAAAGGCAGCTGTGTCAAATGGATAATATTCTGTTAGAAAATGATTTAAGTGCATTACAGAAATATCGGCTTCAGTCGACACCAGGAAAAACATTTACCGTTGCAAATTTATTGGATCATGCCTATGTAGTAGACTTTATGAAAAATTTAGCTTATTCAATTGGTGCTCCAACGGAACAGGCAGCCGCTTCAATCTTTATTAAAAGATATGCTTTTATTGCTGTCATCTCCCTGTTTGCGATGAGTTCTGGAAATAAGAAACTGAATCTTTCACTCAACAATATCGAAATGGAAGAAGCAGAACGAGGAAAAGACTGGCTCCCGATGATTTCATTAAAGGATCCAACCATCGAGGAATGGAATGGTAACGACCGGAAAGAATGGCGGAAAAATATTTACCGCGAACTTTTTGCTGACAATATCTATCCTATCATTGAGCATTTTGAAAAAACGTTTAAAGTTTCAAAACTCGTCTTGTGGGAAAATATTGCTGTTTACCTTTTTTGGCTTTATGAGACGGAGTTAAGGGACCATGAAAATCCAAATGTCCAAGATGATTTTCGTTTCTTAATTGAAGGGGCAGAAGGCAACCTGTTTGGCAGATACCACAATAATCCTATTCAAAAGTACTTTTCGGAGAAAAAATTTGAAGACGAGGTCAGAATAAGAAAAACATGCTGTTTTACCTATCAGCTCGGTTCAAAACGCTGTAAAACATGCCCGTGTACCCCTACTACACAGGATGGAAGGTGTTTTGATGGAGAAAGTATTTGCTCAGCAATTCGGAAAAATTAAAGATGGTGCCCCAAAAGTATAACTTATTGGGGCATCTTTTAAATAAGATATCTTGTCCTTAATCGAGTAACCAGCAAAAGTAAAATAAGCGGAAATTTCCGGTTAGATACAGAATGGAGCTCATTTTTGGGGATATAAGCGGAGGTTTTCCGGTTATGCCAAGCAAAATCTCCCATTTTCGAATTTTTCGGATCAATAGGCGGAATTCTCCGTCTATTTTCAGCTCGTGCACTTAACTTGAGCCCCTAACCGCTAAAGATAAAAAAATGACTCAAAAGGGCCGCCGTTATTCAACGCCCTTTTGAGTCACACTCTTTATCTAGTTCCAGCCCCTGTTCACGGGGCTTACGCTTTTATCTTTTGTATTGATTATTTTGACTGTTTACTTTGTCTTTCTCTGATTGTTCTCCGCCAGGACCGGCATTACCTTGTACGCTTGCGGCGCTCACGCCTCTTTTAGATGGGTCTTTCTTCATTTTACCCATGATTAATCACCTCACTTATAGGATGTCCAATTTCATTTATTTATTTTAATATGATAGGAAATTCCACTTTTAAAAAAATTATCAATTTTCCGCTTTTAATTATTGCGCAAATTTTTGAAATATTCTATAGTAATAAATAGCAGGACTATTCATTTGTGAATTTTTTTTGACAAAAAAATGAATGAGTATTCATTCAAAGCCTATGAAGGGGGAGACAATGTTGAACCAACTTATTAAAAAAGCGGCCGTTTTAGGATCAGGAGTTATGGGATCAGGGATTGCTGCTCACCTAGCAAACATCGGCATTCCAACATTATTATTGGATATTGTACCTCGCGAGTTAACCGAAGATGAAAAAGCAAAAGGGCTGACGTTAGAAGATAAACAGGTCCGTAATCGTATAAGCAGCCAATCCATCCAAAAATTATTAAAACAAAAACCTGCACCTTTAGCGGTAAAACAGAACCTGGCACTGATTGAGGCAGGCAACTTAGAAGATGACCTCATTAAATTAAAGGATGTCGATTGGGTCATTGAAGTGGTTGTTGAAAATCTAAATGTAAAGAAACAGGTTTTTGAAAAGGTAGAACAGTATCGAAAACCAGGCAGCATTATCAGCTCAAACACTTCAGGAATCTCTGTTGAAGCGATGGCAGAAGGAAGGTCAGAGGATTTTAAAAAGCATTTCCTTGGCACCCACTTCTTTAACCCGCCAAGATATCTTAAATTACTGGAAGTGATTCCTACTCAATATACTAGCCAAGAAGTCATTTCATTCATGAAAACTTTTGGTGAGGATGTACTAGGAAAAGGTGTCGTTCTTGCTAAGGATACCCCGAACTTTATTGCCAACAGGATTGGCACTTATGGACTTTTAGTTACCGTACAAGAAATGTTAAAGGGCGGCTATAGTGTAGGAGAAGTTGATTCAGTTACTGGACCATTAATTGGTCGTCCTTCAAGTGCAACGTTCCGTACCTTGGATGTAGTTGGCTTAGACACCTTCGCACATGTAGCAGGCAATGTGTATGAGCAAGTATCGGGGAAAGAAAAGGAAGTCTTTGAAGTTCCAGCATTTATGAGAACAATGCTCGAAAAAGGCTGGCTGGGCAGCAAGTCTGGGCAAGGCTTCTTCCTGAAAAAAGGGAAAGAAATACTTGAACTTGACACGAAAACATTAGAATATATTCCGCGGAAAAAGCTGAAAACCGCGGCAACTGAAATGAGCAAGCAGGAAAAAGGTACTGCCAATAAATTGAAAGCGCTTGTATATGCAAATGACCGTGCGGGAGAATTATTATGGAACATCTTTAGTCCGGTACTTGTTTACTCGGCACAGCTTTTAGGAGAGATTGCTGACACAATCGTTGACATTGACTCTGCAATGAAATGGGGCTTCGGCTGGGAAATGGGTCCTTTTGAAACGTGGGATGCCATTGGTGTGGATAAGTCAGTCCAAAAGATGAAAAACGATGGATTAGAAGTTCCAGAATGGGTAACCGAGATGCTTGCTAAAGGGCACACATCATTTTACTTAGAAGAAAATGGCGAAACATTCTTTTATAAAAATGGCGAATACCGTTTAGTTGAAAGTAATCCTAAAGCGATTGATCTGAAAAGATTAAAGAAACAAAAGGGTGTTATTAAAAAGAATAGCGGCGCAAGCTTAGTTGATTTAGGTGATGGAGTGGCTTTACTAGAATTCCAATCACCGAATAATGCAATCGGTCTGGATATTATTCAGATGATTAACTTTGCTGTAGATGAAGTGGAGAAAAATTACAAAGGATTAGTGATAGGCAATCAAGGTAAAAACTTCTGTGTTGGTGCAAATCTAGCGATGATGCTAATGGAAGCCCAAGATGACAATATCTATGAACTTGAAATGGTAATCCGCCAGTTCCAAAATGCGATGATGAAAATTAAATATAGTGCAAAACCAGTGGTAGCAGCACCATTTGCCATGACGCTTGGTGGTGGAGCAGAGGTTTGTTTACCTGCAGCACATATTCAAGCATCTGCAGAAACTTACATGGGCCTTGTTGAAGTGGGTGTAGGCTTACTTCCTGGTGGCGGTGGTAATAAAGAACTTTATATTAAACATTTAGAAGGCCTGCCAAATGGGGTTCCATTTGATCTTCAAGCGGTTGCCAATAAAGTGTTTGAAACGATAGCCACTGCAAAGGTCTCTACATCTGGTGCCGAAGCTCGTGAGAATAATTTCTTAAGCATAGCCGATGGAATCAGTATTAACGGAGATCACCTGTTATATGATGCTAAACAGGCTGTCCTAGCATTACATGAACAGGGATACGTCCAAAAAGCTCGAAGAAAAGTGCCAGTCGTTGGGGAAACAGGCTATGCGACACTGTTATTAGGCGCCCATTCTATGCTCTTATCTGGTTATATTTCAGAGCATGATATGAAAATTGCAAAAAAAGTTGCTTATGTGATTGCAGGTGGTAAAGTGCCATTTGGTACCGAAGTGGATGAACAGTATTTATTGGATTTAGAAAGAGAAGCGTTCCTAAGTTTAATAAGCGAACAAAAAACGCAACAGCGCATGCAGCACATGCTGGTAAAAGGTAAACCACTACGTAACTAATAGATTATTACCATAAGAGAAAGAGAGGGAATGAAATGAGAGAAGCGGTAATCGTTGCCGGCGCTCGGACCCCGGTAGGTAAAGCGAAGAAAGGTACGCTTGCCCATGTTCGCCCTGATGATTTGGGAGCATTGGTTGTAAAAGAAACATTAAAGCGTGCGGGAAATTATGAAGGTACGATTGATGACTTAATTATTGGTTGTGCCATGCCAGAAGCAGAACAAGGAAATAATATGGCACGTAATATTGGTGCATTAGCAGGGCTGCCACATACTGTGCCAGCGATCACCATTAATCGATTTTGTTCATCAGGATTGCAGGCAATTGCCTATGCAGCCCAAGGAATTATGCTAGGCCACACCGATACAGCCATCGCTGGCGGAGCTGAATCCATGAGTTTGATCCCAATGGCAGGGCATGTCATTCGTCCCAATGTAAAATTAGCAGAAACAGCACCAGAGTACTATATGGGCATGGGGCATACCGCGGAGGAAGTAGCCAAGAAATATGGGATTTCTCGTGAGGATCAGGATGCATTTGCGGTACGCAGTCATCAGAAGGCAGCAAAAGCGATTAAAGATGGAAAATTTGTCGATGAAATTGTGCCCGTTAATGTTACCTTCCGTTCAGTGGGCAAGGACAATAAGCTTGTGGAGCGAACCATCCAATTTTCTCAGGATGAAGGAGTTCGTCCGGATACCAATGTACAATCACTTTCAAAACTTCGTCCTGCCTTCTCCGTAACCGGCTCGGTAACGGCAGGTAATGCTTCACAAACAAGTGATGGAGCAGCAGCCTTAATGATAATGGACCGTGAGAAAGCAGAGGCACTTGGCTTAAAGCCATTAGCAAAATTCCGTTCTTTTGCAGTCGGAGGCGTACCGCCGGAAATTATGGGGGTTGGACCTGTTGTGGCAGTACCTAAGGCAATTAAGCTGGCAGGTTTACAATTATCTGACATCAATCTTTTTGAATTGAATGAAGCCTTTGCGTCACAGTCCCTTCAGGTAATTCGTGAGCTTGGTCTGGATGAAGAAAAGGTAAATGTTAATGGTGGCGCAATCGCACTAGGTCATCCGCTTGGTTGTACTGGTGCGAAGCTTACCTTAACCCTCATCCATGAACTAAAGCGTCGAAACGAACAATTTGGTGTCGTAACTATGTGTATCGGTGGTGGAATGGGAGCAGCTGGGGTATTTGAACTACTATAGTTAAATTTAGTGAAATGAATGATTAAAATAAAGGTTGTTTTAAAGGAGAGAATGTTTGGTTTAGGAACATCGTTGATTTGTGCGGAAGGCACGAAGACTCCTGCAGGAGTAAGGGGCTGGGGAGACCCCGCAGGCGCTTTAGCGCCGAGGAGGCTTCCCGGACCGCCTGCGGAAAGCGAAGTGCGTGGAGCACAAATCAACAGCCAAGTTAACACAGCCATTACAACAAAAAGGTAGGGGGAAATGTAATGACACAACAAACTGAAAAAATGATCAAAGGCGGAAGCTTTTTAATCGAAGATGTATCATATGATCGAATTCTAACACCCGAGGATTTTAATGAAGAACAATTAATGATTGCCAAAACAGCAGAAGATTTCATAGAAAAAGAAGTACTACCACAGCTGGAACATCTTGAAAACCATGAGTTCCATCGAACAGTAAAATTACTAAAACAAGCTGGAGACCTAGGACTTCTAGCAGCGGATGTACCTGAGGAGTATGAAGGATTAGGACTGGATAAGATAACTTCTTCGCTTGTGACAGAAAAAATGTCAAAGGCTGGCGGATTCTCGTTATCCTATGGAGCACATGTTGGTATTGGCTCGCTGCCAATCGTTTTATTCGGAAATAAAGAGCAAAAAAAGAAGTATTTGCCAGCGCTTGCTTCAGGTGAAAAACTTGCTGCCTACGCCTTAACAGAGCCAGGTTCAGGTTCTGATGCGCTTGGTGCTAGAACAACAGCAAAACTAAATGCAGAAGGTACTCATTATATTTTAAACGGTGAAAAGCAATGGATTACCAATGCCGGTTTCGCTGATGTATTTGTCGTTTATACAAAAATAGATGGGGAGCACTTTACGGCATTTATCGTAGAAAGAGATTACCCTGGCGTTTCTACCGGTGCGGAAGAAAAGAAAATGGGGATTAAGAGTTCTTCTACACGAACCCTTATTCTAGAGGATGTTCCTGTTCCAGTTGAAAATTTATTAGGTGAATACGGCAAGGGCCATGTTATTGCCTTTAATATCTTGAACATTGGACGTTATAAGTTAGCAGTAGGTGTTGTTGGCGGATCTAAAAATGCATTTGAGTTAGCAGTGAAATATGCCAATGGTCGTAAACAATTTAATACACCGATTTCCCAGTTCAATTTAACAAAAGAAAAGTTCGGTACGATGGCATCGAAAATTTATGCGGCAGAAAGCTCTGTCTACCGAACAGTAGGATTGTTTGAGGAAAACCAAGGTAAACTCACTACTGAAGAGCAAAAAGATATAAAATTAGTTGCTGGCTCTATTGCTGAATATGCGATTGAGTGCTCCGTTAATAAATTCTTCGCCTCTGAAGTATTAAATTATGTTGTAGATGAGGGTGTCCAAATTCATGGCGGATACGGCTTTATGCAGGAGTATCCGATCGAAAGAGCCTACCGTGATTCTCGTATTAATCGTATTTTTGAAGGAACAAATGAAATTAACCGTCTGCTTGTACCAGGAACATATATTAAAAAGGCCTTTAAAGGCGAGCTTCCGTTATTCCAAAAGGCAATGGCACTTCAAGAAGAAATTATGATGTTAATGCCTGAAGAGCCAGGCGATGAGCCGCTTGCCCAAGAAAAGCATTTGGTAAGCAATGCAAAGAAAATTGGCTTGTTAGCTGCTGGTTTAGCTGCACAAAAATTTGGTAAGGCACTGGATAAAGAACAGGAAATCTTATCAAATATTGCTGACATTGTTTCAAATGCGTATGCAATGGAATCTGCGGTTTTACGGACTGAAAAGGCAATTGCCAAATCCGGTCTTGAGAAAAATAAACAAAAACTACTCTATACACAAATCTTTTGCCAAGAAGCATTCAATGAAATTGAACAGCATGCTAAGGAAACATTATTGGCTACTGAACAAGGAGATACCCTCCGTATGCTAGTTTCCGCACTACGGAAACTTACACGCCACACGCCAATCAATGTAATTGCGAAAAAACGTGAAGCGGCGGATGTTCTAATTGAAGCTGAACGCTATATCGTTTAATTAATTGACTTTAGGCTCCTTTCATAGGAGCCTAAAGTTTTTCTTTCATTTAAGAAGGATTTTCACGAATTTAGTCGAAATTTTTTAAGTGAACCATTTTTACTTTTTTCCTTGTTATGTTACTATTCAAATGAAGTGAACGTCATGATGTCTTGGAAGAGGAGGATGGAAAGGATGTCTCTTACTTTTTACTGGTATCCGAAGTGTGGTACGTGTCGAAATGCAAAGAAATGGCTGGATGCACATCAATTAACCTATAAAGAAATACATATTGTTGAACATCCCCCATCTCGTGATGAGCTGCAGCAGTTCTTCGAAAAAAGCGGACTAGAATTAAAGAAGTTCTTTAATACAAGCGGTCAAAAGTACCGTGAGCTGGGTATGAAGGATAAGATGTCTACTGCTACTGAAGATGAACTATTAGAATTATTAGCCTCAGACGGGATGTTAATCAAAAGACCATTGGTAACGGATGGAGAAAAAGTAACAGTTGGCTTTAAAGAAGAAGAGTATGAAAAAATGTGGTTATAAAGCATTTCATACTTTTCAAAAAGTAATTAAGGTAAAATCGATGCATGTCGATTATAGATTTTAGAAAAATAATGGAGGGATTTTATTAATGACTACACCAAAGGATTTGCGTTATTCTGAAGAACACGAGTGGGTAAAGGTTGAAGGAGAAACAGTTCGAGTAGGAATTACTCACTTTGCGCAATCTGAGCTAGGAGATATCGTTTTTGTTGAACTTCCTGAAGTTGGCGATGAAGTGACTGCTGATGAACCATTTGGCAGTGTTGAGTCAGTTAAAACGGTTTCTGAATTATATGCACCTATTAGTGGTAAAGTAGTTGCAATTAATGAAGATTTAAGTGACAGCCCTGAGTTTGTCAATGAATCTCCATATGAGAAAGCATGGATGATCGTGCTTGAGCCTTCTAATAGCAGTGAATTGGACAAACTAATGACTGCAGAACAATATGAAGAAATGACTAAAGAAGACTAATTTTTTAAAAACACCTTGTTCTCAAGGTGTTTTTTTTGCCTAAGTCTGTTGTTTTCATAAAACAAGAAAACAGCTTTGGCAAAAATTCGCACCTTCTTAATTCTAAAACTTGGGGACACTAGAAGAAACTTTACTGAAAAGGGGCTTTTGGTATGACATTGAAACAGCAGAAAATTGATGTGACAGACCGCGTAGTTGGAAAAATGAAAAATGGTGAAATAGAATTATTTTTAGACAAAACATCCATTGGAACGATTAAGCTGCCAGGGGATATGACATTTCAGCTTGACCAGCGATTTGAAGTAGAACAGCGGAAGATCTATCAAAATGTGACTGTGACTGAACAGCCAGATGCAAAATATACGGATTGTGATGATGGTGGATGGTGCTAGTGGATTTACCTGTAAACAACTATTATCTGTGTGATAATCATGGTATAGTAAACATGTTCACACGTTATTAATGTTTCGAATATGTTAACAACAAACAAATAACTTTTTTTCGTATAGGTGATGAATGATGGCTGATTCGTATGGTGATAAAGTCCTGATTGTTGAAGGAAAATCAGATAAGAAAAAAGTGAAAAGTATCTTAAAGGAACCAGTGGAGATTGTTTGTACAAATGGTACCATCAGCATGACAAAATTAGATGAATTAATTGATTTTCTCGAGGATAAAGAAGTCTATATCCTTGTTGATGCCGATGATGCAGGTGAAAAGCTGCGTAAACAATTGAAAAGGGAGTTTCCACAAGCGGAGCATCTTTATATTGACAGGATGTACCGTGAAGTTGCCACTGCACCAGTGTACCATCTGGCCACAGTCCTTTTAGGTGCAAATATTGATGTTCATTCTGAATTTTTAGAGATGGGATAACGAATGAACGATTGGAACCGAGATGAGGTATCATCCTTCATAAATAATCATTCATCTGGACTTATTTATTTCTATACTCCTATGTGTGGTACTTGTCAGGTCGCATCGCGAATGCTTCAAGTCATTGAAAAACTGGTTGATGTAAAAATAGGAAAAATGAACTTGAATTTTTATCCAGAACTGGCGGAAAAGCTGGAAATTGAAAGTGTTCCCTGCCTGCTATTTATAAAAGATGGGAAAGTGGTTGAACGGGTTTATGCTTTTCAATCTGTTCCTTTTCTTTATGAAAAAATTAACGACTACTTTAAATAATAAAACAAACACTCTATTTCTTAAAAACTATTGACGAGATTCCATGATTTGGTGTATCATCTGTTTAAATATTCAAATAATTATTTTAGTAATTTCATACTTTCTTATCCAGAGAGGCGGAGGGACTGGTCCTATGATGCCCAGCAACCGGTTAACAACACACGGTGCTAATTCCAGCAGAGTACGTCACTCTGGCAGATAAGGAGAGAATACCCCTCTTCTTGAAGAGGGTTTTTCTTTTTTTTTATAAAAATTAAAGGAGTGTTTAGGATGGGAGAAAATCAAAAAAACTATCGTTTTGAAACGTTGAGTGTTCATGGCGGGTTATCACCAGATCCAGTTACAGGAGCACGTGCAGTACCGATTTATCAAAATAATGCCTATCAATTTAAAAATACGGAGCACGCTGCAAATCTATTTGCTTTGAAGGAACCAGGTTACATATACACTCGAATACATAACCCGACAACAACTGTTTTTGAGGAAAGAGTTTCACTGTTGGAAGGTGGAGTAGGTGCATTAGCGGTAGCAAGTGGTATGGCTGCGATTACGTTGGCGATTTTAAACATTGCAGAAGCGGGTGATGAAATCGTATCTGCTTCTAATTTATATGGTGGAACATATAACTTATTTGCTGTTACTCTTCCGAAATATGGTATAAAGGTGAAATTTGTTGATCCTGAAGATCCTGAAAATTTCCGTGCAGCAATCAGTGATAAAACAAAAGCTGTATTTGCTGAGACAATTGGTAATCCATCTTTAAGAATTCTTGATATTGAAAAAGTTGCAGATATTGCCCATGAAGCAGGGGTTCCATTGATTATCGATAATACTTTCGCTACACCTTACCTATGCAGACCGTTCGAATATGGTGCGGATATTGTTGTTCATTCAGCAACAAAATGGCTTTTAGGAAATGGAACATCAACAGGCGGGATTATTGTCGATGGAGGAAAGTTCGATTGGAATTCACCTAAATTCCCTGGTTTTACTACTCCTGACCCTAGTTATCATGACTTGGTTTATGCGGAAGCGCTTGGTGCTGTAGCATATATCATTAAAGCACGTGTACAGCTATTACGTGATCTAGGACCTGCTTTAAGCCCGCTAAATGCTTTTCAATTCACGTTGGGCCTTGAAACACTTCATGTAAGGATGAAAGAACATGTTGCCAATACGAAGCAAGTAGTAGATTATTTAGTCAATCATCCTGCTGTAGAATGGGTATCCTATCCTGGACACCAATCACACCCTGACCATGAATTAGCAGCTAAGTATTTGCCAAAAGGTGCTGGTTCGATGATTGTATTTGGTATTAAAGGCGGAAGAGATGCAGGAGCGAAATTAATTGACTCCATCACCCTATTTGCCCATGTAGCGAATGTTGGCGATGCGAAAAGTTTAATTATCCACCCTGCAAGTACGACACACCAGCAGCTTGATGCCGAAGGACTAAAAGCAGCTGGGGTATCAGAGGACTTAATTCGACTTTCCATTGGAATTGAAAATGTTGAGGACCTAATTGAAGATCTAGAAGCAGCCATTGAGGCAGCTACAGGTGTCGCTTCACTAAAAGCAAATGCCTAAGATAGATTAAAAGTTTATTCGAAATTTGTAGAATATTTGTTTGACACCACTATATAACCATGCTAATATAACTCTTATATTAAAATAGTTGCTTTAATCCATGAACGTATTAATTGAATATAGAATGCTATAGCTCTTATCAAGAGAGGTGGAGGGATGTGCCCGATGAAGCCCGGCAACCGTCAATATATTTATATTGAAATGGTGCCAATTCACACAAAGCGTATGCTTTGGGAGATGGGAGAAAGGTCTTTATTTATGATGCCTTTCTGCCCATGCAGAAAGGCTTTTTAATTTTTCTACTATAGTTTGTTTTCGAAACGATTGTTGTTAAAATC
>NZ_JBALNQ010000021.1:0-8550 GCF_036961885.1 Neobacillus niacini | reverse complement strand
TGTTAAAATCTTAAAGCCGATTTTAACGTGAAAATAGTTATTTTGTGCTTTTGAACTTAGTTTGCAAGCTCTTTTCTTATAAATTTATGCTATCTTCAACAAAAACTAGCACAATCATTAATTTTTGTTACAAAATCAATAAAGTGTAAGAAAAGAGCCTTACTATAAGAATGTTTTTTTGAAAACAGTCAAACCCTATAACAAAACAGTTATATTGCCATTATTATTTTATTTGGATGAGAAGTAGGTGATGAAATGATTTCTATTAAAGATGTAGGTAAAGTTTTTCCTTCAAAACAAGGTCAGCTTAAAGCAGTCGATGATGTGAGCTTAGAAATCAAAGACGGAGAAATTTTTGGAGTGATCGGCTATAGTGGCGCAGGAAAAAGTACCTTAATCCGAATGCTAAATGGCTTGGAGCTCCCGACAGAGGGATCTGTAACGGTAGCGGGACGGGTTATTTCAAAGATCAGGGGCAGTGAGCTAAGGAAAGCCCGGCAAGAAATTAGTATGATCTTTCAGCATTTTAACTTGCTTTGGTCGAGGACCGTTAGTGAAAATATCGCTTTTCCTTTAGAGATTGCTGGAGTAACCGGACCACAAAGAAAGAAAAGGGTTGCTGAGTTAGTTAAGTTGGTAGGTCTTGAAGGAAGAGAAAATGCTTATCCATCACAGCTTAGCGGTGGACAAAAGCAGCGGGTTGGTATTGCCAGAGCACTTGCCAATAACCCAAAAGTTCTCCTTTGTGATGAAGCAACATCCGCTCTTGACCCACAAACAACAGATTCTATTTTGGAATTGCTAGTGGATATCAATAAACGCCTAGGTTTAACGATTGTTCTAATTACACATGAAATGCATGTTATTCGAAAAATCTGCCACCGGGTTGCAGTGATGGAAAGTGGTAAAATTGTCGAACTTGGTTCAGTTTTGGATGTGTTTAAAAATCCGCAGCAGCCGATTACAAAACGATTTGTCCAGCAGGTTACGGAACCAGAAGAAACGAAAGAAACCATTGGACATCTACTTGAGCTTTATCCACAAGGAAAAGTGGTGCAACTTTCGTTCGTAGGAGAATCAACAGAACAGCCATTAATCACAAACATCATCCGAGAATTCGATGTGATTGTAAATATTCTTCAAGGAAAAATTTCGCACACGCAACACGGATCATATGGAACATTGTTTATCCACATGGATGGGGAAGCTAATGAGATTCAGAAAGCCATTGATTATATTCATTCACAGCATGTCGGAGTGGAGGTGATTAGTAATGGCTGACGCTTTGGTAATGGTGCAGTGGGAAAAATTATTGGAGGCAACACGTGAAACGATTTATATGACTTCCATTTCCGTGTTTGCTACATTTGTTTTAGGGTTGCTTCTCGGCCTGCTGTTATTTTTAACGGCTGAAGGGAATTTATGGGCGAATCGGACTGTAAATGTCATCATTGGAAGCTTTGTAAATATTTTCAGATCCATCCCGTTTATTATCTTAATCATTTTACTAATTCCGTTTACAAAATTATTGCTTGGGACAATCCTTGGTGCAAATGCGGCGCTGCCGGCGCTAATTATTGGTGCAGCTCCTTTTTATGCACGAATGGTAGAAATCGCTCTTAGGGAAATAGATAAAGGTGTAATTGAGGCATCGCAATCGATGGGGGCAACACATGGTCACCTGATTTTTAAAGTGTTAATACCGGAATCCTTGCCGGCATTAATTTCTGGGATTACCGTCACAGCTATTTCGCTAGTCGGCTTTACTGCAATGGCTGGGGTCATTGGAGCCGGCGGGCTTGGGCATTTTGCCTACCTAGAAGGTTTTCAGCGCAACAGACCCGCTGTTACGCTAGTTGCAACCATTGCGATATTAATATTGGTATTTATTATCCAATTTATTGGTGATTATTTTACAAAGAAAACAGATAAACGATAACTGGAGGAGAGTAAAAAGATGAAAAAATTAATTAGTTTTATCGTATTAGCTATTTTAGCAATCACATTAACAGCGTGCGGTGGTGGAAAAGACAATTCCGCAGATAAAGATGGTAACAAGAAATTAGTTGTTGGTGCATCTGCTGTACCACATGCTGAAGTTCTAGACGCAGCGAAGCCATTATTAAAGGAAAAAGGCATTGATTTACAGGTACAGGTTTTTCAAGACTATATACTTCCAAACGTAACGTTAAGGGACAAAGATCTTGATGCAAACTACTTTCAAACACCAGGCTACTTAGCCTTACAAATGAAAGAAAATAAAGATTTTGATTTTGTAAGTGTTGGGGAAATTCATAAAGAACCTATCGGCATTTATTCTAAAGAATATAAAAGCTTGAAGGACCTTCCAAACGGTGCAAAGATTATTATGAGCGATTCACTAAGTGACCATGGCCGTATTTTACCGATTTTTGAAAAAGAAGGATTAATTAAGCTTAAAGAAGGCGTTGGCGCAAATGCAAGAGTTGAGGATATCATTGACAATCCAAAGAACCTTGATTTCTCAACGTTGATCGAAGCAAAATTATTAGCTACTTCATTCGAAAGTGGTGAAGGTGATGCGGTGGTTATTAATACAAACTACGCATTAGAAGGCAATGTAGACATCGGAAAGTATGGAATTGCCTTTGAAGGTGATGATGTTGTTCCAGCAAACCTTGTAGTTGTTCGTTCAGAGGATAAAGACCGTGAAGAAATTAAGGCACTTGTTGAAGTCCTTAAGTCAAAGGAAATCCAAGACTTCATTCTTGAAAAATACAAAGGTGCTGTAACGGCAGCTGAGTAAGAATTATATAGAAGAAAGACGGAAAGCCAGTGAAATTCAACTCACTGGCTTTCTTCCGTTTATTATGTAAGTTACCTATACATGAAACAGCTTGCATTGGAAAAAATAGGTTGTAAATATTATAGCTGATAACTTGGCAAATTAGATAAAAATACGATATGATTTTATTCATATGTGTGAGATTATAAGATGGTCACTATTTTTAATTTTCTGGATTATTATCTTGCAAATACATCTTATTTACTAATTCATTCTCATTTGGATTGTGGCGAGTGAAAATAAAATCTTTTACATATCATAAAAGTTATTACTATTTAAGAGTTGCTAACACATTCTATTTGTTATAAGATTGTAATGAGAATAAAGTGAGAATAGATTCTTTGGGCCAAGTGATTTTGGCTACAAAAGACAAAATTATCTTTGCGGAGGTATATATATGGCTGGATCAACATTAACGATCAAAGATTTACATGTAGAAATTGATGGGAAAGAAATTTTAAAAGGTGTAAACCTTGAAATAAAAGGTGGAGAAATCCACGCGATTATGGGACCAAACGGAACGGGAAAATCAACTTTATCTTCTGCAATCATGGGTCACCCAAAATATGAAGTGACTAGTGGAAATATTACATTAGATGAGCAAAATGTCCTTGAAATGGAAGTAGATGAGCGTGCACGTGCCGGCCTATTTTTAGCTATGCAATATCCAAGTGAAATTAACGGGGTAACAAACGCTGATTTCTTACGGTCTGCTTTAAATAGCCGTCTTGGCGAAGGAAATGAAATTTCCTTAATGAAATTCATTCGTAAAATGGATAAGCAAATGGAATACCTCGAGATGGACCTTGATATGGCACAGCGCTATTTAAATGAGGGATTCTCTGGCGGAGAGAAAAAACGTAATGAAATCCTGCAGTTGATGATGCTTGAGCCAAAGATTGCCATTTTAGATGAAATTGACTCAGGTTTAGATATTGATGCTCTAAAGGTTGTTTCAAAGGGAATTAATCAAATGCGTGGAGAAGAGTTTGGCTGTTTAGTTATTACACACTATCAACGTCTTTTAGATTATATCACTCCTGACTATGTGCACGTTATGATGCAGGGCCGTATTGTGAAATCAGGCGGACCGGAACTAGCACAACGCTTAGAAGCAGAAGGATATGACTGGATCAAGCAAGAACTCGGAATTGAAGATGAAACAGTTGGGCAAGAAGCGTAAGAGTCAGCGTTAGGAGGATAATCATGACAACAGAAACGAATTTATCATTTGATAAAGATTTTGTTCGTTCGTTTTCAAAAGAAATGAACGAGCCCGCTTGGATGGAGGAATTACGTTTAACTGCATTAGAGCAGAGCGAAACCCTGCCAATGCCAAGACCTGATAAAACGAAGATTGACAAATGGAATTTCACACAATTTGATACACATACTGTAACTAGTCAGCCCTTCACCTCACTAACGGAGCTTCCGGAAGAAGTAAAAACGTTAGTCGGTGTGGATGGAGTGCCTAAAAATTTATATATTCAACGTAACCAAACTCCTGCATATCTTTCTTTAACGGAAGATTTAAAGGAGAAAGGTGTTATTTTTACAGATATTTTTACTGCTGTTCGTGAGCATAGCGAATTGGTTCAAAAATATCTTATGGTAGATGCAATTAAAACAGATGAACACCGTTTGACTGCATTACATGCAGCATTATTAAATGGTGGTGCTTTCTTATACATTCCTAAAAATGTGGAAATCGCTGAACCTATTCAGGCTATTTATTTACATGATGATGTTGATACAAATCTGATCAATCATGTACTAGTGGTTGCAGATGATAATAGTTCCGTTACGTATGTAGAAAACTATCTTTCAACAGTCGAAAATGCTAATAGTGTTTTCAATATTGTAACCGAAGTAATCGCAAAGGCTGGCGCTAAAGTTCAATATGGCGCTGTTGATACTCTTGCTAAAGGGATTACAACCTATGTTAACCGTCGTGGGTCAGCAGGCAGAGACGCGAAAATTGAATGGGCACTAGGATTAATGAATGAGGGTAATACGATTTCAGAAAATACAACCAACCTTATGGGTGATGGTGCTTATGGTGATACTAAGACTGTTGTTGTGGGACGTGGCGAACAGACACAAAACTTTACAACAAAGGTTGTTCACTATGGCAAAAACACTGAAGGCTATATTTTAAAACATGGTGTGATGAAGGACAGTGCTTCTTCTATATTTAATGGGATTGGTCATATCCTGCATGGTGCATCAAAATCAAATGCAGTGCAGGAATCACGTGTGCTGATGTTGAGTGAAAAAGCACGTGGGGATGCCAACCCAATTCTTCTTATTGATGAAGATGATGTAACAGCTGGTCACGCTGCTTCCGTTGGACGTGTTGATCCTGTTCAACTTTACTATTTAATGAGCCGGGGAATTCCGAAAAAAGAAGCAGAACGATTGGTTATTCATGGCTTCCTTGCTCCGGTAGTTAACCAACTGCCAATTGAAGGAGTTAAAAAGCAGCTAACGGCTGTCATTGAAAGGAAAGTACGATAATGAATGTCCAGGATATTCGTCGTCAATTTCCTATTTTAGATCAAGAAGTAAATGGCAAACCACTTGTCTATCTTGATAGCTCTGCAACATCGCAAAAGCCTATCCAGGTAATTGAGACTGTGGAAAAATATTATAAAGAAATCAATTCTAATGTCCATCGTGGTGTTCATACGCTCGGAACACGTGCAACTGATGCCTATGAAGGGGCAAGGGAAAAGGTTCGTAAGTTTATTAATGCTAAATCAACACAAGAGGTTATTTTTACAAGAGGTACAACCACTTCTTTAAATACCGTAGCAGCAAGCTATGCGCAAGCGTTTTTAAAGGCGGGGGATGAAATTGTTATTACGTATATGGAACACCATAGCAATATCATTCCTTGGCAGCAGGTAGCCAGACGAACTGGAGCAACGCTGAAATATATCCCGCTTCAAGAAGATGGGACGATTTCACTTCCTGATGTTCAGGCTACGGTAACACCGAATACACGTGTTGTTTCCGTTATGCAGGTATCTAATGTCCTTGGTGTCATTAATCCGGTTAAGGAAATTGCAAAAATTGCCCATGACAATGGGGCAATTATGGTTGTGGATGGTGCGCAAAGTGCGCCACATATGGAAATAGATGTTCAAGATTTAGATTGTGATTTCCTAGCTTTTTCTGGACATAAAATGTGTGCACCTACCGGTATTGGGGTACTATACGGTAAAAAGCATTTGTTGGAAAATATGGAGCCAGTTGAATTCGGTGGAGAGATGATTGATTTTGTTCACTTACAGGAATCAACCTGGAAAGAGCTTCCATGGAAGTTTGAGGCCGGAACTCCGATTATTGCAGGCGCAATCGGTCTTGGAGCTGCGATTGACTTTTTAAATGAAATTGGCTTAGACAATATTGCCGAACATGAGCATAAGCTGGCTGCTTACGCATTGGATAAAATGTCTTCTGTTCCTGGAATGACGATTTATGGACCATTAGACGCTGCTAAACGTGCGGGACTCGTTACTTTTAATATTTCTGATGTACATCCGCATGATGTTGCTACAGTTCTTGATGCGGAAGGAATTGCGGTCCGTGCCGGACATCATTGTGCACAGCCGTTAATGAAATGGCTGAAGGCGTCAGCAACTGCTCGTGCAAGCTTTTATTTATACAACACAGAAGACGATATTGATAAGCTAGTTGAAGGACTTGTTAAAACAAAGGAGTATTTCAGCGATGTCTTCTAATTTAGATGCACTCTACCGTCAAGTGATTATGGATCATTATAAAAAACCGCGTAACCGTGGGCTGTTAGAGGATGGCAGTCATACCATCAATATGAATAACCCTACTTGTGGCGACCGAATTCAGCTGACCTTTAAGGTTGAAGACGGGATTGTCCAGGACGTACGTTTTGAGGGTGAAGGCTGTTCTATCTCGATGTCATCCGCTTCAATGATGACTCAAGCAATTAAAGGGAAAAGTATAGAAGAGGCAATCAAGCTTTCGAAGATTTTTTCCGATATGATTCAAGGTAAAGAATATGATGATAATGTAGATCTAGGTGATATTGAGGCACTTCAAGGTGTCTCCAAATTTCCAGCCCGTATTAAATGTGCTACGTTAGCATGGAAGGCTATGGAAAAAGGATTGAAGGAAGAGGAACAACAATAGAACAAAAAGGGACTATCCCTTTTTGTTTATGAAATGGAGGAACTTGACGATGGCAAAAAAAATGCCGGAAATCGGTGATTATAAATACGGTTTTGCCGATAAGGACGTTTCCATATTCCGTTCTAAACGTGGTTTAACAGCTGATATTGTTAAAGAGATTTCAAATTTAAAAAATGAACCTCAATGGATGCTTGACTTCCGCTTAAAGTCTCTAGAGCAATTTTACAAAATGCCGATGCCGCAATGGGGCGGAGATTTAGCTCCGTTAAACTTTGACGAAATCACTTATTATGTAAAACCTTCTGAGAAATCGGAAAAATCTTGGGATGAAGTTCCTGAAGAAATTAAAGCAACATTTGACAAGCTTGGAATTCCTGAAGCAGAGCAAAAGTATCTTGCTGGTGTATCTGCTCAATACGAATCTGAGGTAGTCTATCATAACATGAAGGTAGAACTTGAAGATTTGGGTATCGTTTTTAAAGATACTGATTCTGCTCTAAGAGAGAATGAAGATATCTTCCGTGAACACTTTGGAAAAACGATTCCACCAACAGATAACAAGTTTGCCGCATTAAACTCAGCTGTTTGGTCTGGTGGTTCATTTATCTATGTTCCTAAAGGAATTAAAGTAGATACACCGTTGCAGGCGTATTTCCGAATTAACTCTGAAAACATGGGACAATTTGAGCGTACGTTAATTATTGTTGATGAAGGCGCACATGTTCATTATGTAGAAGGATGTACAGCACCCGTTTATACAACGAACTCACTTCATAGTGCAGTAGTTGAGATTGTTATTAAAAAGGATGCATATTGCCGTTACACAACCATTCAAAACTGGGCAAACAACGTCTTTAACTTAGTTACAAAACGTGCTGTTTGTGAAGCGAATGCGACAATGGAATGGATTGATGGTAACATCGGTTCAAAATTAACGATGAAATACCCAGCCGTTATTCTTAAAGGTGAAGGTGCTCGTGGTATGACATTATCGATTGCGATTGCAGGTAAAGGTCAGCACCAGGACGCTGGAGCAAAGATGATTCACTTAGCTCCAAATACGTCTTCAACGATTGTTTCAAAATCGATTTCTAAGCATGGCGGTAAAGTAACCTATCGTGGCCAAGTTCACTTTGGACGTAAAGCAGATGGCGCCCGTGCAAATATTGAATGTGATACATTGATTATGGATAATCAGTCAACTTCTGATACGATTCCATACAACGAAATCCTAAACGACAACATTTCTCTTGAGCATGAAGCCAAGGTTTCTAAAGTATCTGAAGAGCAACTCTTCTACTTGATGAGCCGTGGTATCTCACAACAAGAAGCAACAGAAATGATCGTAATGGGCTTCATCGAGCCATTCACGAAGGAATTACCAATGGAATATGCAGTCGAAATGAACCGTCTCATCAAGTTCGAGATGGAAGGTTCTATCGGTTAATAGATGTTGGTCCGCTTGCCCCCGTTGGCAGGCGGATTTTTGCGTTCTCGATGGAATACTGGCGTATATGGGGAGATTTAGTTGCGGATAGCGGGATTTAGTTGCG
>NZ_JBALNQ010000020.1:44285-62419 GCF_036961885.1 Neobacillus niacini | reverse complement strand
TTATTAGACTTTTTATTACACCTCTTGTTAAACCCTTATGGCACCCTAATATTAATACATTCATATTGACCTCCAAAAGGCATCATTTTCCTTCTTCAAAATGAATACTAAAACAATGTATTCTATTTATGAAAGGGAGAATAAATCATTTAAGAAATAATATAGAATGAAAGTAAACGAAAAATTATTTTGGTGATTGATTTATGCAGTTGGACTCAATTTGCTGTTTAATCTCATTTACTAGATCCTTTACTTCTAATTTCTCTGAATTTTCAACTCTAGAGTATGTGTACAATAAAAGCTTTTGAAACTCTTGCTGTGTTATAATTACAGAATTATCCATTATATAAATTCACACTCTCAAAAAAATTTTACATTGGAATTTGAGTTATTAAACTAAAGACATTTAATACATTATTGATTACTCTTCTTTGCTGTTCTTCTGTCATCCCAGATCCAGAAGGGAGGCAGATGCCCTTATTAAATATTTCTTCGGAAACATTTTTATTTTCCTCATGAGAATAATAGGAAACTCCTTTAAAAATTGGCTGCATGTGAAGAGGTTTCCATACATGTCGAGCTTCTATATTTTCACCTGACAAAAACTCTAATAGTGACTGGTTTGATAAACCTGCATCACTTTCTTCTATTAATAAGGTCGTCAGCCAACGGTTCGATCGCGTATTTTCTAACTCTTTCATAAAAGTTATTCCAGGTAAATGAGATAAATGTTGATAATAAAAATTAAAAATTTCCCTTCTGGCTTTAACTCTTTCCTCCAAAACTTCTAATTGCGCTCTACCAATACCAGCTAAAACATTGCTCATCCGATAATTATATCCAACCGTGCTATGTTGATAATATGGGGCAGGATCCTTTGCTTGTGTTGCCAAGAAACGTGCTTTATTAATTGCATCAACGTCATTTGAAACAAGCATTCCACCTCCGGATGTTGTGATGATTTTATTACCATTAAATGAGTAGATACCAAAATTGCCCATTGTCCCACTTGCTTTTCCCTTATAAGTAGAACCAAGGGACTCTGCCGAATCCTCTATAACTGGAATATTGTATTTATTACATAAATAAAGGATTTTATCCATTTTTGCACTTTGACCATATAGGTGAACTACAATTACTGCTTTTGGCAGAATTCCTTCTAGTGCCGCATCCTTCATTGCACGTTCTAATGCTTGGGGAGACATATTCCATGTTTCGGGTTCTGAATCAATAAATACTGGTTCAGCCCCTTGATATAGAATGGGATTGGCACTAGCTACAAAGGTAAGTGTTGAACAAAATACCCTATCACCAGGTCCTACATTAAGTAATTTCAAAGCCAAATGAATTGCTGCTGTTCCGGAACTAACTGCAACTGCAGCATTTACTCCAACTGATGTTGCAAGTTCTTTTTCAAAACCATCAACATTAGGTCCTAATGGAGCTATCCAGTTCTTTTCAAATGCATCATTTATATATCTTTGTTCGTTCCCACTCATATGTGCCAACGAAAGATATATTTTCTCTTTATCTTGTACCATCCTTTGCACCCCCAGAATTCTATTTTTACGGAATAAAAAAACTATCGATTAATAGTAGAAATCGACAGTTTTTGGATAAGCATAGTGAATTTAATCTCTTAGTATTTTACATAGAAGTATAGTTTTGATTATTTTTTGGGGGTCCCTCAAAATCCGGCATTGTAACATGGTTATGATTACTTATCCCATCTGAAGATATTACTTTTTTGATTGTTAAAAGCAATATTTTTATATCTAATATGAAACTTTGATTTTCAACGTACCAAACATCTAGTTTGAATTTTTCTTCCCACGTGATTGCATTTCTTCCATTCACTTGTGCCCATCCTGTTATTCCTGGTTTAACAAGATGACGTTTAGTCTGTTCTTCACTATATAATGATAAATATTCAGGAAGTAATGGTCTTGGGCCTATTAAACTCATATCACCTTTAATAACATTAATTAATTGTGGGAATTCATCCAGGCTTAATTTTCTAAGAAGTTTACCGAATGAAGTCAATCTTATATGATCTGGCAGTAACTCCCCGTTTTGGTTTCGCTTGTCTGTCATGGTACGAAATTTATAAAGTTCGAACAGTTCTCCTTTTAGACCTGGGCGTTGCTGTTTAAATATGATTGGACTCCCAATCTTCATTCTTATTAATAAAGCAACCGATAAAATCAGAGGAGAAAATATCAATAGAAAAAAACATGATAACAGTAGATCGAATAATCTTTTCATATACCACCTCTAATGGATAATTGTATAGGCTATAGAATCTTAGCTGAAACTAAAACCTCTGTATCATAACCATTTGGGTTATTGGACTGCCAACGCCATAAATCTTCACACATCTCTTCTATTCCTTTAACAGCAGCCCAGTCGAGTTCATTCTTTGCTTTTAAAGGATTTGCATAACATATTCCTATATCACCAGGCCGGCGTTCAATAATTCGATATGGAATTTTTCTTCCAGAAACTTTTTCAAAAGCATCAATCATTTCCAACACACTATAACCTATTCCAGTTCCTAGATTATATGCCTCGACACCTGTCGATCTTAATACTTTTTCAAGAGCTCTAATATGTCCAATAGCAAGATCTACAACATGGAGATAATCTCTGACACCTGTACCATCCTTTGTTGGATAATCATTGCCAAAAACTTTAAGTTCATTTTGCTTTCCGACCGCTACCTGTGAAATATACGGTAATAGATTGTTTGGAATGCCGTTTGGATCTTCCCCGATTCGCCCACTATTATGAGCACCAATAGGATTAAAATAACGTAAAAGAGCAACGCTCCACTCTGGGTCAGACACATTGAGATCACGGAAGATTTCTTCGATCATCTGTTTTGTCCGTCCATATGGATTCGTTGCTCCTAAAGAACACTCTTCAGATATAGGTACAGATTCAGGTATTCCATATACTGTAGCTGACGAACTAAATACAATCTTTTTGACACCATACTTTTTCATCACTTCACACAATCTTAAAGTCCCAGTGATGTTATTGTTATAATACCAAAGCGGCAAAGTCACTGACTCTCCCACTGATTTTAATCCTGCAAAATGTATCACCGCATCAATTTGGTTTTCAGAAAAAATTGCATCTAGAGTAGTAATGTCAAGTAAATTAGCTGGATAAAATTTAAAGTCTTTTCCCGTAAGCTGACGAACCCTATTTAAAACTTCTGGTTTACTGTTTGATAAATTGTCCACAATCACGATCTCATAACCCGCATTCAACAATTCCACACATGCATGACTACCAATATAGCCAGCTCCACCTGTAATCAATATTTTCATAAGCTTCATCCTTCTTTTTTATATACTTAAAGAAAAAGGCATCTCAACTAGTTTACTAATTGAGATGCCTTCTATTTTTCCATGTGGGATTGGACCAATATTTATTAACTATCTTCTTTTACTATTCTAAATTGACTGGAAGGGTATGAATCATTCTTAATGCTTGCATTTTTCCCATAAAATGAAAAATAGTAGCCCTCACCTTTTTTATCTGTTTCATATATATTTTTTACAAATTTTCCTTGGCCAAAATATACCCTCTGACAAGGCTGATTTAAACAATTATTATAATTCTCTCCAATAAAAATTCGATTGTTTTTTAAAAGCGCTTTATTATTCTCAATATAAATAACTGGAATGTCGTCTTTATCATATCCAAGAAATTCTATGTTGCTATCACGAATAACTAGTTTTTTTTCTGGTAAATCTGACATTATTCTTGTATCAATAAAATGACTGCGGATGAATGTTGATGAGCTATAGTTTTCACTAAAATTGGTCAATATTACCCCAACCTTTTTACTAAAATCAAATAAAGTATCCTCGAAGTGAGCGCCAGTTGTTCCTAACAGGATACCTTCTCCAATTTTACTTACTGATCTAATTACTTTACATCTTTTAAAATAGATGTTTTTTGCGACATCCCAAGTTGCAAAAATCTCAGCACCTATATTATGAGAAAACTCACTATCTTCAAAAACAATGTTTTCAGTTGGATTTTCTTTCGTAGCGCCACCTTCAGGCTCAATATTTAAACCAGCACCAAGAGAATGAGACCCGTATGTACCTCCTTCTAACTGTCCTGCATAACTAAATTTAGAATGACTAAACAAAATATCCTTTGCAAGATCTATTGAAATTGCTTGCCTAGCATTATGCTCGGAAACAACATTTATAAACTCACCATTTGTAACCCAGCCCAAGTGTCCAACAATCAGTCCATCCGTAACCCAATTGTGTGTATATATGTCTTTAATTACAAAATCACTAGAATTTTGCAACAACAAGCCATAACCATATGCCTCCGCAATACTATTAGATTCTCTCGTGGTTTGATTACCATTCCCGTTAATATCAAAACCTTCCATCGAAAAATTAGTGCAATTTAAAACCACAAAAGGTAAAATGGGATATTTAAAAGTGTATTTCTCTCCCCATAAATCAGCATCAATGGTTTTATGATAATCCCCTTTAACTTTGATGATTGAACCATTTCCAACAAGTTTGAAGTTAGTCGCATCCTTTAAAAATAAATGTGTAATTTCCTCGTTTTTGGATCCCTCCCATGATTCCGATGGATCAGTTAGCTTAACCCCAAAATCTTTTGCTTTATATACCCGTTCAATGTAGTAGATTCCTTTTGGAAATTCTAATGTTACATTCCCGCCTTTTTGGTTTATATATGAAAAAGCCTTTTTTAAAGCTAAATAATCATCAGTAACTCCGTCTCCGACTGCTCCAAAATCTTTGACACTTACCGTTTCTAATGTATTAATTTTATGGTTCTCCTCATTTATATTTTCTATTTTCTCTGAGGAACTTGAAATGTTAAAGAAGTATATACAAAGCAAAAGAATACTCAAAAATAACATTGGTAAAAATGTATATCTTAGGACTATCCTAATCTCCTCCTGATAACATGGTCAATTGAAGCTTTTACTCTAAAAATTACCCCATCAAAGGTTTGTAGAAGTTTTTAAACTTACGAAAAATATTTAAAATTGTATTTATCCAAATGATTAAAAAATTCTTTTTGAACACAGCAAATTGTAAAATAATATAGGCCGGCCATCCTATTTGTTTGTATCCAGATCGACTTTTTTTCAGTTGACTGAAAGCTTTTAACGTTGACGGGTGATTAATTATTTTCTTTATATTTTTGTGTTTAATTTCACCCCTATTTATATTCATTTCCTGTTCTAAACATAGGACAATTCGTTTACAAAACAATGCCTCAATACATTCATCCTCGTTAAATACATTAATTCCCCATTTTTTTACACATTGTTCTCTTACTTGTTGCAAAAATAGTAAGGATTCAAATAGATTGTTAATATATCTCTGTTTTTTATAAGTCTTCCGATAATGATAATAGGGCTCATTTAAGTATTTAACTCTATCAGTAAAATACATTGCTTTTAATACAAAGTAACCGTCTTCCCAAACAGTAAAGTTCTCTGGAAATTTACTGTTTATTTCATCAATCAGAGATTTTTTAAAAATCATATTCCAAACAGCACTAAAATAGTCATCCTTTAATGTATGCCTTCGTATATTCCTTAGCGTATTCTCTTTAATATGGAAGGAATCGATTTCAAAATTCCCCTTTTCAATATGGTGATTATAATTATGACAAATTACAATATCAAGATTCCCTTTTGCTGCCGTATCGTATAGCTTTTGATACATGTCTTCACTAATCCAATCATCTGGGTCAACAAATCCAATATATTGACCGGTTGCAATTGCCAAACCCGCATTTCTAGCAGAGCTGACACCCCCATTTTTTTTATGGATAACTTTTATTCGGTCATCTCTAGAGGCATACGCATCAGCAATTTCACCTGAATTATCTTTAGATCCATCATTCACAAGAATAATCTCAATCTCTATTAGTGTCTGACCCAAGATTGATTCTAGACAACTAGTTAGAAGTTTTTCCATATTATATATTGGAACAATTACACTTACATTTGGCACCATTTTTTATCACCTATTAATTTGTATTATCCGTAATTTAAAGAATATCAACGAAAAAACAAATTTGATATCTTAGTTCTTTGAAAGGTCTAAATAACATTTAATTAAACTTCCGTATTTTGCTAAAGCTTTTATTAGTTAGAAACAATTTCTTCATTCGGAAAACAATATTTTTCATAGCAGTGGGTGCTATGAAAGAATTTCCTACTGATATTACAACTAGTACCCAAATACCCACAATAAAAGCCCAACGAATCCATTCAAGAAGACCTTCAGCTTTTATATTGAAAACTGTATAAAAAGGTAACATAGCTAAAGCTGCTAGAACAATGTTATAAGTCAGCTTATAAAATGTATACTTTATTGGTCTTTCTAAGATATGACGAGACGAGTAGACTATGAAGTCAATTGTTCGATATGCATAAGAACATATGGAGCCAAGCAATACCCCCTCAAGTCCCATCGATTGGACTAATATCAAAGATACAGAAATGTTTATTAGAGCTTCAATTATTGAACGATACTTCGTTTGAGTATAATGTCCTGCTGCGTTAACTAATGTCATTGGTGGTACTCTAATGCTATTAGATACCCCAACTATGATAAAAAGAATTGCCACTGAAGGACGGATATAGTCAACATCTTGAACATTTGAGGTATATACTTGAACAAAGGGTAAAAAAAGTAATGCCGCAGAAGTATATGCCCACGTCATTACTAAGTAATACATAGATTCAAAATCATTAAATGTCCTTTGTAGTGTGATTCTTTCACCTTTTGCAAGTATCTCACCAAAAGCTGCCATTAGACCGTTGGAAAATGCAGATACTAGCATGACAACACCACTTATAATCAAATTGTAAATGGCAAAAACACTAACCTCTTTGAGTCCACAAAATATTGTAACAATTACAATTGGTGTACTGAATACGACTAACCCAGCTATTTGATGGACTAAAGCATCCCATCGATTGCTAATTACAGAAAAGTTGGGCTCACTATCAAAGTTAATGGTACTATATCTCTTTTTCACATATCCTATAAGGAAGAACATTCTTGAGACATATACAAGAGTACATGTTACTTGTACTGCTATTACAGTAAATCCACCCTTGATCATTAATATAGAGACTAAAGCGTTTAATAATATTCCAGATATTTGTACAATGTTAACTATATAACTTTTTTGATCGGCTGTTAGCATAACTTGGTATTTACCAATTATTAAATACTCCATCATACCGCTAATGCCTAGTATCAATACCATCATTAAGGAAATCGTTCCACTAACTTCCCCATCAACAATCATTGGATATAAAAAGGCCAATACGATTACTAAGAAAATAAACAAATAGCCTGACCGTCTATAAAAAGTCTTAGTTGCTGAAAGGATACTATTTATTCCATTTCTATCACCAAGTGCAATGGGGGAGTAAAGAGCTGCAATGGAAGCTGCTCCTACACCTGCTTCAACAATTGTTAGATACGATAAAAATTGTCGTATTGAAGAAACAAGACCGTTTATCTCAGACCCATATGCTTCTATATATAGCCTAGGTAAAATCAAGCCTATAGCTGCTGTAATAAATTGGAGCAACAGACTTGTTGTAAAGTTATAGAATGCTTTCTTACTTCTCATAGAATTTTCCATCTAATAATCTATAAAAATATCCTACTTCTTCTTCATTACCATGCTTTTGACTTTTAAGGTTGGAAGTGAACTTACTTCTTAATATACTGTCGTCTATCATCCTCTTTATGCCGGTATATATACCATTAACATCCATTGAAACGATTAAACCGTTAATTTCGTTGGTAATCTGCTCATAAAAACCAGGATGATCTGTTAATACCATAGGTTTATTGAAAATCTTTACTTCTTCAACAGCAATACTTTTTCCCTCATATCTGGATGGCTGAACATAAATATCACAACCATCGATGAATGGATAAGGATTCCTTACCTCACCAACTAGAAAGAAATTCTTATGAAGTCTATGTTTCTCTATCATACCTTCAAGTTTTGGACGATCCGACCCTTCGCCAATAATATACCAACGAATGTTATATCCCGATTCTATTAACTTTTTACAAGTAAATATAGCTAAATCAATTCCTTTTTGCTCAACTAATCTTCCTATTGTGACAATTCTTAGCCCATTATAATTATCTTCAAAAACATGTTCATTCTCTGCCATTCTACTAATAATTAATGGGGAATTAATGTTTTCTATTACTTTAATCTTTTCAGAAAGATCATTGTAACTTCTTTCAAGTTCTGATTTACACCCCTCAGATACTGTGATTAAATAATCAAGCTTTTCTAGGTATTTTCGTTCAATTGAAAAATCAGGTGCTAATTTAGAATAGTCATTATGGTTCCAACCGATTTTTAAATCAGCTTTCACTTTATCAACTATAAAATAAGTTGGAGCAAAATCAAGGTAACCAATAGCTGCATAGTAATGGCCTTCTAAAAACGGTATATAAGATTCAATATTCAAATAATTTTTCTGGCTAACAATTGCAGGTTTATACTTAAAAATCTCCATTAATTTCCATTTTAGTCGACAATACACTAGATAGAACATCTTTCGTTTCATTAATTCTCCAAGTGCAAAATGTATTTGATACCAATATTCCTTTAATGGAGATGGCACTTCTACCATATTAACACCCTCAGGCACCATATCGGCAAATAATCCCTTGCAATTAAAGACCAATAAATCTATTTCAAACCTTTCTTTATCTAAAATGCTTAGTAAATTAATTAGACTTTTAGATGCACCATTTCCTCCTAAGTCTGGGATAACAAAAAGAATTTTTTTCCTCAATTTAAAAATCCCCTTTATGATGTTTGTAACTTATATTTTCTTCACCTTTCCTTTTTTACGATCAAGTAAAATCGCCCAAACAATCAGCAATACTGCTACAAACTTGTTTCTATGTCGCACGGCTGTTCCTGCCGCAATAGTACCATACGCAAATGCAAAGGTAACAATAAATAGTATGAAAAGGAGTATAATTAATAATGGTTTATCTTCTTTAAGTGACTTGCTGTACTTAAAGATATATATTGATATAATTAAGTAAACTAAAGAATCTAAAAAAAATGTTATTACATCCATCATTCCACGCCAATCCAATGGAATTGGTGAAAAGAGGAAATAAAACATCTTTAATGGAGAGTATAGTAAAATATCATAGAAATTATCATAGGTTAACCCATCAAGATATTTAGAACCGGCTTCAACATCTGCTCCCATAGATTGATAAAATTCTTTAGATGTTAAGTCTGCATCTCCAAATTTGTCAAATAGTATTTCTCCATAAGTAACTGAAGAAAATATTCCTACAGTAGCAAAAACACACAGTAATAAAATGGATCTCATATCTATTTTAAAGGTGTTATGTTCATGTTTGTAAAATGTATACATAAATGCCAAGGGTATAAATGCACCAACAACACCTGAATGAAAATACACAGCAATACCATAAAATATGATTGATAATCCAATATTTTTAATTCCCTGCTCTTTATACCATTTTACAAGGAAATATGTCATCATAATTAATCCAAATGAAACAAGATTTTCACGTAACAATATTCCCGAAAAAAAGACTGCCTGGGGAAAAAATGTTATAAGAATAATTATTATTTTTTTGGTTCTGTTTCCAATTCCTAGCAAATTCATAATTTTATATACAACTACAATTATTCCTAAACCTAAAAGAGTATTAAAAAATTGAGCTAATATCCTTTGGTCACCGAATAAATAAAAAAATAAACCTAAAAAGTTCGCATAAGCCCCCATATTTGTGGTACCAAATAAACTTAGTTCTTCTGCAATCAATATCCCTTGAGCATAAAAACCCTCTGTATCACTTCCACTGTGGGGAATATAATAAAAACTCCTTCCATAAATATCTACATAAAGTACGAATAAACGTAAAAAGTAACCGATAAGAATTATTTTAAAATACTTTTTTTCTTTTACTTACTTTCATTGAAAGATAGAAAGTAATGAATATAGAATTAATTATTATTAAAGTTAACGATACTATTTCTAGGTCTGCTATATTATCTTTAATAACAAAGCAAATGAAACCTTCAATTATGAAAAGTAAGAAGATTAACATAACATTTCTACCCTACTTCTATTTTATAACTTTTAATTAGGTTATTATAAAAATATCCACTAGTTACAAAATCAAATGTATTTGCACGTTCTATACCACTTCTGCTCATTTTAGTATACAAATTCGGGTCATTAACGAGTTTCCTAGCTTCATCAGCAATTTTTTTCCAGTCATTTATTGGTACTAGTGCACCATACTCTCCATCTCGAAGTATTTCCCTTGGACCATAGTTACAGTCACTCGCTATAACTGGAAGACCAATTGCCATAGCCTCAATTAAAGCTGTCGGAAGAGCTTCTGAACGGCTAGAAAGAATGAAAACATCCATCTGATCCAATAATTCAAAAGGATCTTCTAAGGCACCTTTAAATAACACATAATTTTCTAGGGCCAATTTTCTAACTTGTTCTTTGATCTCAGAAAAATAATATTCATTATTGGGGGCTCCGATTATTGTAAGTGTGGCAGGTATCTCATTTCTTCTTAATTCTGCCAGAGCTTTTATTGCCGTATCATATCCCTTAACAGGGTTTATCCATCCCATACAAACTAGTTTTAATGTAGAATCTGTTATGGTTCGTAATCTAGAAATCCCTTTAATTCTTTCGGATACTATTGGATTGTAAATAGTCGTAGGGTCTTTTATCCATCCTTTATTTTTTATTGCATACGTTAGGGATTCTGAGACTGAGATTGTTTTATCCTCTAAGGCATAAATCCTCCTAATTAAACTACTCTTTATTCTTTTGTACCATTTATCATCTAATCCCCATAATTCAGGCCGAGTATGTACTACCCCTATTATCTTTGGCTTACATGTACTCAACCGACTAGCTGCAAGGGCCACCATGTCATGATACCATCCGTTTGAAATAACAACATCAATATGATTTCGATCAATCTCTTTCTTTAACTTCAATATTCTCTGTGTAATTTTTATGGCTCCAAGCCTTTCATTTTCACTTAATACAATCATTTCTGATTTATTTAATGAAAATAAATTAGTGTCTGATATTATTTTACATTGATGTCCGAATTCAGATAGGCATGTAGTCATGTTGAAAGCATATCTAGTAATCCCACTTGGGCTTGTATCTGCAATATAAAGTGCAATATTTACCATAATGTTTTCCTTTCCTTATTACATCGGTGATAGTTTAAGATAATAGTCCTCAAGGTTATTAGCAGCATCAAGAATGTCATAACCGTTTTCCCTAAGTGCTATATGGAAGGTATTAACAGCGCTTTTCTTAACTAATTGAAGTTCTTTTGCCCATATACTTTTATTTCCTAGAGATAAAAAACTAACTAAGCCTATACCTACATCCACTTCCGTTGTTACAGTGTCTGAAACAAGACAGCTAATTCCGACAGCCTGTGCTTCCATTATGGTAACGGGTAGTCCTTCATGCAATGAAGGGAACACAAAAACATCAAAAGCTTGGATTAGTTCATAAATATTGCTTCGTATCCCTAGAAACTTCACATGATTTTCAATATTACAATCCCTTACCTTCTGTTCAATTTGTTTTCTGAGAGACCCATCCCCGATTAAGATAAGAATAGAATTAGAATTTTTATTCCAATATTCTTTAAAAATATCAATTAAAAAAGTATGATTTTTTTGATGATTAAAACGTCCTACATGCCCAACAACAAAGGTATCTGAATTAATACCCAGCTCTTTTCTCACCTGATTACGCAGCTGATTTGAAAAAGAAAACTTAGTTAAATCAACCCCATTTTTAATAATTTGAGATTCTGCATTTTCGCCATATAACCAATTAGAAGCTGCATTCGAACAAGCAAACCTATAGTTTGCAAATTTTTTAATATTACTGCCTGCATACCACTTATATATTTTTGCTAAGAAATTCCCTTCACTTTGTGTATTATGGCTATGTGCAATTCTTACGGGGATATTAGCTTTTTTAGCTGCACGAAGTATAAGCCCACTCATTTTATCCATGTGGGAATGAACAATATTGTAATAAGAATTAGCGAGGAAAAATTTATCAAGAGCCTTTATATAACCTTTATGTCCAACTTCTGTTATATATGGAATTCGATGAATTTTCCCACCCATTTCTTCTATTTCCGAGTCAAAAACTCCCTTTTTACAAGTCAAAAAGTCAAATTGGACTTTAGAACGATCTATATTCCGATATAAATTTATTAATAAAGTTTCCGCCCCACCTCGATTCATATTGACTACAACGTGTAATATTTTTATTGGGCTAGCCACTTTTTGCCCTCCATTTCACTCATAAACTTCTTGTAAATACTACATTTTTGCTCTAATACGTTTTGCAAGCAATATTTACTTTTTATCATTTCCCTACCATATTTACCAAATTCCATCTTTTTCACAGGATCATTAACAAGGATTTTTATCCTTTCTCCCATTTCCTGAAAATTATTTTTGTCCACTATCCAACCATTACGATTATTTTCAACAAGCTCTTTATGTCCCCTATTTTCTGTAACCACTACAGGTAGACCACATGACATTGCTTCCATTATGTTAACAGGCAGACCTTCTCTAAGACTTGAAGCTACAGTAACATCACATATAGGTAAGATTGAATGGATATCCGTTCTGTACCCTAGAAATTTCACCATCCTATGAACGCCTAATTGAGATGCAAGTATTTTACAATCTTCCACTAATGCCCCTTCACCAGCAAGTAAAAGTTTAACATTGGGAGCTTGTTCTTTTATTGTAGACAACATATTAATTAGAAATCTTTGATTTTTATTCTCATTAAATTCAGCTGCATAGAACAACAAAAAATCATCCATTTGAAAACCTAATAATTTTCTTAGATTACTTTTACTGTCTTGATCGACAGGTTTGAATCTATCAGTGTTAACACCAACCCCATTAACATGTTCAATCAGATTCCCAGAAAAATATCTCTTTGCAAAATGATAGTCTTCTGAATTAATAGTAATAAGGCAGTCAGTATAATTAACTAGCCATTTTTCAATAGGGTAATACATCAACCAATTTATTTTTGGGGAGCCTTTATAAAAATGAAAACCATGAGCAGTATATAAAACCTTGGTTCCTAACTTTCTAGCTTTTCTACCAGCTAAACGTGTAATGACTCCTCCCATCGGTGTATGACAATGTATTATTTGATATTTATTTTGGTCTATGATTGTTTTTAACTGAATATATGATTGTATATTTTTTAGTTTTAATGGTGACCTTTGTATCGGTATATTATATCTTTCATCAACATAAGGAAGCTCAAGTACTCCATTTGCAGCAACGTGAACCTCCCACCCTTGATCTTTAAACCATTTTAAATACGGTAAATGAAAAGATTCGAAATGAGCGTCCACAGTTGCACAGAATAGAACCTTATTGGGCATATTTTATCATCCAATCATTCTTCTATTTTACAAATTCTTTATCTTCAACTACTGTCTTTAAATAAGCAATTAATTTATTTTTTAAACCTTCATGTTTTAGTGCGTACTCTATTGTTGTTTGGATAAAACCAAATTTTTCACCAACATCATAACGAATACCCTCAAAATTATATGCATAGACCGCTTCAAATAAATTTAGGATGGCAATAGCATCAGTAAGCTGAATTTCTCCTCCAGATCCAGGCTCTTGGTTTTCTAAAATCTCAAATATTCTTGGACTTAGAATATAGCGCCCCATGATGGCAAGATTTGATGGAGCCTCGTCCTGTTTTGGCTTTTCTACTAGATTATTAACTGAATATAACCGATCGCCATTATTATTAGCATCAACAATTCCATATCTAGAAACCTCTTCATATGGTACTTTCTGGACCCCCAAAATAGAAGCATTATAACGGTCATATTGTTCAATCATTTGCTTTAAACACGGTTTATCAGCTCGAACAATGTCATCTCCTAATAATACCGCAAAGGGTTCATTCCCGATAAACTTGCGTGCACACCAAATTGCATGACCTAAACCCTTTGGTTCTTTTTGGCGGATATAATGAATATCCACTAGTTTTGAGGATTTTTGCACCTCATTAAGCAAATCGAACTTACCTTTATCCAATAGGTTTTGCTCTAACTCAAAGGAATGGTCGAAATGATCTTCAATTGCTCTTTTTCCTTTACCTGTGACAATAATGATATCTTCAATCCCTGATTCTATTGCTTCTTCAACAATGTATTGAATAGTAGGTTTATCTACGATTGGTAACATTTCTTTTGGCATTGCTTTCGTTGCTGGTAAAAATCTAGTTCCTAGTCCAGCAGCAGGAATAATGGCTTTTTTTACTTTCATATAAACACCCCTAAACTGAAATTGATAAAAGCGGCTTTGATGGCACTTTTCTGTTTGCAAGTAGTAACAGTTCTTTTCTAAGCTCTTCCTTTTCCATTGTCGTAAAATTGTTGATAAGCGCATTTATTTCATCCATAAATAACTCCGACCTTTTACCAACGTAAATTTTCGGATATATTTGTTCCTCATGAACTTCTTCATCTTTTAAAAGTTCCTCAAACAACTTCTCCCCTGGCCGCATACCTGTGAATTCAATCCCGATATCCTCTATTGAATTTCCTGATAGCTTAATCAAATTCTTGGCCAGATCGACAATCTTAACCGGCTCCCCCATATCTAACACGAAGATTTCTCCGCCATTTGCTAAAGAACCTGCTTGAATCACTAACCTGGAGGCCTCAGGAATCGTCATAAAATACCGGACCATATCAGGGTGAGTAACCGTGACTGGCCCCCCCTTTTCAATTTGACGCTTAAATAATGGAATCACACTACCTCGGCTTCCGAGCACATTGCCAAACCGGACTGCCACAAATTTTGTAGAGCTAATCTTGTCCATATTCTGAATGATCATTTCAGCTAATCGCTTTGTTGCTCCCATTACACTAGTTGGATTTACTGCCTTATCAGTTGATATCATCACAAATGTTTTCACACCGTACCAACTAGCAGCCTTCGCCACATTCATGGTACCAATCACATTATTCTTCAATGCTTCCTCAGGATTTCGCTCCATCAGCGGTACATGTTTATGGGCCCCTGCATGATAAACAACATCAGGATGATAAGCTTGCATAATCACGTTCATCTTATCTGCATCCTGCAAATCAGCTATTTCCGTAATAAATTCAATCGAGGATGCTTTGCTATTCTCCCTTAATTCCATTTCTATCGAATAGATACTGTTTTCACCATGCCCTAACAAGATGAGTCGAGAAGGATGAAAGGGGACTATTTGCCGGCATATTTCTGAACCAATTGACCCTCCTGCTCCAGTTACAAGGACGGTTTTTCCAGTTATATATTCTGATATGTGTTCTATATCTAGCTTTATCGGTTCTCTCCCCAATAAATCCTCTACCTGAACATCACGGAATTGACTGACAGAAATCTTTCCTGACATCAAGTCTTCAAGCATGGGAAGAATTTGCGTTTTGGCATTTGTTTTAGCACATTCTTGGAAGATAGTGCTTAACTCCTTTTTCCTAAGAGAAGGTATCGCGATAACAATATTTTCAACATTATGTTTTTTTACAAGCGTTTCAATTTGGTTCGTTCCTCCAACCACCGGTACGCCTAAGATATCAAGATGGTGCTTTTTACTATCGTCATCAATAAAACCCACCGGAATAAGCTCTGCATCATGATTATTCAAAAGCTGCCTTGCCACCATAGTTCCTGCTGCCCCTGCACCTACAATAAAGGTTTTTTTCTGGTTATGATCTTTGTTAATAAAGGAATCTCGGAAAACTCTCCAGCAAAAGCGGGATCCCCCTAAGAATAGAATATGAAGCAACCATGTGACAGCGAGAAGCCTGAAAAATATCTCATCTGCAATAATCTGTTGAAATACAGCCCCCACAACCACGGATCCTGTAACTACCTGGAAAACTATGATTAACTCACCTATACTTGCATATTCCCAGGCCTTTTTATATAAATGAAGCTTGAATGAAAGGATATGATGACTAACCAAGATAGCAATTGCCGTAATAACCATCGGCATGGTAATGACATTAAATGTTGCATTCACCAAGAACCTGCTGAAAAAAACAGCGGTTAAAACAATGCAAGAATCAACAAAAATAAAAAAAGACAACCTTTGGTTATAAGTCATTTTTGCACTCCATTCTTTAAACTATTTGGTTACTATTTGTTTGTTGTTGTTCTTTGGAAGCATTCTGTTCGATATATTGAACCGCTTTCTTAATAGATTTTGGATCCAAATTCATAACTTTACACTCCTTTAGTTTTTAAAATTAAAATCTTTCATTATAAGACCAACTTAATCTTATAATGAAAAATTTCAATTAAAATTGGGGCATTTAACCCCTCCTCACATCACACTATCGACGACAAGCGTCTAAGGTTAATTTCAACCCACAGCATAACCGAGTGCCTCCATTGATAATGGTAAGAAGACATCACCTTAATCTTTTATTGAACGTTTCTGTTTCCAATAAAGAACAAAGGGGTTAAAAAAGACTATTTAACTTGTTTTTTAAGATCCCTTATTCTTTACTGTTTAATATTACTCCTAACAATTTTGCACTAGCACTTTCTAAAAGTTTTTTGGCATCTTTCGCTTCATTACTTTTTGTTTTCCCCCACCGAATGACTAATAATATACCATCACATAGATTTGCAATGATTTTTGCGTCAGCAACCTCCAGTACTGCAGGTGTGTCAAATAACACAATATCGTATTGCCTAATTACAGTATTAATAAACAATTCCATTTTTTTTGAGCCCAGAAGCTCTGCTGGATTGTTAGGAACTGGACCGCTTGGTAAAAAATCTAACCCATTAATTTCTGTTTTGTTAATGATATATTCAAGCTCTCTTTCTCCCACTAATAAACTACTTAAACCAAATGAATTATCCACTTTAAATATATAATGCATTGATGAATTTCTTAAATCAGCATCGACTAACAGAACCTTTTTTCCCTGCTGTGCTAATGAAATTGCAAAATTTGCTGCGGTTGTTGATTTCCCTTCTTCTTGATTTGGAGATGTGATAGTTAATGTTTGTGAATTTTTACAGTCAATAGATGTTAAAAAGTTGGTACGAATTATTCGGTATTGCTCTGATATTTTACCCTTTTGATTATTTACTGCTACTAAACTTACCTTTTTTAGTCTATTTATTTTTTTTTTATTATTAATCCCCAAGAGATTCCCCCCAGACTTCAACCTTATATCTTTCATGCTTATTGATGGCTTTTTTTTTCTTGTTCATTTTCGATATACTCCCCAATACAGGCACCCCCAACAATTCTTCCAAGTACTCCTCTGACCTTATCGTGTCGTCTAGAAAGTCTTTAATAAAAATAATTCCCACTCCAGAAATTAAACCCACTAAAAAGCCAATAAGTATATTCCTTGTTTGATTATCGTTAATAGGGTATGGATTAGCCTTTGCATCTGATAATATACTAATACTGGTAAAACCCAGAAGTATTGGCATTTTCTCCTTAAAAACAATCGCTGTTGTATTAGCAATTTTAGTTGCCATTTCAGGATTAGTATCAAAAACAGAAATCTTGACAATAGTTGAACCGCCTATGCTTCCAGCAGAAATTTGTTTACTTAATTCTTCAGGTGTTTTATTTAGCTCCATCTCTTCAATTACATGTTCTAGAAAACTTGGTTCTTTTATCATTACCATGAGAGTGTTCATTAACTCTGGTTCTGCATTAATTATTATGCGTGAAGATGATTCATATTGAGGTTTAGTAAAATATATATTATAGATTGCACTCAATGCTAAGGTGATAATTACGGTAACGATCATTACCCAAAAACGTTTCTTAATAATTTCAAATAACTTTTTTATATTTATTTCTTTTTCCAAATTAAACACCACTTTTCGAAGAATTCATGTTAATTTAATTTCGTTCCTTTTAAAGAACATGTACATCAAAAAATAAATGCCTTTTAAAGACACCCGAA
>NZ_JBALNQ010000020.1:31027-44263 GCF_036961885.1 Neobacillus niacini | reverse complement strand
TAATTCTGTATAGAGAACAAGTCAATCAAATATTTCGAAAACAACAAAAATTGTTTTCGCTTCAATAAAGCACTTTTATTTTCTCAGAAAAGAGTAAGAAACTTCGTAGTAATTATAGTTCAAACTTCTATATACCCCCAAATAATTCAATAGTAACCACGTATAGTGTTTTAATAAAACATTATAATCCTTTGAAATTGTCTAATTCTCGGTAACTAGAAATATATAATTTCTCTTTAAATTTTTTTCTATTTCCACACCAATTAGTTCTTTAAAAAGAACGAAATATCGGTTATACTATCACTTAGATAAAGTAGCAAAGTTTTTCGTTAGCCTAGACGGTCGAATATTATTGTATATTTTCTTAAAGCAGGAAATATACCAAAGGATATGAATCTCCTATCATTTTTATCATTTTTATCAATGTATAAATAGTTTATAAGCTCAGTGTGATTATTCTGTTTGGAAATGTTATTAATCTAGTTTGCCAAGTCAAAGCATTATAAATGGTAAAAGGAGAAGCCTATGATTGGAGAGCGAATAAAAAGGTTAAGAGCGCAAAAGGGATATTCTATAACCGAACTTGCAGAACTTTCAAATGTATCCAAATCTTATTTAAGCTATATTGAACGGAATCTTAATAAAAATCCTTCCATTCAATTTTTAATGAAAGTTGCCAAACCATTGGATGTTTCCATTGAATATTTACTTATTGGGGTAGACCAAATAGAAAATCAGGTGGATGGCGATGGCGAAAAGATCCTTGATAAGGAATGGGAGAATATAATTGAAAAAGCGATTAAGGATGGAATAGGAAAAGAAGATTTTAAGGAATATATTAATTATATTAAGTTTAAAATTTGGGAAAAAAATAATAAACGATAGTAATCGCTTACATTCAAATTTATTGTTAAATAACATTGACACTTCTCCTTTAGTGTAGTAAATTTTATAAATAATCTAAATATTTATGTTCTTATCAAGAGAGGAAGAGGGAATGGCCCTATGACGCCTCAGCAACCATCAATGTCTTTTTTCATTGAAAAGGTGCTAACTCCAACAAGTTTTTTAAACTTGGCAGATAAGAAGAATGACATTGCCTAAAGCATCCAAAAGTCTTCTTCTTATAGAAGACTTTTTTTGTTTTATTAGGCTGTATTGTTAATCTTGTTGTTAAAATCCTAATGCCGATTTTAACGCGAAACAAACTATTTTGCGCTCGAAATTAAGTTTGCTAGCTCTTTTCTTACAATGGAGGCTATTTTGGACAATTTATGGTTCATTCAAGGGTATTAATCCCCAAAAGCACAATGTTTAAGAAAAGAGCTTTATATAAGGGAGGATAATGGAATGGTGTATAAAATTGATACAAAGTTAGCTCAAATTGGTAATAGAAGTGATTCGGTGACAGGCACCGTTAATCCTCCTGTTTATTTTTCAACTGCTTACCGCCACGAGGGAATTGGACAATCCACAGGATTTGATTACTCTCGGACAGGTAATCCTACTCGCCAGTTACTTGAAAAGACCATTGCGGATCTAGAAGGTGCCGATCAAGGGTTTGCCTGTAGTTCAGGCATGGCTGCTATCTTTACAATCCTTTCTCTATTCCAATCTGGAGACGAATGGATTGTAAGCGAGGATTTATATGGAGGTACATACCGTTTACTTGAACAGGGATTTAAAAAATGGGGATTACAGACTCAATATGTTAATACCTGTAGCCCGGAAGAAATCGAGAGGAAAATTACCGCTCAAACGAAGGCAATCTTCCTTGAAACACCAACTAATCCACTTATGCAGCAGTCAGATATTGCTGCTGTTTCAAAAATAGCAAAAAGGCACGGAATTATTCTAATTGTGGATAACACATTCTATACCCCTCTCCTCCAGCAGCCAATCCTGCTGGGTGCGGATATTGTCATGCACAGTGCAACGAAATACTTAGGCGGCCACAATGATGTCCTAGCAGGTCTTATTGTCGCGAAAGGAAAGGAACTTTGTGAGGCACTTGCTTTTCATCATAACGGAGCGGGCGGAGTCCTAAGCCCTTTTGATTCCTGGCTGGTAATGCGCGGGATGAAAACTTTATCACTAAGAATGCAAAGACATGAAAGCAATGCGAAGGTCATTGTTGAATACCTCTCTAACCATGATGGTATAACAGATGTGCTGTATCCAGGAAAAGGTGGAATGGTTTCCTTCCGCTTACAAAATGAAGCTTGGGTTAACCCATTCCTACAGGGACTTTCACTTATTACCTTCGCAGAAAGCCTTGGCGGAACGGAAAGCTTTATTACCTATCCAGCGACACAAACCCATGCTGATATTCCTGAAGAGATTCGCATTCAGTCAGGGGTTTGCAATCGACTATTAAGATTTTCAGTTGGATTAGAAGATCCAACGGACATCATTCATGATCTTGAACAAGCATTAGCAAAATTAAAAGAAGGAGTGATTGGATAATGAGTACAGAAAAATATAGTTTTGAAACCAATCTCCTTCATAATAAGCATAAAGTGGATCCAGCCACAGGAGCAGTTAGTGTAGCAATCCAGCATGCATCAACGTTTCATCAATTTGACTTAGAAAATTATGGTAAATATGATTACGCTAGAAGCGGAAACCCCACAAGAGAAGCGTTAGAAGATGTAATTGCTGAATTGGAAGGTGGAACGAGAGGCTTTGCTTTTTCATCAGGAATGGCTGCGATATCAACAGCCTTCCTCCTGCTATCATCCGGTGACCATATTGTCATTACGGAAGATGTATATGGTGGAACTTATCGAATGGTTACACAAGTACTGACTCGGTTTGGGATTGAGCATACATTTGTCGATATGACTGACCTCAATCAAGTAAAAGAGGCCATTAAGCCTAACACAAAAGCATTTTATGTAGAAACACCGTCCAATCCTTTATTAAAGGTTACGGATATTGCAGCCATTACAGCTCTAGCCAAAGAAATTAATGCAATCACTTACGTAGATAATACTTTTTTAACCCCCGAGTACCAAAGACCTTTAGAGCTTGGTGCCGATCTAGTTCTTCACAGCGCAACGAAGTTTTTATCTGGTCATAGTGATGTAGTTGCAGGTCTTGCGGTAGTAAAAGATGAGGAGTTAGGTCAAAGACTGTATTCTTTACAAAATTCCTTTGGTGCTATACTTGGGGTACAGGATGCCTGGCTCGTGCTTCGGGGTATAAAAACCCTTCATGTCAGACTAGAACAATCACAAAAATCAGCCATAAAACTAGCTGAATTTTTAGATGCTCACCCATTAATTGAAAAAGTTTATTACCCTGGTCTGGAAAGTCATCCGCAGTACGAACTGCAAAAGAACCAGGCGGGCGGACCGGGAGCAGTTTTATCCTTTGAATTTACAAATGAACAGGCCCTTCAAGTCTTTCTTTCAAATGTTAAAATTCCTGTATTTGCTGTTAGTCTTGGTGCCGTTGAATCCATTTTATCCTATCCTGCAAAAATGTCTCATGCCGCCATGCCACAACCAGAAAGGGAAAAACGAGGAATTAAAAATAGCCTTATTCGACTGTCCGTCGGCTTAGAGAATCCAGATGATCTCATTAAAGATTTTTCTCAGGCATTACATCAAGTGAATCAAAAACTATTGGTCTTGCAGCAAGGAGAATGATGATGACCTTTTTAGAAAAATTAAAAACTCATATTTTAATAGGTGATGGTGCCATGGGCACCCTTCTTTATTCATTTGGAAAAGATAGCTGTCTTGAAGAGTTAAACCTTTCTCATCCGGAAAAAATTCAAGAAATTCATAAGGCTTATATTGATGCCGGTGCGGATGTGATTCAAACAAACACGTATGCGGCGAATTATCTAAAACTACAAAGATATGGTCTTGAGGACTCTATTAAAGCCATTAATAGCGCTGCTGTTCAGAATGCAAAATTAGCAGCAAAGCAAAACGCTTATGTTCTTGGAACCGTCGGCGGAAACCGTGGAATTAAGCCGAGTGCTTTATCGATTGAAGAATTAAAGCGCAGTTTCCGTGAACAGCTTTATTGCCTATTGTTAGAAGGTGTTGATGGTATTTTATTAGAAACCTTTTATGACCTTGAAGAACTGGAAACGGTTCTTGCGATAGCAAGAAAAGAAACAATGCTCCCTATTATTGCCCAAGTCTCCCTTCAGGAGCCCGACGTCCTGCAAGATCAAACACCAATTAATGATGCCTTAAGACGTCTTGAAGATCTGGGTGCTGATGTAATTGGCTTAAATTGCCGGCTCGGGCCCCATCATATGCTGAAAACACTGGAGCAAATTGAACTGCCAAAACAGGCTTACCTTTCTGCCTACCCGAATGCGAGTCTGCCAACCTATACAGATGGTAAATTCAGTTATGAAGGGGACTCAGATTATTTTAAGAAATCTGCTCAAAGATTCCGACAAGAAGGCGTGCGGTTGCTGGGCGGCTGCTGTGGAACGACCCCGGCGCATATTGAGGCATTTGCGTCAGAGTTAAAAAATAGTCAGCCAATCTCTGAAAAAGTAGTAAAACTAAAAACGAAGAAAATCATCATAGAATCAGGTGCAGCCAAAAGGGATCTGCAGCCTCTTGAGGAAATTGTTAAGCAACGGCCATCGGTTATCGTAGAATTAGATACTCCAAGAAAGCTTGATACCAGCAAGTTTTTTGAGGGCGCAAAGGCCTTGAAAGCAGCAGGAATCGATGCAATCACGATGGCAGATAATTCTTTAGCACAGGTGAGGATTTCTAATGAATCGTTAGGTTATCTTGTTAAACAAGAATTAGGTATGCGGCCTCTTATCCATATTGCCTGCAGAGACCGCAATATTATTGGATTGCAATCTCACCTAATGGGACTTCATACCCTTGGAATGCATGATGTTCTTGCTATTACCGGTGACCCTGCTCGAGTTGGAGACTTCCCTGGTGCTTCATCTGTATATGATGTATCTTCCTTTGAACTAATACAAATGATCAAACAGTTAAATGAAGGCTTATCATTAACAGGAAAAGACTTAGGTCAAAAAGCCGCTTTTAGCATAGCAGGGGCATTTAATCCAAATGTCCGATCTGTAGAAAAGGCAGTTAAACGTCTTGAGAAAAAGATTGAATTCGGTGCTGATTATTTCATCTCACAACCCGTCTTCTCTGAGGAAAAATTAGTGGAAGTCTATGAACAAACGAAACACCTTAATGCACCTATCTACATTGGACTAATGCCACTAACAAGCAGTAGAAACGCAGAGTTTCTTCATAATGAGGTACCAGGAATAAAAATCTCACAATCGATTCGTGATACAATGGCAGCATTGAATGATCAGCCGCTGCAAGCTGTACGTGAAGGAATTGAAATAACGAAATCATTAATTGATGCGGCAATTGACTTATTCAATGGAATTTATTTAATTACACCATTTTTGCGATACGAATTGACATCAGAATTAGCGATATATGCCAGACAGCGTGCAAGTCAAGTTAGGGGGAACATCTATGTTGAAAGCTTCACTAAGTGAACAATTACAAAAACGAATTCTTGTAATGGACGGGGCCATGGGTACCATGCTCCAACAGGAAAATTTAACAGCAGAAGACTTTGGCGGCGAACAATATGAAGGCTGTAATGAGTATCTAAATATCACAGCGCCTGAGACAATCGCAAAAATTCATCGTGAATACTTAGAGGCCGGTGCCGATATTATTGAAACCAACACCTTTGGGGCTACTAGCATTGTGCTAGACGAATATAATCTTGGCTTTAAGGCTTATGAATTAAATAAAATTGCTGGACAACTTGCAAAAATAGAAGCTGATAAACTGACTACTTCTGAATGGCCAAGGTATGTTGCAGGTTCAATGGGACCGACTACAAAAACCTTAAGTGTTACGGGTGGAACTACGTTCGATGCACTCGCTCATTCTTATGAAGAACAAGCGATTGGTCTAATCGATGGTGGTGTCGACCTGCTTCTCCTTGAAACAAGTCAGGATATGTTAAATGTAAAGGCTGGTTTTGTTGGAATACAGAACGCTTTTAGTAAAACAGGAAAGGTTCTTCCATTAATCGTATCTGGTACCATCGAACCGATGGGTACAACTCTAGCAGGACAGTCGATTGAATCTTTTTACATTTCCTTAGAGCATATGAAACCTATCGCAGTAGGACTAAATTGTGCGACAGGTCCGGAATTTATGCAGGAGCATGTCCGTTCACTTGCTAATCTTGCTTCTTCTGCGATCATCTGCTATCCAAATGCAGGCTTGCCTGATGAAGAAGGACATTACCATGAAACTCCTGAAACGCTGGCTAAAAAGTTAGCTGATTTTGCCGCACACGGCTGGTTAAACATCGTTGGCGGCTGTTGTGGAACAACGCCAGATCATATTCGGGCGATTTCAGCAGAAATGAAAAAGCACGCACCACGCGATGAACATCCTTCTGATTTCCACATGGTATCAGGGATTGAACCATTTGTTTACGATGATCCGACACTGCGCCCGATTATGGTTGGGGAACGTACAAACGTAATTGGCTCTCGGAAATTCAAGCGTCTCATCAATGAAGGCAAGATTGAAGAAGCTGCAGAAGTTGCACGTGCACAGGTAAAAGGTGGAGCACATGTGATTGATATTTGTCTTGCTGACCCTGATCGTGATGAGCTGGTTGATATGGAGAATTTTATTCCAGAAGTGGTTAAAAAGATTAAAGTCCCGCTTGTTATTGACTCAACAGACGAAAAAGTAATTGAACGAGCCCTTAAGTATACGCAAGGTAAAGCAATTATTAATTCAATAAATTTAGAAGATGGCGAGGAAAGATTTGAAGCAGTTGTTCCGCTCATTCATAAATACGGTGCCGCTGTCGTTGTCGGTACCATCGATGAAAAAGGTATGGGGGTAACAGCAGAAAAGAAATTAGACATTGCCAAACGTTCCTATGACCTTCTTGTTAATAAATACGGATTAAAGCCACAGGATCTTATTTTTGACCCGCTCGTTTTCCCTGTCGGTACTGGGGATGAACAATATATTGGTTCTGCTAAAGCGACAGTTGAAGGGATTAAGTTAATTAAAGAACATCTTCCTAAAGTTCAAACGATTCTAGGAGTCAGTAATGTATCCTTCGGTCTACCGCCTGTTGGCAGAGAAATATTAAACTCCGTGTTTTTATACCACTGTACAGTAGCAGGGCTGGATTATGCGATTGTTAACACAGAAAAGCTAGAACGGTTTGCTTCGATATCCAAGGAAGAAGTTTTGTTAGCAGAGGAACTTCTATTTAATACAACAGATGTTTCATTAGCTACGTTTACCGAATTTTATCGCGGTAAAAAGAAAGAGACAAAGAGTACTATACCTAACATGAGTTTGGAAGAACGACTCTCTTATTATGTGATCGAAGGTACAAAGGAAGGTTTATTACCAGATTTGGCTTTAGCATTAGAAAGTTATCCTGCCCCGCTTGATATCATTAATGGACCGTTAATGGAAGGCATGAAGGAAGTGGGACGACTGTTCAATGACAATCAGCTAATCGTTGCTGAAGTACTCCAAAGTGCTGAAGTCATGAAAGCATCTGTTTCATATCTAGAACCTCACATGGAAAAAGGTGATGTTTCTGCCTCCAAAGGCAAAGTCATCTTAGCAACAGTCAAGGGCGATGTCCATGATATTGGGAAAAACCTGGTAGACATTATTCTAAGCAATAACGGCTATAATGTCGTTGATTTAGGGATCAAAGTATCACCGACTGAACTTGTTCAAGCAATTCAAAAGGAAAAACCGGACATCGTTGGCTTATCTGGCTTGCTGGTTAAGTCTGCACAGCAAATGGTGTTAACTGCACAGGATATGAAAGAAGCGGGAATCTCAACACCTATCATGGTAGGTGGCGCTGCTCTTTCTAGAAAGTTCACCGATACCAAAATTTCTAAGGAGTACGAAGGACTCGTTCTATATGCAAAGGATGCAATGAATGGATTATCACTTGCCAATCAGCTTCAAACTCCAGGGGAACAAGAAAAACTGTTTGCTGAGAAAAGGGAAAAACAAGCTGCTTTAGAATTGCCGCGCGAGTTTCAAAGTCGTTCATCCGTATCTATCGCTGTAAAGGCGAGACCAAGTGTTTCTACAGAAGTGCCTGTTTTTACTCCAATGGACACGAAGAAACACATTCTTAAGTCCTATTCCCTTTCCCATATTGAGCCATATATCAATATGCAAATGTTAATCGGTCATCACCTAGGGGTTAAAGGAAAGATTGCGAATCTACTGGCTGAAAAGAATGAAAAGGCTGTTAAGGTAAAAGAAGTCGTTGATGGGTTATTAGCAGATGCGAAACAAGGTAATTGGATTTTACCAGCTGCAGTCTATCAATTTTTCCCTGCTCAATCAGAAGGAAACAAAATATTCATTTATGATCCAGCAGATACGAATACGATTATTGAAACGTTTGATTTTCCTCGTCAGGAATCTGCACCACATCTCTGCTTGGCTGATTTTGTTAAGTCTGTTGACAGTGGTGAGAAAGATTATGTGGGATTCTTCACGGTGACTGCTGGCAGAGGTATTCGTGAAAAAGCAGACCAGTTAAAGGCAGATGGGCGTTTTCTTGAGAGTCATGCCCTGCAATCCTTAGCACTTGAATCAGCTGAAGGCTTTGCAGAATTAATCCATCGGCAAATGCGCGACCGTTGGGGCTTCCCTGACCCACTGACCTTTACGATGCAGGATCGTTTTACAGCGAAATATCAGGGACAACGCTTTTCTTTTGGTTACCCAGCATGTCCGGATTTAGAAGATCAGAAAAAACTATTTGCGTTACTTCAACCAGAAGAAATTGGGATTGAATTAACAGATGGCTGCATGATGGAGCCAGAAGCTTCAGTTTCTGCCATGGTCTTTGCCCATCCAGAGGCAAGATATTTTAATGTTTTAAGATAAATTTCAAATCCGCGGATTGGGTTCCGCGGATTTTTTCTATACTATGCGTTATCAATTCGTCGCCTCATTTGATCATTCCTTGACATTTAATCATTAAACCTATATAGTTACCTAGGTAACTAATATGCATATATTAATATTGGAGCGGAATCTATGACTAACCACGCATTATTTCATACTCTTCATCAACTTTCTAGGCAACTTACCAATCAACTAAATGAAGCACTAAAACCACTTGGTTTATATAGTTCTCAATGGTCTGTCATTTTTGTTTTACATACAAAAGGTTCGATTACTCAAAAAGAACTGTGTGAGTATTTATTTGTCGAAGCTCCTCCTATGACCCGAACCATTCAGAGGCTTGTTAAACAAGGGTATGTAAGCCAGATTCCTGGTAAAGACAAACGAGAGAAATATATTCAATTAACTGAGAAAGCAGTAAAAGAGTTTCCTAAGTGGGAGCATGCTGTTTCTGAGTGCAATCAGACATTACTAAAGAGTTTCCCTCAAAACGCACAACAAGAATTAGTAAGACTGCAAAGTATCTGGTTAAAGCAGCTACTGTAAAAGGAGTAGATAACATGAACAAACCTAAATTATGGACGAAGGATTTTATAAATATTTCCTTAAGTAACTTTTTTCTTTTTCTAACTTTTTATATTTTACTTGTCACTCTGCCGATTTTTTCATTACAGGAATTTGACAGTGATGCCTCGCAAGCAGGACTCATGACCACTGTATTCTTGCTATCAGCCATTGTATCACGTCCGCTGGCTGGTCAATGGCTTGAGCGGGCAAGCAGTAAAAAAGTGCTTTTAACAGCTCTTATCGTTTTCGCGGCTGCTTCTCTTTTATACTTTTTGCCAAAAACAATAACCGGTTTCCTTGTCGTTCGTTTATTACACGGAATCGGCTTTGGAATGGCAACCACTGCCGTTGGAGCAATTGTCGCTGACCTCATTCCAAGTTCACGAAGAGGCGAAGGAATGGGATACTTTGTAATGTCGACAAATTTGGCAATGGTATTAGGACCCTTTGTGGGATTAACAGTCATTCAACAATGGGACTCGCAAACTATGTTTATTATGACAGTCATTGTCGCTTTCGGAGCGCTTATCACCGGTTTAACCGTCAAATTACCGAAAACGGATGACTCTGACCAGATTGTCATTCTTCCAGCATTCTCATTTAAAAACTTTTTTGAACCTTCTGCGGTAAAGATTGCGATTGTAGGCAGTTTCCTAGCTATTGTCTATTCTGCCCTACTATCCTTCGTATCCGTCTATGCGAATGAAATTAATCTAACCGAGGTTTCTAGTCTTTTCTTCGTCGTTTATGCGATTATCTTATTAATGTCCAGACCTTTTACAGGTAAATGGTTGGATCAATATGGACCTAACGTTATCGTTTTTCCAGCCATCATCTTATTCGCGTTTGGTATGTTTGTATTAAGCCAAAGCAGTGGAGCATTTATGTTCCTTGCTTCTGCAGGAATGATTGGATTAGGCTGGGGAACACTTTTCCCAACTTTTCAAACGATTGCGATTCAAAATGCAGCACCCAGAAAGCGCGGATTAGCTACGGCTACCTTTCTCTCAATCTATGACATTGGTATTGCATTAGGATCCTTCTTGGTTGGTTTAATCGCTGCAAAAATGGATTTTAGTTCGTTATATCTTTTAAGTTCATTCTACGTTTTGTTTGGAGCTGTGCTTTACTACTTCCTTCAAGTAAGAAAACCAACAGCACAAGGAGAAAAAGGCCAGCAAGCCTTACAAGTAAAAGAGCAATAACTCTTAAGAACCATCAAATGATGGTTCTTTTTAAAAGATAAAGTATATTTTTTTGAACTTAGTTTACTGTCTAGCTCCTGCGCCCTAGCGGCTAGTGTCCTTCGCTCTCCGCCCTACGATAAGTCAACATCGAATCGCCTCCGGCTCTTCGTGTTTCCTTTATCTCAGTTGGAGCGCTCCAGGCCATACGCCGCTGACCAGGGCACTTCCGCTTTTCTTACTTTTTTGGTTAATTTTTTCATTTTTTGGGAAAAAGAAAATGATGTCCTTCATATCTTATATTTTAATTTTTAAGGAGGCCCTATGAAAAAGGTTGTGAATAATTGGAAGCGATGGCATATGAACCAGGTTATGGTTCTTGCATTCTCGCTTCTACTTTTGGGGTTTTTAGGAATTCTATATGCATATTCATTGGATGTGGATATTTCCTCATTAAAGAATGAACTTCCACAAGCGACAGTATTTTATGATTTAAATGGGGAGGTTGCAAGCAAGGTATCTGCTAATAAAAATGAAGGTATTTCTATTAATCAGGTTCCTGACTCGTTGAAACATGCAGTCATTGCGATAGAGGACCGTCGATTTTATCAGCACCATGGCGTTGATTTAATAGGGATTACAAGGGCACTTATTCGGGACATAAAGGCACGTGGTATGGTTGAGGGGGGCAGTACTATTACTCAGCAGCTTACGAAAAACACATTACTGACGTCACAAAAAACCTTGAAAAGAAAAGTAGATGAAGTATTCTTAGCGATGAAAATTGAGAGACAATACAATAAAGAGGAAATCCTTCAAATGTACTTAAATCAAATTTATTTTGGTGACGGTGCATGGGGAATTAAGCATGCAGCTAGTAATTACTTTGCAAAAGAGGTAAAGGATCTGTCCATTAGTGAATCAGCTTTATTGGCAGGTATAATTAAAGCGCCATCTGCCTTAAATCCATATCATCACCTCGAAAAAGCAACACAAAGGAAAAATATCGTTTTAGCACAAATGAAAATGCAGGGCTATATAACCGCCCAACAATATGAACAAGCAAGCAATGATAAAGTAATCTTAAATAATAAAGGAGGAGATCCATTCCGAGGGAAATATCCTCACTATGTTGACCAAGTATTTGAAGAAGCAATTAAAGAATTCCACTTATCCCAGGATGAATTACTAACAGGTGGGTATCAAATTTATACTGAGCTTGATCCCAACATGCAGAATGCAATGGAAAAGAACTTTCAAAACGATGCGATATTTCCAAAAGGTACAGATCAACTCGTCCAAAGCGGCGGAATCCTTGTTGACCCAAAAACCGGTGGAATTCGAGCAATTGTTGGTGGACGCGGTGAGCATACCTTTAGAGGGTACAATCGAGCATCTGGGTTAAAGGCACAGCCCGGTTCAACGATAAAACCGCTGGCTGTCTTTACACCTGCACTTGAGGCTGGCTGGAAAATAACAGATATGCTAAAGGACGAACCAATGAGCTTTGGTGAATATGAACCAAGCAATTACAACCATGAATATGCAGGTGAAGTGCCGATGTATGAAGCCATGAAGGAATCCAAAAATATTTCATCTGTTTGGCTATTAAATGAAATTGGCATTGAAAACGGTTTGAATTCAACAAAACGCTTTGGGATACCTTTAGTAAAAGGTGATCGCAATTTATCCCTTGCTTTAGGTGGATTAGAGCATGGAGTGTCACCACTAATTATGGCTGAGGCATATTCAGTTTTCCCTAATAATGGGGTCCGAACGAAAGCACATGTAATAAAAAAGATTGTAGACGCTGAAGGAAATATCGTGGCAGCATGGAAGGAAAAAAAAGATAAAGTCACAACAAAGGAAGTGACCGACCAAATGAACACAATGCTTCTTGGGGTTGTGGAACATGGGTCTGGAAAAAGTGCTCAAATAGATGGCAGAGAGATAGCGGGAAAAACAGGCTCTACACAAGTGCCTATCGAAGGTGTTATGGGTGTGAAAGATCAATGGTTTGTTGGCTACACACCTCAATTAGTTGGAGCTGTATGGGTTGGGTACGATAAAACGGATGATAAACATTATTTGAAAACGACCAGCAGTGCCGGTGCAGCCATAGTGTTTCGTGAAGTTATGAAGGAAGCATTAAAAGGTACTCCATCGACTAGTTTTAATGTCCCACATATTGACATGTTAATTAAAAAGAGACAAGAAAAAGAAGCAGAAGAATTGAATCGTAAATCTCTTGAAGAACATTTTAATGACGGAGCAAAAAAATGGGAAGAGAAGTGGAGAAATCAGAAAGATAAGTGGGAAAAACGCTGGAAAAGAATAGGCCCTAACTATATGCACTAACACAAAAGGCACGAAGAGATTCGTGTCTTTTGTGTTAGAATTAAGATGATTATACTAAATAAAAATGATGTTTTAATGGATACTGTTGATTTTGGAACCTGTTGATTGGAGCGAAAGGCGCTCGACTCCTGCGGGATGCACGAGCTGAGTGAGACCCCGCA
>NZ_JBALNQ010000020.1:0-30943 GCF_036961885.1 Neobacillus niacini | reverse complement strand
ATCAACAGCCAAGTTTAAGACAGCCAATAAAAAATATAAAAAAGGTGAACGAAATATCTTCAATCACGTCTTATACATAAATAGAAAATTGGGATTATGGGGGAAAGAGAGGACAAGACGGATGGATCCATTAGTAAAAAGTGCAAAAGAGGGGGATCAACTTGCATTTGCCATGCTGTTTAAAGAAAATTATCCATTCCTTGTAAAGTATTTAATTAAAATTACAATGAATCCCGATATAGCTGAAGAACTCGCACAAGATACAATGGCAAAATGTATTCAAAAAATGAATCTCTATAATGGTCAAAGTAAATTTTCGACTTGGCTGATTTCCATTGCAACCAATGCTTACATTGACCACTGTAGAAAACAAAAAAGAGAAAACAATTGGAAGGGACAAGAAGAAGTTTATCGAAAGTTGAAATGGCATTTTGAAAGCCGGAATGAGGAATGGAATGATGCCATAGGGGCATTAGGAAAATTGCCCGTAGATGTTCGGGTTCCTATTGTTCTTAAGCATTATTATGGTTACTCATATGATGAAATTGGAGCATGGCTAAAAATTTCTCCTGGAACGGTTAAATCAAGAGTTCATAATGGTATTTTGGCGGTAAGAAGGGAGCTGAAAATAGGTGAAGAAACAGAAGGTCGTCATACTCGACAACGAACAACAAAATAAACGTGACTTAGATGCTATTCACGCATTGCAAGAAGGGTTAACTAAGGTTGATCAATTCCCTGTCTATACTCCGGATTTACAATGGTTTGAAATAATGATTCAAACTGAGAAGCAAAATAGCAGGAAAAAACTAATGAAAGAATTATCCATGTTTATCATGATAGCATTAATCATTTTAAGCGGAATAATCGTATCTTTTTACCAAATGCCTGTGGTATTTATCTTCATTCAAATCATTACTTCGATTTTTATTGTACTATATACATTTACAAGGTTTAGTAAGAAGGTGAATAGTAATGAATGAAGAACTCTCACTAACTGTCATAATCCTAGTTGCTGCAATCTTGTTGCTCCAAAGTATCTTTTTGTTCTTGGATGCGAGGAAACGCAATCATAACTATTGGTTATGGGGAATTGTTGGTCTCATTCAAGCACCGATGCCCACTCTATTTTACTTGGTATTTGTTCGAAAAATCTTTCGAAGAAGTAATGATTCATAATACTCCGTACAGTTTTTTAAAAGAGAGTTGTCAAAATTCTGAAAAATGGGAATTGACATTCAAATTAACTAATGATAATCTAACAAAGGATGAAAAAAAGGAAAAGGAGGGTTACTAATGATTGTATTACACAGCACGGTAGTAGCAACTGAATATTTGAATGTAACCTGTCCTAGTATGCCTTTATAATTAATTTTATTTGTTATGGGTATTGTCATAGTCCAACACAGGTTGCGTTCTTTTAACGTAACGTGTGTTTTTTTGTCTCTATTTTTAATGTTGAGGCGTACTGCACAAATGCGGTATGCCTTTTTGTCTTTTTTACAGGGGGGTTGATTGTATGTTTACAGTTTTAAAGAAGTTAAGTTGGTTTTTTAAAGAATATTGGAAGCGTTATGTTATTGCTATTTCTTTATTAATTTTCGTAGGGATTCTTGATGTCTTACCGCCTAAATTAATTGGAACAGTAATTGATGATATACATCTTGGGGAAATAAATCATGAGAAAATAGGAAAGTATGTGGGTTTCCTTCTCTTAATAATGGTTTTTTCATATGGCATTACCTACGTTTGGATGTATAAATTATTCGGTGGGGCATTTCTTGTTGAACGGAAGTTAAGATCCCGGTTTATCAAACATTTATTAAAAATGTCACCAACCTTTTATGAGAAAAATCGAACTGGTGATTTGATGGCTAGAGCAACGAATGATTTAAAGGCGATATCGATAACCGCAGGGTTCGGAATATTAACTCTTGTAGATTCAAGTGTTTGGATGCTGACCCTTATTATTACAATGGGGATCTTAATCAGCTGGAAATTGACCATTGCCGCCATCCTGCCACTGCCGATTATGGCCTATATCATGCAAATTTACGGAAACAGGATTCATAAGCGATTCATGGAAGCGCAGGATGCATTTGGGGAATTAAATGATCGTGTTTTAGAATCAGTTGCAGGTGTTAGAGTGATCCGTGCTTATGTCCAGGAAGAGGAGGATGGCAGAAGGTTCCATCAATTAACAGAAGACGTCTTCCAAAAGAATATCAAGGTTGCCAGAATAGATTCACTATTTGATCCAACTATTAAAATACTGGTCGGAATCAGTTATATGATTGGTTTAGGTTATGGAGCCTATTTAGTCTTCAACCAGTCGATAACCTTAGGGGACCTGGTTTCTTTTAATGTATATTTAGGAATGTTAATCTGGCCAATGTTTGCGATTGGTGAATTAATTAATATCATGCAAAGAGGAAATGCTTCACTAGATAGGGTAAATGAAACACTATCCTTTGAAGAGACAGTTGAGAATCCTTTACAACCAGTTAAGATCGAGACTGCTAATAGAATTGATTATAAAAAAGTAACGTTTCGCTATCCTTCTTCCAAAGAGGATAATTTAACTAATATAACGATTCAACTGCTTCAAGGGCAGACACTAGGAATTGTCGGGAAAACAGGAAGTGGAAAAACAACACTAATAAAGCAATTATTAAGACAGTATCCTCTTGGATTAGGTGAGCTGTCTATCGCAGGGGTTTCACTTAAAGAGCAGCCACTAAATCAAGTTCGTAACTGGATAGGCTATGTGCCCCAAGACCATGTTCTTTTTTCAAGAAGTGTTAAAGAAAATATCTTATTTGGGAACAAGGAAGCAACGGAAGAAGATTTAGAAAGAACAATCGATTTAGCTGCTTTCCGTAAGGACTTAGAAATGCTCCCAGAAGGATTAGAGACCCTTGTTGGTGAAAAAGGCGTAGCACTTTCAGGAGGACAGAAACAAAGGATATCTATTGCCCGTGCATTAATAAAAAACCCTGAAATACTTATTCTCGACGACTCTTTATCGGCTGTTGATGCAAAAACAGAAAAAAGTATTATTGACAATATTCGTGATTTGCGAAAAGACAAAACTACCATTATCACCACTCACCGAATGTCTGCTGTTCAGCATGCAGACCACATCATTGTTCTGGATGAAGGTAGAATAATTGAAGAAGGAACACATGAACAGCTGCTTTCTACTGAAGGATGGTATAAAGAGCAGTATATTCGTCAACAAGTGGAGAGTAATTTGGGAGAAGAAAAAGGAGTGACAGCATGAAAACAGGAAGGCGATTGACCAGTTATGCGTTAAACTATAAAAAAATCATTCTTGTCGCACTTTTTTTGCTGACCATTTCCGTTGGTACAGATCTAGCAGGTCCATTCATCGCAAAAAATATTATCGACCAACATATTTTAGGTATTGAGTCTGTTTGGAACGAAACAACTAATGGAAAAAGTACCGCCGAATATCAGGGGGAATTTTATAAAAAAGAAAAGAATTTCTCAGATAACGAAGAAAAGGGGAAAGAAATTAGAATTTTGCAGGTTGGAACTAAGTTTGTTTTCATGGACGAGAAACTAGAATTTGATGGTAAGAGAACCTTTGAACAGGGAATCTTAACCGTTCAGAAGGGAGATGAGAAGGTTAATTATAACGCAAAGGTCCTAACAAATAAGGAGTTAATGGCGTTTTATAAACTGGAAATCCCGGGGATTATCAAATTGTTGATTGTTTATTTCGGTTTATTAGTGATTTCAGCTATTTTTCAATACGGTCAAAAATTTTTACTGCAAAAATCTGCCAATCGCATCATTCAAAAAATGCGCGAGGATGTATTCGGTCAGATTCAGCGGCTGCCGATACAATATTTTGATAACCTTCCAGCTGGAAAAGTTGTTGCAAGGATTACAAATGACACGGAAGCAATCCGCGAACTTTATGTAACTGTATTAGCTCAATTTTTTACTAGTGCAATCTATATTACAGGAATATATGCAGCCCTATTTATCTTAGATGTGAAGCTGGCAGCCATTTGCTTATTACTTTTGCCAATCCTTTATGGATGGATCATTTTATACCGCAAGTTTGCTTCAAAGTATAATCGTGTTATTCGCTCACGAAACAGTGATATCAATGCGACGATAAATGAATCGATTTGCGGTATGAGTATTATTCAAGCATTCAGAAGGGAAAAAGAAACTGAAACGGAGTTCGAAAAGCTTAATACCGAACATTTTACCTATCAAAATAAGTTATTAAGTTTAAATGCTTTAACCTCTCATAATTTAGTTGGCGTTCTTAGAAACTTGGTATTTGTAGCCTTCATTTGGTACTTTGGCGGACTATCATTAAATCCTGCTTCAGTGATTTCACTTGGTGTGCTCTATGCTTTTGTTGATTACATTAATCGTCTATTTAACCCAGTCCAAGGGATTGTCAATCAATTAGCCAATTTGGAATCGGCTTTGGTTGCTGGGGAAAGGGTGTTTAGTTTAATGGATGAACAAGGTGAAAAGGTTAGTACAAAGCGAATCGAGAGATTTTGCGGAAATGTTACATTTGATCATGTGTCTTTTGGCTATAAAGAAGGCGAATATGTTTTAAATGATATTAACTTTGAAGCTAAACAAGGGCAGACTGTAGCACTCGTGGGTCATACAGGTTCTGGAAAAAGTTCGATTATGAATCTGCTTTTTCGTTTCTATGATTGTCAAAAGGGTAAAATCTTTATTGATGGTATGGACATTATTAACATACCTCGCCAAACAGTTCGCAATCATATGGGGATTGTATTGCAGGATCCTTACCTATTCACTGGCACAATCGTCTCTAATGTAAGTCTTGGAGATCCATCAATATCGAGAGAAATGGTGGAAAAGGCGTTAAAGGACGTTGGAGTCGATAGGGTCTTTAAAAACTTAGAAAATGGATATGATGAACCTGTAATAGAAAAAGGGAGTACGCTGTCTAGCGGACAGCGCCAGTTAATTTCCTTTGCGAGAGCACTTGCGTTTAACCCTGCAATCCTAATCTTAGATGAAGCAACTTCAAGCATAGACACCGAAACGGAAGCTGTTATCCAAGAAGCAATGGATGTCCTAAAAAAAGGTAGAACTACTTTTATTATTGCGCACAGGCTATCAACCATCCGCAATGCTGATCAAATTCTTGTTTTAGACCGGGGGAAAATTGTTGAACGTGGTTCGCATGAAGAACTAATGTTGTTAAAGGGGAAATATTACCAAATGTATGAACTCCAAAAAGGTAATGCAAGTCTAGCGGGTTGATTTTTCACCGAATGTTCACAATTTCACTGTTAATCAGTTAACTTTATCACAGGTAAAAACACTTTATTATGATAATTTATATATGTTTAAGCTCTTTCATAATAAAGGGGTGGGGTACAGATGACGGATTATTCAATCGTAAATGTAATTGGAAGTTTCTTAATTCTTTCGTATTTTATTGGCTATATGATCGTAAAACATTAAACTACAGACAAATGTCTGTAGTTTTTTTTTATTTATTGGGAATATATATGAGAGTGAGGTGGATCATTTATGGATAGATTTAGGATTGAAAAGGATACACTAGGTGAAGTTCAGGTTCCTACTGATAAATTTTGGGGAGCACAAACACAACGAAGCCTCAAGAACTTCGATATCGGAACCGAAAAAATGCCAATAGAAGTTGTATATGCCTTAACCTTAATAAAAAAAGCTGCTGCAGTCGTTAACCATCAATTAGGAAAATTAGCTGAGTTAAAAATGAGGACGGTTGTCTCGGTTTGTGATGACATACTTTCGGGAAAATATAACGAACAATTTCCTCTTGCTGTCTGGCAAACAGGGAGTGGCACCCAAACCAATATGAATGTGAATGAGGTTATTGCGAATCGAGCAAATGATTTATTATGTAGAGCAGGAAGTAAAGAACGGGTACATCCAAATGATGATGTAAATATGTCTCAGAGTTCTAATGATACTTTTCCTACAGCTATGCATATCGCAATATATAGAAAAATAAAAGTGAATTTACTCCCCGCAATTAATGAATTAAAGGTTACTTTTTTAAACAAAGAAAAGCTGTTTACAAAGATAGTGAAGATTGGCAGAACCCATTTACAGGACGCTACCCCGTTGACTCTTGGACAGGAAATTAGTGGGTGGAGAGCAATGCTTGATAAGGATGAAACAATGGTCTTAGAATCAATTAAGTATTTAAGCAGCCTTGCCATTGGCGGTACTGCGGTTGGAACGGGAATTAACGCACACCCTGAGTTTGGTGATAAAATGGCTGAACAACTTTCAACTTTGACCGGATATTCATTTCAATCTTCAATAAATAAGTTTCATGCGTTAACAAGCCATGATGAAATCGTCTTTGTTCATGGTGCGCTAAAGGCATTGGCAGCAGATTTAATGAAGATTGCCAATGATGTCCGATGGCTTGCAAGCGGGCCACGCAGTGGAATCGGTGAGTTGATTATTCCTGCTAATGAGCCGGGTAGTTCTATTATGCCAGGGAAAGTAAACCCTACCCAAAGTGAAGCGTTAACGATGGTTGCCTGCCAAGTTTTTGGGAATGATGCCACCATTGGATTCGCGGCAAGTCAGGGCAATTTTGAATTAAATGTTTTTAAGCCAGTGATTATTTTTAATGCAATTCAATCTATATCGTTATTGTCCGATAGTATTCGTTCTTTTAATGAAAAATGTGCGAGTGGAATCGAGGTAAACGAAGAAGTAATCACAAGGCATGTGGAACGATCATTAATGCTTGTGACTGCGCTAAATCCACATATTGGCTATGAGAAAGCAGCCGCGATTGCAAAGCTTGCATATAAAGAAAATAGTACTTTAAAGGAAGCCGCAGTAAAGACAGGATTTGTTTCAGCGACTCAATTTGATGAGTGGGTTAAACCAGAGAAAATGGTTTAACCTGAGGTACATTAAAAGCCCCCTCCAATATGGAAGGGGCTTAAGCCATGTTATTTATTTGTTGTACTGTGCTTTTTGAAAATTAGCGTTGGAATCCGCCGCCAAGTTGTGATTCAGCCATTGCAACAAGACGCTTTGTGATTTCTCCTCCGACAGAACCGTTGGCACGTGAAGTAGTATCTGCACCAAGTTGTACACCAAATTCTGTTGCAATTTCATACTTCATTTGTTGAAGTGCTTGCTCCACTCCAGGTACTAAAAGTTGATTAGAGTTGTTGTTACTAGCCATAGTTGAATAACACTCCTCTTAATAAATTTGGGGTCAGCATGGAATTGAACCATTATGGTTAAGATAAACCATTGCCACCTTGGCCTAACCCATCTTAAAAATTATTAGGTGGTGGAGATGTTTCCTACTTTCCTTTGGGTGGCTGGGTTAGCCGGACTTGCACCGGCTTATGACCCTTAGTTGCGAAAAGAGATTTTCTTTTCACTTGGTAACCCATCGATGTAAGTTGTTGCTTGCTTTGTAATATTTATTATGATTAAAAATAGACAGCTTATTCGATTATTTATTTAGTAATTTATTCCATTACATAGTGAACGGTTAGTAACGTAAACTAACCATTAACAACAAAAAAAGGGTGAATATAAATGTCAATATGCCCAATATGCAACGGTTTACGTGAAGTATTTTTTCTATGTACACACTGTGGGGTACAAATGCAGGACAGCGGAAGATTAATGGATTTCTATGATGATTATAGTCCATACATGGAAATCGATTTAATGAAGATGGAGGATGGTTATCCAGACACCCACTCCGGCAAAAAATGCCCGCACCTATTTACATGTCCATCCTGTCAGAAAGATGAAGTAATATTTATTAAAGAATAAAAAAAGATCCCGAAACACGGGACCTTTTGGCTAAGACAATTATTCATTTGTTGCGCGAATGCGGGACTCAGTTTCTACATCAAAGAAATGAGCTTTGTTTAAATCAAATGCTAAATCAAGCGCATCTCCAGGGTGAATGTCAGCTCTTGAATCAAGGCGTGCTACGAAGTCTTGACCATCAACACTTGAGTAAACCATTAATTCAGCACCAGTTAATTCAGCTACATCAACATTCGTGGTAATTTTTGTACCTGCAGAAGCTTCAATAAATACAGGCTCATCATGGATGTCTTCTGGGCGAACTCCAAGGATAATTGATTTTCCAACATAACCTTGCTCACGAAGAACTTTCATTTTACCTTCAGGTACTGCGATAACTGTTTTTCCTGCAACAAACTTGCCATCTTCAAGCTTTCCGTTAAAGAAGTTCATTGCTGGTGATCCAATAAAACCACCAACGAATACATTTTCAGGCTTTTCGTAAACTTCTTTTGGAGTTCCTACTTGTTGAATTAGACCATCTTTCATAACGACAAGCCTTGAAGCCATTGTCATCGCTTCTGTTTGGTCATGTGTTACGTAAATAGTAGTTGTGTTTAAACGGCGGTGAAGCTTTGCAATTTCTGCGCGCATTGCTACACGAAGTTTTGCGTCAAGGTTTGAAAGCGGCTCGTCCATTAAGAATACCTTTGCGTCACGGACAATCGCACGTCCTAATGCAACACGCTGGCGTTGACCACCAGATAATGCTTTTGGTTTTCTTTTTAGGTATGCTTCTAATCCTAGAATTTTTGCTGCATCATTTACACGACGATCAATTTCATCCTTTGGAAACTTACGAAGTTTTAAACCGAAAGCCATATTATCATACACAGTCATATGCGGATATAGTGCATAGTTTTGGAAAACCATGGCGATATCACGATCTTTAGGAGCTACGTCGTTAACTCTTTTTCCGTCAATATAGAAGTCACCCTGTGAAATTTCTTCAAGTCCAGCAACCATACGTAAAGTTGTTGATTTACCGCAGCCAGAAGGACCAACGAATACAATAAATTCCTTATCTTGTATATGTAGGTTAAAGTCTGTAACGGCCGTAACTTTATTATCGTAAATTTTATAAATATGATCTAATTTTAATTCTGCCATTGTGTAAACCTCCTAAGTTTTGATTAACTTCAGTTTACATGAAAGGGTTTACAAACAGTATGGGCAGACTGCACAAAGTTCTCAACTCATTATTTGTGCAGATTGTCATATTCGAATAATAGTATCGCTAAAAATACAGTAAATGCCCCGTAAAAATCTTTTAATTGAACGCCTGTTTTATCGATGAACTTATCCAAACGGTATTGAAGGGTGTTTCGATGAACATACAATTTCTTGGCTGTCATACTAGCGTTTAAGTTATTTTCTAGAAAAACCTTAATGGTTACGTACAATTCCGGATCTTCTAAAAATACTTCTAAAAAGTCTTTATTTAACTTCTCTTTTATATGTCCTGGGAGGTTAGCAGCAACTAATGGCAGAAATACCTTTTCAAAAGTGAAAATATTCGAACCGGAAAGGTGATTTTTTGCGAATTGAAAATATTCTTTTTCTTGTCGGAACTGGTTAGGAAGTTGGTTAGACAAAGGAAATAGTTTTCCAATATAAAATGAAATTTTTACGTAAAGATCACTTTCTACCGTATCGGAAATAGAAGCTAGCTCACTTTCAGATAGAGACATTTGTTTTTTTTCTTCAATTACACATCCATTTTGGCTGTCTTCCCAGATATATTGGACTTCATCAGAGAAAAACCCATTTAGCGCTGATTCAATTTCATCTTGCTCTACATGCCCTTTAATATGAAACTGAATGATCCGATAATTACTTTCAGTACTTGTTGTTGGCAATGGTCCATTTACCAGTAAAAATTCATACCATTTGCCTGAATGCTTTGATGGGATGTTCACCTGTTCGTATAGTATTTGCAGAAGGTTTAACTCTTTTTCTGTTAGATTTGATTTTGGAATAGCAAGCCACTGCTTCTCCGATTGATTAAAAAATATGTAGTATTGTTCAGAAACATGTAGTGGTCGCTCCGAATATAGGATTGAATTTTCGTATAAAGACATTATTTTTTTAAACAAGGTTCACGTCTCCGTTTAAGTAATTTAGCTAATTATAACATAATTAAAAAAGACTAACTCTTGATATATAAGGAGTTAGTCTATTCTTGTTTATAGAGGAGGTTCCTCTTCAACAAGATCGCGTGCTTCTTCGATATTTGTTGAATCATGCCGGGAATGGACGGAACCCCCAGACATTCCTTCATTTATCATTCGGTCAATATCTAGGTAGACTTTGTCTTTTCCTTCAAACAGTAAGTCTTTATTTACTTGAACATCTTTTTTATTTTCCACAACTTTCAACCCCTTTCATGTATCTTAGGTTAGTTTGTGGAATTCGGGGGAATCCTTATTCATAAACATGGAATAGCATTAGCTCATGGATTTGGCTGGTTAAGGTTTCAATTTCATCCTGTTCGGGGGTATTAGCTGTCCATTCAATTTTTCCAGTTTGATGATACACCCCTGAAAATCGTTGTTTTTTATAGTAAAAGGAAAAATTCCACCCTGGAATATTCTTATTCTCATATAAAGGCTTAAACTGAAAATGTGTCAGCATATTTTCGCTCTCCTTTAAAGGCTAATTGTTACTTCTAGCTTACGAGATATACTGATAACATTCCAGTAAATTTTACGTTACGTTTTATTTCCGGTGAGTTGCTGGAATAACTGGCAGAGATGATCTATCTTTCTTTCTTCGATTTCACTTTCATCAAAACTCATTGGTTTTGAGTTTACCTCATAAATATAGTATTGTCCTGATTGACTAACTCCAGCATCAATTGAAAATTCACCAAAAAAGCCAAGTTTTTCAGATAATGCTTTGCCAATTTGTTCAACTATGGTGTGAATAAATAGGTCATGATCCACTGTCTGAACAAGGTCATATGGTAAAAGCCTTCCCCCTGTGGGAATATGCGTGGTAATTTGCTGGATCTGCGATTGTCTGATTCCTACTCCAGTAACAATAAAATGATCATTTTCTGCATGAGCAAGAATTCGAAAATCAAACCGTTTTCCATCATAAAGGCTTGATTTTATATCCTCCTGCGCTATATAGTCTTTCTTCCTAAGTTTGTTTTCCCACTCAAACCAAAAATGGTTAAAAGTTAAGAACTCCTCACTTGTTGTTAATCCTTCAAAATGCACCTTTTTGTGTGTATCTAGTACTAATTTAAATATCCCATTTCCTCTAGCTGACTGTGCTGGTTTTAAGTAAATACTTTGAAATTTTGTTAGGAAGGAGGAAAGCTTTTGCTTATCAATGGCTGTGATGGTTACAGGCATATAGGAATGAAGAATGGGATGGTTTTTAAAGAGCTGATATAACTCATATTTATCAATAAAACCTGGATTGAAAAAGGGGATATTCTTATCTCGTAGACAAGAAAAAAACGCAGTGCTTTTTATCTCTTCTTCAGCTTTTCGGAACGGAATTCTATTATATACAAGGTCGGGATAAGGAGCAGTTATCCTTTCCCATAAATCTTTGTCAGGAATATAAGTGAACCCCTCAATTGAATGGTCATGGACTCCGTCTATTGTAAAAATAAAGCTTATTCCATTTAGAGAAATAAGCTTTTTTTGCAGTTCAATAAAAAGGGGAACATTACCAGCAATCGAGCCATCCTTTTTCCGGGCTGTCAAAATTCCGATAACAGGAGCCATTCCCTTACACCATTGTACGATTCCTACCATTTGATAACTTCCTCAGGATGAAGAATGGATTGTTCGGTTAAAAAAACCGCAAATGCCATTGATAGCTTACAGCTGAGCTGATCGAACTCCTTCAATTCTGGGTGACTAAAAATGGATCTTCCAGGCTTTGAATTTGCTTCAAATAACCAGATGTCACCATGTTTATCTATACCTAAATCAAACCCAATTTCAGCTATAATACCTTCCATATTATTGGCGATACTTTTACTTAATAGCAATGCAGCATTTTCGAGCTTTTCGGTATAGAGATGACATTCTTCCTGTTGAAATATTTCTGCAACTGTTTTAATTTCCCCACCGCTGCGTGTATGGGTAGTTACGCTGCCCCGGCCAGCTATTTTAGCAGCCAAGGCAGTGACATGCCATTCTCCGTTATTATCTTTATTTGTGTGTATACGAAAATCAATGGGCCTCTGTTCATGCCGCATTAAGTGAATTCCCTGCTGAACAATCATTTTGTCTAGATTGCGATTAGAAAAAACAGTCTGAAACAATCCTTCTAACGAGGTGAATTTTTGTAAACGATTAACACCTTTACGGTCTTGATAGCGACAGTAATATTCGTCTTGAGTTCTATCATATAGGATTTGGTGAACACCTAACCCAAGACTGCCGTTTATTGGTTTTATATAGATATGACCATATTGCGACAGCATGTTTTCAATCAAAGAAAAGGATGTAAAAGGATGGGTCTCAGGAAGGAGAAATGAAACTGAATGGTCCTGATGTAATCTTTCATAAATATCCAGTTTACTGAAAAAACCGGGATTGTACCATGGAATAAGATAGTCCTTTTGCAGAATTTCCTTCACTTTAACTAGCTTGGGGTTTCTTTCACTTTTACGATTTGGCAGTCGATCATAAATAACGTGTGGAAATGGCACTTCAACGGTCTGCCAATTGTTATCATGATAGAAATACCCGTTGATCGTACCTTGTTCCCAGTTAATATGCTGTTCTCCAAACACAAAAGGTATAGCGCCCACATTTGTTTTTACCGATAACAGTTTAGAAAAAAAGTTAGTTCTCTCACCAATCGGACGGATGGGAAAGGGAGTGAAGCCAGCAGTAAAAATTCCAACAAGCGGCCCAATCGTGAGAACCTGATGATCAACAAATACATGCATTTTTATTGCAAAATCAGGAAATAGAAGGAGCTTTTGAATTTCTTTGCTAATTACTATGATATTTTTATTTTTAGGAAGAGGTACAAAGTCAACCTCAATTGCCCTTGAGCCAAAGGCAATTTTTTTTATTTCCATATCCAGTAAGAGCTCTTGAGGACAATAAACAACTAATTTGCTAGATGCGGCAACTTCAATGGTATAACGTTTTCTCATAGTAGCTCTTCCTTTCTTTATTTTCAGTCTGAGCAAGGTAGTCTCCATAAAGCAGAGGGGCAAGGAATAAGGTTTCTTGTAAATCTGGCTGTGTTTTTAAAATGACTTTTCTCCCTGGTTTTGAATTAACATCGAGAATCCACAGAGCACCATTCTTAGCTACCCCGATATCGATACCGATTTCAAATAATGGCAGAATTTCCTGTTCAAGGATTTTTGGAAGATTGGTTGTAATAAAGTTTAATTCATTACTAATGTATTCTCTTTTCGTTTCAGATAAACTAGATGCCCAGGAGGTAAAGTCGATGACCGATCCTCCTGCACTTAAGTTTGAAAGTATGCCACCAGTATTACCGAGGCGAATTCCTTTTCCACGTTCAACCCAAAGCCCATGTTCATCCTTCTGGAGCAAAATTCTAATATCAAATGGCTGGGAAGCACTATTAGATAATTCAAGATAGGGCTGTAGAAGGTAAGGCCGATAGTTGATTAACGTTTGCAGCCATAGAAATAACTTTGACTCGTTTGGGAAAATCCTTGAGATAATTTTCTTGTTTTTTTCTGTTTTGACATGGATGGTTTTGGCGTTTTTCTTTAAATAATATATTCCGTATCCTTGAGAGCCATTTATTGGTTTAATAATGATCTTTTTCTGCCGGTTTAACGCATCGTTAACTTCTCTACAATCCGTAATTGCCTGTGAACGAGGTAAATACGGAGCCAACCCAGATTTGGATAATGTTTCATATAATTCTAATTTATTAGGCAGTCCGAAGCCTAAAAAGACAATATCTTCTCTACTTTTTAACCAAGAAACAATGGGAATGCATTGTTTTGAATGTTTATCATCTCCATAAAAGCAGCGATCATAGATGAGAGAAGGAATTGGAAACTCAGCATCAATCCAACATTGTTCTTTTGCATCAAAACGTCTCCCTAGAACGAGTTTAGTGAGAGGATTAATAGAGGAAGGGAGAAAATGGAAACATTCAATTCCACAATGATGACTTCGGGCAGCTATTTCATTAATATAAGAGGCTTCACTTTCAATATTTAAGGTCATGATTCCAAAGGTTTTCATCTATAAATCCCCCGTTTCTTCCGTAGAGTCAAATGCAAGCTTCGTGCAAAATTGTATTATTGCTTTGGCGGACGGTCTAATTTTCATTTGCCCATCTTCAAAGCTTTTTGATGGTTTGGAATTGACTTCTATTAGCCAAGGCTTACCATCTTTGTCAATTCCAACGTCGATCCCAAGCTCTCCAGTTATTCCTGAAGTCTTCCTTTCAATAATCAATGCTGTTTCAATTGCCAATTCCTTCATTTGAGAAATAAGCAACTTTGCATCGCGAATACTTATGTTATCTTTTAGAGCATTTATTGGGGACATGATATCCCCGCCTCGTGCTATATTAGAAACAAACTCATCTTCTGCAGAAATGCGGGCAACGACTGAGGTAACAATCCAGTTGTTTTGTTTATTCTTATGACATAGTACTCTATAGTCCATTCCTCTAGCTTGATAGGTAAGGAGGGGGATTCCCTGTTGAATAATGTAGATTCTATTGTTCAATAATGGCTTTATGTGTTGATAAATTTCCTCAAAGGACAGAATAACTTCCTTGTTCACTGAGTACGATGTAAAGGAAGAGTCCAATTTAAAACCGGTTTGTTCCTTTACCAATTTGAATATGTTTCTCCCTTGACTGCCATGTACAGGTTTTATAAAAATGGTTTCATATTTTGTTAAAAATGCTGATAGATGATCCTTTGTGAAAATATTAGTTTCTGGAATAAAGGGGTGAAGATGATTTTCAAGGATTAAATGTTCATGAACCTCCCATTTAGAAAGAAAGCGATCATTAAAAATTGGGATACTTAATTCTGCAAGTCTGAGACGAAATAAGTGGTACTCGTTACTAAATTCTGCTCTTCGAGAATGGATCCGATTATATATAACATCAGGATGTGGAAGTTGTGCAGGCTTCCATTTCCCGCTGTCAAAGAAATATCCTAGAGTAGAAAATTCTGGATAGGTAAAAACATATAAAAAACCACCATTTTCACTTACGCCATGATGAATTTCTTCACAAAAGCTGTGAATGGAACCAAAATGGGGTTCATTATCCCCTTTATATTTAAAATCGGTTACTAAACCGATGATTGGACCCAAAAAAAGCACGTGGTTTTCTTTTTTTAGATAGAAGTGAAATTTATATTGTTGAATGGGTAAACAGAAATACTGAAATAAATGTTTGGGAAAATGTATTTCGTTAGAAGCCATGTCGACAGTTTGTATGTTTACTTTCACCAGTATCTTTCCTATACAAATCTTGATATCTCGTGCTTCAAACTGCAACTGCTTAAATAGCTGCAAGGACATTTGAACATAAATTTCTGTCCGATCAGCTGATTTCATAGGTACAATTGAGATAGGGGGCATAATCACTCCTCATTTATCGGAGAATATGGTTGAAATATAGGCATTCGTTGATATGGTATCGTATGTTAGCGCCCATTGGATGGTGATTCAATATAGCTAAGGGGATTTGAACATCCTCGCAATTACCAACATAGTTTGTTATAGTTAGTAAGATTATTTTTAAAAAGGAGTGGGATTGATGTCCGTTAATTTACACGATGCAGCTTACACATTAGAAAAAGCTATTCGTCAAAGTGATGAATATAAACATTTACAGCAAATGTACACGGTAGTTAATGCAGACCCAGTTTCAAAAAATATGTTTGATAACTTCCGCCAAATTCAAATGAATTTACAACAAAGACAAATGATGGGGCAAGAAATATCAGAGCAGGAAGTACAGCAGGCGCAAGCAACAGTAGCGGTTGTCCAACAAAATGAAAAAATAGCCCGTCTCATGCAGGCGGAACAGCGGATGAGCATGATTATCGGAGAGCTAAACCAAGTGATTATGAAGCCTTTAGAGGAACTATACGGAAATTTATAATAGGATACCAAAAGCTTTCGGATATTCCGAAAGTTTTTTCTTTTCTAACGCCTTGTTCTATATTTGGGTGAAAAATCATAAAAGTGATATAAGGGTAACTTCACCAAGAACAGGGGGCAACGTCATGATTTATCGCTTGCTTGCATTAAATATTGATGGAACTCTATTACAGAGTAATGGGAAAATTCATAAGTCAACAAAGGAAGCCATTGAGTATGTTCAGCAAAAGGGGATATATGTAACACTTATGACATCACGAAGTTTTCCCTCAGCCAAAAAGGTTGCAAGGGCATTAAAAATAAAAAACCCGCTGATAACTCATCAAGGTGCTTATATTGCAAACATGAATGAGAAACAGAATTATGTCCAAAGAATTACCGAAAATGTCACCTATGATACCATCCGTTTCTTAGAAGGGATGCCATGTCAAATTAGGCTCGTGCATGAACAATTCTCGTTAGCAAATAGGTTGAAGTTAAATAATAATTTGTTAGCAAAAACTGTTTTTACATCAGGTGATCCTGTTTTTTATTCGCAGCAATTTGTTACTTCACTAAGCGAATACTTACATGATCAACCGGTAACTCCCCCAAAAATAGAGGTCTATTTTGAAGATGAAAGTGATCTTCAGGATGCTAAAAAGGCAATTGAAAAAATGTTCACAGAAATTGAGACCATCCAACTAGATCGATTGCGATTGGATATTGTCCCAGCGGGTGTTTCAAAATTAAAGGGTCTAACTTTTCTTGGCAGTCAATTTGGTATCCAGTTAAAGGAAATGGTTGTTATTGGCGATGGATTAGATGATATTCCAGCCATACAGGCTGCAGGGTTAGGCGTTGCAATGTGGAATGCTGAATTTGATGTAAAAAAAGCAGCTGATTGGGTGACCAGATCGAAAAATGAGCACGGTGTTGCCTATATGGTTAAAGAACACTTTAGAAAACAACAGCCAATTGAGTTTTTAAGGAAAATGAATATTATTAAAAACTAATAGATGGCATCACTGTAAAACGGTGATGTCTTTTTTTATTTTGGATTTCTATTATTCTTGTTAACAGGAGAATTTTTTTCGGAAAATATTGTTCTTTATAGAGGAAATGTTTTAAACATGACGAATATTTAAGAGGACAATAGAATACGATAATTTGAAAACGCTTTCAAATAGGGGGGATTTTATCAATGATGCAAACGCCTTTAACTATGACACAGATGATTGAAAGAGCAGAAAAGTATTTTCCTAAGAAGCAGGTAATTTCTAGAACATCAAGTGGTATTCATCGAATGACCTACAAACAAACCGGTGAAAGGACAAGGAGACTTGCAGATAGTCTGAAAAAACTAGGAATAGAGAAAGGTGATAGGGTAGGAACGCTCGCTTGGAACCATCATCGTCATCTGGAAGCCTATTTTGCCATTCCATGTATCGGCGCTGTTCTTCATACGATTAATATCCGTCTTTCTCCGCAGCATATTTCCTATATTATCAATCACGCAGAAGATAAAGTCCTCTTAGTCGATCCTGATCTGATTCCTTTACTTGAAAAATGTTCATCTGAGTTAAAAAGTGTTAAGGCCTATGTGATTATGACAGATGATGAGGTACTTCCAGAAACCACACTCTCACCAATCTATCATTATGAAGATTTATTAGCCGAAGCTAATCCGAATTACCAATATCCTGAGGATATCGAAGAAAACGACCCAGCGGGGATGTGCTATACCTCTGCAACGACGGGAAACCCAAAAGGAGTCATATACTCTCATAGAGGAATTTTTCTCCATAGTATGGCGTTAGGTCTCGCAGATAGTGCAGCCATAAGTGAAAAAGATATTGCATTACCAGTTGTGCCAATGTTCCATGCCAATGCGTGGGGGATGCCATTTTCTGCTGTATGGTTTGGGACATCCCTTGTACTTCCAGGTCCGTATTTCACTCCTAAACTGATAGCAGAGCTTATCGAAAGTGAAAAAGTAACGATTACTGCAGGTGTTCCAACCATTTGGCTTGGATTATTAAAAGAACTTGATGAAGGTTCTTACGATCTTAGTAGTTTAAGAGGAGTTCTTTGCGGCGGTTCGGCAGCTCCGAAAGGGATGATTAAAGCATTTGAACAACGACATAACATTCCATTTATGCATGCCTATGGTATGACAGAAACAAGTCCGCTCGTGGTGATTTCAACCTTAAAAAGCTATCAGGAGAATTTGGAATATGAGGAAAGACTTGAAATTAGAGCAAAGCAAGGGGTTTTAGTTCCTGGCTTGAGTATAAAAATTTTAGGTAAAGATGGAGAGGTTGCTTGGGATGGAAAAGAGATGGGTGAACTTTGTATAAAGGGACCTTGGATTGCTTCCGAGTATTATAATGATGAACGCACTTTAGACGCTTTTCAAGATGGCTGGCTTCACACAGGAGATGTTGTGACAATTGACGAGGAAGGGTTTGTAAAAATTGTAGACCGAACGAAGGATTTGATTAAGAGTGGTGGTGAGTGGATATCTTCCGTGGATTTAGAAAATGCTTTAATGGCCCATGAATCCGTATTTGAAGCGGCGGTGGTTGCTGTCCCACATGAGCAGTGGCAGGAGAGACCTGTTGCTTGTGTGGTTTTAAAAGAAGGATATAAAGATAAGGTGAAGAAAGAAGCTTTACTAGAATTTTTACAACCGCAGTTTGCCAAATGGTGGCTGCCAGATGAAATCTTGTTCTTGGAGGAAATACCGAAGACATCTGTTGGGAAGTTTTTAAAGATGTCCCTCCGTGATCAGGTACAAAAGGAAGTACTAAGGAAGTAAGCTAATAAGGACAAAGAGAATGCCCTTCGTTTTAGGACAAAGTGCATTTCACTTTGTCCTTTTCGCATGTAGTTTTTCAAATGATAATAGTGAAAATTCCATTTATTATGAAAACTTATTTTTTTCATGTTCATTTCAAGCTATAATGGATGTGAATAAAGATTATGGGAGGCGTTTGGGGTGACGATTAATTTTGTAACGGATAAAGTTAAGGTGAGAGTGACCGGCCGGGTTGCAACGGTTGAAATGAATAGGCCGGAAGCACTGAATGCACTAGATGTTGACATGATAAGGGGATTAGTCTGGAACCTTAAAGAAATAGCTGAATCGGATGATATCGATGTTGTAGTTTTAACAGGGAGTGGTAGAGCGTTTTCTGCAGGTGGGGATATCAAAACCATGCTTTCTGACCTGAACGAAAGTGAGTTCTTCCCTGTTATGGATTATATTAGTGAATTAATGATTACGCTTTATAGTATTCCAAAATTAACTATTAGCGCTGTAACAGGCGCAGCTGCTGGTCTTGGCTTCAGTCTGGCATTGGCTACTGACCACATCATTGCCGATAATACCAGCAAATTAGCAATGAATTTTATTGGGATTGGTTTAATCCCTGACGGTGGTTCCCATTTCTTTTTAGAAAAAAGATTAGGAGAAATCAAGGCTAAGCAACTCATTTGGGAAGGAAAAATGATGAATGCCCAGGAAGCCTTAGAAATGGGGTTGATCCAGGAAATTGCCAACGGAAACCTCCAAGATGCGGTTGAAGCCAGAGTAGCTAATTGGTTAAGCCGGCCTGTACAGGCGATGATCAAAACAAAGAAAATATTAGCAGATATGAATAGACCGCAATTGCTTAAACTATTAGAACTTGAAAAACATGGACAATTAAATATGCGCCGAACTTTTGATCATCAAGAGGGAATTAGTGCATTTATTGAGAAGAGACCACCGAGGTTTATTGGAAAATAAATGAGAAAAAAGAAGCAAATCTGCTTCTTTTTCTCATTTATGTCTACGAATGAAACAGCAATAGCTTGCCGCTTGGAGAGGTGCAGCGATGTGTTTTCTCTAGTAATTGCTTTTCTGATAAGATTTTTTCTGCTATTTCTTTTGCTTCCTCATCATGTTCAGCCTGAAAAGCTTCGTCTACTATTTTTTCCCCATTTGCTTCAAAGGCAGTTAGTTTGTAAGTCTTCATATTATCCCCCACTTCGCAATCGTTATATTATAATATTTACATAATTCTATCTATTTTAAAAGTGAAACTTTTCCAGAAGATATACGTAGTAAAAATTTGAAAGGGGGAATTTGTATGGTTTTAAAACTTGAGCATGTAACGAAAAGATTTGGTGAGTTTACTGCTGTCAAGGATTTATCCATTGTGATACCCGAAAAAGAAATGTTTGGTTTTTTAGGCGCAAACGGTGCAGGGAAAACGACGACTTTCCGAATGATTTTAGGGCTCCTCGATTCAAGTGATGGAAAAATTACTTGGGATGACCAGCCGATCAATTACTCAACAAGTCACCTAGTGGGCTATCTACCAGAGGAAAGAGGTCTCTACCCAAAGTTAAAGGTGAAAGATCAGATTGTCTACCTCGCTAGATTACGAGGGATGTCAAAAAGTGAAGCCATTTCGGAATTGAAAAATTGGCTTGAAAGATTTAGAATTCCTGAATATGAGAATAAAAAAGTAGAAGAGCTTTCAAAGGGTAACCAACAAAAGATTCAATTTATTGCGGCGGTTATACATAAACCCAAATTATTAATTCTTGATGAGCCATTCAGCGGGCTGGACCCCATTAATGTTGAAATGCTAAAAGAGGCGGTTCTTTCCTTGAAGGAAAATGGATCCACGATTGTATTTTCAAGCCATCAGATGCACCATGTAGAAGAAATGTGTGAGCATGTTTGTATCATGCATAAAGGAAGTACGGTTGTACACGGTTCTTTGAGAGAAATAAAACAAGCCTTTGGTAAAAAGAACCTGGTTATTCATGCAGACTTTCCATTGGATTCTCTGAAAAATTATCCTGGTGTTCGTAAGACGAGGACAACGATGGAGGGAATTCACCTACAAATTGATGGGGAATATGTTGCTGAAAAAATCCTTAAAGATATTGTGAATAAAGGATTCATTAGGAAATTTGCATTAGAAGAGCCTTCTTTAAATGATATTTTTATCGAGAAAGTTGGTGACTCCTATGAATAAGTTTTGGATTATTTTATTCCATACCTATATGAATAAATTTAAAACAAAATCATTTATCGTCACAACATTAATGACCGTAGTAATCACCTTGGCTTTAACCAATATGAATAATATTATTGAAATTTTTGATAACACGGGTGGTAAGGAGAAAGTAGCTGTATTAGATGAAACAGGTCAGCTATATGAACCACTAAAAGAACAGATTAGTGCTTTAAATAAAGACCTTCAGCTTTCACAATTTGATGGCTCTGAACAAGATGCTGAACAAGCAGTTGAAGATGGAGCATATTCAGGGGTCGTGCAGTTGCGTTTTGATGATAGACAACTGCCGGAAGCTACATATAAGGCAATGGGTGTAGCTGATTCTGCATTGTATTCAGATCTCCAGGCAGGACTGCAGCAGTTAAAAACAATGATGGCAGCTTCACAAATTAATCTAACAGGCGCCCAGCTGCAACAGTTATATGAGCCTGTTTCCTTTGAAAAAATAGCTCTTGAAAAGAATGCTAAAACGGAAGAAGAATTAAATCAAGCTAGAGGACTTGTTTATGTCCTGCTTTTTATCATCTATTTTGCCGTTATTATGTATGCCAATATGATAGCAATGGAAGTGGCAACAGAAAAGTCTTCCCGGGTGATGGAAATCTTGATTTCAAGTGTATCACCGATCAAACAGATGTTTGCAAAAATACTAGGTATTGGTCTTTTAAGCTTAACACAGCTCGCAGTGCTACTATCAGTAGGTTATTACTCAATAAAACGTAATTTGGCTTCTTTAGAGGGTGGTTTTTTTGATGACTTTGGCTTTGGAAATATCTCGCTATCGACAATTGCTTACGCTGTAATATTTTTTATCCTTGGCTATTTCCTCTATGCAACCCTTGCTGCCTTTTTGGGTTCGTTAGTCAGCAGGATTGAGGATGTTCAACAAATGATTACACCTATGACATTACTTGTGGTGGCAGGATTTATGATTGCGATGTTTGGTCTTGGCACACCTGATTCGCCATTTATTGTGATTACCTCTTATATACCATTTTTTACACCAATGATTATGTTTTTACGTGTAGGCATGCTGACCATTCCAGTTTGGGAAGCGATATTAGGAATAGTTATCCTCTTGGCTACAATTACTTTCTTAGCTATCTTTGGTGCCCGTGTCTACCGTGGTGGAGTACTCATGTATGGCAAGTCAAATTCCTTTAAGGATATTAAAAAGGCTTTACAATTAACAAAAAAAGAATAATTGTGCGGGGCTTTGTCAAAATTGGCAAAGCTTTTTTTAAAAATAACATTCAGAACGTGCATTCGGTTTTTTGGGATGGTACAATGAAGAAAACTCACTGAATGGAGCTTTATTATGAAACAGATATCATTTATTCATGCTGCGGACCTGCATTTGGACAGCCCTATGGTTGGCTTAAAGCATTTACCTGCTAACATCCTTTCGAGAGTGAGAGAGAGTACGTTCGCGGCTTTAGAAAAGCTGACAGCTGCAGCGATTGACCACACCGTTGATTTTGTCATACTTGCTGGTGATTTATATGATGGTGAAGATAGAAGCTTACGGGCTCAATCACGCTTTCGTAATCAAATGCAAAAACTCTTACAAAATAATATCCCTGTATATGTGATCCACGGCAACCATGATCATTTAAATGGCTCATGGGTCCATCTTGATATGCCTGAGAACGTTCATGTTTTTGGCAGTAATCTTGAAATGAAAAGATTGAATACAAAACGCGGTGAAACTGTACATTTATATGGATTTAGTTATCAAAAGCGACATGTTCTTGATAAAAGAATAGAGGACTATCAAAAAATTGATCCAGCGGATTTTCATATCGGCATTCTTCACGGCAATGAAGGTGGTGGAACGGACCATGATAATTACGCTCCCTTCTCAATCAAGGATCTTCATGAAAAACAATTTGATTATTGGGCATTGGGGCATATCCATAAACGTTCAATATTATCTGAAAGTCCTCTGATCATCTATCCAGGAAACACGCAAGGACGAAATAAGAAGGAATTAGGGATTAAAGGATGTTACCATGTTACGTTGAATGAAATCGAAACCAAAAAGGAATTTGTAGCAACATCGGACGTTGTCTGGGATGAAATTTCTATCGATACTGCGACCGCAAATAATTTTCAAGAAATTTTTCATTTATGCCAGCAAACAATCGAACGTTTGCGCAAAGCTGGAGTTGGAACACTGCTCACCTTGAACTTAAAAAATGTCCAATTGGATAATTTTCAAGAACAAAAACTCTTAGATGCGGAATTGTTGGATTTACTTTTAGATTATGAAAAAGATGAAGACTCATTTGTTTGGATTGTTGATATAAACATTCAGAATAAACAGCTGTTAGATCGAAAACTTCTAATGAATGAGGCCGATTTTTATACAGAGCTTTTTGAAACAATTGATGACTTTCAAAATCTAGAAGCTGCAGTAGCACCATTGTACGAGCATCAACTAGGACGCAGATATTTAGAAAGTTTATCTGAAAGTGAACAGAAGGAATTAATTGAAAAAGCTGAAAAGCTATTAATTGGGCTATTGTATCAATAAAGGCTGTTTTCTGCAAAGACACAGAAAATTTATTAATTTTTGTTATTAAAATCAACAAAGTTTAAGAAAAGAGCCTTAATAGAAGGGAGATGATTACTTGAAAATCCAAGAGATACATATATATGGCTTTGGTCATTTAAATAATGTTGTTATTAAGGATTTATCTAATTTTCATGCGTTCTTTGGAGAAAATGAAGCAGGAAAATCAACGATTATGGCATTTATTCATAGCATTTTATTTGGATTTCCAACAAAGCAATCATCGGAACTGCGGTATGAGCCCAAAAACGGGTCAAGTTACGGCGGTAAGCTGAGAATATTTTTTGAACAGTACGGACTAGTAACCATTGAAAGGGTTAAAGGGAAGGCTGCTGGTGATGTTACCATTTCGTTAGAGGATGGAACGATAGGTGATGAAACCCTGCTTAAACAGCTGCTCGGAAATATGGAAAAAGGATTATTTCAAGCCATTTTTTCATTTAATCTACATGGACTGCAAAACATCCACCAAATGAAGGGCGAAGATTTGGGCAAGTTTTTATTTTCTACTGGTACACTCGGAACGGAAACGTTAGCGAAAACTGAGGTAGAACTTCAAAAGGAATTAGAAGCACGTTTTAAGCCTAGCGGTAAGAAACCAGTCGTAAATGAAAAACTAAAAGTCATTCACGAGCTTAGCGATGATCTGAAAAAAGCAGCAGCCAAAAATCAAGAATACGAAGAATTAAACAGAGAAAAAGAAAGACTCAATAATGAAATTAAGTATATAAGTAATTCGCTGCACGAGGTAAAAGCTGAGGTAGATAAATTTAATGAATGGCAGAAAATCAATGAGCTTGTAAAAGAGGAGAGGTGGATAAGAACCGAAATCGATTCATTAGGTGAGAGTCCATTCCCTGCTAGAGGAGTCGAGCGATTAGATAAGGTAAATCAGTTAATTTATCCATACAATGCACAGATTTCAAGTTTAATGGAAAGAATCTCTCTAATAAAAAATGAAATAGCAGCTATACAGCCGGATAAGCAAATTCTTGAAGAAGAGTCTCAGCTTCTTGCTGCTTTAGAGCAGGTCCCTATTTACGAGCAGTTGACTTTAGAAAAACAGCAATGTGAATTAAAATTGGTTGATTTAGAAGAGAAAATCTCAATTATTAACGAAAGATTACACTTACCTTTAGAGGAAGAAGAAGTCTTAAACATTAATACAAATATTTATATGAAAAATCAAGTGGAACAGGTATCCCGGAAAAAGCAAAAGCTTATAGAAGTAAAACAGGAGCTTGAGGAGAAATTTCGCGAAGAAAGAGTTTCTTTAGAGGAGTTAGAAGCAAAAGTTCATTTTGCTGAAACTCAAGCGATATCACCTCATGAAAGAGCCAAGCTTGAGAAGGAAGTCAGTAATGAAAATGAAAAAAGAAAGATTGAAATCGAATTAAATGCTGTTCAAGACAAAATTGAGTATTATCGATATTCTAATAAACAGGACACTAAAATAAACAAACAAAAAAAGATGCAATTTCTTACAATAGGAGCGATCTTGCTAGTTTTAGCTTTGTATGGATTGTATACTCAACAATGGGTTTTAGCGGTAATGGGTGTAGTAGGAAGCATTCTTAGTGGTATTTTCATTAGTAAAACTTTGGATCGAAAAAATGAGTCGGAGATTAACAAAGCTCTAAGTCAGTTGTTAGAAAAGGAAAAAAAGTTAATTCAACTAGTTGATGCACTTGAAAATAGTAACATCCCAGCCATTCAAGAAAAATTAACTCATGATAATCGTGTGAAAGAGCAGGTACAATTACTTAAAATAAAGCTCGAACAGCAGCAATCACAATATGAGAAGATAATCGGGAAACTTAAGAACTTGGAAATCGAAGAGGAAGAAAATAAGGAGATAATACTAAAATTAAGCAGTGAACTTAGCATCCCTGCTTACATCGCAAACTCCTTTTTCTTTGAAGCATTTCAGCTAATTGAACAGTTTAAACTGGTAGGAAGAGAGAAGAAACATGTACTAGCAAGGATAGAAAATATTAAACTTGAACAAGCGAGTATAACTGAAAAACTCTCAACCTATTCAAAAAAATATCTAGCCGATCAAGGGTCTGACCTGTCACAAACAGCTTATCTATTAAGGAATAAACTAAAAGAAGAACAAGTGAAATTAATTAAAAGTGATGAAAAACAGGGAAAGCTTGATGATCTAGAAGCAGACCTTTACCAAATTAAGCAGGAACAAGTCCATCTAATTTCGGAGAGGACAAAGCTCCTAGACGAAGCCAACGTAGAAGATGAAGAGGAGTTTTATCAGCTGGGTAAAAAGGTTGAAAAGAAGCTGAAGCTTATCGAAAGGCTTGCAGATATAAATAAACAGTTACAATATTCTTCCCTAAAGGAAATGGAGCAGGAAAGGTTGTTACAAATTCATAATGTGGATGAACAACTAAACCATTATCATGGTGATATAGAAACTTTATCATCTAGGCTCATTGAAATACAAGAGCAACAAGCTTCCTTAAACTATCAGATCCAGGTTCTCGAAGAGGGAGGATCATACTCCGAGTTACTTCACTACTATAAACAGAAAAAGTTTGAGTTAGAAGAAGCTGCCAAAGAATGGTCCGTTTATAGTTTAGCACAGAACATATTATCACAAACGGTCGAGAAGTATAAAACCGTTCATTTGCCTCGAATGCTGGCAAAAGCGGAAGAATACTTATCCTTTCTTACAAATAAGCAGTATCAGCGGATTCATTTGCAGAAGTCAGGAATCGGATTTCTTATTGAAAGAAGTGACCATACCTTATTTGAAGCAAATGAGTTAAGCCAAGCAACTGCTGAGCAAGTATACGTTTCTATTAGACTGGCGCTTGCGACTACACTATATGAAAAGTACTGCTTCCCAATTATTATTGATGATAGCTTCGTAAACTTTGACGCTAATCGTACCAAAATGGTGATTGAGCTGTTAAAAACGTTAAAGTTTAATCAAATCTTATTTTTTACCTGTCACACACATTTACTTCCATATTTTCAACCAGAAAATATCCAATATCTTCACAAAAGTAATGTCGAGGTAATTTGATAGAGAATGGTATACTCTTACTATCGGAAGGGGAGAAAAAGATGAATAAAGGAATTCTAGATTATGATTTTGGAGTGCAGGTGGATCTGTATTTACTTATTAAGAGCGCCACAAAAGGGATTGCAAGTAATGGGAAGCCATTCTTAACGCTTATCCTTCAAGATCAGAGTGGTGAAATTGAAGCAAAACTCTGGGACGCAAATGAAGAGGATGAAAAGAACTATACTGCACAAAAAATCGTTAAAATTATCGGGGATATTCATAACTATCGTGGGAAAAGCCAGTTGAAGATTCGCCAAATCCGAAGAACCGGTCTAAATGATACCGTGAAATTAGAGGATTTTCTTGAGACTGCACCATTAACCCAAGAAGAAATGACTAGTAAACTGACACAATATATCTTTGATATGAAAAACCCTAACATCCAAAGAATTACACGTCACTTAATGAAAAAACATCACAAAGCGTTTTTAGAGTATCCTGCAGCAACAAAAAATCATCATGAGTTTGTTTCAGGTCTAGTCTACCACGTAGTCAGCATGCTCGATCTAGCCAAGTCGATTGCCACACTTTACCCTAGTTTAGATAAGGACTTACTTTATGCAGGTGTAATATTGCATGATATGGGAAAAGTGGTGGAATTATCGGGCCCGATTTCAACAGTTTATACGGTTGAAGGAAATTTACTTGGTCACATTACGATTATGGTAAATGAAATAGGCAAAGCTGCTGAAGAACTAGGGATTGCTGGTGAGGAGGTTTTAATTCTCCAACACCTTGTTTTAAGTCATCACGGCAAGGCTGAGTGGGGCAGCCCCAAGCCTCCGCTTATAAGAGAAGCTGAAATTCTTCATTATATCGATAATCTTGATGCGAAAATGAACATGCTTGATCGTGCATTAGAAAGGGTGAAACCTGGTGAATTCACGGAACGGGTGTATGCTTTAGATAACCGTTCATTCTATAAACCAATATTTCATAAATAAAATAACCCACCTGGGTTATTTTTTTTTCACCCTATGAATATATATCTATAAATCGAATATGTTGTAATAAAAAAGTGGACAACCACTAATGAAAGGGAGCATAAATAAGTGACTATTCCTATTTGGGTATATGCAGTCGTGGTTGGTATTATTATAAGTGCCTTGATGGCCATCAAAACAGGCAGAGAAGAACGTTTGTTAGAGATGGAGAATATTGAAAAAGAGGGGGAGATATATTTAACACGCCTTGAAGAAGAAAAAGAACGACGCGAGGGTGACAGAGTTACCGCAGAATAAACAAACAGAAGGGATCATGTGTCCCTTCTGTTTTTATTAGTAATTCAATTTATTGATGAGCAGCTGATGCTTGTGGATCAAGTGCGCCTTTTAAGTCTTTATCACTTATTTTTACTTTTGCCTCTTTAATTTCTTTTTGCATCACTGCATTTATTTTTTCAGTTGTTAATAATTCGCTTTTCAACTGATCTTTCATTTTATCATAAGATTCTTTCTCTTTTTGCTCTGTTACTTGAATAATATGATAACCAAATTGCGACTGAACTGGCCCGCTAATTTCATTTACTTTAAGAGCAAATGCTGCTTTTAAAAAGGAAGGATCCATTTGAGCTGTAGCTCCAAACCAGCCAAGGTCGCCACCGGCCTCTTTTGCTGCTGTATCTGTAGAGTAAGTATTGCTTACATCTTCAAATTTTTCTCCAGCATCAAGCTTCTGTTTCACTTCTAATGCCGTTTTTTCATCAGCAACCAGAATATGACGAGCCTTGATTTCAGGCTTATAGTTTTCATAAGCTTCCTTTAGCTCTTTTTCTGTAATGTTTTTCAAACCTGCCTTTTCTTGCATCATACCTAGTTTCATCGTTTCTTTAAAGTCTTCCTCATTCGCGTAACCATACTGCAAAAGGGCAGCTTCAAAGTTTTCACCTAACTGCTTTTTTAATTCATCAATCTTAGCATCCAATTCTTTATCAGTAACATTATACTTCTCGGAAAGGACTTTTTCATATACAAGCTGTTGTAGTGCCTGTGCACCAACCTTTTCCTTCATTGCTTCGTATAGTTCATCCTGTGTAATATCTCCAGCGTTACTTTCAACCACAGTCGAACCGCCGCTCTGATTACATGCGCTTAAGGTAATAACCCCGCCAGCTAATGTAAGGGCTAACATCCATTTTTTCATGAGGAACCTCTCCTAAACAGTAAATTCTTGTGGGTTTTTGTCCACAAAGTATACTATAACATAAATGGTAACCACTGCAAAAAAATTCTGCGTAATTGTTTATCGAATACTGGGCAATTACCTAATACGAATTCGAATTTTGTACATACGATAACATGAAAGAAAAAATTAAAGCTACTCAACCATCTTCTACTATGCTCAGTGAATGGATTGCTATCTAAAAGAAAAAAGTTGGACCTTTTCTTTAGAAAATAAGGTAAGTGCCTAGTCGAAATGAATATAGATTGAATAGTATAACGTAGTAAGTTATAAAGGAGGTATTACGATGAGTGGTGGACACGGTTACGGAGCAGGATTTGCATTGATTGTAGTCCTATTCATTCTTTTAGTTATTGTTGGAGCATCTTGGTTTTAATTAAGGGAAACATCTGATGCAGACAGCAGCTTTACCATTTAAGGAAGGGGAGAATTGTGTGTCTGGTGCTGGATTCCACGGTGGAGGATTTGCGTTAATCGTAGTTCTTTTCATCTTGTTAATAATTATTGGGGCTTCCTGGCTCTAAATTGCAAAAAAAACATTTAAAAGCGATGAGAAACTTCTCATCGCTTTTATTTTTTGTACGTGACAGAGTACATGAAGTTAAACCTATGTATACAAGATTTCGACATAGGATGATATCAGTAATATTGTGACAAGTACATTGATTGTGCGAAATACTTTATGCTGACGTTCCTCTGGAATATCCTTTTGCATACAAAGGGAATTGGTCATTTTGTTTATATAAAACAAAATAAAGATGGCCAAAACAATGAAAGAAATGGAGATCATCAACGATTCCCTCCCTGATGTTCGTTTATATGTTATTACATTATCAAAAATTCACGAAAAAAGATAGTTAAAAGGACTGGTAGAAAAGTAGGGGAAAATTGGGAATTTTTTTAAAACTCTTTTCTTATTAAATTTATGCTGCTTTTTCGCGAAAACCAGCATAATCATTTATACTTATTACAAAAAGCAACACAGTTTAAGAAAAGAGCCTTAGAAAAGGGTTTATCTCTGACTTAAAAAGGTGAATAATATAGGATAGGAAATGTAATGTAATGCAGTGTCGGAGGTCGATGTATATGGATAGCAATGTTGAATTAGCTTCTAGAGTTAAACTCCTAGAATACCATCAAAGGTTACTCCTGAAGTTGTTGTCAGCACCCAATCTTGAATTCTATAGACTAGTAATTGAAAATGGGATATCTGAACACGAAGTTCAGGCATTCAACAAACTTTGTGAGGGCTTGAACATAAAAATGGAAGAACAAAAAGCGGAAGGGTTTATTCATTTTCAACCGCTTTTCATTGAGTTTTTAAATTCTTTACCAGCAAAACTTGATGTGAAGGAAGTAATTCAATCATGTTTAAAACAACACCTACACGTACCTCTATTTATTGAGTTTACTAAATGTCTATAGTTCTTGTTCTGTTTTCTCTGACTTTTTAAGCTTTCCTTCTTCTTCGTTAAATTCTGTTTCAATATTTTGAAAGGAACGCTCAAAGATTTCCATGAAATCATCACCATAAATATTACGAACAATTGCCATCATTTCAATTATATCGGGAAACTTCCCATATAAATCCCTTAATGGCAAGGCACCAGTGTAGGCAGCATTGCCAGTTGGATGATAGGATTCCATTATTCTAAGAAAGATATCTTCACCGTCTGGGGTGAGTTGAATATACGTATTACGCTTGTCGTTCTCTTTTTTTGAAAATGTTAACAAACCTCTTTCTTCTAACTTTTTCGAAAAATTAAATGCTGTTGAGACGTGCATGACGCCAAACTTTGCCACATCCGAAATAGAGGCCCCATTTAAATGGTATGCAATCCAAAGGATATGATGTTCATTAATATTTAAATCATAAGGCTTAATCCATTGCTGCCAATCCTTCTCAATCGATTTCCACAAAGCTTTACTTAATTGTGCAATCCGTTGACTGAATAGCATCGCTTCTTTCATTGAATACTGTTTCTCCGACATCCCCATTTTCACCTACTTTTTTATTTCTCTATTAACATTATGCCAATAAAATAAAAATTAATAA
>NZ_JBALNQ010000002.1:58793-118744 GCF_036961885.1 Neobacillus niacini | reverse complement strand
TGTCTTTAGCTTTTAACCATGTTTTTGCCAGTTTCTAAGGGTAAATCCTGAACCCAGATCCAAAATAAATTACCTATTTTAAATAAAACCATACTTATGTGCCAATTCTAATATTTATGTGCCGAATTTTTATTTTATGTGCCACTTTCCTGATTTATGTGCCAAATTTCCTTCTTATGTGCCAAACCAATCACCACACAAAATCCCCTACTTCTGCGCCGTAATCGTCGCCATCATACCATCCGCAGATGTCACCTCAACGCCCTGATAATAGTGTTTCACGATTTCCATATAGCTCTTCCCTTCCGCCGCCATGCCGTTTGCGCCGTATTGGCTCATGCCGACACCGTGTCCGTAGCCGCGGGTGGTGATGACAATGCTATCCCCTTTACGCTGCCAATCAAAATCCGAAGAACGCAGATCCAATTTATCACGAATATCCTTACCGCTTAGAACCTTCCCATTGAAGTCAACCTTCGCAACCCGCTTTCCAGCCGTACGCTCAACGATTTTTCCAATCGTCCCGCTCGCCCCAACTTTCACCCCAAGCGCCGATTCAAATTGTTTCACGCTAACCTCCTTTACCGAATTAAACTTTGGAGAATTTTTATCCCATGGGCTTGAGACACTGCGCAGGTATGGCATTTCATTGGGCCAGTAGTCCTCGGAGTTTTCTGTATAGCCATTCGAAGTGGAGAAAAATGAGGCATCGATCGCCTGGCCGTCATACGTCAAAATCTGTCCGCTCGTGGCACGAACCGCAGCGAGAATCTTCGCGTAGTTCGATTCAAACTCCATCTCCCAGTTTTTTCTCATTTGCTCTTTACTCAAGTAAACCTGGTGGATCTGCGTGTCTGTTACCTGCGCACCCTCGGGAACGCCGATTTTGTCTTTGCTCAGCATTTTTTTTACAATATAGGTTCTTGCTGTCAAGGCTTGTGCCTTCAAGGCCTCCTCTTTGAATTCAACAGGCATTTCGGCTGCTACAACCCCGACGAGGTATTCTTCTAGCGGAATGTTATCGATTTGTCCGATCGTGGAGCGATAGACTGCCACCTCAACTGCGGCATCCGAATTAGCTGCTCCTTCGGTATTTGGGGCTTTACCCGTCAGATCTTCACCTAATTTGCCGCTCACCTTCCCATCCCCGAACGGTAACACTAAAAGCGCAGGAATCAGTAAGGTGAGGGCAAATAAGAAAGATGTTAGTAGGATGAGTGGTTTGAATTTTTTCATGTAGGAGCCTCCAATTATGAAATTTATGCACCCGACTTGGGCTACTTCTCATTCCATCATATGGAGGGGGACAAGCATTTATGACTAAAAATAGATGATTGAATTTTCAAAAAATAATATATAATAAAAAACCGAAGAGAGTCTTACCCTCTTCGGTTCACATCACTTACGCGTTCATATCGCTAATATAACTTTCCACTTGGGTAAAAACTTCTTCATCCGCTTCTTTTACACGTTCAATATCTGCACCTAGGGAAGCTAATTTTCCATGGAAGTTCACATAACCACGGTCTAAATGTTTTAACTCGGTTACACGTGTATGACCATCAGACACCAAGCCGGTTAAAATGAGAGCGGCAGCTGCACGTAAATCTGTTGCAGACACTTCAGCACCTTGTAGGTTCGAAGGTCCGTTTAAGATCACGGAACGACCTTCAATTTTAATATCGGCATTCATCCGGCGGAATTCCTCAACATGCATGAAGCGGTTTTCGAATACCGTTTCCGTAATCATCGATGTACCTTCTGCACGAAGCAAGAGAGCCATCATTTGTGACTGCATATCGGTTGGGAAGCCAGGATGTGGCATTGTTTTAATATCAACCGCTTTAAGCTTTTCAGGACCGATGACACGAAGACCGTCACCTTCCTCGATAACCGTAACGCCCATTTCTTCCATTTTCGCAATTAAGGAAGAAAGATGTTCAGGAACTGCGCCCTGCACGAGGACATTTCCACCGGTAATCGCACCAGCAACCATAAAGGTTCCTGCTTCAATCCGGTCAGGAATAATATGATGCTCAGCGCCAAACAATACATCGACACCTTCAATACGAAGAGTGCCCGTGCCTGCGCCTCGGACATTTCCGCCCATTTTGTTCAAGAAGTTAGCAAGGTCAACGATTTCCGGTTCCTTTGCTACGTTTTCAATGATGGTTGTGCCTTGGGCTAACGTTGCCGCCATCATGATATTTTCTGTTGCGCCAACACTTGGGAAATCCAAATAAATTTTTGCACCCTTTAAGCGTCCGTCAACCTCCGCTTCGATAAAACCATTTCCAACTTTTACCCTTGCACCCATCGCTTCAAAGCCTTTAAGGTGCTGGTCAATCGGTCTAGAACCAATCGCACATCCGCCTGGCAGGGCTACACGGGCCCGGCCATTGCGCGCCAATAGTGAACCCATCACAAGGACAGACGCACGCATTTTACGCACATATTCAAATGGGGCTTCTTCTTTCAACACTCTAGATGCATCAACGACAACTGTATTATTGTCAAAGGCAACCTCTGCATTCAGGTTGCGCAATACTTCATTAATTGTGTATACATCGGAGAGTGTAGGTACATCACGTATTACACTTTTTCCGTCACTTGCTAATAATGTGGCAGCGAGTACAGGCAGGACCGCATTTTTTGCGCCTTCTACTTTAACCGATCCGTAAAGCCTTTGTCCGCCGCGGACGATGATCTTTTCCAAGAGTATTCCCCTCCGCGTCCATTTTCTCTATATTAATATTCAATCGTAATGATTGGTGTGCCAACTACAATGGTAGTCTTTGCGCCCAATCCCTCGGAGCGTATGCCAATTTGTAAATTCATGCCCTGCGCTATGGAGTCTGAAAACATTGGCGATTCCGCCGATACAGACATGAAGTTATCCTCTTTTAACGCTTCGATTTCTTTCGCATTAAAAATTTCCAAAATTCCAGTTGCAATAGTAGGTAATGCCAAATCAATCTTATCACTGATGCTGCCCTTTATACCAGAGAAAATTGTTGGATTTCCTCGAAATATGTCGGAGAGTCTATTTTTAAATGGTGCATTCATGAAAAAGGACTCCATCTCCTTGTTCCACTCGTTACCAGAGACCCTATATACTATATACGCATTCACAGGTTGTTTTGTGTGGGTTGCCATAACTTGAAGCATTTCTGTGTGGTGTTTAGAAGTCGGAGATACTGCTGTTACTTCCCATTTTTCGCTGGTCTCACTTGTCGACCAATCCCAATCAGGAAACTTCTGCTGAAGCTCCTTCACATATTCCTGCACTTCTTTTTCTGTATTCAGGTCAACCAAATGCTCCCTTGCATAAAACGACCATTCTTCGAGCAAAATATCTCCTGTTTGAAAAGCGTCGGCGATTTTCACTAAATCGAGTTCGCCGCTGGCCGCCGTCAACCGGCTGCCGAGCACCACCATCAAACTAACTATTATCATGCTAATACCAAAAAGTACCTTTGTATTTCTCTTCATCTCTACTCTCCCCCTTACTACCATTGTTTCCAAGGAGAGGCGTAGCATACTTGGGAAATGTCGTCACTTTTTGACAAGCTTTTTAATCGAGAAGATCTTTTTTGAAAAAATTGCCTTTTTCTTGCTTCAGACAGGTTCATGTTTTTGCTTTAGGTTTATCTCACCGAAGTCATTTTGATTTTCTTCGTTGTAGTTTGTTTATCTTTTCACACTTTTTCACACAAATTGAATTGTACTCAATTTCTTCCAAAAAAGATACATGTACAAAGACTTAAATTTTTACCAATTGTATGTATTGTAGGATTAATGGCAGCTGTCTTGACCATTGGAGATAGTCTAGGAAAAAATTACTAACCGATGATCCAATAATAATAGCCAACAAAATATAGAGTAATCGTGCTTGAAAAACATGATTCGGCTTCAACAGCTTATCCAAACGAATCGACTGCAGAGCCCACCACGCCAAAGCAATAAAAATAAGGTGCGAGAAAATACTCACCAACGCAACCTGCCCAAAATTCTCCATCATACATCTAACTCCTTTAATGGTATGGTGCCTGTCACCATTTATGCAAAAAACTCCATTTATGCAAAAAAATATGCATAAATAGGATGCATAAAATTAGTACATATGATACTGACGTATGAGAACGTGAAAAGTTTCACTTATCGGAAAATTTTTAACGCATTAACTGCCTAAACACTGTTTTCTGCTAACAATCAGTGTTTAGGCAGGTAATAAGTACATATGAAATTTAGATTCCATCCCAAACCCGATTGATCCGTAACGGAACATAAATTCTATCCCCATGTATCTCCCGATGAACAATCGGTTTCCTAAAATAATGCATGAATGAGTGGCTCTCGCTCTGTTTATGCCTCGCCCGCTTCCGAATACCTGTTAATTTCTCGATACTCTGATTCGACTTCTTCATAATCATCACCTCATTATTATTATTTTTTTATGCAGATTTAGAAGCTAATACAATGACCTTTCCATGATCCATTTCTTCTTCACAACGTTCCGCTGCCGCTGCGGATAATCCCAGCGATTGTAATTTGGAACGCAGTTCATCGCCCCTGGAACGAAACACATTGGCAATTGAGTCAAAGACTCCCTGCTCACTTACTCCAACTTCGTTAATATCCAGTGCATCGGTAAGATGTTCCGAACGGTTTTCGTCATGCGCTAATAAATAAATTTCACTCTTTGTGTATCCTTGTAACATGAATTGAGCAATTTCCTGTTTGGCTTCGACTCCATTTTCGACGATTTTTACATTTTCCATGTTCATTCCTCCTCGAGAATAGTTACTAGCTGCCAAGCTGATGTGTGTCAGCCTGTATTCGTTATATATCCGTTCTTTCACGAGACAAAACCTATTTTTAAAAAAAGTTTTATTGAAGGATACTGTTTATTTTAGAGCCTGTTGATTGGAGCGAAAGGCGCTCGACTCCTCGAAAATGCTATCGCATTTTCTTCGTGCGTGGGCAAACTCAAGGATGTAAATTCAAAGTCCTGCGGGATGTACGAGCTGAGTGAGACCCCGCAGGTCGNNCGGAAAGCGTAGCGCCTCGGGACAGGCAGAAACCGCCTGTCCTTGCGGTGATTATTCGAAGAAGCATTCCTTAGTGTAGCGCAAATCAACAGCCAAGTTTAAATAAACAGATAATGGGTATTTAACCTTTAGTTACTATAAAAATGATAATTTGGAGGGGTTGGGATGCGGAAAAAAGCAGAGTTAATTACAAAGATCAGTTTGTTAAAGCAAAAAATCGATCAGTGTTTGGATGAGCGGAACGAAGAAGAATTTTATCGATTAACCTTTGAATTAAAGATTTGCCAGCGTTATTTGGATCCGTTTATGAATAGCCCAGAAATCCGTTATAAGTCACGATTTGAGCAAACTCATGATAAATTTTTTCAAAACTAAGTTTAGCTGTGGAAATTGCGGGTATTTAGTAATCATAGCTCGTTGAAAAGAGAAAGGAGAGGTTTTCATGGGATTTATTTGGTCATTAATTATTGGAGGCGTAATCGGTTGGTTGGCAGGACTTATACTTGGGCGTGATATTCCCGGAGGTGTTATCGGAAATATCATTGCAGGGTTCATCGGGGCCTGGATTGGTTCAATGTTAGGCGGTTGGGGTCCTGTGATTGGCGGATTTTACGTGTTACCGGCCCTCCTCGGTGCCATCGTCTTTGTGCTCATCCTCAGCCTTGTACTGAGAATGATCAGACGCAACGCATAATATGAAGGAAAGAAGATTGCGGGTATCCGCAGTCTTCTTTTTTAGTTCTTTTCGTATTTGGAACTCCAGCCTACCTGCACTGACCCAAACGCCCTTCCCGAATGCTCTTCGGCCACTCCAGAACAGACTTTTAAAAAAACACATGCGATAATTCCCCCTAAAAAACCTCAAAAAAGGCATCTGCCACAACCAGCAGATGCCTTTCTTCATAGCACTCCCGAAAACAGCCGGGCGAAGGATTCCTTCCATTTAACATTCAACCCTCTCTTGTAAAAAGCAACCGGCCGGATCCGGCTGCATTCCTTCAGATCTTCCGCAAAATGAGTGACCAGGTCATCGATACTATCGGTGTCGGTTAAAAACAAATTGACCTCAAAATTCAAATGAAAGCTGCGTAAATCCATATTCGCTGTTCCAATCGTGGCCATGTCCCCATCGACAATAATTACTTTTTTATGTAAAAAACCTTTTTGATAGGTGTACAGTTCAATGCCCGCACGAAGAAGTTCCGGAAAGTAGGATTGCGTGGCATATTGGGTTAGAAAACCATCATTGCACTCAGGAACCATGATTCGAACTTGAATGCCCTTTTTCGCTGCCACCCTTAGCGCAGTCATAATCGCCTGATTGGGAATAAAATACGGTGACGCAATCCAAATCGATTCTGTTGCACACGAAATCATCGCATAATAATGATCACTCATGTCCCTGGTTTCAGGTCCTGTAGCAACCACGTGGACGAGCCCATCACCTGTCACTGGAACCGGCTGCAGATAACGAGGAGCCTCAAACAACTTCTCCCCGCAAACATATTTCCAATCTAATAAAAAAACAGCATGCAGTGTCTGGACTGCTTCCCCTTCCAGCAAAACATGCGTGTCACACCAAAAACCAAATCTGTTATCCTCGCCAAGATATTCCACTCCCACATTCAACCCGCCCGCAAATCCAATTTTCCCATCAATCACAATGATTTTTCGATGATTGCGGAAATTAAACTTTTGCGTAAACCAGCCTGATTTCAGCGGCAGAAAAGGGTGCAGCTGAATCCCGGAGTCTGTCATTTTCCTTTTAACCTGTTCAGAAAGGGAGAAACTTCCGAAGGCATCATAAATCAGCCTGACTTCAACACCTTCCTTTACTTTATCGGTTAGGATATCAATCAGTTCCCGCCCGATCCGGTCATAGCGGAAGATATAATATTCTAAATGAATGAATTCCTTTGCCTCCTTCAACCTCTGTTTCATCTCCTTAAAAGTTTCCTCACCGTTTTTTAAAATTTTCGTCCTTGTATTTTGGTTTTGATCGGTTAAGGTCACTCGATTGAGATAATCTACAAAACAGCGCTGATGGGCATTGAGCTGGGATGGTTTTTCAACTAGTGTACGCTCACTTTTACGGAGTGCCTCGAACAACTCGCGGTCACTTGCACGCTTGCTTTTAAAAAGTTCCCCTTTAAATAGTAATTGTCCTGAATATACATAGAGAATATAGCCCAATACCGGTATTAAAATTAACAAGCAGGTCCATAAAAGTGTTTTCGGTACAGGTCGATTTTGCAGCCATAAGCCGGTCACCGTGTACGCGATTGCTATGATATAAAGGAGGATACATACCTCTTTCCACCACAACGGAGCACCAGTAAAAAAAATCATCCAGCCAAAAGTAAGCATCATACCGATTAGGAAAATTTCAAAGCGTATTTTTTTCATCCTGTCCACCCCATAGTCTTTTAAAAAGAAATACCCTTTAGAGGATCCGTTCAAACATAAATAAAGATGCCTGACCCAGTCAGACATCTAATTTTTCCGATAAATTTTTTCACATGAATTAAATTCTCCGTATTTCATACCCTTCGGCATCCCTAGAAGCGATTCCTTACTTCCGAGTCCAATAAATCCGCTGTCAGCGAGGCTGTCATAGAACAGACGATGGACTTGTTGCTGCAGGGTGTTATCAAAATAGATCATGACATTGCGGCATAAAATCACATGAAATTCATTAAACGAGCTGTCACTCACCAAATTGTGCTGAGCGAAAGTGAGATTCTCCGTTAGGTTGGGCGAAAAATAGGCAAACTGATGGTCCGTCGTGTAGTACTCGGAGAAGGCCATCTTTCCACCGGCCTTCAAGTAATTTTTCGTATATTGCTGCATCTTTTTTAGCGGAAATGCTCCCTTTTGTGCAGCATGCAGGGCTTTTTCATTCATATCAGTCGCGTAGATTCTCGTTTTTTCACTTAGCCCCTCCTCCTGCATGAGGATGGCCATGGAATAAACCTCCTCACCGGTGGCGCAGCCAGCATGCCAAATCCGGATTTCCGGAAGCTCCCGCAGCAATGGCACCACTTCGTTACGAAAGGCGGCAAAAAAACTTGGATCTCGGTACATTTCCGTCATTCTGATGGAAAGATCATTCAACAAACGCTCCAAAACCCTTGGGTCGTGGAGCACTTTTTCCAGTAAAGCAGTAATCGTTGGAAGCCGCTCCGCCTTCATCCGGTTGATGATTCTCCTGCTAATCGACCCCCGAACATAGCCCCGGAAGTCATATCCATACATTTGATACAAGCCCTCAAGCAGCAAACTAATCTCAATTTCCTGAAGCTCGCTTGGCTCGATTATATCGATATTTATTACGATTTCCTTCATCATACTGTTCAATCCTCATTCACCTGCTCGGTCAGCCACACCCGCATTAGCGAGAATAACTGATTGATATTTAATGGCTTCATAATATAATCGGAAGCCCCTGCCTCCATACACTTATCCCGTTCCCCTTTCATCGCCTTGGCAGTCAGGGCAATAATCGGCAGTTTGTCCATCGCCAAATCATGACGGATGATTTTCATCGCTTCATAGCCGCCCATTACCGGCATCATGATATCCATGAACACAAGATCAAAATCAGGTTTTTCTTGTAAAAATTCAATGGCCCGCTTACCGTTCTCCGCCACATGAACCTTCACACCCTTTTTCTCCAGCGCCGTGACAAGTGCAAATACATTCCGGCGATCATCTTCTACTAACAACACTTTCTTTCCTTTAAAAAATTGGTCGTCTGAAGCTTCCACTACAATCACTTCTTTTTCACCGGCAGTCGGTTCCTGCTCCCGGGTTATTCCGCTGGTACTTGCCGCCACTTCCTCCATGGCCACCTGGTGAAGCTGGTATTGATAGTCTGCGCCATCCATCCTTCCGGGAATATATAGGGTAAACGTGCTTCCATGATGCGGCTCGCTTTGGACGGTAATCGCTCCGCCAAGTAAACGAGTAAATTCACGGCAGATCGATAACCCTAAACCAGTGCCGCCAAATTGCCGATTCGTCGTCCCGTCAACCTGTTGAAAGGCCTCAAAGATAATTTGCTGCTTTTCCGATGCGATACCGATTCCCGTATCGGTTACCGCGATTGCTAGTACCACTTCTTCTTCATCAAGGTCAGGCAATAGATCCTGCACCAGTTCTCGCTCTGCAATCTCAATTCTTACCTTTACAGAACCACTTTCCGTAAATTTAAAGGCATTGCTAAGTAGATTCTTCCAGATCTGCTGCAAACGCTGTCCGTCGGTCATAATCACAGCAGGTACATTTTCAGCTGTTACGACTTCAAAGTCTAATTTCTTTTTCACTGCAACGGGGTCAAACATGTTCTTCATCATTTGTGGAATCTCGGTCACGTTCACTTCATCGGTTAAAATTTCTATTTTACCTGCCTCAATTTTTGATAAATCGAGGATATCATCAATCAACCGCAGCAAATCACTTCCAGCCGTGTAGACGACCCGGGAGGATTCCTTCACTTCTGAGCTGTCCATTTCCTCGTCAGCTTCCATCAGCATTTGCGACAGAATCAAAATACTGTTTAATGGCGTGCGCAGCTCATGTGACATATTTGCCAGAAAATCTGTTTTATACTGGGAGCTCGTCCGTAGTTTTCTTGAATAGTCTTCAAGTTTATCCTTGGCCTTCTTCAGCTCCGATGCCCTTTGTTCAGCATATTGCTTCTGTTCTTCTAAATATTCATTGGTAATCCGCAGCTGTTCCTGCTGCATTTGCAATTCTTCCGATTGGGCTTGAAGTTCCTCTGATTGCGCCTGAAGTTCTTCCGTTAACATCTGCGATTCCCCGAGCAGCCTCTCTACCTCCATCCTTCCTGCCACATTGGTAATCGCTGAGCCAAACTTATCCTGAAGCAAGTCCAATAAAGTAAGGTGCTGGGACTTAAACGGCTGAAACGCCGCAAATTCAACAACAGCTTCTACCTTTCCCTCTACTAAAATCGGTGCAATCAATAGATTTCGCGGCGATGAATCACCTAATCCTGAGGTGACTTTAAAATGTTCCTTTGGCAGCGTATCAATCAGGAAAATTCTTTTATCCAGAGCTGCCTGGCCGATTAACCCCTCTCCTAACAGGAAACTTGCCTCGGCATCTTCATCAGCGGCAAGGGCATAGCCAGCTGCTTTTACAAAATGAACGTCGCTGCCTTGATTTCTACGAAGGTAAACTACGCCGTAAACTGCGTCAAACATCGGTGCAAGCTTGGTGATAAAAGTATGTGTCAATTCTGTCAGGTCCGTCATTCCCTGGTACATGGTGGCAATTTCCGCCATACTTTTCTGAACCCAGCTCTGTTTCTCGAGGCTGCCAAGAAGCTGGTTCATCGCCTCGGCCAGTTCAAGTGTTTCGTCATGGGTGTTGACCTCGATCCTTGTAGAAAGATCTACCTCTACCTCTCGCGAATCCGTAATCCCTTTAATCGTGCGGACCACCTGTTTTATCGTTTTGACGATCGAATTTGCAAGGAATCCAGCGGTCGTCATGGTAATCAAGCTAACGACCAAGATGATTCCGTACAAGGTTATTTTTAAATTGCGATTGTCCAGATTCAGCAGCTCCACTCGCTGATTTGTCCGGTTCGTTTGGTTTTTAAGGAAGGACTCAAAGTGAGACCGGAGCTCATCTGTCGCCTTTTTCCCTTTGTTACTTTTAAAAAATTCATCCAACGCCATCTGGTTATCTAGCCCTTTTTGCTCCACCACATAATCCGCGGTATTCGTGATATACTGCATGATCATCAGCTTAATTTCTTCTATATCCCGCTGCTGGGAGCCGTTATTCTCCAACAAGGAATGTAGGGTGTTGTAGTTTTCAAGCCAGCTGTTGCTCGCTGAACGATAGGGCTCGAGGTACTCCTCATTACCTGTTATCACATACCCTCTCATGCCCGTTTCCATGTCTAGTACATTTTTTTGAATCTGATTGGCTAAATTGTGTACCTCTATATCATGCTTTGAAATGTAATCGACTTCTTTCTGCAGAGCCGACATCCGGTCCATCACGATTAGGAGGGAGACAACTAGGCAAACCAAGATGAATAAATAGCCTGCAATAATTTTCGTGTGAATGTTTAAGTGTAATCCCTTCATTATCTGCACTCCCCCTTTGTAAAAAATTAGGTAACTCTATCATATCGTTTCTAGCCATCTGACCCAATGGGAAGATGGTCCCAACCTGCATGAAGGACATTGTGGTTCTCCGCTCGGCCCAATTCGTCCATCATCACCCAAATCTATGAAAAATTTACTAGTTTCAACTACTCGTCATCAGGGTAATTAACAAGTACATCACAAATACAGGAGGATATTAATATATGGCACAAACTACGACTAAAACTAAAACGACAAAATCAAATTCAAAAACCAATACATTATCCGACACTCTCAACAAGCAGGTAGCGAACTTCACCGTTCTTCACATGAAGCTTCATCATTACCACTGGTACGTAAAGGGAGACAACTTTTTTACCCTGCACGTTAAATTTGAGGAACTCTACAAGGAAGCAGCTTTGCATCTTGATACAATTGCAGAACGAATGCTATCGCAAAGGGCGTTACCGGTGTCAACCCTTAAGGAGACACTCGAGCTTTCTACCCTAAAGGAAGCAACCGGCGATGAGGATGCACAGCAAATGGTCCAAACATTGACTGATGACTTTGACATGATTTGCAATGAGTTGACGGACGGCATCACCCTTGCCGAGGACAATGATGATCAGCCGACTGCCGATCTGTTCATTCACATTCGAACCTCATTAGAAAAGCACAGATGGATGTTTGAAGCTTACCTGGCGGGGTAATCCTTATGGAACAAGGTGTCCGCCACACCTGGCCACAAAAAGGTGTCAGCCACAGCGCTGACACCCTTTTAATTGGTTGAAATTAACACCAGACACATATCATCTTTCGGAGGATCCACAAGCTCCCAGCCTGGCTGCAGCTGATGAAGTAACACAGCAGGATCTACCATATCTTCAGCTTGCAAGCAGGTACTCAGTTTATCCATGGCATCCTCATATTTCTCCTCCAGCCATTCGGATAATCCATCCGTAAACATCAGAATGCGAGCAGCTTGCTGATATGGAATGACCCCTTTCGTGACTTCAATTTCTTCAAAAAAACCAAGCGCGCAGCAGCCTTCGGATAAAAATTTAACTTCCTGATCAACAATGGCAATCCCTGTAGGATGGCCGGCATTTACATACTCAATCGTTTGCTTTTTCGTGTCGAGAACAAAATAAATAGCGGTAAAATAGTAGTTTATTAAACTATCAGGTGCATGCAGCTGCAGCATCCGCCTGTTCAGTTCCTTCATAACCATTTCCGGATCAACGATCCCCATAATTGTATCTTTTAATGCAGAATATATGTACATCCCGACCAGCGAGGATGAAATGCCGTGACCCATCATATCGAGCAGGATAACACCATATTGGTTGGGACCAATTTGATACCAGGCATAGAAATCGCCGGCAAGCTCAAAGGTTGGTCGGTACACAGCTGAAATATTGACATCCTTTTCTTGAAGCGGGCCGCTTAACATGCTTCTCTGTACCTGCCTGGCCAAGTCGAGTTCATATTGAATTCGTTTGTCCCGTTCCTTCCGTAGGTCCTTTTCAAGCTTTAACCTAAGAACGGAGCGAATTCGGGCGAGGAGTTCCACCTTATTAATCGGTTTCATCACATAATCAAGGGCTCCTGCATCCATCGCCTCGGCCATTTTATTGGAATCGCCCATCGCCGTTACAAAAATAATCGGCAGGTCGGTAAATCGTTCATTTGCCAAAACCGTCCGGCAGGCTTCAATCCCATCAACTTCCGGCATCATCATATCCATTAAAATTAAATCCACAGGTACTTCGCAAGGACTCGGTGCATCAAGCTGTAAATACTGATATAGCTCCCCTGCAGATGGCAGCAAAAGCAGATTATTATAGCCTGCCCTCCTTAAGATTTTTTCGACAATCATTAGATTTGTTTTATTATCATCTACGATGACAATCTTCATTGGCATTGGGGCATCCCCTCCTTTGCAAAGGATGCGCCTGACCCCGTTTATGGGTGACAGGCACCTGTTTTAATTCGAAGCTGTTTTCCGCGAAAACATTAATTAACGTTATAAAAAGCAACAATGTTTAAGAAAAGAGCCTAGTTCAATCTGTCTTGATAGGTATGGCGGTTAAGAGCCTTGCGCAATTTTTCTATCGCCTTTTTTTGCAGACGCGATACATGCATTTGTGAAATTTCCAGGGCTTCCCCTACTTCGCGCTGACTCTTATTTTCGATGAACGTCCACTGAATAATTTGTCTCTCCCTATCATCCAGCACATGAAGCACACTCTCTACCAGCAAACGCTGGTCAACCTTCTGAAATCCTTTATCCTCCGCACCAATGACGTCTAACGCAGTAATCTCACTGCCATCAGAGCCCGTTTCAATCGATTTATCGACTGACGCGGTTTGATAACCTTTTCCTAGTTCCATTGTTTCCAGGACTTCCTCTTCAGAAATCCCGATATATTCAGCAATCTCGTGGATTTTTGGTGAGCGTTGATTCTTAGTCGTCAACTCGTCCACGGCCACATTTATTTTCGGCCACATATCTTTTATGCGCCTCGGTACATGAACATCCCACGTCTTGTCCCGTAAAAACCGCTTAATTTCCCCAATCACCATCGGTAATAAATACCCTTCAAACGGGGTCCCGGCATTAGGGTCAAACCGACGGATGGTCGATAGTAAACCAATCATCCCGACCTGCACGATATCTTCATGCAGATTTCTCCCTTTTGAATATTTTCTCGCGATACTCCCGATCAGATTGCGGTAATGCTCGACAATGATCGTTTGCGCTTCATCGTCCCCAGTTTCCTGGAACTCTTTGATCAGTGCATAAATTTCTTCCTTAGTTCGTTTCACGGTCTGAGGTGGCTTTGTCATGATTTTCACGCTCCCCGCCTAGATACTTCACCATGAAGACCGTTACTCCAGAACGATTCAACACACGGACTTCATCCATGAGCGTCTCAATTAGAAATAGACCTAACCCTCCCTCTGATAACTGATCGACTGTACTTGATTCGGTGTAAGGTCCAAGTTCACTTTTCGTCTGTAAAAAATTAAAACTTTGACCGCTGTCCGCTACCATCGTTTCAAGCTTGTCCTCGTAAATGCCGAAGCCGACAATGACCTCTCCACCTTCGTCGTCCGGATACGCGTGCTGTACAGCGTTCGTGCAGGCCTCACTTACCGCAATTTTAATATCCTCGATTTCTTCATATGTATAACCCATACGGCTGGCTATTCCTGAAATCGTTAACCTGATCACACCCACATATTCCGGTTTCGCCGGAATCTTCATTTCCACATAATCCATCACGTGTTTCATCGTCCTCCATCCTCTGAAATATTCATGATTTTACTCAATCCGGTCAGTTCAAACAGTCGCTTTAATCGGTCCGATAACTCTACTAACCTCAGCTCTCCCTCATTCCTGTTCAATTGCTTGAACAATCCGACAAATACGCCTAATCCGGTACTATCCATGTAGGAAACATCCTTCAGATTGACCGTAACCGTTTTACCTTTGCCTTCCGAAAACGGCAATAACTCTTCGCGAAGCTTTGGTGCGGTATAGGCATCGATTTCTCCAGCAACCGACACGAATATTTCCATCTCATTCTGATGTTTTTCGATATTTATTTTCATACGATCATCACCTTCTGAAATATTTACTGTTTACATACCCTCAATAGTAGAAAATCAAACCTATTTTTTTAAAAATTATTTTTCTAGCATTATACCAAAATTAGGAAGGATTCCAAATAGCCATAAATACCCAGTAGAATAGTAGGGGTTTATTTTTTCCCAATGAGGGTACATAAACCTGTAAAAGGAGTGGTACCGATGGAAAAAAAGCTCAAGGATCAATTTCCTGCATTGAACAATGGCTCAATGGCCCAAAATTTTGATGAAATGAAGAAGCTCGGCAAAGAAATGGAAGAGGCCAAAACCACTAAAGAGTTAAAAAAAGAACAGCAGGTTCCAGATCCAAAGCAATAACATAGCGCTGTCTCGAAAATTTTTCGAGGCAGTTTTTTGACATGTAAATTCTATTTCAAAGCAACAAAGAGGCTTGCACCCATTTGTGCAAGCCTCTTATTTATATTAATGGTTAATGCATGGTGGAAAGTGGATTAGCTACGATTACCGTCATGCTCGTTATTTTGATAGTTTCTTTCGTTCTGCCAGTCTGACGGGGATTCCACTTCCTCTTTTCGGAATTCTTTATCATCTGTCTCAGAAATCGTATCTCCATCTCTTGAACGGTTCGGCTGTTGTTCGTCATTTATTTGGTACACGTTACCTTCCCTTTGGCCCTGCTGCCGCGATAACTCCCTTAAATCTTCAACAATCTCATCGCCAGGGAATTGCTGTTCCGTCGGAGGAACCTGTTCCATCGGAGGAATCTGTTCATCGTTATAGCCGTTTCGTCTTCTTTCTTCACTTATTTCACCTGCACGGCCAAATACTTCAACATCCTTATTATCTACAAAATTCTTACCCATGATTGTTTCCTCCTTTTACTTTTTTCAGATTGCTGTTTTTCATTCCTGCCATTCCTGCCGGATTTACCGAACGTGCAACCACATACTTCAACCACCCGCCTTCTATTCATCTGGATTATCAGGTTAGCTAGTTTCTAACCTTGATAGTGTTATACCACTTTCGAAAGGTATTAAACCTCTTTTATTTAGGCTCTTTTCTAAAACTTTGTTGTTTTTAGGTAGAAAAACTAATATTTGTGCTGTATTTTCGCAGAAAACAGCAAAAATCCGATAAGAAAAGAGCTTGTAAACTAATTTCAAAGCCGCAAAATAACTATTGCCACGTTAAAGTCGGCTTTAAGACTTTAACAACAATCGTTACGAAAACAGCCTTTATTTAAAAAACGAACCTCTTTTTTTCCCTTTTAAAAGATCTCCTGTCCAGCCTTTTGTTTTTAAGTATCGATAAAGTAGTAGCGTCGATGTAATGATTACAAGCGATGCAATCAAGTACCCGTACTGCCATTCCAGTTCAGGCATATGTTTAAAATTCATTCCCCATAAAGCCCCTAAAGCCATAATCGGGGTAAAAATCGTCGTCAACACCGTTAAGGTTTTCATAATTTCATTTCCTCGATGGGAGGAGATGACCTCCTCTAAATGAATCATCGTGTCTAACTCCTGCTCATACTCCCTCAGCAACACCTGCGCCCGGTCAATCCGTTTGCAAGTCCTCGTAAAAATTCCTCCGTCATTCACGTTAGGAAAATCCATTTCCTCGATCGCCATTTTCAGCTCCTGGATCGGAATCAACAGATTTTTACAAACCATCAGTTCATGGCGCTGGGTAAAGACATGCTCCAACGTCCGCATTTCATTCCTCTTTTTCACACCCCACATGAGCCGATAAAGTGACTCCTCAAACTGATCAATCTCAACCAACAAGTCATTTACTAGTTCTCCAAGCAAAAATAAAAACCCATCCACAGCATTGTCACACTTTTCTAGCTGCCGTAACAACATTTCAGCTGATATTTGTTTCATTGCTGTAAACTCTAAATCGATGGTAACCAATGTTTGACTGGTTAAATAGAAATGGAAAATTTGCTGGTCTTCCTCCTCTTCCACATTTTGTCGATAAATAAGCGACCCATTGACGGCCATTTCTCCATCGATTCCCCCATGCACTTTCACGCAATTAGTTATATTTCTGCGAATAGTTGTTACCCAACCTGATGGCGTCGTCTCCTGTTCCCACATTGTACTCAGGTCATTCTTGTTTATTTGAACCCATTTCCATTTGTCAAAATTGATATTTCTCTCCATGCATTTCCCACCTCTCCTATCCGTTGTTTCCCTAAAAAAAGCAAAGCCAAACGTAGAAAAATGTTTAATAGGGAAAGGAGAAGGGTAATTATAAAACAAAACTAAAGGAGGTTGTAACCATGAAAAGATCCGTAGGCATGAGTTCGTTAGTAGCGGTAGGAATTGGGGCGTCGGCTGCGGTATGGCTGTCAAATAAACCAAACCGCATCAAAGTTGAAAGTGTATTACGAGATTGGAAAAACAAGGTAAAGCCGAATGTGTACGTTGCATCTGAACAGCTTCCCATCGAAAAGGGCGGCAATCCCCATCCGAAGGATTTTCCTGATAATGAAATGGTGAGTGAGGGCGCACAGTATTCCGTTCAGTTTTATAATGAAAAAATTCAGTAATGGTGTTGGAGTTGGGGTACTAGTTCTAGTGCCTCAACTCTTTTTATGGAGGGAAATATGATTCTACTTTTCTTACTCATTTATTTCATCATCATTTTAGTCGTGATTGAAATTTTTGTTATTTTATTTCAAATGACAGGGTTGAAGGTAAAGGTTTCGAGGTTTCAGGTGATTTCAATGATGACAGGAACCGGCTATACAACCGGTGAATCCGAGCTCATTCTCGGCCATCCCATCCGCAGGAAACTAGCAGCCTTTTTGATCTCATTTGGCGCCTTTTCTCTCGCAGTGATTATCTCTTCAGTCAGCCAATTCCTATCAAATGGCCTTCGGACAACTGAGATTTTAATTGGTGCAGCTGTTGTCATTATTATCTATTGTATCTTAAAGATTGAATGCATTCAGCTGGTGCTATCTAAGCTGTTTAACCATGAATTAAAACACAAAGTTGAACTTGCTGACCTGCCGATTCGGGACTTGTTTTTGAAAAATAAAGAAGATATCTTGATCCTTCTTCCTCTTTACAAAGAGTCCGAACTCGCTGATTCATCCTTAATCCAGCTGATAACTAATCATGATTCGCTTGACTTTGCCATCTTATTTATTGAGCGTGGGGATGTCATCATTCGGAAAAATATCTACGATACCACTCTCCAAGAAGGGGACCAACTCCTACTATTCGGCCGAAAAACTGTGATTCACGAGACATTTAGCCACGACCTCCAGATTATGAAGGAAAAGCAAAAGCAGCAATCGGATGAAATTTGAGCACTACCTTCTCCGTTCATGGGAGCACTTTAATAGGAGATGTAGTGCTCAAATTTTTCTATCTGCCCATTTGCTGTTCTTATCTGCCTTTTTCACCTCTCTACCTGCCAAAAATCAGGATTCTATCTGCCCATTCATCCCACCACCCCACTAAACGCTGAAAAGGCCCGGCGAATGCCAGGCCTAGGTATTTATCAATTTCAACCTATTTTCTTCACTTCCAAATACTTAATATGATAGCCATCGGCCTCATGGATCCTGAACCTGCAGCCTTCCACTTCCACTTCCTCACCGACGGTCACTTCGGCATCACCTTTATTGGAAAGAAACCAGCCGCCAATAGTATCCACGTCTTCACTAGAAAGGTCAATCCTAAAAATCTTGTTTACCTCGCGAATCGGGACCTTGGCATCGAGGATGTACTCGTTGCGCTTTAGCCTGCGAATCTTCGAAACTTCATCGCGGTCGAATTCATCTTTTATTTCACCAATGATTTCTTCAATCAAATCTTCTACCGTCACTAAACCAGAGGTGCCGCCATATTCATCCGATAAAATGGCCATATGGATGCCATCGGTCTGCATTCGTACCAGCAAATCATGGATTGGAACTGTTTCAATGACGCGAATGATTGGCCGTGTTAACTCCCTGATATTCACTGGTTTATCTGCTAGCCTTGCTGTTACTAACATTTTCACATTGAGCACACCCAGGATATGATCTTTATCACCATCTATCACCGGATAGCGGGTATAATTTTCCATCCTCAGTCTTTGAGCCACATCCTCCAGGCCATCGTCGACATGGATACAGATCATTTCCGTGCGCGGTACCATAATTTCTTTCGCTATTCGTTCATCAAATTCAAAGATATTGTTCACATAGCGCCATTCATTCCGGTTGATTTCCCCACTTTTATAGCTTTCCGACAGGAGAATTCTCAGCTCCTCCTCCGAGTGCGACAATTCATGTTCAGATGCTGGCTTTATTCCAAACAGACCAACCAGCCTCCGTGCAGAATGGTTTAAACTCCAAATAACCGGATACATCAATTTGTAAAACAACATAATCGGTCGTGCGAATAGCAAGGTCACTTGTTCCGATTTTTGAATGGCCACAGACTTAGGAGCTAATTCTCCTACCACGACATGAATAAAGGTGACAAAGGCAAACGCAAATACCAAAGATATAAAATGTGAAACACCTGCACTAATAGGAAGCACCGCGAATAAAGGTTGAAAAAGTCTTTCCACCGTCGGTTCTCCCAGCCAGCCAAGACCTAAAGCCGTTACCGTAATTCCCAGCTGGCAAGCTGACAGATATTCATCCAATTGGGAAACAACCCTTTTCGCGGCTGCCGCATTCCTTCTTCCTTCCGCCACAAGCTGATCGATCCTTGAACCCCTTACTTTTACAATCGCAAACTCGACAGCCACAAAGAAAGCTGTTAAGACAATTAATAAGACAAAAGTTAGTAATTGAACCACCAGCATTGAAAACTGCACCTCCTTTTAAGCAAAAAACAGCCTTTTTAAAAAACAATCCGAAATCACGTGTGGATTTCGGATTGTCTGCGTTCTCTATTTTCCACCTTCCAATTTATTGTCGAGCTTTCCTAGATATTTTCTAGCAAACTCTGTTCCGCCGAGTCCGAATGCCAATCCAAAAGCCATTGCTAATCCACCTAAAACAAGGATGAAAGCAGCATTAACAATCGAATGGGCTACACCTAATTGATCAAGCGCCATAAACACCGTGATGGTTAAGATTGTATATTTAGCGATTCTTGCAAGCATTCTCGAATAGTTGTGTTGGACGATGGTTTGGAGAATTCGTTCCACAAACTGTCCTACGTATAATCCAATTCCAAGAATGAGGATTGCCGTCAATAGCATGGGCAGATAGGCAATTACACCGGTTGCCAATGTAACTAAGAAGTCTAACTGAACAATTTGTAAGGCTTCTACGGTAAACAAGAGGACAATAATTATTTTAGCCAGTACTCCCACCATTTGCGACAGCGTATACTTTGAAAGTTCTGGTGATACTGCACCAATCCCCATCTGGTGAAAGACTTGATCGAAGCGCAAGCGCCATAGCATTTGTGTTACCCATTTCCCCACCCATTTTCCAAGCCAAATCCCTGTAAAAATAAGCAGGACAGCAACGATCATATTTGGAACCATGGATAGAACCTTTTGAAGCATGGCAATGGCCGGTTCAGATATACCATTTAGTTCTAATTTTTCCAATGCTGTTATGATGACTGGAATTAATATTAGGATAAATACAACATTTCCGATGATGGTGGAAAGACTCGTCGCCTCTTTACCATTTTGCAAAAATCCAAACCGCGAACCGAGCTTGTCAGAGCCGATACTTTTTAAAAAGTTCGTTAAAATATCTCGGACAATTTTAGCAATTAACCAGCCGATTAACACAATCAGGACGGCTGCAAATAACTTAGGAATAAATGTTAACATCATCGTCAGTGCATTTGAAAAAGGTTCTGAGATCCCTTCTAATTCTAGCGCCCCAAGGACTGCTGGAATAAATAACAGCAATACAAAATAGAAGATTGCCATGCCGATACCATTGATTCTATTGGAGGCTTCTAGGGCGTTATTTGCCATTTTCCATTTAACAAGCTTTCCTCCTAAATGGATCATCCCTGCCCCTTTTATAAATAGATAACGCAGTACGAAAGCAATCACCCAGGCCAATAAAAGCGTCAGTGCTGCTTTTAATAGAAGAGGAATGGCTGCTGTCATGGTTGAGACCATGTTTACAAGCGGCTCCGCAATCAAGCCTAAGTTCAGCATATTGAAAAAGATAATCCAGACGATTACGAGTAATGTGTAATAGACGATTTTTCCGATAATTTTTTCAGTCGGATACTTTTTATTTTTAAAACCGGAAAAAAGTTTATCGTCTAACGTGGTTCTCTCAAGTGCAGTTTCTACGGCTTTGCCAATTCCCTTTGCTGCCAGCCAGCCAATTAATAGGACTAGAAGGGCCAAAAGAAAGTGGGGAATTCGGTCCGTGTATATGTACCAACCCGTCATCATATGTTCTACGTTCATGTATCATCTCTCCTTTTCTCGATTTGCTAAGGTAATACCCGGTCTAGCACAAATCAAAACCTTGTAATTTTTTATCGAAAAAAGGTTTCACTTTCACGGTTACCGGGAATACACCCAACATGTTCGACAAACAAAGGAGGAGTCAAAATGAGCAAAAAAACATGGTTAACAGGTGGAATGACTGCATTATTATCATTAGGTCTATTAGTAGGCTGCGGCGATGGTGTCGACCAGGATAATGGTATCAGCGACGGTGAGAAAAAGGATGCTATCGACCCAGGGACAAAGGAAAATTTAAATGATAATGGTGTCGGTGATGGCGTCGACCAGGATAATGGAGTTAGTGATGGTGAGAATAAGGACGCTGTTGATTCACCCAACCCTTAATCGTATAAAAGGAGGAAACAATAATGAATAAAGATCAGATTAAAGGAAGCTTTGAACAAGTAAAGGGCGAGGCAAAAGAGCAGTGGGGTAAATTATCCGACCAGCCTGCGACCGAGAATGATGGGAAAATGGACAAGCTGAAAGGGAAACTACGAGAAGGCTATGGAAAAGTGAAAGACAAATTTTAAGCACCAAAAAGCAGAGGCTCCCCCCCGCCTCTGCTTTTTCTATATATATTTTTATGACGATGAGTTTCCATGCACGTTTATCAATTCATCCGCGGTCTGAATCCGCTTATCTCCTCTTACATCTTCCTCTGGGGTTAAAAATGACTGATCCTCTGGTAGACTGGTAAGTTTCTCTTTCTCATGCTCTTTTTGTGCTTCTACCGTTCGTTTGGCATACGGCAGGGCTTTAAGTCTTTCATAGGAAATGGTTTCTCCTGTATCCACACAAACGCCATAAGTTCCTGTGTTAATCCGCTCCAAAGCCTCATTCACTTCTTCAAGGAGATTGTTTGCTGTATCATGCAAACCCCTTTGTTTTTCTCGTTCTTCTAATTGTGTGGCCGTATCCGCAAAATGATTATCATAGCTTGTTAATTCTCCGTAATCTTCGAACGATAAAGGCTCACTGGCTTCTACCATTTGAATGGTTTCTTGTTTCAATTGTAATAATCTTTTCTTAAAATACATCTGTTCTTCTTTCGACAACATTTATTTTCCCTCCTTACCTTCGTGAAGGTGTAATGTTTAATTTTCCGAGAACCTTTTTTACCTTCATTCGGTTCGGTTCAGAGGCTAACCACTTTGCGGCTGATACCCCCATTCCTAGTACCGTTAAGAGTCCTCTCATCGATAAAAATCGTTTCATATCCAGTCCTCCTCTAAATTCAATTCAAGAAAGAAGCTTGCACAAATTTGCACAAGCTTCTTTCTTATTCTAGTAAATCGATCATTTTCTTTATTCATGTTAACTGGTTTTAACCCTTGCTTATGTTGTACCACCTACTACCCATTCTAAAACTCTTTTTTCTCTGTTTAACACTTTTGAAATACTTGTAATCTATAAAATAGTTTCAGATTTTGTTTAACGGGTAATTAAAGAGTACCAAAATATAAAAGGAGGAAATAAAATGGTCAATCCTGAAAGGAACGTTGTAGGTGTTTATGATTCAGAACAAGATGCGATTCTAGCTATTGAGGGTCTTATTCGACAAGGATACGATAAACAAGATATTTGCGTCATTGGTAAAAATCTCAAACATGTGAATTATATTGCTGACGAAACAGGTACGGTAGCGGAAGAAAGTGCGGCTACAGGAGCATTAGCGGGTGGTACGCTGGGTGGCTTAACTGGTTTTTTAGTTGGAGTAGGTGCTTTGGCAATTCCCGGAGTCGGCCCAATCGTCGCCGCTGGTCCGATTGCTTCAAGTTTAATAGGAGCGGTTGCGGGAGCCGGTTTAGGTGGTTTAACGGGAGCGCTAGTAACGATAGGAATTCCCGACCATGAAGCAGAATACTATGGGAACTCCGTTAAAGAGGGAAAAATTTTAGTTTTAACAAAGAATGGACATCCCGATAATTTAAATGACAATCATTCAGTGGCGGAAGCAAACGTGACACATGATTGGGGCAAAGTGGAAAAACTTGACGATGAAATAAACAATATGGAATCTACGGAAGATCTGCAGGAAAAAAGACGAATCCCTAATCCACTACAATAATTACACAAAAGAAACGGTCCTTTTAAAGGACCGTTTCTTTGCTCCGAAGAGGCTCCCAACGCCTCTTCTTTTGCTATATATGTTACCCCTTTTTCGACCATAACCGATTTCTTCCCCCAAAGTTACCGGCTATCTTAAAAAGTCCCCGAAGTGGTTGAAGTTTTCGTTCACGAAGTCGATGGCGATGTCTGGGAATACCCCAAACAATACAGACGCTGCGACGGTGACGATTAACACAACCAGGATTCCCACTGGAATTTTCGAAAACTTGCTGTCATCCGCTGCTGGGCGGAAGAACATTTGTGTCATGATACCAAAATAGTAAAAATACGAGACGACGGTTGTAGCGATCATCACGGATGCTAATACATAATGTGGTTCTGGCACCATGAAGGCACCGATAAAGATGTTCATCTTCCCGATGAAGCCTGCTGTTCCTGGGAAGCCAGCTAATCCGACCAATAACACTCCCATCGCCACTGCTAACAGCGGTGAACGGCGGTACAAGCCCGCGAAATCAGCAATCCTTGTTGAACCCGTCTTTGCTTCCACTAACTGAATGACCGCAAAAGCTCCGAGATTCATGAACAGGTAAGCTAATAAATAGAACCAAACGGTGTAAAAGAAGTTTGAGCTCAATGATGTAAACGCCACTAGCACATAACCGGCATGGGCGATACTTGAGTAAGCAAACATTCTTTTTATATTTGTTTGTTTCAGTGCGACCACGTTTCCGATGATCATCGTCGCCCCAGCCACAACCGCGATGTAATCCTGCATGTTATAAAGAATTGGCATTGATTGTGGACCTTCTGATGCCGCAACTCCAAAGACAGAAATCAAAATCCGCGCAACAATCACGAATCCAGCCGTCTTGGAAACAACGCTTAAGAAGGCGGTAACCGGTGTCGGTGCCCCTTGGTAAACGTCAGGCGCCCACATATGGAATGGAGCGGCCGCCAATTTAAAGGCTAAACCCACGAATATCATTAAAAACGATAATCCGAGCAAATACGCATGCTGCGCATCCGCTAAGCCTTGTAGTGTGCCCGCGATGGCTAGTAAATTCGTTGTGCCCGTTAAGCCGTAAACATAACTCATCCCGAACATGGTAATCGCCGTCGCAATCGAACCGTTAATCACATATTTCATTGCCGACTCGTTTGATTGCAAGTTGTGCTTGCGAATACCCGCTAAGATATAAGATGAAATTGATAACAACTCTAACCCGATAAATAATGTGATTAAGTCACCCGAGGATGTCATAATCATTCCGCCGAGCAATCCGGTTAGGAATAAATAATAAAATTCACCGCGGTATTCTTCCATCCCCTGATCAGCCTTGTAGGAGACAGCTAAAAATAGTACAAGCGCTGACCCTGCAAGAAGAAGAAGCTTAAATGCTTTTCCAAAAGAATCAAGCCGGAAAGTATCGTCTAAAATCGATTCAGGCGCAGCACCAAGGAGTCCAATGACGGAAACGATGGCGGCAATGATGGCTGCGATGGCAATCCAGCCAAGGATGCGGCGGTCCTGTTTTTTCGGCATAAATAAATCTATTAGTGTGAGAAGCGCTGCAACACCAACGATGATGAACTCTGGTGTCATGATGCCCCAATTATATGATGTTAAATCCTCAAGACTCATCCTTCATCACCCTCCTAACCCTAGCATAATCGTTTCAAGTGTGGCTTGAAGCGGTGAGCTTAGAACGCTTGGTACGACTCCGATTAATACGATTAATGCCATCAGCACAAGGACCGGAACCCATTCGACGCCTTTGATATCGACGATTCCTGTAAAGTCACGGTGTGCCTTTCCGTACGTAATGCCGAGAACGGCACGTAATAAATAGACAGCGGTCATGATAATTCCAATGCAGCCGATTGCGGCAATCCATGGCATTTCTTCGAATAGTCCTAAGAACGCCATAAATTCGCTGACAAAGCCGGACATTCCTGGCAAGCCGAGTGAAGCAAGTGCGCCTGCGAGCAAGAAGCCGGAAGCAATTGGCATTCCTTTTGCCATTCCGCCCAGGTTTTCGATGAGTGACGTATCTGTGCGCTCATAGAAGGCACCCACTAGGAAGAACAATAGCGCTGAGATTAATCCATGTGAAACCACTTGGAAAATTGCGCCTTGGACGCCTGCCTCGTTCATCGCTGCTAGACCGATTAACACGATTCCCATATGAGAAATCGAGGAGTAGGCCAAAACCATTTTAAAGTCTGTTTGAATGAACGCAAGGAATGCTCCATAGAGGAGGTTAATCACCCCAAGAACAGCTAGCAGTACCGCCAAGGTTTCAAACTGCTCTGGAAAGATTCCCATTCCAAAACGAATTAAGCCGTACGCACCGATTTTCAATAGAATACCAGAGTGAATCATCACAATGGATGGCGGTGCTTGGACGTGAACGCGAAGCATCCAGCTGTGTAACGGGAAGATTGGCAATTTGACGCCGAATGCGACTAATAGTGCAATCAATAGCCCTAATTTTAACTCGCCCGAAAGCGGGATATTTGGATCATTCATAATTTGCGTTAAGATTTCAATATTGGTTGTGCCGGTTTTCGCAAACAAGATCATAATCACGATTAGGAGTACGGCTGAGCCTAAACCGTTGTAGATTAAGAAGCTGTAAGCAGCTTTTTCTTTTTCAAAATAGCCCCATTTTCCAATTAAGAAGAAGGTTGGAATTAAGGTAATTTCAAAGAATAAGAAAAATAGAATTAAGTTTTCTGCTGTAAAGACGCCGAGCATACCGATTTCTAGCAGCAGGAACAGCATGAAGTAGCCTTTCCATTCTTTTTTAATATAAATGGAGGCAATGCTTGCGAGTGTTGCTACTAGTGCTGTCAGGACGACTAACAGCATGGTTAATCCGCTGACACCAAGTTCATAGTTTACTTGCCAGTAACCTGCTTCGGTGCCTTGGAGACCACCGAAGGTAATCCAGTCCTTGGCCACGTTAAAGTCACTGAGGTCCTTGCCCCATAGGTAATGGAGATAAAGACCGGCCGCGATTCCCAGTGCAGGCAGTGTGGCTAGGAAGCCGACGATTTTGATCATTTTTTCCTGTGTTCTCGGCATGAATGCTAACACGATGATACCGAGTAACGGGGAGAATACTAATAGTGATAGAACGAAAGAAAGATCCATTATAAGTACCCCCCTGTTAACACAAAGATGACCGCTAGCAGTGCCAGACCGACGAAGGCAAAGGCTGCATAGGTTTGAGTTTGACCGGATTGCAGCTTCGATCCTGCTGCGCCTAGCCCTTGGACAATTCCGGCTACGGCCTTCATGATTCCCTCTACTAAGAAAACATCAATGAAGCGCAGGAAGTAGCTGATTCCTTTTGTGATAGCTACCACTGACATTTGATAGAATTCGTCAATGTAATACTTGTTTGTAAGAATGGTGTGCAGTGAATCGCCGCTGCCAGAAAGCCAGTTGCGTGCCACTGAACGCTTGTAGTAAATCAGGTAAGCAAGGTAGATACCTGCTAAGGAAACTACGGTTGCTGCAATCATAATCCAGATTGGACCTTCGATATGACTATGTCCGAGTGCTTCATTGCCGTCAACGAGCCATGCGCCCAGGTTGTGATTGAATGGTGTCTGCACGTAACCTGCGATGATGGCTAACACGCCAAGAAGAATCATTGGGTAGGTCATCAACGATGGTGATTCGTGAACATTTTTCAATGGACTGCGTGCTTCACCGGTAAATACCATGAAGAACAAGCGGAACATGTAAAATGCGGTCATGAATGCCGCTGCAAGCGCTAGTAAGAACAGGAATGGATGTCCGCCTTCCCAGGCTGCGATTAAAATTTCGTCTTTACTGAAGAAACCTGAAAACAATGGTACACCGCTGATCGCGAGTGTTCCGATTAAGAATAGTGGTCCGGTAAACTTTAGCTTTTTCCAAAGTCCGCCCATTTCTTCGATATTTTGTGTATGTACCGCATGGATGACGCTTCCGGCCGCTAGGAACAGTAATGCTTTGAAGAAGGCATGTGTCATCAGGTGGAAAACACCGGCAACATAGCCTGCTGAACCTAATGCAAGCATCATATAACCAAGCTGGCTGACGGTTGAGTACGCCAATACACGCTTAATATCTGTTTGGACGAGACCGATACTTGCTGCGAAAATTGCCGTAAAGGCACCGATAATCGCAATCGTCAATAGTGCGGTTTCACTCGCTGCGAACAGCGGGAATAGGGCAGCCACTAAGTAAACACCGGCTGCAACCATTGTTGCCGCGTGGATTAACGCAGAAACAGGTGTCGGACCTTCCATCGCGTCCGGTAACCAGGTGTGGAGCGGGAACTGACCTGATTTCCCAACAGCACCGATGAAGATTAAGATCGCTGTTAAGGTAATCATTGAGTTTGAGATCGCGCCAGCCTCGACGGCCTGGAAAATCTCACTGTATTCAAAGCTTTTTGTTTGCCAAAATAATAAAATCATCCCGATAAAGAGACCAACGTCCCCAATCCGGGTCATAATGAATGCTTTTTTTGCCGCAGCCTTCGCCTCTTCTTTGTTGAAATAGAATCCAATTAAGAGGAAGGAACCGACTCCGACGAGCTCCCAGAAAATATAAGTTTGCAGCAGGTTTGGCGAGATGACCAGCCCAAGCATCGCAAACGTAAATAGTCCTAAATAGGCATAGAATACTGGAAATCGCTCATCCCCGTCCATATACGCTTTCGAATATGTATGTACCAGGAAGCTGACGAGCGAGACAATCACAAGCATTAATGCATTCAATTGATTCACTTCAAAGCCCGCTGTTAAAGAAATATCTCCTATCCTGAGCCACTCCGTTGAAGTTTTAAACGTGGTTTGTGAGAAACGCTCGAACAACACCAACAACGAATACACAAGCGAAGCAAGCGTCGCGAGAATCCCCACATAAGCACTCGCTTCCCTCAACCGCTTCCCAAATAGAAGAAGAATCAAAAACGATAATAGCGGGAAAAGCGGTATGATCCATGCATTTTCCATCATCATCACAATCCCCTTTTTAAGAATGGTGCCTGTCACCGCTCGTGGACACTGTCCACCTGAGACAGACACCAATAATTACCAATTTGTCCATCTGGGACGGACAGTGTCTTTTTGCGGTGACAGGCACCGCATCATTTAAAAAAAAATTACTATTCACTGAAACCATTTCTAATTTTTCATTGTGTCCATTTCGTCGATGTTGACGGTTTTGCGGTTGCGGTATAGGGCCATTAGGATGGCTAGACCGACGGCTGCTTCTGCAGCGGCTACGCTGATCAAGAACAAGGCGAAAATTTGACCGGTAATGGATGGCGCCACTCCGTATTTACTGAAGGTGACTAGGTTAATATTAACGGCATTTAGCATGAGTTCGATCGAAATGAGGACGATGACGGTGTTTCTCTTTGTCAGTGCCCCGTATAAACCGATACAGAATAGAATCAGTGCTAGTACCAAGAAGGCTGAAGCTGGAACTGAACTCATTCCTTACCATCCTCCTTCTCTTCTTTCTTTGCCAGAACAATCGAACCAACAAGTGCGACCAATAGTAAAACAGACGTTAGTTCAAACGGAATCACCCATTTAGAATAAAGGGCTTCTCCAATTTTCATGGTATTGTTTACATGCAGGTCTGTTGGAACTTGGACGACGTTGAAATCGTATATTCCAACGTACACGGCAACTGCAAAGCCGAGTACACCTAGGAAAAGCAGCACCTTTCTCCATTTGCCTGTGGTTGTTTCCCCTTCATCATCGTGCTTCGTTAACATGATTCCAAATAGCATGATAATCGTAATTGCACCGGAATAAATCAAGACCTGCACGGCCGCAACAAATTCAGCTGACAGTAGGACGTAAATACCGGCAATCGCAACGAAGGTAAAAATAAGGGAAACGACCATATGCACGACTTTGGTAAGGTTCAATAACAGGACGCCGCCAATAATTGCTACAAGCGCGAGGCCCATAAATGCGATAAACTCGCCTGTAAATATCATGGTTTATTCACCTGCCGTACGTTTTCATCGTTCTCATCTAACCATTCAAGGTTTTTAAATAACATATCACGGCTGTATTCAGCTAACTCAAAATTATTCGTCATAATAATCGCTTCTGTCGGGCAAACCTCCGTACAAAGGTCACAAAGGATACAAATCTCGAAGTTAATATCGTAGGTATCGATGATTTTCCCCTTTTTCGCAGGATCCGGATGCTTTTTACCCGTTAAATTAATACATTCTGTCGGGCAAATGTTCATGCATTGATTGCAGACGATGCACTTTTCCGGGTAGAACTTTTGAATACCGCGGAAGCGGTCCGGCAGCGGAAGCGGCTCATCTGGATATTTATAGGTTACCTTTTCTTTGGTCAATTGTTTTAGGGTATATTTCAAGCCTTTTGTAAATCCAAGCACGTTTTTCACCCCTTTTTCATTTTAAAAATTCACGCTGGAATCGTTGGCGAGCTCTTTCAAGGACTTCGCCTATCGCGAACGCTCCCTACGGTTCCTTTTTCAAAAAAATCTTTTAGAAAAATAATGTTTTGATTAACGCTGTTAAGAATATGTTGGCTAGTGCTACTGGGAAAAGAACTTTCCAGCCGAACTCCATGAGTCTGTCGACGCGGAATCGCGGCAGTGTACTGCGCAGCCAGATATATACAAAGACGACGGCACTGAATTTAACAGAGAACCAAACGGCGCCTGGAATGAAGCCAAGGAACTCAAACGGCGGCAGCCAGCCTCCAAGAAAGATAACGGTAATCAATGCGGACATCGCAAATAGGTATACATATTCGGCGAGCATGAAAAATGCCCAGCGGAAACCTGAATACTCAACGTGATAACCCGCAACTAATTCGTTTTCGGCTTCCGGTAAGTCAAACGGTGTCCGGTTTAATTCGGCAATCGAGGCGATGAAGAATACGACAAACGCCACTGGCTGCAAGAGAATAAACCAAGCCGTTTCTTTTTGTTGTGCGACGATATCATTTAAGTTTAAGCTTCCGGTTAATAGGATGACTCCCAGTACGGCCATGACGAGCGGTATTTCATAGGAGATCATTTGTGCTCCTGCACGCATGCCCCCTAAGAGCGCATATTTATTGTTGGATGCCCAGCCGCCAAGAACCATTCCAAATACGGTCATTCCGGAAATAGCAATATAATAGAGAAGTCCGACTCCGATATCGGCAAATTGAAATTTGTCGGTAAACGGGATGGCCGCCAGCACCATGAATGACGGTGCAAAGGCAATGACGGGTGCTATGATAAATAATGGTTTGTCTGCTGCTTTTGGGATAATATCTTCTTTTAGTAATAGCTTGAGAACGTCGGCTACGGTTTGCAGTAGTCCCCATTTTCCACCGACTCGGTTTGGACCATGGCGCAGCTGCATGTAGCCCATTACCTTTCGTTCTGCTAAAATTCCATAGGTTACGAAACCTAAGACGATTAATAGTAAAACCGCTCCCAATAAAAAGAAGATTCCAAAGTTCGCTATGCCTGGACTAGATTGGAGTAATTCTTCTACCATTATCCGTCCACCTCCCCAAGGACAATATCAACTGCCCCTAAAATGGCAACCAAGTTTGCAATATTTTGGCCTATTAATAATTTCGGAAGAATTTGTAGATTATAGAATGAAGGTCTTCTAAACTTCAAACGGTACGGTTCTTTTTTACCATCACTAGAAATATAGCAGCCAATTTCACCGCGTGGTCCTTCAATTCTTACAAATGCTTCTCCTTTTGGTGGTTTAATAATTTTTGGTACTTTCGCCATGATTTCGCCTTCTGCAGGGAATTGGTCGCATGCCTGCTCGAGAATTTTCAAGGATTCTTCGATTTCTTCAAGGCGCACATAGTAGCGTGCCAAGCAGTCTCCTTCTTCCCTTGTGACCACGTTAAAGTCGAAGCGGTCATAAATGGAATATGGCTCATCTTTACGCAGGTCCCATTTCACGCCGGTACTGCGCAGGTTCGGACCGCTGAGTGAATAGTTGATGGCCTCTTCCTTTGAATAAATGCCAACCCCTTTTACCCGGTCTAAAAAGATTTCATTTCCAGATACGAGGTCGTGATAGCCCTTGAGCTGTTCGCGCATATATGGAATAAATTCCTTTACCGTGTCGACCCAGCCTTCTGGAGCGTCCCACTTGACCCCGCCAACACGCATGTAGTTGAAGGTCAAACGAGCACCTGATAATTCGTTTAGCATATTGATAATCATTTCACGGTCACGGAAGGCATAGATGAACGGGCTCGTCGCACCAAGGTCAAGGATATAGGTACCCCAGGCAACCAGGTGGCTCGCAACCCTGCCCAGTTCCATTGCGATGACACGAAGGAAATCCGCACGTTCTGGAACCTGAATTCCCATCATCGTTTCGACGGCATGACAGATGACATAGTTGTTTGTCATCGCGGACAAATAGTCCATCCGGTCAGTATATGGAATAATTTGCGTATACTGCAAATCTTCAGCAATTTTTTCCGTGCCGCGGTGTAAATAACCGATGACAGGGGTTGCCTCTGTGATGATTTCCCCATCAATTTTGACCACTAGCCGGAAAACTCCGTGTGTACTAGGGTGCTGCGGACCAACATTAAGCAGCATTTCTTCTGTTCTGATCATTGGTTACACCTCCACATCATACGGTTCATAATCTTTACGCAGTGGATGGCCAACCCAATCTTCTCCTAGCAAAATCCGATGTAAATTCGGATGTCCGGTAAACTTAATTCCTAGTAAATCATAAGCTTCGCATTCAGGCCAGTTGGCGCCTGCCCAAATTGGCTGCAAGGACTCGATTGTTGGTTCATCGCGGTCAATCTTCACTTTTAACGCCACTGATTGGCGATTTTTGTATGAGAATAAGTGAACATATACTTCCATATGTGTAACAAAATCTGTTCCATGCAGCTCAGATAGATAATCGAACCCTAGGAGCTCATTGTATTTTAAAAATTGAGCCAGTTTGAAATATGTATCTTTCTTCGCAACAAGTGTCGGAACGTCTTTAGATAATTTATTAATATAAGAATCTTCTAAAACATCAGAACCGAGGTTTTCCTCAATAACCTTCCTGTACTTATCTAGGAAAGGCTGGTTCGGTGAGACCTGCGCTGGTACTGTTTCAGCTACGGCTGTGTCGCCTGGTTTTCCCGCTGCTTTGGCCTTGGCGGCTGCTGCCGCTTTGGCTTTCGCCACTGCTGCTGCTTTTGCCTTCGCCTTATCATCGTCACTAGCGTCCGCGCTGTCTGTGCCTCCAGCTTTCGCTTTGGCCGCTGCTGCTGCCTTCGCCTTTGCTGCTGCCGCTGCCTTCGCTTTGGCCGCCGCTGCTGCTTTTGCCTTGGCATCATCAGTTGCTCCAGCAGTTTCAGCTTCCTCGGCTGGCGTTGCTGGTGCCTGAGTTTCTTCAGCTGGTGCAGTGCCACCCGCAAGATCCATTGCTTTACGCTTTGCCGCCGCTGCTGCTTTTGCTTTTGCAACCGCTGCCGCTTTCTTTTTGGCTAGATCGTCGCCATCTTCAGCTAGTGCTGGAGTTTCTGCTGGCTGCGCTGGCTGAATTTGTTGTTCTTGAGCTGTTTCCGCTGGCTTTTCATCCTGAACAAGCGCTTGTTCAGCAGGTTTGTCCTCCTGTTTTGGAGAACCCGGGACTTCCCCCGCTGCCTTTGCCTGGCGCTTTGCTAATGCCGCCGCCTTCGCTTTTTCAACTGCTTCTCTTTTTAATTGGTCAAGATCCTTCTCCCCGCTCATCGGTTAGATCACCTTCTTCCCAGTCTTCGCCTCATAGCGAATCTTTTCCTTTAATTTATTAATTCCATAAATTAATGCGGCCGGGTTTGGCGGGCATCCAGGTATATACACATCAACAGGGACAATTTGGTCAACGCCCTTTACCACTGAATACGACTTCACATACGGTCCGCCTGCAGTCGCGCAAGAGCCCATCGCAATCACCCACTTCGGTTCCGGCATTTGATCATACAACCGCCGAATAATCGGTGCCATTTTTTTCGTAACCGTTCCAGAAACAATCATACAATCCGATTGTCTAGGAGACGTACGGAAAAACGATCCAAACCGGTCAAGGTCATAGTTCGCTCCACCGACACCCATCATCTCAATCGCACAACAAGCCAGACCAAACGTCATCGGGTACAGCGAACTGCTTCGCGCCCATGCCTTAATTTGCTCCAGCGTTGCCAAAAATACATTTCTTTCTAATTCCTTCATTTCTAATGGTGAAAGGTCATCTAGTTTTAAGTCCATTGTAGCACCTTCTTCTTCCAAGCGTAGATTAAGCCAATCAACAGCATAACAACGAAAATCAACATCTCAATTAACGCGAATACGCCTAGCTTTTCATAGGCAACCGCCCATGGATATAAAAATACAGTCTCTACATCAAAAATAACAAACATCAGGGCAAAAATATAATAGCGGACATTAAACTGTACACGGGAATCGTGAAATGGATCAATACCGCTTTCATATGTAGTATACTTCTCGTCACTCGGCTTATGAGGACGCAAAAGCTTACCTAAATACAACGCCACCACTGGCAGCAGCACCCCAAGACATAGGAACACAAAAACTATCAGATAATTATTCTGATATACATTCAAAAGCTCCATGCCCATCCCCTCCAATGTTGTAAATTTTCATAACAATGAAACTTGTAACCGATAACATTATAGCATTGTTACAAACTTGTGTCGACAACACCAACCCCGAAAAATTTGAAATTCTATCGCCGCAAAACTTCCCATGACATGCGTTTGGGAGCTTGCTCACAAAAACGCCTTGACATGGGAAGTTTTGCAAGCTTCAGCGATAGCTGAAGCGCAATGTGCGTTAGCACATGGCGATAGAATTTCAAATTTTTAACCGAAACCGGTGTTGAGATACAAAGCCCCCTCCCCTGAGCGTTGCGTGATCTCGCAGAAAAGGCTACTTGAAATCACCCCAGAGATGACGCAAAAGCGAATTGTAAAACCTTGAACCTCATGCACGTGATCTGTAGCGCAAGCGGAAGATGACGTGCCTAGCAACAGGCTCGAAAGAGCCGCATCAACTACCTATCGACATTAAACAACAATTTCCAACGAATGTCAGTGAGAATTGTCATGCAAACTTCTCTAAATCGTAACCTTATATACAAAAAATAAATCCACAACCAACAAATCCAAAACAATTTCTTAAGAAGCTCCTGCAGTCATCAACACTATCATACTCACAATATACCAAATTATTCAAAACTTCATATTAAAAAAGAATAAATATAAACAACATCCTACCAAAATCCTAGATATTCCAGAACCAAGACCAGAACTCCCTATGTAACCCTTGAATTCCTATACCTCTGAATCCTAACCTGCCAAACGGTTCCCCCCACCTGCCATTTTTAAGCTCTTACCTGCCTAAACTCCATTTCACCTGCCAAATACCTTTGTTTACCTGCCTACTTAATTCAAACCACCGAAATAAAGCTAAAAAGCCAGTCGCAAGACTGGCCATCGTCATTTCTCCCCCTCTATTAATCTTCAAGAACCATCTAATTCTCATAATTTCATCTAGCTCCAAATTCCTACCTGCCAATCCATCTTCTCTACCTGCCAATTTCAATCACTCATCTGCCTTTACCCTAATTTCACCTGCCAAATCCCCTTGTTTACCTGCCTAATTAATTCACACCTCAAAACAAGACCACAAAAAGCCAGTCGCAAGACTGGCCTATCGTCATTTATCCCTGCCTTCCCCCTATTTTGAGCTAATTATCTCATCCAAAACCTAACCTAAAATGACGAACTTTTAGTTAAACCCAACTTATGTGCCAATCCCAACTCTTTATGTGCTAAACAATATTTTTATGTGCCGAATTTCACCTTTATGTGCCAAAATTCCATTTTATGTGCCAAACCAAAGATCCACCATCCAAAACAGCATAAAAGCCTGGCGAACGCCAGGCCTTGGTCATTGTCTTTGTGCTTTTAACCAAATTTGAGTGAGTTTCTAAGATTACTCTGGTATCAATGGTTCAAAATAAATGACCTATTTTAAGAAAAACCAAACTTATGTGCCAATTCTATGATTTATGTGCCAAAAAATAAAATTTATGTGCCAAATTCCATTTTTATGTGCCAAAACCACAAACAACAACAAAAACCCCCACTAAGTGGGGGTTTTTTTTTATATCATTACATTTTACCTTGCGATACGGCAAGGCGGTTGACGGCACGCTGCAGAGCAAGCTCGGCACGACGGAAGTCGATGTCTTCCACTTTTTGCTCTTTCATCCGCTGCTCGGCACGTTCTTTTGCTCTTAGTGCACGTTCCACGTCGATATCCTCTGCTTTTTCAGCGGATTGCGCGAGAATCGTTACTTGTTCAGGACGAACTTCAAGGAAGCCGCCGCTCACAGCAATAAGATCCGGTTGTTTGCTCTCCGATTTCTTGAGACGCACAACTCCAATCGCAAGCGGAGCAACCATCGGAATATGTCCAGGTAAAATACCTAATTCACCACTTTGAGCCTTCGTACTTACCATTTCCACATCTGACTCATACACCGGGCCATCGGGAGTAACAACACTGACTTTAATCGTCTTCATTTTTTACCCTCCTGACAGGCTTTACGCCTCTACACCCATGCGTTTTGCATTTTCCACTACATCCTCAATACGTCCAACTAAGCGGAATGCATCTTCTGGAAGGTGGTCATGCTTACCATCAAGGATTTCCTTGAATCCTTTAACCGTTTCCTTAACAGGTACATAAGAACCTGGCTGGCCAGTAAACTGTTCAGCAACGTGGAAATTCTGTGATAAGAAGTTCTGAACACGACGCGCACGTAGTACAGTTAACTTATCATCATCAGAAAGCTCATCCATACCAAGGATGGCAATGATATCCTGTAATTCACGGTAACGCTGTAATGTTTGCTGCACTTGGCGGGCCACTTCATAGTGTTCTTCACCAACAATTTGTGGTGACAAGGCACGAGAAGTCGAAGCAAGTGGATCCACCGCAGGGTAGATACCCATTTCAGAAAGCTTACGCTCAAGGTTTGTTGTTGCATCTAAGTGAGCGAAAGTTGTAGCCGGAGCCGGATCCGTATAGTCATCGGCCGGTACATAAATCGCTTGGATTGAAGTAACAGAACCTGTATTTGTTGAAGTAATACGCTCTTGCAAACGACCCATTTCAGTAGCAAGCGTTGGCTGGTAACCTACGGCAGAAGGCATACGGCCTAAAAGCGCAGAAACCTCAGAACCTGCTTGCGTGAAACGGAAAATGTTATCCATGAAGAAAAGAACGTCCTGTCCTTGCTCATCACGGAAATATTCAGCCATCGTCAAACCAGTCAAGGCAACACGCATACGTGCTCCTGGCGGCTCGTTCATTTGTCCGAATACCATCGCGGTTTGCTTGATAACGCCTGAATCGGTCATTTCATGATAAAGGTCATTACCTTCACGTGTACGCTCACCAACACCAGCGAATACCGAAATACCGCTGTGCTCTTGCGCGATGTTATTGATCAATTCTTGGATTAGTACCGTTTTACCTACACCGGCACCACCGAACAGACCAATCTTACCACCCTTAATATAAGGAGCAAGTAAGTCTACTACTTTAATACCTGTTTCAAGAATTTCTACCTCAGTAGAAAGATTTTCAAACGTTGGTGCTTCGCGGTGAATCGAATCACGGCGTTCACTCGCTGGAATTTCCTCATTAAGGTCAATTACTTCACCTAATACGTTAAATACACGGCCTAGCGTAACGTTACCTACTGGTACAGAAATCGGTGCACCTGTATCTGTAACTTCCATTCCACGCACAACACCATCAGTAGAAGCCATTGCGATTGTACGAACCGTATCATCACCTAAATGAAGGGCTACTTCAAGCGTTAAGCTAATGTCAACTTCAGATTGACTTTGCGCTTTAAAATCGATTCTTAAAGCATTATAAATCTCAGGAAGTTGGCCGTGTTCAAACTTAACGTCAATAACCGGACCCAAAATCTGAAGAACGCGTCCTTTATTCATCATTTTCCCTCCTAACTTACTTTTTCACAAAGCCCTTTTGTTAAAAAGGAACCTAGTGAATCACACTTTACTAGTTGTTGTCCTGATATGTAGCCGGGAACCTTAAAACATTCCCTCATGGCAGAACTTATTAAGGTCCCTAAATAGGGTTCATTTTTCAAAAAGTTTTGTCTTGCTCCTATTCTAACGCTGATGCACCGCCGACGATTTCGGTCAGTTCTTGTGTAATCGCTGCTTGACGGGCACGGTTGTAGAATAGTGAGTAGGATTTTATTAGTTCCGCGGCATTGTCGGTAGCATTTCTCATTGCTGTCATTCGGGCCGCGTGCTCACTCGCTTTGCTGTCTAATAGAGCACCATAAATTAAACTCTCAGCATATTGCGGCAGGAGAACTTCTAAAATTTCTTCTGCAGATGGCTCGAACTCATATGAAGTAAGCTTAGCTGTTGTGGAAATATCCGTTAACGGCAGAAGCTTCTTCTCTGTTACTTCTTGGGTAATTGCACTCTTATAGTGCGTGTAATATACATATAGTTCATCAAATGTGCCGTCCGAGAACATTCCTACGGTAGCGCTGGTCATGGCTTTAATGCTATCAAAACTTGGCTGATCTGAAACTCCGACGATTTCAAGAGCTACATTCATACCGCGCTTGACGAAAAAGTCACGTGCAACACGACCGATGGCAATAATCGCGAACTCATCATTTGATTTATGGCGTTCTTGAATGGTCTGATATACTTTACGTAAAACGTTACTGTTAAATGCACCAGCAAGTCCACGATCAGATGTCATAACAATATAACCGGTTTTCTTAATAGGTCGAGATTGGAGCATTGGGTGAAGAACGCCTTTACTGCCGATTGCAATCGCAGCCGTTACTTCCTGGATTTTTTCCATGTAAGGTACAAATGCTTTTGCATTCATAACTCCACGGTTCCATTTAGCGGCGGACGTCATTTCCATTGCCTTAGTAATCTGACTCATCTTTTTTGTAGAATTAATACGAGATTTTATATCGCGTAATGAAGCCATAGGTTCTCACCACCCTCATACAAAGTTTGGCTCAGATGGTGGAAAAAGGGTGACAGGCACGCTTTTGTAGTGCCTGTTTCCCTTTTACCAACCGCCTCCGCCATCATTATTGTCAGACCCTACTTATTCGGAAACTGCGAACGTCTTTTTGAAGGCGTTTAGTGCAGCAGCCATATCTTCATCAGAAGGAAGAACCTTCGTATTTTTAATATGGTCTAACAAGTCTTTGCGATTGTGGTCTAACCAATTATGGAATTCTGATTCAAAACGACGGATGTCCGCTAATGGAATATCATCAAGGAAACCGCGTGTTAATGCGTAAAGGATTGCCACTTGCTTCTCAACAGAAAGCGGCTTATGGATATCCTGTTTAAGAACCTCAACCGTACGTGCTCCACGATTAAGTTTTGCAAGTGTTGCTTTATCAAGGTCAGAACCAAACTGAGCAAATGCTTCTAGCTCACGGTATGATGCAAGGTCAAGACGCAGTGTACCTGCTACACTCTTCATAGCCTTGATTTGCGCGGATCCACCTACACGAGAAACGGAAAGACCTGCGTTGATCGCTGGACGTACACCGGAAAAGAAAAGGTCTGATTGTAAGAAAATTTGTCCATCTGTGATGGAGATAACGTTAGTTGGGATATAAGCAGAAACGTCACCTGCTTGTGTTTCAATAAATGGCAATGCAGTGATTGAACCAGCACCTAGTGTGTCGTTCAACTTCGCTGCACGCTCAAGTAAGCGGGAGTGCAAGTAGAATACATCCCCTGGATATGCTTCACGACCTGGAGGACGACGAAGTAATAGGGAAAGCTCACGGTATGCAGCCGCTTGTTTAGATAAGTCATCATATACGATTAATACGTGCTTGCCAGCATACATAAATTCTTCCGCCATTGCAACACCTGCATATGGAGCTAAGAATAATAGTGGAGCTGGTTGTGAAGCAGATGCTGTTACAACGATTGAATAGTCTAACGCACCATACTTACGAAGGGTTTCTACTGCACCACGTACAGTGGATTCCTTTTGGCCAATTGCAACATAGATACAGATCATGTCTTGACCTTTTTGGTTGATGATTGTATCGATGGCCACAGATGTTTTACCTGTTTGACGGTCACCGATAATTAACTCACGTTGACCGCGTCCGATTGGAACAAGCGCGTCAATCGCTTTAATACCTGTTTGTAATGGCTCATGAACGGATTTACGAGCCATAACGCCTGAAGCTACTGCTTCAACAGGGCGAGTTTTTGTAGTATTGATTGGACCCATACCATCAACGGGTTGTCCTAAAGAGTTTACAACACGACCAATAAGTTCCTCACCTACTGGAACCTCCATGATGCGTCCTGTACGACGAACCTCGTCACCTTCTTTAATCTCCGTGTAAGGTCCAAGAATAATAATACCAACGTTATTGGCTTCAAGGTTTTGAGCCATACCCATAACGCCGTTTGAAAATTCAACTAGTTCACCAGCCATGACATTGTCGAGGCCATGAACACGTGCGATACCGTCACCAATGGAGATAACTGTACCGACATCACTCACTTGAATTTCAGCCTGATAATTCTCGATTTGCTGTTTTATCAGGGCACTAATTTCTTCAGCTTTGATGCTCATGAGTTTCACCCCTATCTACGATACTTAACTTAACAATTTACGTTCTAAACGGTCTAGCTTTCCGCGCAAAGATCCGTCGTATATACGGTTTCCAATTCGGAGCTTAATGCCGCCGAGCAATTCGGAATCCACGATATTTTCAATTCTTAGTGTTTTCTTGCCAACTTTCGCTGCAAATGTTGCAGAGATGGCGTCGCGTTCTGCTTCTGAAAGCTCACGCGTACTGAAAACTTGAGCTTCAGCAATTCCTGATTCCTCATTGGCGAGTTCAAAGAATTGATTCGCTACTTCAACGATCTCGTCTTCGCGATGGCGATCGATTAAGATCAATAGTGTGTTTAGTACATATGGATTAACGGATACAAAAGCGGCTTTTAAAATCTCTTTTTTTCTTTCAATTGTAAGCTTTGAAGACTTTAAAACGGCTTTTAGATCGGTATTATAGACAATAACTTCCTTCACTACACGAAGTTCTTCTTCTATTACTCCAAGAAGCTGCTGTTCTTTTGCGATTTGAAAAAGAGCCAACGCGTAGCGTCTTGCTACCATGGAGTTGCTCATCGCTGATCTCCTGCCTCTTGAATATAATCGTTAATGAGTTTATCTTGGTCTGCTGCATTTAATTCCTTTTCAATTACTTTAGAAGCAATTAATACAGACAGGGAAGCAACTTGTTCACGAATAGCGGCAACCGCTTTTTCTTTCTGCTGCTCAATTTCAAGCTTCGCTGATTCTTTAATGCGCTCTGCTTCGTTGCGAGCAACCGTGATAATCTCATCACGCTGGATGTCGCCTTGCTTTTTCGCATTTTCGATTAGAACTTGCGCTTCGGAACGAGCTTCTTTTAATAGAGAGCGTTGCTCTTCTAATATCTTCTTTGCTTCAACGCGACTTTGTTCTGCAGCTGAAATTTCGCCAGCTACATGGTCTTCACGTTGTTTCATGATGCCCATTAATGGACCCCATGCGAAATGCTTCAGCAATGCCATTAAGACGATGAATATGACAAGTTGGAAAAGAATATCTCCCCACATCACGCCTGTATTGGCCGCTGACCCTAATACAAAACTATTTGTTAACACGGCGGGTTCACTCCTTTCAAGGTCTTTCCTTTAAAACAACCTTTATATCAGTCGAAATAATTGTCGAAATCAATCGTTTATGAAAAATAATGAACATAAACGAATGGCGAAGGTTCTCACGAATGATCTTCGCCATCTAGTTAAAACGCAGGCTTTTGCCGCGTTCGATTATTGACCTTGAACCATGAACGCGATAACAACCGCGATGATAGGAATCGCCTCAACTAACGCAACCCCGATGAACATTGTAGTTTGAAGCATACCGCGAGCTTCTGGTTGACGAGCGATACCTTCTACTGTTTTTGATACGATAAGACCGTTACCAATACCTGCACCTAGTGCTGCGAAACCAATTGCAATTGCTGCTGCTATAAGACCCATTTGAAAATTTCCTCCTTTAGTGTATGAAAAAATAAATTCTTATTTCTTTGTTCAAAAAATTGAACAGGTTTATCTTAATGGTCGCTGCTCACTTTGTGGGCTAAGTACACCATTGTTAACATACAGAATATAAATGATTGAATTGCGCCAATAAAGACCGAGAAGCCTTGCCATGCTAACATTGGAATGACAGCGGCGATTGTTCCGCCCACTCCGGTTGCTAGTCCGGCTGCGAGTAATCCTAATAAAATTTCCCCTGCGTAAATGTTACCGTAAAGTCGGAGACCCAACGTCAGAGTATTCGCAAACTCTTCAATAATTTTAATCGGGAACATAAACCAGAACGGCTTGAAGAATTCTTTCCCGTAAGCTTTTGCTCCTTTCAATTTGACGCCATAATAATGGGATAGTCCCACAACCAATGTCGCCAATGTCAATGTTACAGCCGGATCGGCAGTTGGTGATTTCCACCAAAGCACTCCGTCAACAACGACTGAAAAAGGAAGTCCCAGCATGTTTGCTACAAAAATATACATGATGATGGTGATTCCAAGTACATGAAATCGTCCGCCATCTTTCCAATCCATCGTACTGTTAATGATGTTCTTAACAAAATCCATAACCCATTCCATGAAATTCTGTATTCCAGTTGGCTTCATGGCCAGCTTACGAGTAGATAGGATGGCAATCAACAAAACAATTACACTTGCAACCGTAATCGTTAAAATGTTAGCCAAATTAAATTGGAGCCCAAGAAACGTAACTATTGGAGCTTCGTGATGCAACAGTATTCACCTCGCTTCCCCCGCTATTTATGTAAAAAGAAATTGTGCATAAAAAAATCTATCATAATGACAATGTAGGATGTCATTAATCCTATAACCACACTAATGATATGAAACTGCTCTGGATATCTCAATGTGATGACAATCGCTAGGGCGCCGGTCGCCATCCGTGAAAATGATCCAAGTGAACGAACTGTTCTTCCTTCTGCGGCTGCTTGGCCAAATTTGTCAATTTTTCGCGCCATCAACCACAAATTAAAGAGGCTCAAACTTGTCCCAAGAATCAATCCAAGAAAGATTGATTGATAAGTAGTGAACCCCCAACCAAGCACATAAAAAGACAATAAAAAAAACATCCATTTTCGCTGTCGTGCGAACATCGTTTGAAATTCTGGCATGGTTGGTTTAATCTCCTGAATAAAACTTGCGAATTGTAACGAGCATTGAGTAAATACCAGCCGCTAAACCTAAAAATAGACCAATTATTAAGAAAATTGGCTCTGTTCCCCACTGCTTATCCAGCCATCTGCCTGAAAAGATACCGATAAGAATGGATCCAACCAAGGACGCTAGGATGGCAGTCATTAAAGCATAAGCTTGAAACGGATTGCGGTTTTCATTACGCATACTATCGCATCCTCACCATAAGAGAATACAATCAAAAAATCGAGGTATGTACAAAAAGGAAGATATATAGGAATTGCGAGAATTGTCAAAAATTATGAAAACCCTCTCAATTTACATCCTTTGTTAGCATACAATAGCGATTCTGCAATGTCAATGGATTTACGTGAAAATACCCACAATCTATACTGCGTAAATTCTTCCATTTTGAAGTTTAATTTACACTATAATTGTAGTGTAAAACCCAGCTGCATTTTACCTGTAATTGTGACCATTTTGTGAACATGTTGTTTGTGGGTGGTACATGATTTTTCCGCACCACCCTTGTTATTATTGAACCCCTGCACCAATTACAAGCATCGTTTCAATAAAATCCTCTTTTCCTGCCTTTTTCGCAAAGACCTTTGCAAGATAAGTGCCTTCAGGAGGAAGATTTTCTGCCGTTATCACTTCGCTGATTAATCCTTTTTTCACATTGTGATGGGTGTCCAAAAAGCCAACAAATCGGAAATCTTCTGGATGGAAAAGGGCAATTCCAAATTCCTCTGCCCCTCCCGGCAGGTAAACCTCATAACGATACGTTCCCGGCGCGTCACCATCCTTGAAGTCAAATCCCATGACCCTTGGGTAATTCGGTTCCTCCAGGACATAGATGTAAGGAATTTGAATCGGATTGGAACCGGCATGAATGGTAAGATACCCATCATGTATTTTCCCCTTCAATTGTGCGGGATCCACCTCTAATTCAAGTTTAACTTCTCGAGCCTGTTTCGGATCAAGCGTAAATGCGAGCGGAAACCGCCATTTCAAACCCTCTGTATTCTTCGGAATGTCGAAGGTATAGCGCACTGCTGTTTCACTTTGATTTTCAACATGTAAAAAAGCTTTGTGAATATCCCCTTCTGTTTCATACTTGCCAAATCGCAAGGAACTTGGGGTAACGAGTGACGTTGCTTTCACCGCTTCGGTAACCTGAATTCTCCCCGCTCCCTGCTCATAAGTACGATACGGTTTTCCATTTTTTAATAACGGTTTTGCTGTATTCATGAGGGCTGCCTTAATTTGTTCTGGTGACCATTCCGGATGTGCCTGCTTAATAAGGGCACAGGCCCCAGCCACATGCGGCGCTGCCATACTTGTTCCTTGGAGAGAAAGATATCCGCCTGGGATCGTCGAATTTATCGCCACCCCAGGTGCAACAATATCAGGCTTTACTTCCCACGTGTCTGTCACCGGTCCTCTCGAGCTGAAGTCCGCAAGCAAATCCTTCTCCTGGCTGACAGAGGTTTTCACTAAGGTTTCAGGTTTACTTTTTAAACGTTCACCTTCCTTTTTGGTGACGGACCCGACTGGAATATCCATCGGCGCTTCAAGATTGCCCATGAAGCCTCCGCTCAAGTTATTGTAAATGATCACCGCTTTCGCTCCAGCATCACGGGCGTTTTTTGCTTTTTCCGAAAACGTTAATTTTCCTCTTTTAATTAGAGCGATTTTTCCCATTACCTCCTTTAATTCCGCTTTTGTTCCTTGCCCGCCATCTGCGATTGACAGCGATCGGTCGAGGTTCCAACTACCGGAGCCTTCCAGCGGTTGAATCCGAATTTTATCCCGCATTCCTTCTATTAGTAAGTAGGGGATGTCAATCGTGGGTGTCGAAGCGCCAACAGAAATAGCCTTTGAGGCTGTCCCCGGGGATCCAACAGTCCATACATTCGGTCCCGAATTTCCTGAAGCCGCAATGGCGACAATCCCCTTTTCAACTGCTCTGTTTAACGCCAGGCTGATGGGCAAATCCGGCCCATTGATATCATTTCCAAGCGATAGATTCATAATATCCACTTTATCCTTAATCGCTTGCTCAATGGCGGCAAGCACATTCTCCGTTGTACCTCCTCCTCCAGGTCCGAGCGCACGATAAGCAAGGATTTTAGCATCTGGAGCCACCCCCTTCAGCTTTCCATTCGCCGCAATAATTCCAGCTACATGGGTGCCATGAACCGTTGCTCGTCCAAGGATTTTTGTTTCCATTGGGTCGGTATCGTTATCGACGAGATCACGGCCGCCTGCAAAATTTCTTCGCAGATCAGGATGGGTGTAGTCGACTCCCGTATCGATAACCCCGACTGTAACCCCTTTGCCCGTTAAGCGACGATTTTTTTTATCAAAGTACCCGCGTATCTCTTCACCGCCAATAATCTTGACACTTTCTTCGGTTTGCACCTTGTATTCGTTCACGGGTGACACACTAATGATTTGTTTGCTATTCTGTTGGGCTAGTTTTTCAATCGATTCAGGATTTCCTTCGACGGAGAATCCGTAAATTGCTTCTTGAAAAACATGCCTTACGTGTATGTCTTTATAGGGTTTGATGATTTGTTGAATATCCTGAGGGGATTGGGGGCTTTCCAACACCACAATCGTAATCCGTTCTTTTGGGATCGGAGGGGTCTCAAGTGACCTCGCTGAAGTTGTCGTTTGCAGGGAGAAAATCAGTACGAATAGTAGTGTCCATTTTTTCATGTAAAAAATCCCCCTTTTTCCATACTATTTTCATCATGAGGGGAAAATATGCAGTTTTTTGGGAGAAAGTATTTGGCGCCGCGTTTGATGCCGGTGGAGGGGAGCTTGATTGTGTGAAGGATATTCCTCGCTTTCATCGGCTCCATTTTCAGAAATTTAGCAAGTTGTCTCCTTGTAATTGACTGATTCACGATCAGAAAATAATCGTTAATAGCTGGCAGATGGGCTTTCTTGGCGGTGAATTTACATATACTGCAGCGCCAACTAGCTGATATGTACTCCATCTCAAATTTGTTGCAGTTCGGGCATTGAACGCCGGGTAGGATATCAGAGTGGGAAAGATTATATTTTTGGAGGACATCAGGAATTTCGATACTGTGCTCTGTTAATAGGGTATCTGACAATTGAGTTAGTGTCTTTTTGGTGATTCGAGGCTTTGAATACTTTCCTTCTAATTCTTGGATTTTATCAAGTAAGGATTCAGCATAAATCAACTTTTGAAAAATTTGCAGGTTATCCGGGCTTGTTTCCAGAATCGTCGATGTTTTACTAATCACCACTAGGTGCTCGACCGGTATTCCCTTGAAGTGGTGAAACCTCAACCAATTACTAAATTGGAGATGATGCCTTTTGACCTGTTGAATGGGATATCCATGCCTTCTTCCAGGTTATTAAGTTCCCTTGTCATCAGGTTTGATCCTTTTTTAAATTTCAAGGTACCTGAAATATTTTTCACTTCAATGATTAAGGCAAATTTGGAGGAAATCAACAGTACATCCATTTGGAAAAACTTTTTATCCTTCAAACGCAACCCATGAAAAATGTAATATTCGTCTTCTGGCAAAAATGACAGATGATACGCCACATTCCGTTCTCCATAATACCCTTTCAGCCACAGACGCAGATCTTTTTCTACAATTGGCCGTACCGGGTGGTTTTTTGGCATCCTTCTTAGTAAAGCTATACATTGTTCCGCCTGAACTGGAACGATCAATTCCAACATAATCACGTAACCATCACCTCTTTTGTAAGTTACTGTCTAAATTCTGGATAAAATGTCGAATTCCTTTGGAAAAATAAGGAGATTCGATGAACGATTGGGGAGGGGAATTTTCAGAAAAAAGTTTTGGACATTTTTATGGGGGTTTTGAACACTTTTGTATGGGTTTTGGACATTTTCGGGCACCTTTTGGACATTTAGACAATATATGGAAAAAGCACAACAACAAGTCGCAATGAAAAAAAGCCAAATTAGACAATATTTGGGAATATCACCAATGAATTGCAACTGAATAATCTCAATTATACAATATTTGGAAAAAAACCAAAAAAACCACAACAAAAAAAGCCAAGTAAACAATAGTCTACTCAGCTCACCAACCAAAAACCCTTATTTCGTCCCAAACAACCGATCTCCGGCATCGCCGAGTCCTGGCACAATATATCCATGGTCATTCAGCTTTTCATCTAATGCCGCAATATAGATGTCCACATCAGGATGGGCAGCCTTAACCGCCTCCACGCCTTCTGGTGCCGCAATCAAACACATAAACTTAATATGTTTCGCGCCTCGCTTTTTCAAACTATCGATCGCCACATTGGCAGAACCGCCAGTTGCAAGCATCGGATCCACGACGATGAATTCGCGTTCTTCCACGTCACTTGGCAGCTTAATATAGTATTCCACGGGCAGTAATGTTTCTGGGTCACGGTATAAACCAATATGTCCAACCTTGGCAGCTGGGATTAACTTCAAGACACCATCAACCATGCCGATTCCTGCACGCAAGATTGGCACGATCCCGATTTTTTTTCCTGAAAGAACTTTCGACTTTGTCGGGCAGACTGGCGTCTCAATTTCGATGTCTTCCAGTGACATATCCCTAGTAATTTCAAATGCCATTAATGTTGCAACTTCGTCTACCAATTCACGGAACTCTTTCGTCCCCGTGTTTTTATCACGTATGTATGTAAGCTTGTGCTGAATAAGTGGATGGTCGAAGACGTATACCTTTGCCACAATGATCGCCCCTTTTCGTAAATTTAACTCCGTCTCATTTTACAGAAAAAAACTACAATGAGCAACATACATAAAAAAGAAACCGGCCCCAAAGTCGCGAGCCGATTCCACAGATGTTTAATATTCCGGATAAAGGGTAAATTTACCCGTTAATGCCGCCACGCGGACAGCCGCTTCCTGCAATTTTTCTTCATCTTCATGATTTTTCAAGGTAAAGGCAATAATGGACGCAATTTCATCCATTTCTTCCAAACCAAAGCCACGGCTTGTAACAGCCGCCGTTCCTATGCGAATACCGCTTGTTACAAATGGACTTTGCGGATCAAATGGGATAGTATTTTTGTTTACTGTAATGCCCACTTCATCAAGAACTTTTTCGGCAACCTTACCTGTTAAACCAAGAGTCTGCATATCTAATAGCAGCAAGTGGTTATCTGTACCGCCAGAAACTAACTTGATTCCTTCCTGTTCCAAGCCTTCTGCTAATCGCTTTGCATTCGCAATAATGAGACCAGCATAATCTTTAAAGCTATCCTCAAGCACCTCACCAAAAGCCACAGCTTTCGCAGCAATCACATGCATAAGCGGTCCGCCTTGGATACCAGGGAAAATGGACTTATCGATTTTCTTACCATATTCCTCTTTACATAAAATCATTCCGCCTCGAGGACCACGTAGGGTTTTATGTGTAGTCGTGGTAACAAAGTCAGCGTAAGGAACTGGATTTTGGTGAAGACCAGCCGCCACAAGCCCGGCAATATGCGCCATATCGACCATTAAATAAGCGCCAACCTCATCGGCAATCTCACGGAATTTCGCAAAATCAATGGCACGAGGATACGCACTTGCACCTGCGACAATCATTTTCGGCTTATGTTCACGCGCTTTTGCTAACACATCATCATAATTGATGCGATGTGTCGTTTCATCAACACCATACTCAACAAAATTATATTGAACACCGCTAAAGTTGACTGGGCTGCCGTGTGTTAAGTGGCCGCCATGTGAAAGGTTCATCCCAAGCACAGTGTCGCCTTGTTCAAGCACCGTAAAGTAAACGGCCATGTTCGCCTGCGCCCCTGAGTGCGGCTGAACGTTAACATACTCCGCACCAAAAATTTCTTTCGCACGCTCGCGAGCAAGGTCTTCAACTATATCGACATATTCACAACCGCCATAATAACGACGGCCTGGATAGCCTTCTGCATATTTGTTTGTTAATACAGATCCCTGTGCTTCCATAACCGCTTCACTCACAAAGTTTTCTGAGGCAATTAATTCAATTTTCCCGCGCTGGCGGCCTAATTCCTGTTGAATCGCTTCAAATACCTGCTTGTCCTGACTCGACAAATGCTTCATGGTAATCCCCCCTGTATGTATAAACCAAAAATAACTTTTTGAAAATTCCCTCTATATAATAACATGTTTCTCTCTAAAAGAGAAAGGGAGATTATCGAAAATCCCCCTTTCATTTATTTTATCTTAATCATCAACAGGTAAATCCCGTCAATCACGAACATTACTATTAAAAAAATAAATATCATTCGTATTTCAATTAACTACAACTCGAATTTCCCGCTGTTCTTTCATAGACGGCTCGCGCACCGCCAATTAATTTCGGGCGTGATTTCGCTAAGGTTACATAGGCATGTCCGACCTTTTTCTGCCCGACTCTGATCGGCACGGCCACATGTTTTAAGTGCATTCCAATAAGAGTAAGACCAATATCAATTCCAGCATCTGCTTTCAAAAATTCAACGACAACTCCATCCGCCAATTTTTCAAACGCATACGTTGCCATCGCTCCGCCTGCAGTTCGAACCGGAACGACGGATACCTCGTCTAAGCTTCTGGCAACCGCCACTGATTTTTCAACCACTAACGCCCGGTTTAAGTGTTCACAGCATTGGAACGCCAAACTGACACCCGCACCTTGCGCAAATTGGCTTAACCTGCGAAAAATCATTTCCGCTACCTCAACACTTCCCGATGTTCCGATTTTCTCACCTATTACCTCACTTGTGCTGCAGCCGACCACCATGAGCTGGCCAGGCTGTAAAGAAGCCTGGTTCTGGAATTCCGAAAGAATCGTTTCAAGTTCTTTTTCCCATACTTGAATCATCATCCTCAACCTACTCCTGCTCGTAAGCGCTGATTTTTCCAACACGCGCGGCATGACGGCCGCCTTCAAATTCCTCAGTCAACCAAATCTGGGCAATATCCCGTGCCAGCCCTGGACCAATGACACGCTCACCCATTGCGAGAATATTGGTGTCATTGTGTGCACGTGTTGCTTTTGCACTAAAAGTATCGTGAACAAGCGCACAGCGAATTCCCTTCACTTTATTCGCTGCAATGCTCATGCCAATTCCTGTTCCACAAATCAAAATCCCACGGTCAAATTCACCGCTTGCCACCTTTTTGGCAACCGGCAGTGCATAATCTGGATAATCAACAGACCCTTCACATTCACAGCCGAAATCCTGATATTCGATGCCAAGCGCGTCCATTAGTCTAGCGACTTCCTTACGAAGATTGACTCCGCCATGATCCGAAGCTAATGCAACTTTCATATAAAAAACCTCCCTATTCATCCTTCCTTAATATTGACATACCCTAAAAAAAATATAAAGCCCTCATCACTGAGAGCTTTGTATTTTTTCAATTGCCTTCGTAATCAAACGATCCAGCTCCTGATAGGTTTCCTGATAGATCGCCACGCTGCCGCCATAAGGGTCGACCACATCCACATCATATTGCTCACCTGTAAATTCCTTTAACGTGAACACCTTTCCTGCCGTCTCAGAAAATTGGTGAAGGATCGCATTCTTATGTGCGCCCGTCATCGTTAAGATTAAATCCGCCCATTGAACAGATTCACCAGCTAGCAAATTCGAGGAATGATGATGATCAATCTGATGGTCAGCAAGCACCTTTTTGGCGTGAGCAGATGCCTCACTACCCGTTGCTGCATAAATTCCCGCGGACTTCACTTCAAAACCGTTAATCTTTTTACTTTTTAAAATTGCCTCCGCCATTGGACTCCTACAAGTGTTTCCTGTACAAACAAACAAAATGCGTTGCAAGCTGCCAGCCTCCTTTCGATATGTATCATTTTATCATTTCTCTATCTTAATTGAAAAAATTATAAAAAGGGATAAAGTAATTTTATTCCAAACGCTAACAGAATACTGCCGCCAAGCGCTTCGCTATACGAGCCAACCCAGCCTTGTGCTTTTCTGCCCAGCAGCAATCCGGCCCAGGTTAACACGGTTGCCACTACACCAAAGCAAATAATCACCAATAAGGTTTTTGCCCCATATATCCCTAATGTTAGTCCAAGTGAAAAACTATCAAGACTCACACTTGTAGCAAAGATGATTAACCCGAATCCGACCGGTGTCATCACCGGTTCCTCGCTTTTGCGCAGGCTTGACCATATCATTTGCACCCCGAGCACGATCAGGAGCAGGCCACCGACGACTGACGCAAACGCTCCAAACTTATCTGACAAAAATCTACCGGCAAGCATGCCGACAAGCGGCATCCACACATGAAATAAACCAATCGTAATCCCTATTTTAAAAATTTGCCGCAATCTTAACTTAAACATGCCCATGCCCAACCCAACAGAAAAGGCATCCATTCCAAGTGCAAACGCCATTATTAACAGCGTTACTATTTCTCCAATCATTCCGTACACGTGACCTCAACCCCCTCGGACTTGCCCTGATTTAACATATGCACGTCCAATAAAGTTTAGAAGTCAAAAAAAAGCCCTCCCATCAAGGAGAACCTGGTATTTATTCATCAATCATTTTATTTCCAGCTGCCTTTTGCAAGCGATTCATGATCGCATGGCCCACACCAGAAGTCGGGAACATTTCACTAAAAATAATATCGACACTTTCCTGATTAAAGTTTCGTAATGTTTCATACAGCGCTGTGGCAACACTTTCCAGCTCAGCCCTTTTTCCACACGCAATCACAACATCCGCTTGATAGGACTCCACACTTTCTTCTGTTGCGAGCACGCCAACCCGTAGCCCTTCCACCTGCTTTTCTTCTATTAAATGCTGCAGAAAAGATTGGCTTCCATTTACTAAATAGAGCGGTGCGTTCGGAGCATAATGCTGATACTTCATCCCCGGAGCCTTCGGCTTAGAAGTTTCGTCGCTCAATGCCGCATCCAATTGAACCTCACCGATGACAGCTTCAAGCTGTTCCTTTGTAACACCGCCCGGTCTTAAAATAACGGGAATTTCTTCCGTACAATCAAGAACCGTCGACTCCACTCCAACACCAGTCGCGCCGCCGTCCAGCACACCGGCAATTTTTCCATTCAAATCATCGATGACATGCTGTGCATTAGTCGGGCTTGGCTTCCCAGAACTATTTGCACTCGGGGCGGCAATCGGCAGCTGGCATTTTTTCAATAGCGCCAATGCCACAGGATGATCCGGCATCCTGACCGCGACTGTATCTAGGCCAGCAGTAGCTTTATCCGACAAAACCCCAGTTTTCTTTTTAAAAATAATCGTCAATGGTCCTGGCCAAAACCTGTCCATTAGGATTTCAGCCTTTTCAGGGATCTCCGTAACGAAGGAATGAATTTGCTTTTTATCCGCAATGTGGATAATCAGTGGATTATCACTCGGTCTGCCTTTCGCAGCGAAGATTTTTTCCACCGCCATATCGCTTTTCGCATTTCCACCTAGTCCATATACCGTTTCAGTTGGCAGTGCCACCACTTCATTTTCTGTTAAAAAATGAGCCGCATCCACGACCTGTGGATTATTTTCAAGGTTATCCACATGTTTATCCACTTTCCACACTTTTGTGTTCATATTTATCCACCTTTTTTGAAAGCGCAAATGTTATCGAAATTTGCCGAATTTAGGCTTTTTGTCTCATATTACTTTTGAAAGTATAAAAGATGACGGGGATAAACACAACCCTTTATCCACAAATTGTGCATAACTATCATGGAAAAGTGGATAACTTTGTGGATTAATCCACAATTATAGTGAAAATTTCAAAAATAACGAGTTATCCACATTAAATACGTGTTTAATGTGTTCTAAGGAATATAGTTCTACAGGCAATTGGTCCCGTCCTACCTTCTCAAAACCCAGCAATTCAAAGAACGGCAATGCCACCCCTTTATTTGTAGCCAAAAACAAACTTCTCATTCCTTTTTCTTTCGCTAATTGCATCATTTGGGTTATCAGCAGAACAATATCCTTTTCCGCCTGTCCCGGCGAAACGACCAAAGAACGCAATAAGCCATACGCCGCAAATGCCTCCATTCCCAGTGTACCCTTGATCGCACCATCCTCATCCTCAAGCAATAAAAAGTACTCTACCGTTTCCACTGTCAGACCATCTACCCCAAGCTTCGCCCTCGTAAGAAACTCTCTCAACGTGTTCAAATCCTCTTTGTTCGCGCAACGAATTAGTGCTTGCATCCCAACCACCTCATTAATTTAATAGTCTATTCTATGAAAAAATGAGAGGACTAGAACAAAATACATAGGAAATCTAGTAAAAGTTTTAAAATAATAAAAACCAGCCCATTTTTTCGACTGGTTCTTACTAGATTATCTAAAAATACTCTCAAACATCTCAACCACGAAGAACTTCACTTTAACCGGTTCTTCATCCTCGGAAGTATACACGGGAGCTTCTTTTGTTTGCTTCACCACTTCTACCTGAACATCCTCTGTCCCTTCTACCGCATTCTTCTTACTTGCAACCACAACTTCCTCTACAACCTTCTTCTTACTAGCAACCGCAACTTCTTCTACACCCTTTTTCTTACTAGCAACCCCAACCTCTTCTACAACCTTCTTCTTACTAGCACTCGCAGCTTCCTCCACAACCTTCTTCTTACTACTATTCACATCTTTCTCTACATTTTTATTCCTCGCTGCAGCGGCACCTTCTTCCGCTGCGACTGTATCACTTTCTAAATCTTCATCCTCTGCGGCATACGCCTTATCTTCAAAGCCATCACTTTGAACCGCTATCCCATTTGAAAAATCAAGAAAACATAATGGCGGGTACAGTACGCACCACCAATTAGCGCCTGTCCCCTCACCCAGTGTAATCAAGATCGCCTGGTACTCTCCAGCTGGATATAAAAACTCACCATATAACTTTGTCGGAAACTGAACCTTCCCAAACTCCACTTTTACACTCTGCGTAGACCCTTGCTCCGCCACAACCTTCTCAGCAATGGCTTGAACCTCTGGCAGCTTCGAAGTCAGCACCATTTTTGCTTTTTCCAATGAGGTTAACTCCTGCACCCACAATGTAATCTGTTCATTGACCGCATCACGGACCTTACGCTTAATCTCCTGATCCTGTGCATGATCACTATTTGCTAGAATTCGCAGACGAATGGCCTCAGCCGGAATTACCACCGAATCCTTCGCAATCGCTTCCGTTTTAGGTATATATAAATTTAATATCGTTCCTAACGATAAAATGATTAAATAAGACCACACCAACACTTTACTATTCATTCTTGAGCACCGTCCCTTCACTATCCTCATTGTGGACAAATGCCAAGAATCTTAAACTATTAAATTTTAAAAAGTAGATTTTAATCAAAAAAAATATGTACCCGTAAATATTACGGTACATACTTCAAAATTCCATGTAAATATACGGAGTATTCCCGCCGTATACATTCTCTTAACTTGATTTTTCCTTCACTTTCTAATTCTCCGGCCCAAGCCTCAATCGCCATTTCATCTTCTTTCGTTACCTTTGGAATCTCGGCCTCAAACAAATTACCGCGACTGGAATTACTTATTTTTTTGAACAATGCCTCTTTATTCATTTGGGTCATCCCCTTCAGCTATTATTTCGACATAAACAAGGAAATTCCCTTTAAATATTCAAGATAAATTTTATTTCTGCACCCAAAAAACCGCCATAATTAATAAGGCGGTTTTTCACTCTTCATTAATTTCCGCAAACACCATCCGGTCCTTGCCATTGATATCATTAAGTACTTCAACCTTTACATTCACAAACGCCTTTTTAAAAAGGTCGGCTACCGCCTCCCCCTGCCCGGCCCCAATTTCAAAGCCTACCAGTGCGCGCCGAGCGATTACTTCCGGCAGCTCCACCATAAAGCGGCGGTAAAAATCAAGCCCATCCTCACCAGCAAACAGTGCCCGGTGCGGTTCATGCTCCGTTACCACGACAGACATCGTTTCCTTGTCACTTACCGGTATATACGGAGGATTTGAGAGGACCACATCGATTTTCTGACCACGAAAGGGCTGTAATAAATCCCCTTGGACAAATTGAACATCAGCACCGAGTTGATTGGCATTTTCTCTGGCAACAGTTAGTGATTCTTCCGCGATATCTGAAGCATAAACCGTCAACGAAGGCTGCTCGAGCTTCAGGGTGAGGGCAATCGCCCCGCTCCCCGTCCCAATATCCACAACCCGCAACGCTCGCTGATTGATGCGCTTCAAGGTTTCATACACAAGTTCTTCTGTTTCCGGTCTCGGAATCAGCACCTCTTCATTGACACGAAACTTCCGGCCATAAAACTCCTCAAAACCGATAATGTATTGGACTGGCGTTCCCTTACTATGTTCAAGGACGGCTGTTTCAAACACTCCCCATTGAGAAGGCGTCAAATCCTCACGAACATTGGCAAACAACTGTGACCGTGACATCCCCGTGATATCACGGAGCAACAGCTCACCCGCATGTTCTTCACGACCTGCTTTTTTTAAAAAAGAAGAAGCCCATTGGAGAGCTTCGTAGACTTTTTTACTCATCTGAACCACTTTCAAGCTTGCTTGTTTGATCCTCTAGCGTCAGTGCATCGATGATTTCGTCAAGCTTGCCTTCGATGATTTGATCAAGTTTCTGAAGAGTTAAACCGATGCGGTGGTCGGTTACGCGATTTTGCGGGAAGTTATACGTACGAATACGTTCAGAACGGTCACCGGTACCAACCGCTGATTTACGAACCTGGTCAAACTCCGCCTGTGCTTCCTGTTGGAACTTGTCATAGACACGAGCACGCAATACCTTCATCGCTTTGTCTTTGTTTTTGTGCTGCGATTTTTCATCCTGGATCGAAACCACAATTCCGGTAGGAATATGTGTTAAACGAACTGCTGACATCGTTGTATTAACAGACTGTCCACCGGCGCCGCTGGAAGCAAACGCATCAAAACGGATATCTTTATCATGGATTTCGACTTCTAATTCTTCCGCCTCTGGTAAGCAAACTACCGTAGCCGTTGAAGTATGAATCCGTCCGCCAGATTCTGTTTCCGGTACACGCTGCACACGATGAGCACCATTTTCAAATTTCAATTTGGAGTAGGCACCTTTTCCATTGATCATAAAGCTGATTTCTTTGTAGCCGCCAAGACCGGTTGAATTGGCGTCAATCAGTTCTGTTTTCCAGCCCTGCGCTTCTGCATAACGGCTGTACATGCGGTAAAGCGTACCTGCAAAAAGAGCCGCTTCGTCGCCGCCAGCAGCACCGCGGATTTCAAAGATAACGTTTTTGTCATCATTGGGATCCTTCGGAATCATCAGGAACTTCATTTTTGCTTCTAGTTCCTCGACTTGCTGTTCTAGCTCATTTACTTCTTCTTTGACCATTTCACGCATGTCGGCATCGAGCTTTTCTTCAAGCATTGCCTTGGCATCCTTTAGTTGTTCGCGGACATCTTTATATTCACGATACGCTTGCACGGTCTCTTGTATATCAGATTGTTCTTTTGAATATTCACGAAGTTTTTTTGTATCATTAATGATTTGTGGATCGCTTAAAAGTTCATTTAATCTTTCATAGCGATCTTCAACAGATTGAAGACGATCAAACACAGTTACCACCTCTAGTTTTAAGTCCATAGCATTCTAATTATAGTATAGGTGAAAACCCCCGTCAAAACCAAATATAGGAGTATAGCACATAAACCTTTGGTTTTGGCACATAAAATGGAATTTTGGCTCATAAATCCCAAAAACGGCACATAAAATAAAATTTTGGCACATAAGTCTCTGATTTGTCAGAAAAGCAATCCTTCTGAACCCGAAACAAAACCATTCCATCGACGAAAAACACGCCCTGTTGCCAGAGCATGTTATTTTTCTCTTATTTCAATTGCATAACGAGGCAGCGCCGTTTCGAGTTTTTTATGCAGGCGGTCGATGGCTTTATCCCGTTCCTTGCCATTGAGCGTCCCCCTCCGATTCACCGTTACGGTCATCCGATCACCAGCGTTGTTAATCCAAATGGAATCGGAGCTAAAATTATCCGTTCGATTGACAATATCTCTGGCAATATCGATATCCCTGCCGAAATTGTTTCGGTTTGACTGGTCATTCAATGATGTCCCTCTTAAATTGAGGAAATTTGGATTTTGGTCAGACATCGTACCCATTTTGCCATCAGGACGGTTATCAGAATTCCGGTTTGACATATAGTTTGGATTACTGACATCGTTGCGCAAATTGTAGGCAGTATTGTCATTTCCCTTCTGACATGCAGCCAGCATCAGAACGGATAATACTAAAACAACCATCCACTTTTTCATCGCATGCACCCCCTATAACTATCATTCCCACGGAGGTGCAGAACCGTTCAAGTTAGATTATTCCAACCAACCAAACAAAAAAACAGCCTAAGAAGAAATCCTCACAGGCTGCTCTGGTATATTTATATAACTGCATAATAACGACTGCATAAAACACTGCATAAAGTGTCTATTCTGTATAAACGGTGACAGGCACCCGAGGCGCTGTTTTTGGTACCTCGTGATGGTGACGGCATCTTGGCTCGTATGCTTCTGATGCGCCAACTAAGATGACCGGGTCATGATAGGATGCTGGTCTGCCATCGATTAGGCGTTGTGTCCGGCTTGATGGTGAACCACATACACTGCAAACAGCTTGAAGTTTGGTTACTGTTTCTGCAATGGCCATTAATGCTGGCATTTGCCCAAAAGGTTCACCGCGGAAATCCATATCTAGACCGGCAGCCACTACCCGATGTCCGCTGTCAGCAAGCTGCTGAACAACCCTTACGATCCCTTCGTCGAAAAATTGTATTTCATCAATGGCGATGATATCGATATCCGCCTCTACATGATGCAAAATCTCAATCGAATGGGAAATCGGCTTCGCATGAAAAGAGTTGCCATTATGGGAAACTACAGATTGTTCGCTATAGCGATTGTCTATTTTCGGTTTGAAAACAGCTATTTTTTGTTTAGCAAATTGAGCCCGCCGTACGCGACGAATCAATTCCTCTGATTTACCTGAAAACATACTGCCGCATATAACCTCAACCCATCCGAGTTGCTTCATTAAATACATAAATCGGCGTCTCCTTCCTATGTACGAAACCTTAACTTCTATTTTTTTAACATTCATTAAGTTTTATTCAATAAAAAACAGGCAAGTAAGTTTCTGCTTGCCTGTTTTGTGTAATTATTCGCGAGCGTTAAGGTCTTTAAGGCCGTATTTTTTGTTGAAACGGTCTACACGTCCGCCAGCTTCAGCGAATTTTTGACGACCAGTATAGAATGGGTGACATTCTGAACAAGTTTCAACGCGAATTTCTTTCTTCACTGAACCAGTTTCAAAAGTGTTTCCGCAAGCACAAGTCACCTGTATCATTTTATAATTTGGATGAATTCCTGCTTTCATTCTTTTCATCTCCTTCCGCCCTGGATCTTTCGAAACAGAGTTATATAAATGCCTATCTTATCAACGGGCATCAAATACTAAAAACACACTGGAATCATTATAACAAGGAGTATCTATTTTGGCAAGCTGGGTTTTTATGGTTTAGAAATTTGTTTAGCTCCCGCCCTGGGCAAGGTGCTTGCCGCATTTCTAAGACCGTCTACCCTTTAATTCTTCCCCAATCTGGGCAAAAAACTCTTCGTTTGATTTGGTTTGTTTTAATTTTTTCAAGAAGCGTTCGGCAAAATCTGGTGAGTCGGACATTGATTTTCGGATTGCCCATAGCTTGTCCAGTTGGTCTTTTGGAAGAAGCAATTCTTCTTTCCGGGTACCGGAACGGCGAATATCCATGGCAGGGAAAATACGGCGTTCTGCAAGCTGACGATCAAGATGCAGTTCCATATTACCTGTACCTTTAAATTCTTCATAAATGACGTCATCCATCCGTGAACCTGTATCGACCAATGCTGTAGCAAGGATGGTTAAGCTGCCGCCTTCTTCAATGTTTCGGGCTGCCCCGAAGAAACGCTTCGGACGGTGGAATGCCGCTGGGTCAATACCACCGGATAGTGTCCGGCCGCTTGGCGGAATGACTAAGTTATAGGCACGAGCTAAACGCGTGATACTATCCATCAAAATGACAACATCGCGTTTATGCTCAACTAAACGCATCGCGCGGTCAAGGACAAGCTCAGCGACTTTAATATGGTTTTCCGGAACCTCATCAAACGTCGAGCTGACAACATCACCTGCTACTGAGCGTTCAATATCGGTTACTTCCTCTGGCCGTTCATCGATTAACAGTACGATTAATTCCACTTCAGGGTGGTTGGTAGTAATGCTGTTAGCGATTTCTTTTAACAGCATCGTTTTCCCTGCCTTAGGAGGCGCAACAATTAAGCCCCTTTGTCCAAAACCAACTGGAGCAACTACATCCATAATTCTTGTTGAGATATATTTTGGAGTGGTTTCGAGTTTCATATGTCTATCTGGATAGAGAGGAGTTAGTGCTGGGAAGTGAACACGTTCCTTCGCTGATTCTGGGTCTTCACCGTTAACTGCTTCTACATGTAAAAGTCCATAATAACGTTCATTTTCTTTTGGAGGTCGAACTTTACCAGATACTTTATCGCCATTTCTTAGATCAAAACGACGGATTTGTGATGCCGAGATATAAATGTCTTCCGAACTTGGTGAATAGTTGATTGGTCGTAAAAATCCAAATCCTTCAGATTGAATAATTTCAAGTACGCCTTCCATAAAAAAATAACCTTGCTGTTCAGCACGTGATTTTAAGATGGCAAAAATTAGCTCTTTTTTCGATAACTTACTGTAGTAGGTCACTTTAAATTCGCGCGCAAGCTCATAAAGCTCTTTTAGCTTCATGTTTTCTAAACTGGATATTGTTAAGTCCATAGTACACCACTCTTTAAAATTTTTACTCTACTTCCGTCATATGAGTTGACATTGCGTATAATAGAGGATTTTGCGATTTCATTAAAAATAGAGGAAATAGTAGAATTGAATAGAATAGCAGAATACGTTATATGTTAAAACACTATCTATTGTACCCTTTTTGGTTAAAACTAATCAACTGGAAATTTTCTGACTGTGGGAGAGAATAACTTTTTCATGGAGATAAGAGACTAGAATCAACCTCTAGTCTCTTAAAAAGTTTGACTGTGTTAAAATTGGCTGTTGATTTGCGCTACAGGAGCTACGCTTTCCGCGGGCT
>NZ_JBALNQ010000002.1:41587-58734 GCF_036961885.1 Neobacillus niacini | reverse complement strand
CATCCCGCAGGAGTCGAGCTCCTTTCGCTCCAATCAACAGGTTCCAAAATCAACAGTATCCATTTACAAAACCAAAGTGTAAAAAATTATCGAATCACTAAATTGGGTTTCTTTTTCAAGCTGTGGCGTCCTTCGACAAATCGGACCGTACCAGATTTGGCACGCATAACGACGGAGTGAGTAGACCCATAAGCACCCTTAAATTGAACACCACGAAGCAGTTCTCCGTCGGTTACACCGGTTGCTGCAAAAATGGCGTCATCACCCTTCACAAGGTCTTCCATGCGAAGGACCTTATTGACGTCTAGACCCATTTTTATACAGCGCTCCAATTCAGCATCGCTCTGTGGTAATAGTTTACCGATGATTTCACCGCCAAGACATTTTAAGGCAACGGCTGAGATCACGCCTTCCGGTGCTCCCCCAGAGCCAAATAGAATGTCCACGCCAGTGTCATCAAAAGCGGTATTTATCGCCCCTGCAACGTCACCATCATTGATCAATTTAATACGGGCACCCGCTTCACGAAGCTGTGCAATGATATGTTCATGTCGTGGACGATTTAAAACAGTAGCCACAACATCGCCAATGTCTTTGTTTTTCGCTTTCGCAACTGCTTTTAGATTATCAAGTACAGAAGCATTGATATCGATAAGCCCCACTGCTTCAGGACCCACCGCGATTTTTTCCATGTACATATCTGGTGCATGAAGCAGGTTACCATTATCCGCAATAGCAAGAACCGCTAACGCATTCCAGCCGCCAGCTGCTAAAATATTGGTACCTTCAAGGGGGTCCACAGCTACATCGACTCGAGGTCCGAAGCCTGTCCCAAGCTTCTCACCGATATAAAGCATTGGAGCCTCGTCCATTTCGCCTTCACCTATGACAACGGTTCCCTTCATCGGAATTGTGTCAAATACATCGCGCATCGCTGAGGTTGCAGCACCGTCTGCTTCATCTTTTTTCCCGCGTCCCATCCAGCGTGCTGAAGCAAGTGCAGCAGCCTCCGTCACGCGAACTAGCTCCATAGATAGACTTCTCTCCATATTCTAACTCCCCCAATATTTATTTATACCTTTAAGAATATCATTAGTATAACATATTAGGGAGATTAGTATAGCATATTTACGTATTTTTCAACTGTTCCACTTCATCTTTTGTTAAAGCTTCACGCCAAACCGTTGCACCTAAACCATTTAATTTTTCAACAAGCTGGCTATAGCCTCGATCGATATGCTCAAGGCCCGTTACTTCGGTAATTCCCTCTGCCATTAAACCTGCAATGAACAGCGCCGCTCCAGCTCGAAGGTCACTAGCCTTCACCTTGGCGCCTTGAAGATTGATAGGTCCGCTAATAATCGCAGAGCGGCCTTCGACTTTAATATTGGCATTCATTCTTCTTAATTCATCAATATGTTTAAAACGGGCACCATATATCGTATCGGTTACCACACTCGATCCTGTTGCTTTTGTTAACAGCGTTGTAAATGGCTGCTGCAGATCCGTTGGAAAACCTGGATAAACAAGGGTTTTTATATCAACAGACTTTAGCTTTTCTGAGCTGCTGACAAATACCTGGTCGTCGCCTGTTTCGATTTTCACGCCCATTTCTCGAAGCTTGGCTATCAATGATTCTAAATGCTGTGGAATCACATTGTCGATCAGTACGCCATCACCCATTGCAGCACCTAAAATCATATAGGTTCCAGCTTCAATTCGGTCAGGAATAATTGTATGGCGGCAGCCATGGAGACTATCAACCCCATCAATCCGGATGACATCTGTTCCTGCACCTTTTATTCTTGCACCCATATTCGTTAAAAGGGTCGCCACATCAATGATTTCCGGCTCTTTCGCGGCATTTTCAATAATCGTCCTGCCCTTTGCCCGTACCGCTGCCAGCATGATATTAATCGTTGCTCCAACACTAACCACATCCAGGTAAATTCGCGCGCCCCGCAGTTCGTCCGCACGCAAATATATCGCTCCCTGTTCATTGGTTATTTGAGCACCAAGCGCCTCAAAGCCCTTAATATGCTGATCAATCGGCCTTGGTCCAAGATGACATCCACCCGGTAAACCGATGACGGCCTTTTTAAAGCGGCCGAGCATCGCCCCCATCAGATAGTAAGAGGCACGAAGCTTCTTCACTTTTCCGTTTGGCAATGGCATCGAAATCATCGACGATGGGTCAACCGTCATATCAAAATCATCGGAAAGCTCAACTTTACCGCCAATTTCTTCGAGCAGGTCCTTCAATATCTCTACATCGGAAATATCCGGCAGCCCTTCAATTGTTACCGGTGACTCTGCTAAAATGGTTGCTGGTATCAACGCAACTGCACTGTTTTTTGCACCACTTATTCTTACGGTTCCCTTAAGAGGGTATCCGCCCGCAATTTTAAGTTTTTCCATGTTCGACTCCCTTCTACGCCATTGGGATGGACTTTATTATTTTTTTATTATAGTATAAACCATTAATTTCCAATAGCAAATTACATAAACCGACAACTTGTCTATCATCTAGTTTACACCAATAATTTATTTTTATTGTATAAATCTGAAAAAAAGTTTTAAAAACTGGAAAATTTAAGCATTCCGGCATACTTCTCTATACAATTGAAACCGCCCACTCGTTAAAGGGACGGTTTCAATTACTGCTTTTTTTCATGATGATAAATCTATGTCGAGTTTTGTCTAGCTGCAACGCCTATTCAATCAAGACGCATCCGCTATTCGTTTTATGCTCTGCCTGCTGAACCGAATTCGCGCATTTTGCCGATTACAGTTGCTTTGATCGCATCACGAGCTGGACCTAAATATTTACGTGGATCATACTCTTCCGGCTTCGCTGCTAATGCTTCACGAACTGCCTTTGCAGAAGCGATTTGGTTTTCAGTATTAACGTTAATTTTAGCTGTTCCAAGTGAAACAGACTTTTGGATATCATGTGTTGGAATTCCAGTTCCACCGTGAAGTACAAGTGGAAGACCAGTCGCTTTTCCGATTGCTTCCATCTCAGGGTAACCAAGCTTTGGCTCACCTTTGTATGGTCCGTGTACGGAACCTAATGCAGGTGCAAGGCAATCAATACCTGTGCGCTTAACAAGCTCTTCGCACTCTTTAGGATCTGCATAAATAACGCCTTCAGCGATAACATCGTCTTCTTGACCGCCAACAGTTCCTAATTCTGCTTCAACGGATACACCTTTTGAATGAGCGTATTCAACTACTTTTGAAGTAATTTCTACGTTTTCTTCAAATGGATGATGTGAAGCATCAATCATTACAGACGTAAAGCCAGCATCAATCGCTTCTTTACACTTTTCAAAGCTTGAACCGTGGTCCAGGTGAATCGCAACAGGAACGGTCACTTTGTAATCTTCTAATAAACCTTCTACCATTTTAACGATTGTTTTAAAGCCGCCCATATAGCGAGCTGCCCCTTCAGAAACACCAAGAATGACTGGTGATTTTTCAGCTTCAGCAGCCTGAAGGATTGCTTGAGTAAACTCCAGGTTATTTAAGTTAAATTGCCCAACAGCGTAACCCTCTTCTTTTGCTTTAATGAGCATTTCTTTCATAGAAACTAAAGGCATTTTATTTCCTCCTAGGTATAGGTTATTTATCTCCTCTTATTTAGGGCTTTCCTATTAAGGATTTCCTACGAAATTGCTGATTATGTATTATCGAGAAAGATAAATGGACCAGTAAAAGTTCATAAGTATCATACCAAACAAGTTCACAAAATACCAATAATGAAGACTAGTTTTTTAAACGTTCACAATGAAAGCGAAACCATTTCTATGGTATCGTTTTCTTTGGAAAAAGTGATTAATTGGCGTTTTGTGGTATGTGTTTTCGAACAGCCGCACGGATATCATCAATATCGAATGGCTTCGCGAAATGAGTAATTGCTCCGAGATTCTTAGCCTCTTGAATCATATCCAATTCACCATAGGCGGTCATAATAATAACGCGAATATCAGGATTAATGACCTTCATTCTTTTTAAAATTTCAATACCATCCATACCAGGGATTTTCATATCTAATAGGACGAGATCTGGGTCATGCTTCGTAACAATCTCTAGTGCCTGAATTCCATTTGCTGCCTGAAAGGTTTGATACCCTTCCTTTGAGAATACCTCATTTAATAAAATCCGAATCCCAAATTGATCGTCAACAATTAAAATTTTTTCTTTCATAACTCCACCTCTTCCACCCTATTTTACAATTGTTTATCTCTATTACTTCCACATTAATTCTTCGACATCTATTTAAAAATCCCTTTATTTATATGTAGGTAATTTGTGGTAATTGTCTTTTATTTTTATATAGCTATAATAACTTTGAGAAGGAGGGGTTTTTTTGTTAAAAATGTTTACAACCCAGTTAACTGGGTTATTTAAAAAAATTTCTGAAAAAGAAGAGTTTTCCTTCGAGGATGGAGCCCGTCTCCTTGCCCAAGGGCAAACGATTTACCTTTTAGGATTTCAGGAAATGAAGGCCGTTGAGTTTGAAGCTTTGGAAAGTGCGGAACCATTAAAAGGCGCGAAGGTGTTAATGAATATTGAAGAATTGTCTAGCGCCGACAGGGTTCTATTATTTTCGCGAACCTCTAGTGATGATGAGGCGATAGAATGGGCTTCGAAACTTCAGGAGTTGGGCATCCCATTTGTTGCTGCATCGACAGTGGTTCCAGATGGCAAATTAGCGGAACTGGCAGATGTTCATATTAATTTACAGCTGACTAAAGGATTGTTACCCGATGATTTTGGAAATCGTTACGGATATCCAGCTTCGATGGCAGCTTTATTCGTTTATTATGGATTAAAGTTTACGATTGATGAGATATTTGCGGAATATGATTGATGTTTGCTGAATATAATTGGAGTTTGCGGCCTTGAATAGAGGCCGCTTTTTTGTTTTGGACATTTTTGGATGGGTTATGGATATTTTTCAATGAGTTTTGGACACTTTTTTCGGGGTTTTGGACATTTTCAGATGAGTTTTGGACACTTTCCAGTGGGTTATGGACATTTAGACATTTTCTGGAAAAACCACACCAAAAAAATAGCCAGTTCCCGTCAAGAGAACTGGCTGTCGTTTATTTTTCTAAAGTAGCTTTTATAAAGTCACGGAATAGCGGTTGTGGACGAGTTGGTCTTGAGACAAATTCCGGGTGGAACTGTGACGCCACAAACCACGGATGGTCTGTAAGCTCAATGATCTCGACGAGACGGCCATCTGGGCTTGTCCCAGAGAACACAAATCCGGCATCTTCCATTTCTTGACGGTAATGATTGTTAAACTCATAACGGTGACGGTGACGTTCATAAACCACTTCGTCTTCATAAGCGTCAAACGCCTTGGTTCCTTCCACTAAACGGCATGGATAGAGGCCAAGTCTTAAGGTACCGCCTAAATCCTCTACATCCTTTTGCTCTGGAAGTAAATCGATGATTGGGTGCTGTGTTTCCGGTTCAAACTCGGCAGAATGGGCATTTTGGTAACCTAGAACATGACGAGCAAATTCAATTGTTGCCAGCTGCATACCTAAGCAAATGCCAAGGAAAGGCTTCTTCGTTTCACGAGCATAGCGGGTTGCTTGAATTTTGCCTTCAATCCCACGATCCCCGAAGCCGCCAGGAACTAAAATACCATCAACATCATGCAATAGTTCATCAACGTTCTCTGCAGTCACATGTTCCGCATTAATCCACTTAATATCAATGTCCGCGTCAAATGCATATCCTGCATGCTTCATCGCTTCGACAACAGAAATATACGCATCCTGAAGTTCAACATATTTGCCGACAAGACCAATACGTGTTTTCTTAGAAAGATTCATAACCTTATCAACGAGAGCTTTCCATTCTGTCATTTCTGGTTCCGGTGTTGTCAACTTCAAGTGGTCACAAACGATTTGGTCCATATGCTGCTCTTGAAGCGCCAGTGGAATTGAATATAGGGTATCCGCATCACGACACTCAATCACTGCCTTCGCATCGATATCACAGAACAAAGCAATTTTATCCTTCATATCTTGTGAAACTGGCATTTCGGTACGAACAACGATGATATTTGGCTGAATCCCAAGGCTGCGAAGCTCTTTAACACTATGCTGTGTAGGCTTGGTCTTCATTTCGCCCGCTGCTTTAATGTAAGGGATTAGCGTACAGTGAATGTACATGACATTGGAGCTGCCAATATCACTCTTGATTTGACGGATGGCTTCCAAGAAAGGTAGTGACTCAATATCCCCTACCGTTCCGCCGATTTCAGTAATAACGACATCGGCATTGGTTTCATTGCCAGCACGGAAGACACGGTCCTTGATTTCATTCGTGATGTGCGGGATAACCTGAACGGTTCCGCCTAAATAATCGCCGCGGCGTTCCTTGCGCAATACAGTAGAATAGATTTTCCCAGTGGTCACGTTACTGTACTTATTTAGATTAATATCGATAAAACGTTCATAGTGTCCTAGGTCTAAATCCGTTTCTGCGCCATCACCAGTGACAAATACTTCACCATGTTGATACGGACTCATGGTTCCAGGGTCCACGTTAATGTAGGGGTCAAATTTCTGAATCGTAACGCTTAATCCACGATTCTTTAATAAACGGCCTAAAGAGGCTGCGGTAATTCCTTTTCCTAACGATGAAACCACACCGCCAGTTACAAAAATATACTTCGTCATAAAATATCCTCCTCTAATTCAGTTTGTACAATCAATTGTTGTTTATGGCTTCTTTTTATAAAAAAAATTTTAAAAAGCAAAGAAGTCTCGGCCAAACGCCGAAAGAGCTGTGTATCCTATCATGATTCCCGACAAAATAAAAAAAGCACCCACCCACACAAAATGTAGGGGAGCGCTTTGTAAGCTAATTATGATCCGTTCCTTTTTTAAGGAGCCCAAAAGTGATTGTACAAGTGCAGGATAAAAAAGTCAACCCCTATAATAGGTCGTCTTCTTCCTCTACTTCATCGATATCTTCTTCTTCCTCATCGAGTTCCTCGTCCAGGTCCTCTTCGGCATCAAGTTCGAATTCATCATCATCATCGACGACATCATCGTCTTCATCGATATCATCCACATCATCGAGGTCATCAAGAAGATCGTCTTCATCCTCATCAAGAAGGTCATCTTCATCGACAAAGTCATCAAGTTCATCAAAGTCGTCTTCAACATCCTCAACATCATCAAAGTCGTCTTCATCGACAACCTTTTTCGCCTTTTTCTTCTTAGGTTTAATAACAGTAACGACCTCTTCCTCCTGTGTATCGATTGGATACCAGACGCGAAGGCCCCAGCGGTTATCTCCTAACGATAGAAACCGGCCATCAATATTTATATCTGTATAAAATTGTGCAATCCTTGCTCTAATTGACGCCTCGGTGATCTCCGTTGATGCAGCAATTTCTTTAATTAAATCGTTAAACGCAATCGGTTGTTTGCTATTTTTTAGAAATTCATACGCCATCTCAATAAGGGAAAGCTCTTTTAATTGCTCTTTTGAGAAACTTTTTAAACTCAATATTGGCACTTCCTTTCACTATTTAACACTCTATGTATGGAGTGATAACGGGCAAGCTTATGTCTAGCATATGCTAGTTTTTTGACATATTCTTCATTATAAACAATATTCTCCCGTTTATGCTAGTTCAATCTATTGTTTTGCTTGATTTTTTCGCAATCTTTCTGGCAGTCATCTGGTTTATTTTCCTTTTTTAGCATTTTCAATTCTTTTATTGCCTTGACGAGGAAGAAGATTGCTAGGAGTAGAAAGGAAATTGCCCCTAATTGGTGTTGATAGAGATAATATAACGGCCAAGCTGCTATGATTAAAACCAATAACGTATGATTCGTCTTCATCTGTCAACACCCACCTCGGGATCGATTGATATATGCTCATCTATTATATAAGAAAAATAGGCAAGATAAGTACTAGTTGAAAAATTATTTTTTCAATAAAAACAATGGCTCAAAAAGCAGCTGCTTTCAAAGCCATTGTCATTGGATCCAATTTACATATTCCTGCGGTACTGACCGCCTACTTCGTATAGTGCTTTTGTGATTTGGCCGAGGCTGGCTACTTTTACGGTTTCCATTAATGCGGCAAAGATGTTTTCATTGTTAACGGCAGCTGCTTTTAACCGCTCTAGTGCGTTTCCAGTTTCGGCTGCGTGCGTTTGTTGGAAGGCGCGCAGGTTGGTGATTTGCAATTCCTTTTCCTCGTAGGAAGCTCGGGCCAGCTCCATGCTGTCAATGTCTTCTGCTGACGGAGGATTCGGATTTAAATACGTATTCACCCCGATAATTGGCAGTTCACCGGTATGCTTCTTCATTTCATAGTACATCGACTCATCCTGAATCTTACCGCGTTGATACTGGGTTTCCATCGAACCAAGGACACCGCCACGGTCATTTAAACGTTCAAATTCCTGGAGAACAGCTTCCTCCACCAGGTCGGTCAGTTCTTCAACAATAAACGACCCTTGAAGTGGATTTTCATTTTTCGATAAGCCATGCTCGTTGGTAATAATCATCTGAATCGCCATCGCCCGGCGAACCGATTCTTCTGTTGGTGTCGTAATCGCCTCGTCATAAGCATTGGTATGAAGCGAATTACAATTATCCTGCAACGCCATCAACGCTTGTAACGTAGTCCGAATATCATTAAAGTCAATTTCCTGAGCATGCAGAGAGCGACCAGAGGTTTGAACATGATACTTCAGCTTTTGACTTCGTTCACTCGCACCATATTTATCTCTCATCACCGTTGCCCAAATTCGACGGGCCACCCGGCCAATCACCGTATATTCTGGATCCAAGCCATTCGAGAAGAAGAAGGATAGGTTTTGCGCAAAGTCATCAATCTTCATGCCGCGGCTTAAATAATACTCAACATACGTAAAACCATTGGAAAGCGTAAAGGCTAACTGCGAAATTGGGTTCGCCCCTGCTTCAGCAATATGATAGCCAGAAATCGAAACGGAATAATAGTTGCGCACCTGAGTATCAATGAAATATTGCTGGATGTCACCCATCATCCTCAGGGCAAACTCTGTTGAAAAAATACACGTATTTTGACCTTGGTCTTCTTTTAAAATATCCGCCTGTACTGTTCCACGAACAGTCCGTAACGTATAAGCCTTCACCTCTGCAAATTCCTCAACACTTAACACGCGTCCAAGTTCTGCCTCTTTTTTCTTCACCTGCTGATCAATCGCCGTATTCATAAACATCGCTAAAATAATCGGTGCCGGACCATTAATCGTCATCGAAACCGATGTTGACGGGTGGCAGAGGTCAAAACCGTCATAAAGCTTCTTCATATCGTCAAGCGTACATACATTGACGCCGCTCTCACCAACTTTTCCAAAAATGTCTGGACGATAATCCGGATCCTCGCCATACAAGGTCACCGAGTCAAACGCTGTACTTAACCGTTTGGCATCATCATCCTTTGATAAATAGTGGAAACGGCGGTTCGTTCGTTCCGGCGTCCCTTCTCCAGCAAACTGACGTTTTGGATCCTCCCCTTCACGCTTGAATGGGAATACTCCAGCCGTATACGGGTAGGCACCTGGCACATTCTCACGATAAACCCAGCGCAGGATTTCACCGTAATCTTTATAGCGCGGCAGAACGACCTTAGGAATATCAATCCCTGACAGACTCTTGGTTTTCAACACGGTAATAATTTCTTTGTCACGAATGCGGGTGACAAATTTGTCGGCCGCATAATCTGCTTTTGTTTTTTCCCAGCCAGCAAGAATTTTTTTCGACTCAGGCGTTAATTTCTCTTCCGTAGACTGCTTGATCGCTTCCAAGGAAGCAAGAACTTCAGCATTTGCTTCCGTCTCCTTGACCGCAGCAATCGCCCCTTCAAGCTGGAACAATTTTCGCGAAATATTCGCCTGCTCCTCTGCTTTTGCATGATAACGGCGAACGGTTTCCGATATTTCCCGAAGGTAATAGCGGCGGTCGGTTGGAATAATGACATTTTGTTTTTCCACTAATGCAAACTTCGTAAAAGAAGTAACCCAATCGCTGCCCAGCCTCTCATTTACTTTTTCAATTAACGCTGCAAACAAGGCGTTCGTTCCTGGGTCATTAAATTGGCTGGCAATCGTCCCGTATACCGGCATGTCACTAGGGTCTTTTTCAAACAGCATATGGCTGCGCTGATATTGTTTTTGAACCTGGCGCAGCGCATCCTCAGAGCCCTTACGCTCAAATTTATTGATGACAATCAAATCAGCAAAGTCAATCATATCAATCTTTTCGAGCTGTGAAGGGGCCCCGAACTCGCTGGTCATCACGTAAAGGGAAACATCGCAAATCTCGGTGATTTCCGCATCTCCCTGGCCGATTCCACTCGTTTCGACAATCACAAGGTCAAATCCAGCTGCCTTCACAACCTGGACTGCGTCTTTTATAGCCAGCGATAGCTCCGATTTGGAAGATCTCGTTGCCAGACTCCGCATATAAACATTCGGGTGGAAAATTGCATTCATCCGAATTCTGTCACCTAACAGCGCACCGCCCGTTTTTTGCTTCGTCGGGTCAACCGATAGAATCGCCACCTTTTTTTCCGGAAGTTCATTGATAAACCGGCGGATCAATTCGTCCGTCAGCGAGCTTTTTCCAGCACCGCCCGTACCGGTAATACCCACAACCGGAATTTTCTTCGATAACGATTTTACCTTTTCCAGCATGCTTTCGGCTGCAGCCGCCGCTTCACGATTATTATCAACATGGAGTTCTGCGAGCGTGATCAATTTTGAAATCGCATTAACATCCCCTGCAGGCAGCTTTTCAAGATGCTCCTTATGATCAGCCGTAACCGTCGAAAAATCACACTCCGCAAGCATCCGATTAATCATTCCCTGCAGCCCCATCGTCCGCCCGTCATCTGGCGAAAAAATCCAGGCAATCCCGTACTCATGAAGCTCCTTAATCTCGCGCGGGATAATTACACCGCCGCCGCCGCCATAAATACGGATGTTTGGCGCACCCTTCTCCTTCAGCAAATCATACATATACTTAAAATATTCGACATGTCCGCCTTGATACGAAGAAATCGCAATCCCCTGTGCATCCTCATGAATCGCCGCATTGACAACCTCCTCCACCGAACGGTTATGCCCAAGATGAATGACCTCGGCCCCACTCGCCTGAAGAATTCTCCTCATAATATTGATTGAAGCATCGTGGCCATCAAACAAACTCGACGCCGTCACAAAACGAATATGGTGCTTCGGTTGATAAACCCCCGTTGTACTCATATGTCTCCCCCTTTGATTTGAAAAAGCCCTTTTTTTGAAAATGAACCCATGGTTGTTTTTCCGACATTATTTCGTCATGATACTGTCCTTTTGCACCTGACTAATTCCGTTAATCCCCGAAAACAGCAGCTCCGTCTGCAAAACAATATATTCTTCTAATGTATAAAGCTTTTGTAATGCCCAGCGGCGGAAGCTCCACATCTGCCCCTCAACAATAATCGTGTGGGAAAGGATTTTTATTTGTTTGGGCGTTAAGTTCAATTCACCATTCTCCACACAAAGGGTGATTAGTTTTTCGAACATCGCCGCCATTTCATTTTCCTTTTTCAACACATAGGGCAGGGCATCCTTGGTGAGCGACTTTGCCTCTTGATACATCACCAAAACTTCCGCCTGCATTTCATCAATGACCCGAAAATAATTGGCAATCCCAAGCTTCAGGCTCTCAAGTGTGCCTTGCTTGTGCTCAAGATCCTCCTGAAGCCGCTCGCTCACATGATCATAAATACTGTCGCAAACTAAGTAGAGCACATCTTCCTTTGTCCGAATATACTCGTATAACGTCCCAATGCTAAAGCCTGCTGCCTTGGCAATTTCCCTAGTCGTCGTCCGGTGAAACCCCTTTTCTTTAAAAAGTGAAACCGCCCCTTTGATCATCTGATCACGCCTTCTTTGTACAAGGCGTTCATCTTTAACCGAAGCCTGCACTTCACGCTTTTTCATCCTTTTTTCCGCCCTTTGTTCAAAGTCATGCACTGGCTATTTCGTATTCATTTGATAGATTACGAGGCACGTTACTTCGTAATCATCCTAGAAATAACAAGTCGTTGGACTTCCTGTGTTCCTTCATAGATTTGCGTGATTTTTGCATCGCGCATGAATCTCTCGACTGGATAATCCTTTGTGTAGCCGTAGCCGCCAAATACCTGCACGGCTTCCGTTGTCACTTTCATGGCCGTATCGCCAGCAAATAATTTAGACATCGCCGATTCCTTGCCGTACGGCAGACCCTCAGACTCAAGCCATGCTGCTTGATAGGTTAATAGTCTTGCTGCTTCAATGTTTGTCGCCATATCCGCAAGCTTAAAGCCAATCCCTTGGTTCGCCGCAATCGGCTTACCAAACTGGTGACGTTCTCTCGCATAGTCAACCGCAGCGTCAAGCGCACCCTGGGCAATGCCTACCGCCTGCGCCGCAATGCCATTGCGTCCGCCATCAAGCGTCATCATCGCAATTTTGAAGCCATCGCCTTCTTCACCAAGTCGGTTGGTGACAGGCACCTTACAATCTTCAAAAATAATTTCCGTGGTTGGTGAGGAACGAATGCCGAGTTTCTTTTCCTTTTTGCCAACCGAGAAGCCCGGAAAGTCACTTTCAACGATGAATGCCGTGGTTCCCTTTTGTTTGCTTGATGGGTCCGTTAAGGCAAACACGACATAAATATCCGCAACACCGCCATTGGTAATGAAAATTTTTGAACCATTAAGGACGTAGTGATCGCCATCGCGCTTTGCCGTCGTTCTCATGGCGCCTGCATCCGAGCCGCTGCCTGGCTCAGTTAATCCGTACGCTCCGATTTTCGTTCCCTCCGCCATGGGACGAAGATATTGCTGCTTTTGCTCTTCGGAACCAAATTTATAAATCGGCCAGCCAGCTAACGAAGTATGTGCGGATAACGTAACCCCAGTTGATGCGCAAACACGGGAAAGCTCTTCAATTGCGATACAATACGCTAAGTAATCGCTGCCAATTCCACCGTACTCCTCTGGCCACGGAATTCCTGTTAAGCCAAGCTCCGCCATCTTGTCAAAAATCTCGCGATCAAAGCGCTCCTCCTCGTCACGCTCAGCTGCTGTAGGTGCGACCTCATTTCTAGCAAAATCTCGAACCATTTTCCGAATCATTTCATGTTCTTCCGATAAGCGAAAATTCATTATATTTTCCTCCTCCAAGGTTAGGTTCCTTCTTTTTAAAAAACGGACAGTTCCTGGACAAAAGCGGACAGTTTCTACACAAAACCATACAGCTTCTACACAAAACCGTACAGCTTCTACAAAAAACTGTACAGCTTCTACAAATCAAAGATATTTACTTATCACAATCCGTTGTATCTCACTGGTTCCTTCATAAATCTCGGTCACTTTTGCATCGCGGAAATAGCGCTCGACTGGGTAATCCTCTGTATAACCATAGCCGCCAAACACCTGAATCGCTTCCGTCGCTGTTTCCATCGCTGTCTTTGATGCAAATAATTTGGCAACTGATGCTTCGAGCCCACACTTTAATCCTTGTGCACGTAGGTCCGCCGCCCGATAGAGTAATAATCTAGCAGCTTCCACGTTCGTCGCCATATCCGCAAGTTTAAAACCAATTCCTTGTTGGGCCGCAATCGGCTTGCCAAACTGCTGACGTTCTTTTGCATACTCCACCGCCGCACCCAGCGCAGCCTCGGCAATCCCTAACGCTTGAGCAGCAATCCCAATCCGGCCAACATCGAGGTTTGCCATCGCAATTTTAAAGCCATCTCCTTCGTTACCTAAAAGATTTTCGACTGGAACTCGCATGTCCTCGAAGGAAAGCTGAACCGTCCTCGAGCCATGGAGTCCCATTTTATGTTCATCCTTGCCAATCACAAGGCCAGGTGATTTTTTTTCTACAATAAAAGCAGAGATTCCTTTGCTGCCTAGCTCCGGATTCGTTGAAGCAAACACGATATACACATCTGCCTCACCGCCGTTGGTAATAAACATCTTCGACCCGTTGATGACATAGTGATCATCCTTTTTTACTGCGCGGGATTTCATACTTTTCGCATCAGATCCCGAACCTGCTTCCGTTAAACAAAAGGCCGCCAAATACTCGCCTGACGCCAGCTTCGGAAGAAATCGCTGCTTCTGTTCGTCCGTACCAAAGTACAAAATGGGGTTCGTTCCAACGGATGTATGTACCGAAAGGATGACACCAACCGTTGCGCTGACCCGGGACAGTTCATTTATCGCAATGATATAAGAGACAAAATCCATCTCTGCACCACCGTATTCCTGCGGAACAGGAATCCCCATCAAGCCGAGCTCACCCATTTTCCGAAGAATCTCGCGCGGAAACTCGCCCTGTTCCATTTTTTCTATAAACGGCACAATCTCACTATTGGCGAAATCGCGAACCATTTTTCGCATCATTTCTTGCTCTTCTGAAAATCTAAGATTCATAGTAGTTTGACCTCCAAACTATTCGTAGGTATAGAAGCCTCGACCTGATTTCTTGCCCAGCCAACCTGCTTTCACATACTTGCGGAGTAGCGGACATGGACGGTATTTCGTGTCACCAAAGCCTTCATGAAGGGTTTCCATAATATACAGGCATGTATCGAGGCCAATAAAATCAGCTAGCGTCAGCGGCCCCATCGGATGGTTCATCCCAAGCTTCATGACTTCATCAATCGCTTCTTTAGTTGCCACGCCCTCATATAGGGTATAGATCGCTTCATTGATCATCGGCATCAGAATTCGATTCGAAACGAATCCCGGGAAGTCATTGACCTCAACAGGAACCTTGCCCAAAGTCTTCGTCATATCTTCAATCACTTGGTAAACCTCATCAGCTGTTGCCAAACCACGAATGATCTCAACGAGCTTCATCACCGGAACCGGGTTCATAAAATGCATCCCGATTACCTTTTCTGGTCGGTTGGTGGCTGCCGCAATCTCCGTGATCGGCAGCGATGAGGTATTACTGGCTAAAATCACATCTGGCGGCGTGATTTCATCTAACTGCTTGAAGATTTTCGTCTTGATTTCCATATTTTCAACCGCCGCTTCAATGACGAGGTCGACCTCACGGGCATCATTCAGGTCCGTGGACGCGGTAATCTGATTGAAAAAATCTTGTTTTTGCTCTTCTGTCAGCCTGCCTTTTGCTACATTCCGTGCAAGGTTTTTACTGATAACCCCTAAGCCGCGCTCGACAAATTCCGGCTTAAGGTCATTAAGAAGCACCTGATAACCTGCCTGCGCACAAACTTGTGCAATCCCGGAGCCCATTTGGCCAGCTCCGATGACCATAATCTTCTCAACCTTCATGTGTTCCCCTCCAATTGGGGCTTGAAATCGTTCAAGCCCCTTTTTTTTAAAAAAACTCTATCTGGTTTTCATGACGTTTTTGAGTTTTGGACACTTTTTATCGGCTTTTGGACATTTTCCCTTGGGTTTTGAACACTTTTCTCAGCGTTTTGAACATTTTTCCCGATGTTTTGGACATTTTTCAGCCCGTTTTGGAAATTTAGACATTTTCTGGAAACCATTTTCTCCAAATATACAATTTATGGTAACTAATTACCCTGCATATACAATTTTCGGAAATCAATCACCTTACATTTAGACATTTTTCCAGAACCAATTACCTCATTTAGACATTTAATTTATCTCAATCAATTATCCTCTTGGCACCTCAATCATTACCGCATCACCCTGGCCGCCGCCGCTGCAGATGGCAGCAATCCCAATTCCGCCGCCACGGCGCTTTAACTCATGCATTAACGTGATGATGATTCGGGCGCCGCTTGCTCCGATTGGGTGGCCCAATGCGACCGCACCGCCGTTGACATTAACCTTTTCTGTATCAAGATTGGCAATTTTTCCACTTGCTAACACAACGGCAGCAAAGGCTTCATTGATTTCAAATAGGTCGATTTCCTCCACTGTTCTTCCGGTCTTTTTCAATAAGCTGTTGATAACAAGTCCTGGTGTTTGCGGGAAATCCTTTGCTTCGACGGCAACCGCTGCATGACCAAGGATAATCGCTTCCGGCTGTCGGCCTTCGCGCACTGCTCGCTCTTCACTCATGATTACCAATGCGGCCGCACCATCATTGATTCCAGGAGCATTCCCTGCTGTAATCGTTCCGTCTGCATTAAAAACAGGTGCTAATTTTGAAAGTCTTTCAATGGAGGTGTCTTTTCGTGGTGATTCATCATGCTTGACGACAACGGGTTCCCCTTTACGCTGCGGGACGGTAACAGGCACGATTTCTTCTGCAAAAATTCCATTTTCGATTGCGGCAACGGCCCGGTCATGACTTCTTAAAGCCCACTGATCCTGAGCTTCACGGCTAATTTCCATTTCTTTTGCCGTGGAATTCCCATATGTCCCCATATGAACACCGGTAAAGCTGCAGCTTAAGCCGTCATGAATCATTAAGTCCTTCACCGATGAATCACCCATTTTTAAGCCCCAGCGAGCTTTTGGTAGAATATATGGCGCGTTGCTCATCGATTCCATGCCGCCTGCAACAATTACTTCTTCATCGCCAGCGCGGATGATTTGATCGCCTAACGTAACACTTCGCATTCCTGACGCACAAACTTTATTAATGGTTTCTGTTTTCACTTCCCATGAAAGGCCCGCTTCCCTTGCTGCTTGGCGTGAGGGAATTTGCCCCTGGCCGCCTTGTAAAACCGTCCCCAAAATCACTTCCTGGACATCATCAGGATTTACGCCAGCGCGCGCGATGGCTTCTTTGACGGCAATACCGCCAAGCTGTGAAGCAGTCAGGCTGCTGAGTGCCCCGCCAAATTTTCCAAATGGTGTTCGAACTCCGCTTAAAATTACACTTCTCCCCATTTAAAACACTCTCCCCTTCGATATTGACTGAACGCTCGCTCGAAATAGTAATAAAAAAATTTAAACAATTGAAAACGTTTTCTCATCCACTATCTATTTTACATAAAAAGAAGCAAAAGTTGAAATATTTTACACAAAATTCTTAAGATTTTATGAATTCGGTTAACAAATCAACTTTTGCTTATAAAATAAGCTGCTTTAAACTTGACTGTTGATTTGCGCTACAG